>NZ_JBIVIA010000006.1:99449-191623 GCF_044749485.1 Pseudomonas sp. NPDC089401 | reverse complement strand
CGTCTTTGAGAGCTGCTCCATACCTGTGGCTCCCACAGGGATATCACAGCCATTGAGAGCTGCTCCATACCTGTGGCTCCCACAGGGATATCACAGCCATTGAGAGCTGCTCCATACCTGTGGCTCCCACAGGGATATCGCAGCCTTTGAGAGCTGCTCCATACCTGTGGGAGCGGGTTTACCCGCGAAAGGGCCGGCACAACCAAAACTGAACCTTCAGACCAACACAATCCGCTGCCCACCCACATCCCGCGCATAGCGCTCCAGCACCTGCCGGCACACCCCGACCACCTCGTCCACCAAGGCCACCCCGGTCTGCCAGGCCACCACCAGCTCCAGGCTCGGCGGCGGCTGCAAGCCTTCCAGCAGCACCAGCTCCCCGCGACCCAGCTCGGCGTCCACCAATGCCGGCGGCAACGCCCCGATCCCGAACCCATCGCGCAACAGCCGGGTAATCGCCGCCACCGAGTTCACGCAATTCAACCGCGGTGCCTCGGCCCCCGCGCCTTGCAGCAGGCTGAGTACTTCCTGATGCGGCCGCGAGTTCTTCGAGAAGGTCATGATCCGCTCGCGCCCAAGCTCCGCCAGCGAGGCGTAGTCGCGGTGGTGCACGGAGCCTGCCGCGACCACCCAGCCCATCGGGTAGCGCGCCAGGTCCAGGCTGCGGATCGACTGCTCGCGCAGCAGGTCGGTCTGCAGGATCACGTCGAGAAAGCCCTTCTGCAACTGCTCGCGCAGGTTCAGCGCGGTGTCCGCCACCAGCTCGATCTCCACCTGCGGGTAGCGCTCGGTCAGCTCCGCCACCAGCGCGCTCATCCAGGTGTGGATCACCGTGTCCATCACCCCGACGCGAATGCGCCCGAGCTTGGCCCGGTCGCTGTCCAGCGACTGTTTCATCGCCTTGGCGGTGTCGAGCATGCGCTCGGCATACTCCAGCACCTTGCCGCCTTCCGGCGTCAGGCTCACGCCGCGGGAGTCGCGCAGCAGCAGTTTCACCCCAAGGTCGGCCTCCAGCGCGGCGATGCGGCTGGACACCGAGGCCTGGGTGGTGAACAGCTTCTCGGCGGTGAGGCGAAAGCTCTTGAGCCGGGCGACCCAGACGAAGGTTTCGAGGAAACGAAGGTTCATGATCAGTTTTTCTTGTTCCAGACCGGCGGTTTTTCTCGTTGGACGCCGCTGGCGCGGGCTCTGAACATGACGCCCAGGCCGCGACGCCCGACGTCGCCCATAAAACAATACCAACAAGCCGAGGCAAGCATGAACCCAAGCGGCGTGCAGCAACAGGTGCAATCCCCCCCTTCGAGCGGGCCGTTCGCCTGGTACCGCGACATCGACAGCCAGCAACGACGAACCTTCTGGAGCTGCAAGATCGGCTATGGCCTGGACGGCATGGACACGCAGATGCTCAGCTTCGTCATCCCCACGCTGATCATGCTCTGGGGCATCAGCACCGCCGAGGCCGGGCTGATCCACACCAGCACGCTGATCGCCTCGGCCATCGGCGGCTGGGTTGCCGGCATCCTTTCCGACCGCATCGGCCGCGTTCGCACCCTGCAACTGACGGTGCTGTGGTTCGCCTTCTTCACCTTCCTCTGCGGCTTCGCCCAGAACTACCAGCAACTGCTGATCGCCCGCACCCTGATGGGCTTCGGCTTCGGCGGCGAGTGGACCGCCGGTGCGGTGCTGATCGGCGAGGTGATCCGCGCCCAGGACCGCGGCAAGGCGGTGGGCATGGTGCAGTCGGGCTGGGCCATCGGCTGGGGCCTGACGGCGATCCTGTACGCGCTGCTGTTTAGCTACCTGCCAGCGGAGCAGGCCTGGCGCGCACTGTTCCTGCTGGGGCTGGTGCCGGCGATCTTCGTGATCTTCGTCCGCCGCCTGGTCAAGGACCCGGAAGTGTATCGCCAGGCCAAGGCGGGGGAGAAGGCCGAGGCGCCGTCGCACTTCTACGAGATCTTCGCCCCGGGGATGCTCTGGACCACCGTGCGCGCCTCGCTGCTGACCACCGGCGCGCTGGGCGGCTACTACGCCATCACTTCGTGGCTGCCGACCTTCCTCAAGCAGGAACGCGGCCTGAGCGTGCTCGGCACCGGCGGCTACCTGGCCATGGTGATCGTCGGTTCCTACATCGGCTATGTGGTCAGCGCGTACCTGTCCGACCTGCTGGGCCGCAAGAAGAACTTCATCCTGTTCGCCGTGGGTTCGTTCGTGATCGTGTTGCTGTACACGCAACTGCCGGTCAGCGATGGCGTGATGCTGTGGCTGGGCTTCCCGCTGGGCTTTTTCGCCTCGGGCATCTTCAGCGGCATGGGGGCGTTTCTCACCGAACTGTTCCCGACCCGGGTGCGCGGTTCGGGCCAGGGCTTCTGCTACAACGTCGGCAAGGTCATCGCCGCGATGTTCCCGCTGCTGATCGGCCTGCTCGGCGAAAAGGTGCCGCTTGGCCTGGGCATCGGCGTGTTCTCCGCAGTGTCCTATGGCGTGGTGATCGTGGCGGCGCTGAGCCTGCCGGAAACCCGCGGCAAACAACTCCAGGCGCGGTAAGGTAGGCCTATGAACATCGACACGGGAGCACGTCTGGTGAAACCCCTGCTACTCAATTGCGACATGGGCGAGAGTTTCGGCAACTGGCGCTTGGGCCTGGATGCCGAGGTGATGCCGTACATCGACTGCGCCAACATCGCCTGCGGCTACCACGCCGGCGACCCGGGCATCATGCGCAGCACCGTGGCCCTGGCGCTGGAGCACGGCGTGACCATCGGCGCGCACCCCGCCTACCCGGACCTGGTCGGCTTCGGCCGCCGCTCCATGGCCTGCAGCGATGAAGAGGTGCGCGACCTGCTGCACTACCAGATCGGCGCCCTCGACGGCATCTGCAAGGTGCTGGGTGGTCGGGTGGCCTACGTGAAGCCCCACGGCGCGCTGTACAACGACATGATGGCCGACCCGCGCAAGCTGCGCACCGTGCTGGAGGCAGTGGCGGCCTACGACAGCGGCCTGCCGCTGATGCTCATGGCCACCGCCGACAACCGCGCCGCCCAGGCTTTGGGCGATGAAATCGGCGTGCCGCTGTGGTTCGAGGCCTTCGCCGACCGCGCCTACACCGCCAGCGGCCACCTGGTCTCCCGGCGCCTGCCGGGCGCCGTGCACCACGACCCGGCGCAGGTGGTCGAGCAGGCCCTGCGCCTGGCCCGTGGCGAAACCCTGCTGGCCGACGATGGCAGCGCCTTGAGGCTCGAGGCCAGCACCCTCTGCGTGCATGGCGACAACGAAAGCTCGGTGGCGGCCGTGCGGCAGATCCGCCAGGCCCTCGATGCGCTGGAGGCGCGATGAAGCCGCGTATCGAAGTGGTGGCCATCGACAGCCTGATGGTGCGCCTGTTCGACCGCATCGACGAGGCCAACATGCCGTGGATGCTTGCCGCCAGCCAGCGGCTGAGTGCGGCGTTCGGCGCGAGGCTGGTGGACCTGGTGCCGTCCTACACCACGCTGATGGTGCAGTTCGACCTGCCGCCGGGAGAGGCGAGGACGCTGATCGCCCGGGCGCTCGAGGACCTGCAGCCGGACACCGGCAGTGGTGGCCGGCGCCACGAGATCCCGGTGTGGTACGACGCCAGCGTCGGCCCCGAGCTGCCGCTGCTGGCGGCCCGCAGCGGTTTGAGCGAAGCCGAGGTGGTGCGCCTGCACAGCGAGCGCGAATACCCGGTGTTCGCCCTCGGTTTCGCCCCCGGTTTCGGCTTCATGGGGCTGGTCGACGAACGCCTGGCCAGCCCGCGCCTGAGCACCCCGCGCAAGCGCGTGGCGGCCGGCAGCGTCGGCATCGCCGAGCGCCAGACCGCGGCCTATCCCGCCGTGTCGCCAGGGGGCTGGAACCTGATCGGGCGCACCCCGGTGCGCCTGTTCGACCGTGAACGCGAGGGCTACAGCCTGTTGCAGCCGGGCGACCGGGTGCGATTCGTGGCGGTGTCGCGTGACGAGTTCCTGGCCCTGGGTGGCGATGTGGAGGCGCAAGGATGAAGCAGTTGAGGATCGAGGCCAGCACCGCGCTGTGCCAGTTGCAGGATGCCGGGCGCTTTGCCGTGCGTCACCTGGGCGTGACCCAGGGCGGGGCGCTGGACTGGGTGGCGATGCACTGGGCCAACTGGCTGCTGGGCAACCCGCTGGGGGCGCCGGTGGTGGAAGTGGCGTTGGGTGGTTTTGCCCTGGTGGCCGAGCAGGATTGCGTGCTGGCGCTGGCCGGGGCCGATCTGGATGCGCGTGTCGATGACGAGCCGCTGCTGCCCTGGCGCAGTTTCACCCTGGGCAAGGGGCAGCGTTTGACCCTCAAGCAGCCGAAGCAGGGGGTGCGGGCGTATCTGGCGGCGCCGGGCGGTTTTCGGGGCGAGGCTGTGCTGGGCAGTTGCGCCACGGTCGTGCGTGAAGAACTGGGCGGGGTCGATGGGCGAGGCGCGGCGATCGAAAAAGGGCAGAGGCTGAGATTTGCCGGCGAGTCACCGGCCCTGCGCGACGTGGCTGAGGCGTTGCGTCCGAGCTACGCGGCAAGACCGCTGCTCGACCTGGTCATGGGCGCACAGATCGGCGATTTCAGCGGCACCAGTCTGTTCGAGGCGTTCAATCGGGACTGGACGCTGGACAGTCGTGCCGACCGTATGGGCATCCGCCTGCTCGGGCCGCAGCTGGTCTACCAGGGGGCGCCGATGATTTCAGAAGGGATTCCGCTGGGGGCGGTGCAGGTGCCGCCGGATGGGCAGCCGATCGTGCTGCTCAATGACCGGCAGACCATTGGCGGGTATCCGCGGTTGGGGGCGTTGACGCCGTTGGCCTTGGCGCAGCTGGCGCAGTGCATGCCGGGGACTGTGGTGCGGTTCAGGGCGGTGGTGCAGGATGAGGCCTGGCGGGAGCAGCAGGTTTACCTGGGCCGGTGGTTGTGAGGCTACTGGCCCTTTCGCGGGTAAACCCGCTCCCACAGGATTAGCGACAGGTCAGGCAAGCACTGAGCCTGTGGGAGCGGGCTTGCCCGCGAAGAGGCCTGACATCATTTGGACAGGTAGCGCATCCCTTCCTCCAACCCCTGCAAGGTCAACGGATACATCTTGTCCTCGATCAGATCCCGCACCAGGTGGGTCGAAGCCGTGTAATCCCAGGCCTGCTTGGGATAGGGGTTGATCCAGATGATCTTCTTGAATTTCTCCATGAAGCGCTGGATCCACACATACCCGGCCTCTTCGTTCCAGTGCTCGACGCTACCCCCCGGCTGGGTGATCTCGTAGGGCGCCATGGCCGCATCGCCGACGAACACCACCTTGTAGTCATCACCGTACTTGTGCAGCAGGTCGAAGGTGGCAAAGCGCTCCGAGGTACGGCGCAGGTTGTTTTTCCACACCGATTCGTACACGCAGTTGTGGAAGTAGTAGTACTCCAGGTGCTTGAACTCGGTCTTGCAGGCCGAGAACAGCTCCTCGCAGACCTTGACGTGGGCGTCCATCGAGCCGCCGATGTCGAACAGCAACAGCAGCTTCACCGTGTTGCGCCGTTCCGGGCGCATCTGGATGTTCAGCAGGCCAGCGTCGCGTGCGGTGTGGTCGATGGTACCGTCGATGTCCAGTTCCTCGGCGGCGCCTTCGCGGGCGAACTTGCGCAGCCGGCGCAGGGCCAGCTTGATGTTGCGCGTGCCCAGCTCGACCTGGTCGTCGAGGTTCTTGTACTCGCGCTGGTCCCACACCTTGACCGCCTTGCCCTGGCGCTTGCCGGCCTCGCCGACGCGGATGCCCTCGGGGTTGAAACCGCCCGAGCCGAACGGGCTGGTGCCGCCGGTGCCGATCCACTTGTTGCCGCCGGCGTGGCGCTCCTTCTGCTCTTCGAGGCGCTTCTTGAATTCCTCGATCAGTTTGTCCAGGCCGCCCAGCGACTGGATCTGCGCGCGCTCCTCAGCGCTGAGCGAGCGCTCGAACTCCTTGCGCAGCCAGTCTTCCGGGATCAGTGCCTCGATGTGCTGGTCGAGGTTCTCCAGGCCCTTGAAGTAGGCGCCGAAGGCCCGGTCGAACTTGTCGAAGTGGCGTTCGTCCTTCACCAGGATGGCGCGGGCGAGGTAGTAGAACTCGTCCATGTCGGCGAACACCACGCGCTTTTGCAGCGCCTGGTGCAGGTCGAGCAGCTCGCGCACCGACACCGGCACCTTGGCCGCACGCATTTCATTGAACAGGTTGAGCAGCATGGCCGGCTCCTGTCAGCGGTTGCCGCGCCGGCTCATGAAGGCCAGGCGCTCGAGCAACTGTACGTCCTGCTCGTTCTTCACCAGGGCACCGGCCAGTGGCGGGATGGCCTTGGTCGGGTCGCGTTCGCGCAGCACCGCTTCGCCGATGTTGTCGGCCATCAGCAGCTTGAGCCAGTCGACCAGCTCGGAGGTGGAAGGCTTTTTCTTCAGGCCCGGCACCTTGCGCACGTCGAAGAACACATCCAGCGCCTCGCTGACCAGCGACTGGCTGATGTTCGGGTAGTGCACGTCGACGATCTGCTGCAGGGTGCTGCGGTCGGGGAAGGCGATGTAGTGGAAGAAGCAGCGGCGCAGGAAGGCGTCGGGCAGCTCCTTTTCGTTGTTGGAGGTGATGATGATGATCGGGCGCTGCCTGGCCTTGATGGTCTCGTCGATCTCGTAGACGTAGAACTCCATCTTGTCGAGTTCCTGCAACAGGTCGTTGGGGAACTCGATGTCGGCCTTGTCGATTTCGTCGATCAGCAGGATGACCCGCTCGTCGGCCTCGAAGGCCTCCCACAGCTTGCCTTTCTTCAGGTAGTTGCGCACATCGTGGACCTTGTCCACGCCCAGCTGCGAGTCGCGCAGGCGGCTGACCGCATCGTACTCGTAGAGGCCCTGGTGGGCCTTGGTGGTGGACTTGATGTGCCAGGTGATCAGGCGCGCGCCGAACGAGGCGGCGAGCTGTTCGGCGAGCATGGTCTTGCCGGTGCCGGGCTCGCCCTTGACCAGCAGCGGGCGTTCGAGGGTGATGGCCGCGTTGACCGCCAGTTTCAGGTCGTCTGTGGCGACGTAGTCGCGGGTGCCTTCGAACTTCATCGGGTTTTCCTCTGTGGTGTACCTGCACCGCCCTCTTCGCGGGTGAACCCGCTCCCACAGGTAGCGTAATCCCTGTGGGAGCGGGTTTACCCGCGAAAGGGCCAGCCCAGGCAACAGATGTTTGTGATTTGCAACCGACTATAACGCGGCCCTCGGCAGCTGAAAACGCAGACCGGGTATTCAGTCCCTGAATGGCCCGTCACGCCGTCTCAGTCCGATTGTGGTGGTGGCTGCTCGTAGCGGGCATTGAACGCCTGGATGAAGCCATTGCGCAGAATCTGCAAGAACGCCTCGAAGGCACTGATGTTCTGCTGGTGCACGCTGCCGCTGAGCTCCACACGGGTGGCGAACTGGTTTTTCGGCTGGTTCTTCAGCACCGTCTCGCCGGCCCCGACGATGGCTTCCCAGATCGAGCGGAAGATGTTCTTGTTCCTGTTCTCCACATCCTGCTGCCAGTCGAACACGTCGACATCGCGCAACAACGGCTTGATATAGCCATGCAGCCGGCCATCCTCGGCCTGGGCCTCGATCACCAGGTCGCCGTGCCCGGCATTGAAGTCGAACTTGCCATAGGCGCTGGAGAAGTCGTTGAGCTTGCGCAGCTCGATGCCGGTGGCGCGCAGGCGGAACTCGAAGTCGTCGAAGTCGCTGAACGGGTCGAAGGTGGCGCGGCTCTCGACCTTGGCGTCGCCCAGCAGCCGGGCGCTGGCGTCGAAGCTGGCGTCGCGCCGGCCCTTCTGGTCGCGCACGTTGGTCAGGTTGCGGATGTCGGCCACCAGTTGCGTGGCCTTGAGGTCGACGGGCGGTTGGGCGTTGAAGTTGCGGAAGGTCAGGGTACCGTTGTCGATGCGCACCTGGTCGAGGGTGATGGGCAGCAGCTTTTCCAGCTGCTGGCGCCAGTTGGTGCCGCGACCGGTCTGCGAAGCCTGCTTGCTGCCGCCGTCGACGAAGTTGAGTTCGGGGCGCACGAAGGTCACCTTGGCCACCACGGCCTGGTCGTGGATCAGCGAATGCCAGCTCACCGACAGGTCGATCAGCGGCGCATCGAGCAGCGGCACTGGCACCTTGCCGGTGGTCTTGACGATCTTCAGGCCGTTGATCTGGTAGGCGCCACGCCACCAGGCCAGGTCCACGTCGGTGACCTGGCCGCGGTACTCGCCCATGTTGGCGAGCTTGTCGTTGAGGTAGTCGCGCACCAGGTAGGGCAGGGCCAGGTGCAGCGCCACCAGCAGCACGAGCAAGCTGGCCAGGCCGATCAGCGGCCAGCGGTAGCGGGCTCTCATCGCAAGCTTCTCCGTCGCGGGTTGTGCGGTTGACCGCAGGCCGCCGGGGCGAGTTCGAACGGGCTTTACGCGCTATCGGGGCGGGCTTACCCTTGAGGTCTTTCCCTGCTTTTTTCATGTCAAGGACCCTGCCATGAGCCGTATCTACGCAGACAACGCCCATTCCATCGGCAACACGCCGCTGGTGCAGATCAACCGCATCGCCCCGCGCGGGGTGACCATCCTGGCCAAGATCGAAGGGCGCAACCCGGGCTATTCGGTGAAATGCCGGATCGGCGCGAACATGGTCTGGGACGCCGAAAGCAACGGCAAGCTCAAGCCGGGCATGACCATCGTCGAACCCACCTCGGGCAACACCGGCATCGGCCTGGCGTTCGTCGCTGCCGCCCGTGGCTACAAGCTGATCCTGACCATGCCGGCCTCCATGAGCCTGGAGCGGCGCAAGGTGCTCAAGGCGCTGGGCGCCGAGCTGGTGCTGACCGAACCTGCCAAGGGCATGAAGGGTGCGATCGAGAAGGCCGATGAAATCGTCGCCTCCGACCCGGCCCGGTACTTCCTGCCAGGCCAGTTCGACAACCCGGCCAACCCGGCGATCCACGAGAAGACCACCGGCCCGGAAATCTGGAACGACACCGACGGCGCGGTCGACGTGCTGGTCGCCGGGGTCGGCACTGGAGGCACCATCACCGGCGTGTCGCGCTACATCAAGCACACCCAGGGCAAGTCGATCCTGTCGGTGGCGGTGGAACCGGTGTCCTCGCCGCTGATCAGCCAGACCCTCGCCGGCGAGGAACTCAAGCCCAGCCCGCACAAGATCCAGGGCATCGGCGCCGGCTTCGTGCCGAACAACCTCGACCTGTCGATCGTCGACCAGGTCGAGACCGTGACCGACGAAGAGTCCAAGGCCATGGCCATCCGCCTGATGCAGGAGGAGGGCATCCTCTGCGGTATCTCCTGCGGCGCGGCGATGGCGGCGGCGGTGCGCCTGGCCGAGAAACCGGAGATGCAGGGCAAGACCATCGTCGTGATCCTGCCGGATTCGGGCGAGCGCTACCTCTCCAGCATGCTGTTCAGCGACCTGTTCAGCGAACAGGAAAACCAGCAGTAATCGAGCCGGTCGCTGATCCGGCGCAATGTTCGGCGGCCTGGTTTATTGCAGAATCTTCATGAATGAGTTCCCGCCCAGGTGGTTTGTACCGGGGCGGGATAGGTTTATGATGGCCGGATGATTTTTCCGGTAGCAGGCAGCGCTGGCCTGTTTCCTCTGCAAGGAGTGTTGCATGACCTTTTCCTTCCTCGCCAAGGCGGGCGTCCTGCTGGTGTTCTTCGGCAGCGTGCTGTACGTGCACCTGCGCGGCAAGGCGCGCTTGCCGGTATTGCGCCAGTTCGTCAACCATTCGGCGCTGTTCGCTCCTTACAACAGCCTGATGTACCTGTTCTCCGGCGTGCCGTCCAAGCCTTACCTGGACCGCCAGCGCTTCCCCGAACTGGATGTGCTCAAGGACAACTGGCAGGTGATCCGCGAAGAGGCCATGCGCCTGTTCGACGAGGGCTACATCCGCGCCGCGGAGAAGGACAACGACGCCGGCTTCGGTTCGTTCTTCAAGAAAGGCTGGAAGCGCTTCTACCTGAAGTGGTACGACAAGCCGCTGCCATCGGCCGAAACCCTGTGCCCGAAAACCGTCGAACTGGTCAGCAGCATCCCCAACGTCAAGGGGGCGATGTTCGCCCTGCTGCCCGGCGGCAGCCACCTCAACCCGCATCGCGATCCGTTCGCCGGCTCCCTGCGTTACCACCTGGGGCTGTCGACGCCGAACTCCGACGCTTGCCGCATCTATGTCGATGGCCAGGCATACGCCTGGCGCGACGGTGAGGACGTGATGTTCGACGAGACCTACGTGCACTGGGTCAAGAACGAGACCGACGTGACCCGGGTGATCCTGTTCTGCGACATCGAGCGCCCGCTGAGCAGCCCGCTGATGACCCGCCTGAACCGCAAGGTCAGCGCTTTCCTCGGCCGCGCCACCGCGCCGCAGAATACCGACGACGAGCGTGTGGGCGGGATCAACCAGGCGTATGCCTGGAGCAAGCGCTTCAGCAACAAGATCAGCACCCGCATGAAGCAGTTCAAGCGTGCCAATCCCAAGGCATACCGCATCCTGCGGCCGGTGCTGGCGGTGGTGGTGGCCTACGCGTTGTACCGCTGGTTGTTCTGATTGCAGGCCTGGCCCTTTCGCGGGTAAACCCGCTCCCACAGAGATCGCGCAGTTTCTGAAACCGGTGCAGTACCTGTGGGAGCGGGTTTACCCGCGAAAGGGCCGGAACAGGCTATTGCCCATCTCCAGTTTCACCGCTATATTCCGAAACACTTCTCTTCTCTGAAGACCGACCCGATCATGCCCGCCATCCCTTCCACCACAAGCTTTGCCCTCGCGCCAGTCGCCGGCAGGGTCGTGTGTGGCAGCCAGCAGCCGGCCATGATCAGTCACTACCCACCACCTGTCAGTGGCGTCGTAGGCGGCGTAGCTCCGCCTCCTTGCGTGGTCGTGCTGGGCTGATCGGCTTGTTGCCGCATCCCCTCGCACACGCAACCTACTGAACACGGCCGGCACCTTCCCCCTTTGAAGTAAACGCCCGCCGTCTGGCTTTTTCGCCTCATATCAGGTGGCAATACATGTCTGTCTTCAACAAAGCATCCGTGGCCTCGGCGGCCACCACCAGCCTGTTCGTCCTGCTCTGGAGCAGTGGCGCGATCGTGTCCAAACTTGGCCTGGCGCATGCCAGCCCCTTCGCCTTCCTGCTGCTGCGTTCGGCGCTGGCCCTCAGTGGCCTGTTGCTGATCGGCCCGCTGCTGGGCCTGCGCTGGCCGCGTAGCCGCGGTGCAATCCTGCGTGCCCTGGGGACGGGCTGCGTGCTGCTGGGCGCCTACCAGATCTTCTACCTGCTGGCGCTCAACACCCACGTCACCCCCGGCGTGATGGCCACGGTGATGGGCGTGCAACCGATCCTGACCGTGGTGCTGATGGAGCGCCAGCGCTCCTGGAGCCGCTTGTTCGGCCTGGGCTTGGGGCTGGGCGGGCTGGTCATGGTGGTCTATCAGGGCATCAACCTGAGCGGGGTGTCGCTGCTGGGCATGCTGTTCGCCCTGCTGGCGCTGGCCAGCATGACTTGTGGCTCGATCCTGCAGAAGCGCATCACCGACAACCCGATGGGCACGCTGCCGTTGCAGTACATCGCCGGCTTTGCCCTGTGCGCCGTGTTCGCGCCGCTGCAACCGCTGCATGTCGAGTGGACCGGCGGTTTCATCGGCGCGCTGCTGTGGATGGGCCTGGTGGTGTCGTTGCTGGCGACCCTGTTGCTGTACCGGTTGATCGCCAAGGGTAACCTGGTCAACGTCACCAGCCTGTTCTACCTGGTGCCGGCGGTGACCGCGGTGATGGACTTGCTGATCTTCGGTAACCGCCTGGCGCCGCTGAGCCTGCTGGGCATGGGGCTGATCGTGGTCGGCCTGCTGTTCGTGTTCCGCAAGCCGGCGGCGCGTCTGGTAGAGGCCTAGCGGAACTCTTCGGGGATGGCGTGGCGCAACACGCCTTCCTCGAAGTCCAGGGTGCCGGCTTCGCGCTGGGTCAGCAGGTAGTAGAGCAGGGTGTCGAGGGTTCGCGTGGGCGGTACTTCGACGGCCAGCATGCGTACTGCCGGCTCGGCGTGGCACGGGCAGCCGAATTCCTCCAATGCGATACGCACCTGTTCGACATCGGCAGCGAGCTTCACCCGAATGCGAAACACCGAGGCCCCGCCGCTCTGTTGCAGGGCCTGGAACCAGACCTGCTCGCCGTCCTGGGTGGTGCTGATGAGGTCGCCGGGGGCGATGCCGTAGGCGTAGAAGGGCGTGCTGTCGACCTGGTAGCCGGTGGCGGTGCGCTTGGCCCAGAGGCCTTCGACCGAGGCCGGCGGGTAGCCGTTGGCGTCCTGCTCCAGGCGCCAGAGCACGATCTTGTAGTCGGAGGGCATGTTCGGGGTCAGCTGCAGGTGGGCGGCCTATGTTAATGCCCTTTGGTTGGTGTGTCTGTGACATTGTGGGATCTGGGGTTGCTTCGCAGCCCTTTCGCGACGCAAGGCCGCTCCTACAGACCGCCGCGTTCCCGGTAGGAGCGGCCTTGTGTCGCGAAAGGGGCGCAAAGCGCCACTCAGGCCCTCAAAAGTAATACCCGATATTGATGTTGGTCCGGTAATACCAGTCATTGCTCCCCACCGAGTTGGTACTGGTCCACCCCGTGCCATTTTCCGCCCCGCCAAACGGGTTGGCATTGCGCGCCCAGGTCAGGTCGACCCAGGCCATGACCGGCATCGCCAGGAACTGCACGCCGACGGTGAACATCTGCGAATCGTCCCAGTCGCGCTTGTCCTTCATCATCCGGCTGTAGTCGCTGTACAGCTTGACCTTCTTCAACTGCCCCAGGCCCGGCGTGTAGATGTCGTAGCCGACGTTGAGCGCGGCGATGGTCGCCCTGGACGCGATCAGGTAGGCCGGGGTCAGGCCGTTGCCGCCCATCAGCACCGCATCGTCGCTGACCCCCGCCGGGTTGCGCGGGTCGTATTCATAGCGAATCGCCTGGCCGGTGACGGTCCAGTTGCCGCGGTTGACCAGGGCGTGCACGCCCGCCGCCCAGTAGTCGCCGTCGTCATGGGTGCTGGCGTTGTACAGCTCGGCAGCGGCGACAGAGGCGCCGAGCTCGGTTTTCCAGCCTTCGCCGATGAAGGTGCGGGCGACCCGGGCGTTGACCTGGTTGCGCTTCTCGTTGTCCTGGCGCGACTGGGTGAAGGCCACGGCGTTGTCGTCCAGGTCGCGAAAGCGGCCGACTTCCGGCGAGTAGCGGATGCCGCTGGGCAGCATGCGCGGGAAGTAGCCCAGTTGCAGGTCCCAGTCGCTGTCCTTGTAGCTGTACTTGAGGCCGCTGCCGGCGCTGACGCCGTAGCCCATGAAGAACGGGATGTGGTAGCTCCAGCCGAACTGTGGATACGGCTCCAGGCCGAACGGCTTGAACGGCGCACCCAGTTGCAGGTTGGACTGCTCGTCGATGCGATAGCCGACGAAACCGCGGTCGATGGCGCGCTTGCCGTCGTCCTGGAACCAGTAGCCGACATCGGCGAACAGCTGGCGGTGGCGGGCCTGGACGTCGAGGCGGAAGGTATCGAAGAGGAAGCGGCCGTTGTTCTCGGTGGTGTCCCAGTGCTCGTCGCGGTAGTTGACCCGCAGCGCGCCGCCGATGTCCAGGCTGCTCTGGCCGTCGTCGCTGCGCCAACTGATGTGGGGGATGGGCTTGCGGGTGCCGGGCGGCTGGTCGGGGGCCGCCGGGCCGGGCTCGGCGGCCAGGGTGGTGCAACTGGAGACGAGCAGACCGAGGGTGATCAGGTATCTGTTCATGCTGTGCCCTGCAAGGTTGGGGCAGTTTTCGCGGGCAGCAGCCGCCCCCCCTTTACAGGGATGTTTTCGAGGGATGGCTGTGCGGGAAAACTGGGGGTGGTTTTATTGTTTTAGTTTTGTGTTATCTGTGCTGGCCTCTTCGCGGGTAAACCCGCTCCCACAAGATCGCCACAGGTTTCAAATAGTGCGCAGTACCTGTGGGAGCGGGTTTACCCGCGAAAGGGCCCTTACAGGCAGATCAGAGGTCGAGCACCAGGCGCCGGCTCTTGCAGCCCGACACACAGACCATCATCGAGCCGTTGGCCGCACGCTCGGCCTTGCTCAGCACGCCGTCACGGTGGTCGATATCGCCTTCCAGCACCCGCGTCTCGCAGGAGCCGCACACGCCCTCACGGCAGCTGTGGTCGATATCGCATCCGGCTTCCAGCAGCACGTCCAAGAGGTTCAGCCCAGGCTCGACCTGCAGCGTCCTGCCGCTCTTGCTCAACTCGACGCTGTAGCTGTCCAGGGCATCCTCGGCCGCCGCCACTTCCACCGCGGTAAAGCGCTCGATATGGGCATGCGCATACCCCAGCTGCTCGCACACCGCCTCGAAGGCATCGAGCATGGGCGTCGGCCCGCAGCAGTAGAAATGCGTGTCCGCCGCGCGCCCGGCCAGGTAATGCGCCAGGTCCGGCAACGAACCTTTCTCGTCGTTGAAGTGGTACACCACCTTGGCCCCCAGCGCCGCCAGAGGCTCGAGCAATGCAGCCTCGCGCCGCGAGCGGGCGCAGTAGATCAGCTCGGCCGGGCGCCCCAGGGCCAGCAACTGGCGGAACATGCAGTAGATCGGCGTGATGCCGATACCGCCGGCCACCAGCACGCTGTGGCGGGCACCACTGTCGAGGGCGAAGTTGTTGCGCGGCTGCGAGATGGTCAGCTGGGTGCCCACCCGCAACTGCTCGTGCACGTAACGCGAGCCGCCACGGCTGCTGCGGTCGCGCAGGATGCCGACCACGTAGCGGCCCTGGTCGCTGGGCGAATTGAGCAGCGAATAGCTGCGCACCAGGCCATTGGGCAGGTGCAGGTCGATGTGCGCGCCGGCCTCGAACGGGGCGAACACGGTGTCGCCCCAGGGCCGCAGCTCGACGCTGATGATGCCGTCGGCCTCATGGCGCAGGGTGTGCACCAGCGCGCTGACTGTGGATGCGTTGGACATCGCTCACCTCACGGCAGTTGTTTGGCTTCGATCAGGGCCAGCTGTTCCTTGGCCTTGGCTTTCAGGTAGCGGCGCAGGCGCACCACGCCGAGGTCGTGCTGGTAGAGGTTCTCGCGCTGGTTGGCGTCCGGCTCCATGAACTCCAGCAGCACCCGGTCCTGCTCCAGCACCGCCCAGTGGCGCGCCTCCAGGCGGTTCTTGTAGAGGAAACGCCAGGTGTCGCGTTGCCAGCCGGTCAGCGGCCGCGCGCGCCAGTGGAACACCGCCGCCAGGGCGCGGCTGCTCGGGGTGTAGCTGCCGATGATGGTGAAGTTGCCGCCCGGGCCGCCGGTTTTCGGGTAGGGGATTTCCAGGCGCAGCCAGTGGCAGCCGTTGTCGAGGAATTCGGTCCAGTCGAAGTTGACCCCGCGCTGGCCTTCCTTTTCGAAGAAGAAGCCCTGCTCGGTGTCGCGGGTGACGAACTTGGCGGTGGCTTCGCCCTCGCTCATCGAGTGCGACATCTTGTGCAGGTAGGTGCCGTGCATCGGGTCCATGACGTTGTCGAGCACGTAGCGGTAGTCGCCTTTCCACTCGGTGTAGCAGAGGAAGCTGCTCCACTCGGGCGAGGTCAGCTGCTCGGGCAGCACCAGCTCGGGCGGCATGTCCAGGTGCGGGTCGGTGGCGTTGAACAGGAAGATCGCTCCGGCCGCCTCGCGGGTATGGAACATCCGCGTCGGGCGGCTGCCTTCGAGCTTGCAGCCCGGGCTGCCGGGCACCTTGGTGACGGTGCCGTCGCAGCGCACTTCGACGCCGTGGTACGGGCACTGCAGGCGGTCGCCCAGCACCGGCCCCTGGGACAGCGGCGCGCCGCGGTGCGGGCAGTGGTCTTCGAGGGCGTGGACACGGCCATCGTTGTCGCGCCACAGGGCGATCTTGTAGCCCAGGCGGCGCAGCGACAGCGGCCGGTCGGTGAGCAGCTCCGACGGCAATACCGGGAACCACAGGTCTTTCAGGCCATTGGCCAGGTGTTGCTCAACAGGGTCGACGGTGACATGCATGTTCATCTTGTTCTACCTCCAGCGGGTCATTCGCCCAGCCGTGCCATCAGGGTTTGGAATGCGTCTTCGGTCCACTCGCCGCTGGTCAGCGGGCAGGGCGGGCCGGCCAGGTTGAGGTGAGCGAGCAGTTCGCCCAGCTGGCTCACGCCATTGCCGTAGGCGCGTTCGATGGAGTCGCCGAGCAGGTCCTCGAACGGCGTGTTGGGGCGTTTGCGCGCCTGATGCGGTTGCAGGTAAACCTCGGTACTGCTCATGGGGTGGTCCTCAATTGTTCTTGGGTTTGTCGGTGAGGAATTTGCCTTGCGGCGCTTCGACGTGCTGCTGGCGCCGGGTGTTGCCGTCGAGGCCGCCGGCGATCGCCCATTCGGCGAACACGGTCGGCCCGGGTTCGAATTCACGCGGTTGCCACTCGCCGGTCAGCTGGTCTTCGTCGGCGTAGTACTCCACCAGCGCGCCGGCCGGGTTCTTGAAGTACCAGAAGAAGGCCGACGACACCGGGTGGCGGCCCGGGCCGATCTCGGTGGCCCAGCCGCACCGGGAGATGTGCATGCCGCCGCCGAACACTTCGTGCACGTCGCGCACGGTGAAGGCCACGTGGTTGAGCCCGGCACGCGGCGCCGGCAACTGCAGCATGAACAGGTCGTGATGGCCGCCTTCCTCGGCGGTGCGCAGGAAGGCGCCGCGGTTCGGGTAGCGGTCCGAGGCCTGGAAGCCGAAGCGCTCGTGGTAGAAGGCCTCGCAGGCGTTGACGTCGGTGACGAAGAACACCACGTGGCCGACCTCGATCGGCGTGGCGCGCTCGTACACCGGCGCTGCCTTGTTGATCCGGCCCTTGGTCTGCCAGGTGTTGTGGCCGCTGCATTCGAGCTCGAGCACACGCTTGCGGGTGACCTGCAGGCGGATCGCCAGGCCGTTGGGGTCGGTGCAGCCGATGCGGCCATTGCCTTCGACGAAGCCCGGGTCGTTGGCGATGCGCTGGCTGTACAGCGCCAGGTCGGCCTGGCTGGCCACGCCCCAGACCACCTCGCGCACGGTCGAGCCCGGCTCGATGGCCGGCGGCAGGCCGGGCTTGTCGAGGGCGGCCAGGACCACCCGGCAGCCGTTGAGGGTTTCGAAGACGATTTCATCCTCGGCGGTGCTGACCTGGGTCAGCCCCCAGTCGCTGAAGAAGCGTGCGCTGGTGGCCAGGTCCTCCACGCCGTAGGTGACTTCGTCGATGCCCAGTACGCTCATTGCCCTGCCTCCACGCCGGCCCAGGCCAGCGGTTGTTCGTTCATGCCCCAGTAGAGGCTTTTCTGTTCCATGTACTGCAGGATGCCCAGGCGGCCCTTTTCGCGGCCCAGGCCGCTGTCGCGCCAGCCGCCGAACGGGGTCGAGATGGAGAACTGCTTGTAGGTGTTGATCCACACCGTGCCGGCCTGGAGCTTGCGGCCCAGCGCCCAGGCGCGCTTGTAGTCGCGGCTCCAGATGCCGGCGGCCAGCGCGTACAGGCTGTCGTTGGCCTGTTCGAGCAGTTCGGCCTCGCTGTCGAACGGCATGGCCACCAGCACCGGGCCGAAGATTTCTTCCTGGCACACCTGCTGCTGGTTGCCCAGGCCCTCGAGGATGGTCGGCGGGTAGAAGAAACCCTGGTCGTACAGCCCGCCGCTCGGGCGCTGGCCACCCAGGCGCAGGCGACCGCCTTCGGCCAGGCCCAGGGCCACGTAACGCTCCACCGACTCGCGGTGCGCGGCGCTGATCAGCGGGCCCATCTGCGTGCGCTCGTCGGCCGGGTCGCCCAGGCGCAGTTGCGCGGCGGCGGCCGTCAGGCGGGCCATGAAAGGCTCGTACAGCGTGCGCGCGACAAACAGCCGGGAGCCAGCGATGCAGGCCTCGCCCGAGGAGCTGAAGATGCCGTACAGCACCCCGGCCACGGCGTGGTCGAGGTCGGCATCGTCGAGCACGATGGTCGGCGACTTGCCGCCCAGTTCCAGCGACACCGGCATCATCTTGTCGGCGGCGATGTGGGCGATGTGCTTGCCGGTGGTGGTACCGCCGGTGAACGACACGCGCTTGACCAGCGGGTGGCGGGTCAGGGCGTCACCCAGCAGCGAGCCCTTGCCCGGCAGCACGCTGAGCAGCCCCTTGGGCAGGCCGGCGTCGTCGCAGATGCGCGCCAGTTGCAGGGCCAGCAGCGGGGTGATTTCCGCCGGCTTGATCACCACGGCATTGCCGGCGGCCAGGGCCGGGGCGACTTTTTGCGCCTCGCTGGCGATCGGCGAGTTCCACGGGGTGATCGCCGCGACCACGCCCATCGGCTCATACACGCTCATGCTGACGAAATCGCCGCGTGACGGGGTGATGGTTTCCTCCAGGGTTTCGCAGGCGGCGGCGAAGAACTGGAAGGTACCGGCGGCGCTGGCCACCAGGGCGCGGGTCTCGTTGATCGGCTTGCCGTTGTCCTGGCGTTGCAGCTGCGCCAGCTCCTCGGCGCGTTCGCGGATCAGCCCGGCGATGCGGTAGAGCACGGCGGCGCGTTCGTGGGGTTTGCGCTGCGCCCAGCCGCTGTGCAGGAAGGCCTGGTGCGCGCCCTGCACGGCGGCCTCGACGTCCTCCAGGCTGGCGGCGTTGAGCCAGGCCACCGGCTCGCCCGTGGCCGGGTAGCAGGTGGCGTAGCGCGCGCCGCCGCCCAGGCGCCAGGTGCCGGCGATGCACAGGGGTAAGGTCTGTTCCAAGGTCATGGCGTTCCCCTAGATGGAAATGGCATGGGCATGGTTGCCCAGGGCGCGGACCACGCTGTAGACGGTCAGCGCCGAGGTTTTCGGGTTGGCCTGCAACGGCTTGCCGTGCAGGCTCATTTCGAAGCCGCCGAAGGTGCCGCGGGCCTTGACCTGGTGCACGTTCTCTTCGCTGTGCGGGTCGGCGACCAGGGTCACCCAGGTGCGGTCCAGGCCGAGCCCGGCCAGCGACAGGGTGGCGGCGACGTTGGCGTTCTTCGGGTACAGGCGGGCGGCCTCGCGGGCGCTGCCCTGGAAGATCACCGTGGCCTCGGCCAGGCTGTCGAGGGCACAGGCCTGCTCGGCCGGGGTGTCCTTCCAGGCCCGGGCCGGCTTGCGCCCGGTGTATTCGACGGTGTCCAGGCCGCCGACCTTGGCCGCCGACAGCGCATCGATGCCGCCGATGGCGCCGGGCAGCAGCTCGATGCGCGTGTCGCCACGCGCCGCCGCTGCCTCCAGGCGCTCGACCAGCCCCGGCTGCGACAGCGCGCCGACCGACACCACCAGGCACGGGATGCCGCGCTCCAGCGCCGGCAGCACGTGCTCCTCGATGGCGCGGTGGCCGGCGCACTCCAGCAGCAGGTCGGGGCGCGCGTCGGCCGGCAGTGCGGTCAGCACCTGGGGTGGCCGGCGCAGGCGCGCCAGGCGCTCGACCACCAGCGCCTCGGAGCCGGGCGAGGCGATGACCGCGTCGACCTGCAACTGACGGTCATGCTCCAGCAGTTCCAGCACGGCCACGCCAATGGCGCCACAGCCGATCATGGTGATATGCAGCATGGGCGTATCCTCAGGCGGCGGTGGCTTTCTGCGAGCGGGTTTCGCTGTTGGGCGGGCCGGCGAAGCGGGTGGCGAACGGGCCGACGCTGAGCATGTCGACTTCCAGCAGGAACGGCCCGTCGCTGCCCAGCGCGCCTTCGAGCAGCGTGCCGAAGTCCTTGAGGTCGCGCACCAGGCCATGCTTGAGGCCCAGGGAGTCGGCGAGCTTGGCGTAGTCCGGGGTGTGCAGTTCGACGTAGGCGTGGCGGGCACCGTAGATGGCGTCCTGGATATTGCGGATCACCCCGTAGCGCTGGTCGTTCATCAGCAGGATCACCACGTTGGCCTTCTCCTGCACCAGGGTCGCCAGCTCACCCAGGTTGAGGATGAAACCGCCGTCGCCGGCCAGGGCGAACACCTTGCGCTGCGGCGCCGTTTCGGCGGCGGCGATGGCAGCGCCGATGCCCATCGCCAGGCCCTGGCCGATGCCGCCACCGAGGGCGTGCACGCCGGCCTGCGGGTGGTACAGGTTGAGCAGGCGATTGCCCCAGATGCTGTTGGACAGGGTCACGTCGCGCACCCAGGTGAAGTTGCGCCCGGTCTGCGCCTGCAGCTGCTCGACCATCGCCGCATACGGGCCGAGGTCGGCCACCAGTTGCTGGCGCGATTCGGCGCGCACGGCCTTGAGCTCGTCGATGAAGGCCGGGTCGATGTTCAGGCGGCCTTGCAGGCGGTCGGCCAGGCCTTCCAGGGCCAGCGCGGCGTCACCGCAGACGAACAGGTCGCTGGGGTAGCTGCGGCCTTCGATGGCCGGGTTGACGTCGATGCGCAGGGTGGTGCGTGGCAGCTTCAGGGCGTACTTGAACGTTTCGTTGCTGCGCAGCCGGGAGCCTGCCACCACCAGCGCGTCGCAGGTCTGCATGAAGCCTTCGACCTTCTTGTTCTGGGAGAAGGCGCCCAGGCAGCGCTCGTCGTCCTCGTTGACCACGCCGCGGCCCTGGGTCGAGGTGATCACGCCCACGCCCATGTCCAGCAGGCGCTTGACCTGGGCACCGGCATGCCGGGCACCGCCGCCGAGCCAGAGCAGCGGGCGGGTGGCGCTGGCCAGGCGTTCGGCGACCAGGTCCAGGGCTTCCGGGGCCGGCACCGCGACCGGGATCGGCAGGGGCGAGAGGTCGCCGGGCATGGCGATCAGCGCCGACTGGATGTCGATCGGGATCTCCACGCTGACCGGGCCGGTGGGCGCGGTGAGGGCGGTCTGCACGGCCAGCTTGAGGGTGCTCAGCGCGGTCTCCACGCTGCGCACGCGGAACGCCGCCTTGGACACCGCCTTGAGCATGGTCAGCTGGTCACGGGCCTCATGGATGTAGGCCAGCTCCTGGTCCAGGTAGGGCGTTTCGATCTGCCCGGTGATGTGCAGCAGCGGGGTGCCGGCGGTGAGCGCCTCGACCATGGCCCCGGCGGCGTTGCCGGCGGCGGTGCCGGTGGAGGTCAGGCACACGCCCAGGCCGCCGACGCTGCGGGCGTAGGCATCGGCCATGTTGGTGGCGCCGGCTTCGCCGCGGGCCATGACGAAGCGGATGTTGCCGCGCACGGCGAAGGCATCGAGGATCGGCATGTTGTGGATCGAGATCACGCCGAACGCGGCCTTGACTTCGCATTGTTCGAGGAACGCGGTGATCACGGCACCGACGGTGACGGTGTTTTCGTTACGCATGGCGGGACAAGCCTCCAGAAACATCGATATGACTGCCAGTGGTGTAGGACGACAGCGGTGAGGCGAGGAACAGGATGGCCTGGGCGGCTTCCCTGGGCAGGCCCAGGCGCCCCAGCGGGATCTGCTTGCGGCGGGCCAGCTGGGCGGTCCATTGCGCCCAGTCCAGCGCGCGTTCGTCGCGGGCCTCGAAGCGCCGGCGCCATTGGCCGGACTCGACCAGGCCGATGAGGATGCCGTTGACCCGGATGCCCTGTTCGGCGAATTCGAAGGCCATCGAGCGCACCAGGTTCTTCAGCCCGGCGCGGGCGGCCGAGGTGGCGACCATGTGCGGCTCGGGCTGGCTGGCCAGCAGCGAGTTGACGCAGACGATCGACGCGCCGGCCTGGCCTTGCAGTTGCGGGGTGAAGGCGCGCACCGGGTGGATCACCGAGAAGAACTTCAGTTGCAGCTCTTCGGCCCAGGCGGCGTCCGTGGTGTCGGCGAAGGTCGACACGCGGCCTTGCCCGGCGTTGTTGATCAGCACCCGGGCCGGGCCCAGCGCGGCCTGGCTGGCGGCGGCGAAGGCCTGCACGGCTTGGGCGTCGAGCACATCGCACACCTGGGCCAGCAGCTGGGCCTGGGGGAAGCGCTGGCGCAGGCTGGCTTCGGCACTGCGCAGGCGGTCTTCGTTGCGGCCGCAGAAGGCCACGCGGGCGCCGGCTTCGAGCAGCAGCTCGACGCAGGCCAGGCCGATGCCGGACGAGCCGCCGGTGACGACGGCAGTGCTGTCGTGGAGTTGGTAGAGGTTCATGCTCAATCCCTCATCAGTGCGGTGACCTGGCCGGCGCCGGGTCGGTAGTTCAGCAGCCGCGACAGCTCATCGGCGCTGCCGCGCACCTGGCCGAGCAGGCTGTCGAAGTTGATGTGGCCGACCTGCGCGGTGGGGATGGTCAGGCCCAGCGCGGCGGCGACCCGGCCGCTGGCGTCGCGCACCGGCGCGGCCAGGGTCGAGATGGTCGACTCGAAGAACCCTTCGCCGTGCACGTAGCCGCGCAGGCGGTCGGCCTGGACCAGGTCGAACAGCTCCAGCACGGTTGCCGGCGTGCTGGGCGAGTGCCGCTCCAGGTGTTCCTCGGGGTACAGCTCGCGCAGTTCGGCCAGGCTCAGGTCGGCCAGCAGCACCCGGCCCAGCACCGTGGCGTGGGCCGGCAGGCGGGTACCGACGGTGACCGCGCTGGAGAACACCGAGGGCGGCGAGACCTTGGCCACGTAGACGATCGAGCGGCCGTCGCGCACCACCAGGTTGCTCGGGTAGTTCAGGTGGTCGCACAGCCGCGCCAGGACCGGCTGGCCCAGCTCGGTCAGCTCCAGCGAGGCCAGGTACTCGAAGCCCAGGCGCAGTACCGACATGCCCAGGCGGTACTCGTTGCCGCTGCGGGTGACGAAGCCCATGGCTTCCAGGGTGCTCAGCAGGCGGAAGATGGTCGAGCGCGGCAGCGCCAGGCGGCGGGCCAGCTCGGGGGCGGTCAGGGTGCGGTTGTGCCGGCTGAATTCGCACAGCAGCAACAGGCCGCGCTCGAGACCGGGGACGGTGTAGCGGTCCTGTTGGTCCTTCATGGCATCCGTATCGTTCATTGCACGCTACCTGTGAAAGAGGCGTCCAGTGCCCGGGCCAGGCGCCGGGTCACCGTTTCGGGTTGTTCGATGGCGCAGGCATGGCCGGCGCCCTGAATCAGCTGGAAAGGGGCGGCGAAGGCCTGGGCCAGGGCCCGGCAGTCGTCGGCGGTGGTGATGCTGTCGGCGCTGCCGCAATGCACCTGGCAGGGCACCTGTTGCGCCTGGTAGCGCAGCAGGTCGTCGCCGCACAGCAGCTCGATGGCCTGGCGGTAGCCGGCCGGCTCCAGGCGCGCCATGTTCCAGCGCACCCAGGCCAGGGCGCTGTCGCTGGCGCTGGCCGACAGCAGCTTGGCACTGCGGGTTTCGGCGAGGCTGGCGATGCCCAGCGTGGCCAGGTCGTGCAGGCGCTTGTCACGCACCCCTCGGCCTTGCTCGGGCCGGGCGCCGTAGCCGCGTGCCGGGCTCAGCAGCACCAGTTGCTCGACCCGCTCGGGATGGCGCTGGGCGAAGGCCGCAGCGGTCATTGCACCGAGCGAATGGCCGACCAGCACGCAGCGCTCGACCGCCAGCGCATCGAGCAGGCCGGCCAGGCGCGCGGCGTAGTCGCAGGCCCTGGGGCTTGCCATCGGCAGCGGCGTGGACTGGCCGTAGCCCGGCGCGTCCCAGGCGATCACCCGGGCCCGCTGGCGCAGGCCCAGGGCGACTTGCAGCCAGCTCGCCGCGCCCGAGCCGATGCCGTGCAGCAGCACGATCGCCGCGCCGCTGCCGGCTTCGCGAACCGCCTGGCGGCCATCGTCCAGTGGCAGCAGGCGTTCGCCGAACTGCCGCTGGAGCTGGCTGAGGTAGGTGTCGGTGAGCGCTGGCATCGGCTTACCCGCGCTTGACCGAGGCCAGCGGGTGGGCTGGCGGGTAAGTCGGGGTGACCGGCTTCTTGGCGCCGAGCATCACGCACATCAGCGCGTCTTCGTCGCCGATGTTGATCTCCTCGCGGTACACCCCTGGTGGCACGGAAATCAGGTCGCGGTCGGTAAGGATGGTCTCGAAGCGCTCGCCGTCCTTCTCGATCACCACCTTGAGCTTGCCGCGCAGTACGAAGAACACTTCCTCGACGTCGGTGTGCAGGTGCGGCGGGCCTTCGTGGCCGGCCGGGATGACCATGGTCGAGAAGGTGAAGTGCTCGGACGGGATGGTGTTCATGTCACTGTTCACACCGGTGCCGCCGGTGCCCACGTAGCGCATCTGCGCGCGGCGGAACTTGGGGTCGAAGTCGGCCTGGAACTTCAGCGCGTCCCAGTCGTAGCGGCGGGTTTCATAGCGGGCGATGCGGGTCTGCATCCACGCCGCCAGATCGGCGCCTGCTGGCTGTTCCCAGGTTTTCGGGGTTTGTTGTTCAACGGAAAGATCGGTCATGACGGTCTCCTTTGCTCAGGGCATGACGAACCCGCCGTTGACCGGCAGGGTTTGTCCAGTGATGAAGCGCGACAGGTCGGACAGGGCGAACAGCACGGCGCCGCTGACGTCTTCGGGCAGTTGCGGGCGCTGGATGGCCCGTTGGTCGATGTACAGGCGGTGGCGGGCTTCGGGCACGTAGGCGGTGGCCTCGACCTGCACCAGGCCCGGGGCGATGGCATTGATGGTGATGTTGTCGCCGCCCAGTTCGCGGGCCAGGCTGCGGGTCATGGCGATCAGTGCGCCCTTGCTGGCGACGTAGGCCAGCAGGTTCGGCGCGCCCCACAGCGGGGTGTCCGAGGCCAGGTTGACGATCGCCCCGCGGCCGCTTTCGCGCAGGGCCGGCAGGGCGGCGCGGGTCATCAGCCAGGTGCCGCGCACGTTGACCTGCATCACCTGGTCCCAGGTCTCGATGTCCAGTTCTTCGCAGGTCTTGCCGCCGGAGTTGGTGATCGAGGCGTTGTTGACCAGGCCATCGAGGCCGCCCAGGCGTTCGACGCTGCGTTCGATGCAGCGGCTGATCGAGGCCGGGTCGGCGAGGTCGAGGCTGACCCCGCTGACGTCCAGGCCCTGGGCGCTCAGTTCGCAGGCGGCCTGTTGCACGCGGCCGCCGAGGATGTCGGCGATCACCACCCGGGCACCGGCCTGGGCGATGGCCTGGGCGAAGGCGTAGCCCAGGCCGCGGGCGCCACCGGTGACCAGCACGCGGCGGCCGTCGAGGAGGTTGGGGTAGCTCATCAGGAAGTACTCAGCATGGCTTTGGGGAGGTAATGCAGCACGCGCTTCTCGGCCCAGACCACCGCGCCGTAGGCCAGCACGCCGATCAGGGTGAGCAGGACGATGGCCACGAACACGCCGGCGGTGTTGCCCTGGCCTTCGGCGTCCACCAGCAGGAAGCCCAGGCCCTGGTTGCCGCCGACCAGTTCGCCGACGGTCACCCCGATCACCGCCAGCGTCGAGGCGATGCGCAGGCCGGAGAACAGCGCGGCCATGGCCGAGGGGAACTCCACCAGGCGGAAGATCTGCCAGCGGCTGGCGTTGAGCGTGCGCACCAGGTTGATCAGGTCCGGGTCGACGGTGCGGATGGCCGAGAGCACGTTGATCATCACCGGGAAGAACACGATGAGGATGGCGATGAGGATCTTCGGGTAGATGGTGTAGCCCAGCCACATCACGAACAGCGGGGCGAAGGCCACCTTGGGGGCGATCTGCAGCGCCAGGATGTACGGCGAGAGCATGGCCTCGGCCGACGGCGACAGGCCCAGGGCGACGCCGATCGACACGCCGAGCAGGGCGCCGAGGGCGAAGCCGACGATGATCTCGAAGGCGGTGATCAGGGTGTGCTGGAGCAGGCTGCTGCCGTGCCACATCACTGCGCTTTCTTCGACCACACGGCTGAGCGGCGGCATGACGAACTCGGGCATGCCGAGCAGGCGCGGGCCCCATTGCCAGAGCAACAGGAACAACAGGAGCAGGGCAAGGCTGCCGAGCACGGAGGTGTTGAGGTTTTTCATCAGGCGCTTACCTTGGTTGCCGGGGCTTCACTTGGCCGCGGTCTGGGTGTCGATGAACTGGTTGCTGTAGAGCTCGTCGAGCGGCGATTCGCGGGGCACGATGCCTTCGCTGACATAGAACCTGCGCACCGCGTCCAGGCGTGCCGGGTCGATGCGCCCGGGCACCGGCTGGCCGGCGTAGACGTAGTCGACGTAGAGGCGCAGGGTCTTCTCCAGCGAGGCTTCCTTGCCGGCGTAGGCGGGGACGGCGCGGGCGAAGGTGGCGGCGGCGGCCTTGGGGTCGTCGACGATGTCCTTGAGCCCGTGCAGGGTGGCCTGGACCACGCCGCGCACCACCTGCGGGTGGTGCTCGATGGCGTCGTCCGAGGCAAGGATCGCCTGGGCCATGCTCTCGAACACCTGCTCGCGGGGGATCAGCTGGTACTTGAGCCCGGCATCCTCGGCGTTGACCACCCAGTCCGGGACCCCGGCCATGGCCTCGGCCTTGTTCGCCGAGAACAGCTGCCACACGCCGGCGGGGCCGGCGGCCTGGATGTCGACGTCGTCCTTGCTCAGGCCGGCCTTGCGCAGCGAGGCGAGCAGGGCGTAGTAGGTGGTGTCGGAGTACGACATCACGGTCAGGGTCTTGCCCTTGAGGTCTTCGATGCGCTTGATGTTGGCGCTGGCGTTGGTGGCGATCATGGTCACCCCGCCACCGCCGAGCACGGCCACGGTGCGCACCGGGATGCCGTTGGGGCGGACGATGATCGGCGTGTCGCCGATGGCGCCGCCGACCAGGGCGTTGCCGGCGCCGATCTGCTTGGCGACGTCGACGCCACCCTTGGCGGCGACGAAGGTCAGGTCCAGATCCTGGGCCTGGTAGTAGCCCTTTTCCTTGGCGATGATCCACGGCGCGAAGGCCGGCAGGCTGGGCGGCGCCGGCAGCAGGTAGGTGACCTTGGTCGGCTCGGCCTGGGCCTGCAGGGCGAAGGCCAGGCCCAGGGCGGCGAGGGCGAGGCGTTTGAAGGGTGTATTGAACATGCTGACTCCCGGAAGGTAGTGAACGTCGATCAATGCAGTTCGTGGTCGGCGCCGACGTGCAACAGGTCCATCAGGCGCCCGGCCAGCGGGCCGATCTCCGGCAGCTTGCGGCGCTCGAGGGGGTTGTCGCGGTGTGGCAGGTCGATCTCGATTTCCTCGATGATCGTGCCGGGGCGGGCGCTCATGACCAGCAGGCGGTCGGACAGGGCGATGGCCTCGACCAGGTCGTGGGTGATGAACAGTGCGGTCTTCTTTTCCTCGAAGAGCATGCGCGCCAGGTCCTGCTGGAGGATCATCTTGGTCTGCGCGTCGAGGGCCGAGAACGGCTCGTCGAGAAACAGCACCTGCGGGTCGATGGCCAGGGTGCGGGCCAGGGCGGCGCGCTGGCGCATGCCGCCGGAGAGCTGGAACGGGTAGTGGTCGGCGAAGCCTTGCAGGTGGCAGCGGGCGAGCAGGTTGTCGGCGATGGCCTTGCGCTGGGGGGCGGCCATGCCCTGGATCTCCAGGCCCAGCTCGACGTTGCGGCGGATGCTGCGCCAAGGCATCAGCAGGTCCTTCTGCAGCATGAAGGCGACCTTGGGTACCGGGCCGTCGACCCGTTCGCCGCTGACCAGCACTTCGCCTTCGCTGGGGCGGTAGAGGCCGGAGCCCATGTTGAGGATGGTGCTCTTGCCGCAGCCGGACGGGCCGATGATCGACACCACTTCGCCACGGCGGATCTGGAAGTTGACGTTACGGATGGCGAACGGCGCGTCCGATTGCCCTTTGGCCGGGAAGGCCTTGCCGACGTTGTGGAACGCGATCTCGACCGGTGCCGGGGCGTCTTGCGGGCGGGGCGTGTCCCACTGCGGGGCGATTGCGTACATCTCTTTCACAGCCATGGGAATCAACTCGCTGGTCTGTTTTATAGGTGATACGCCGTTTAGTGCATGAACAATGCCAGTTAAAATAATTCCTTCATTTAAATAAAAAATTGTTATTTATCAGTTAGTTGCACTTTCATATAGGAAAATGCAGCGTTTCATATGTGAAACGTGGTTTTCTATATGGCACGGAAATGCCCATTTGCAGCGCAACGCAGGGGGCCGTGCGAGGGAACAGGGCAGTTTCGGGTAACGCGGGCGGGGTGGCGGTTTCACAGGTGAAACCGCACGGCGGGCTAGTCGCTGAACCCTGTGGGAGCGGGTTTACCCGCGAAGAAGACACCGCGGTGCATGGCACGGGCTTCGCCCGTGTTCGCGGGCAAGCCCGCTCCCACAGGTATTGCGTCAACTCAGAAGTCGGTCGAGGCTCAATTGCGTGCCGGGCGCAGCACCAGCCACAGCGCCACGCCAATCAGCAGGCCGCCATACAGGTGCGCCATCGACAGCGGCTCGCCCAGCAGCCAGGCCCCCCACAGCACGCCGAACGCCGGGATCAGGAAGGTCACGGTGCTGGCCTTGACCGGGCCGATCTCGGCCAGCAGGCGGAAGTACAGGATGTAGGCAAAGGCGGTGCACAGCAGGCCCAGGCCCAGCAGCGACAGCCACACCTGCCAGCCGCCCCAGCTCGCCGGCGGCTGGGTGAGGGCGCTCCAGGCAAACAGCGGGGTCAGCAGCAAGGTGGCGCCGAGCATGCTGCCCAGGGCCGACAGGCGGCTGTCCAGGCCGCTGACCCAGCGCCGCGCGAGGAAGCCGGCGAAGCCATAGCAGGTGGTGGCGGCCAGGCAGGCCAGGGCGCCTTGCACCAGGGCCATGTCCAGCGCCACCGGGCCGGCGCCGCTGAGGATGCCGACGCCGAACAGGCCGAGGAAGATGCCGCCGAGCTTGGGCAGGGTCATGCGCTCGTGGAAGAACAGCGCGCCGATCAGCACCCCCATCAGCGGCGTGGTGGCGTTGAAGATCGCCGAATAGCCGGCGGGCAGCACTTGCGCGGCCACGGAATAGAAGGTGGCGGGGATGCCCGAGTTGATCATGCCCAGTACCAGGCAGGCGCCGAGCTTGCCGTCGAACCGCCAGCGCACGCGGGTGGCGGCGAGGATGGCGATCAGGCCCAGGCAGGCGATGGACACGCGGAAGAAGGCGGTGGGAACAGTGCCCAGCTCCGGGGCGATGATGCGCATGAACAGGAAGCTCGCCCCCCAGACAGCGGCAAGGGTCAGCAGGCGGGCTAGGGCGATGGGGGTCACAACGGTCTCCGGGTACAGGGCAGGGCGCGAGTGTACGCCAGGCGGTGGGGTGGGTTCTTGTGCTTTCTTGCGGTGTAAACCTGTGCGGGCCCTTTCGCGGGTAAACCCGCTCCCACAGGTACAGCGCAGCTTCTGGACATTGTGCAATCCCTGTGGGAGCGGGTTTACCCGCGAAGAGGCCCGCACAGGCTAATCTCATTAGCTCACCCAGCCCCGAGGTCCCCCGCATGCCCCAGCCCTGGCCCGCCGCCGACATCGCCCGGACAATCCTCGACGGCTTCGACAACTACCGCGAGCACTTCCAGCAGATCACCCTCGGCGCCCGCGAGCGCTTCGAGCAGGCGCGCTGGCAGGATATCCAGCAGGCCTCCGCCGCACGTATCAACCTCTACGAAGAAAAGGTCGCCGAGGTCAACGGCTGGCTGCGCCAGGCCTTCGCGGCCGGGGTGCTGCTGGACGTGGAGCAGTGGCCGCTGGTGAAGAACGCCTACATCCGCCTGATCGACCCGCGCCTGGACGACGAACTGGCCGAGACCTGGTACAACTCGCTGTTCTGCAGCCTGTTCAGCCACGACCAGATCAGCGATGGCTGCATGTTCATCCACACCACCCGGCCCTCGATGCGCGCCCACGAGCGTGCGGCGCAGACACGCACCTACAAGCCTGACGGCAGCCTCAGGGGGTTGTTGCGGTCGATTCTTGCCGACCATGCCTTTGCCTATGGCGACCTGGACGGCGACGTGGCGCGCCTGGAGCAGCAGCTCAGGGAATGCCTGCCGGACTGGGTATGCAAGGACCCGGCCCTGGCCGTGGAGCTGTTCGCGCCGGTGCTGTACCGCAACAAGGGCGCCTACCTGGTCGGCCGCCTGTACAACAGCGACGAGCAATGGCCGCTGGTGATCGCCCTGCTGCACCGCGAGGGCCACGGCATCGAGGCCGACGCGCTGATCACCGACGAGGCCGAAGTGTCGATCATCTTTTCCTTCACCCGCTCGTATTTCATGGCCGACGTGCCGGTGCCGGCGGAGTTCGTCAATTTCCTCAAGCGCATCCTGCCGGGCAAGCACATTGCCGAGCTGTACACCTCGATCGGCTTCTACAAGCAGGGCAAGTCGGAATTCTACCGCGCGCTGATCAACCACCTGGCCAGCAGCGACGACCGCTTCGTCATGGCCCCGGGGGTGCGCGGCATGGTCATGAGCGTATTTACCCTGCCGGGCTTCAACACCGTGTTCAAGATCATCAAGGACCGCTTCTCGCCGTCGAAGACCGTCGACCGTGCCACGGTGATCGACAAGTACCGGCTGGTGAAAAGCGTCGACCGGGTCGGGCGCATGGCCGACACCCAGGAGTTCGCCGACTTTCGCTTCCCGCGGGGCAAGTTCGAGCCCGAATGCCTGGCTGAGCTGCTGGAGGTGGCGCCGTCGACCGTGGCGCTGGAGGGTGACACGGTGCTGGTCCGCCACTGCTGGACCGAGCGGCGCATGACCCCGCTCAACCTGTACCTGGAACAGGCCAGCGACGGGCAGGTGCTGGAGGCGCTGGAAGACTACGGGCTGGCGATCAAGCAGCTGGCGGCGGCGAACATCTTTCCGGGGGACATGCTGCTGAAGAACTTCGGCGTCACCCGGCATGGGCGGGTGGTGTTCTACGACTATGACGAGATCAGCTTCCTGACCGAGGTGAACTTCCGGCACATTCCGCCGCCGCGCTACCCGGAGGACGAGATGTCGGGCGAGCCCTGGTATTCGATCGGGCCGCATGATGTGTTTCCCGAGGAGTTTCCGCCGTTCCTGTTTGCCGATATCGGGCAGCGGCGGTTGTTCAGCCGGCTGCATGGGGATCTGTACGATGCCGATTACTGGAAGGGGCTGCAGGGGGCAATCCGGGAGGGCAAGGTGATCGATGTGTTTCCCTATCGGCGCAAGGGGCGGTGAGCCTGTTTTTCCAGGGCCGGCCTCTTCGCGGGTAAACCCGCTCCCACAGGTTCACCGCTAGCTTCAATGTTGCACGGTCCCTGTGGGAGCGGGTTCACCCGCGAAGAGGCCGGGCCTGCAATCAACCCTTCAAGCACTTCATCTCACTGAAGTCGGTACGCACCTTGGCCAGCCGTTCCTGCAGGAACTGCCGCTGCGCCGGGCTGCTCAGGTGCACCAGGTCCACCAGCAAACTGCGCGCCTGTTGCTCAGTATTCTGGAACGCCTGCCGGTACTCCGGCGTCCACAGGCTCTCCTTGCGCTGCAGCAAGGTCGCCAGGCGCGGTTCGAAGCTGGCGTCGCCGCGCTGGTTCATCGCCAGCATCAGTTGCTGCTGCCAGTGCTGGCGGTTGGCGATCCACTGGCGGTTCTGGTCGCCCAGCGCCTGGGACCAGTTCAGCACGCGCAGGCGCTGGGCGGCGTTGAGTTCGCCGAGCCAGGTGTTCAGGCGTTTTTCCATGCGTTCGGCACGGCGGCTGATCTGCTTGGCCAGGGGCGTGTCGACATACTGTTTTTGCCGTTCGCTGATGTCATCGCGGAAGGCTTGCTGCATCTCGGCCACCTGGGTGTCGCTCATGCCGCGCAGCAGTTCGCTGGCCGAAGGGGTGATCGCTTCCGCCACCCGGCCGATCGCCTGGCGCGCCTCGACGGTGCGCTGTTGCAGGGCCTGGTCGGTGACCTGGTCCTCGGCGACCATGTCGCGCACCCGGTCGAGCCAGTCGAGGTAGCCGGGCAGCTGGGTCTTGCAGTGCCAGGCCAGGTGCTGCTTCAACCGTTCGTCGAGCAAGCTCTTCTGCTCGCGGTTCATCGCCAGGTAGTCGCCCAGCGACCAGGGCACCAGGCGGTCGAGGTTGCGGTAGGCCAGGTCGATGCGGCTGCAGGCGGCCAGGGCCACGGCGCAGGCGATGGCCAGGAGGAAGGCTTTGGACTGGCGTACAGGCATGTGCGAATCCTTGCATGGGCAGGCCATTCGGTAGACGCAAGGGGGGCGGCGCGGTTCCGCCGAATCAGTGATCGGGCAGCGCGGCGGCTTCAGGTGTAGAATAGCCGCCTTGTCTTGAGGAACATCGGAAATGGCTCTGCTTGGGCGTTACAACAGTTTGCAAATCGTGAAACACGTGGAATTCGGCCTGTACCTGGATGGCGGCGCCGATGGCGAGATCCTGCTGCCAGGGCGCTACATCCCGAAGAACGCCGAAACCGAGGTCGACGACTGGCTGAACGTGTTCCTCTACCTGGACAGCGATGACAAGCTCATTGCCACCACCGAGAAGCCCAAGGTGCAGGTCGGCGAGTTCGCCAGCCTCAAGGTCAAGGACATCAACGGTGCCGGTATCTTCCTGGACTGGGGCTTGCCCAAGGACCTGCTGATGCCGTACTCGGAAGAAGCCCGGCAACTGAAGATCGGCGACTACTGCGTGGTGCATGCCTACCTCGACAAACGCACCCGCCGCATCACCGCCACCTCGCGCCTGGACCGCTACCTTGACGTGACCCCGGCCCAGTACCAGGTTGGCCAGCCGGTCGAGTTGCTGGTGGCCGGTGAAACGCCGATGGGCTTCAAGGCGATCATCAACAACCGCCACTGGGGCCTGATCCACAAGAACGAGGTGTTCAAGTTCCTGCGTTCGGGCATGCACGAGAAGGGCTTTATCAAGGAAGTGCGCCATGACGGCAAGATCGCTCTGAGCCTGCAGCCGGTCGGCCAGGCGCTGGCGGATGACCTGCAAGGGCAGATCATGGCGCGCCTGGAAGCCGAAGGCGGGGTGCTGGCGGTGTGCGACAAGAGCGCGCCGGAAGTGATCAGCCGCCTGTTCAACGTCAGCAAGGGCAACTTCAAGAAGGCCATTGGCGCGTTGTTCAAGCAGGGCCGCATCGTCATCCATGACGACCGGATCGAAAAGGCCTGATCAGGCCTGGACGAAGGTACGGAAATCCAGCTGCTCGCCACCCGGACGGGTGTCGCGCAGCAGCGAGTCGCGGTCGGCGCTCAGGGCCAGGCTGATGGTCGAGCGGCGCTTGCCGGGGTTGCGCACTTCCATCTGCTCCTGGTGAGCGCGAAGGAAGTTGACCGGCACCTTCAGGTGCTGCAGTTCGTCGCTTTCCGGGCTGTGCAGCAGCAGGTTGACCCAGTCGGGCTGGCCCTTGCGCAGCAAGGCCACCGGCACTTCGAACCACCACAGGTTGCGTTTGCGGTCGAGGATGGCGAACAGGGTGTTGGCGCTGGTCAGCACCGGGTTGGCCAGGGCCTGGTTGCGGCGGGCGATGGCGGCGGGTTTGTCGAGTTTCATGCAGGTTCCTGCGGGTTGACGCTTGATTAGGGCTGCATTGTGAGGGGTGGCACCGGGCGCGGCAAGGCTTCAGGGCCTCTTCGCGGGTAAACCCGCTCCCACAGGTATCGTGCAGGCCTCAAGGGCAGTGCAGTACCTGTGGGAGCGGGTTTACCCGCGAAAGGGCCTGTCGCCTTAACGACTGATCGGCCTGCTCAACTCGGAAGTGGCGCCATCGGCGGTCGTCACCGTCGCAGTAAAGCTCTTCAACTCACCCGCCTGCTCCAGCGCCTGGGCAAACCGCGCCTTGCCTTCGGCATCGCTGTTCACCAGCACATCCCCCAGGTATTGCTCTGCCTCGGTACCACCGGCCTGGGCATTGCCGAACACCTCGATGCGCAACAGGCTCGACGCCGGCCCCTGCACCTCGCCACGCAGTACATTGCCGTCCAGGGCAATCAGCCGTGGCGCCTGCTGGTTGTGGTTGGGCAGCGGCTGGCATGGCTTCGGCTCGCCCTTGGCATCGCAGATGATTGCCTGGTCCTTCTTCGGCAAATCCGCACCGACCCCGCGCGACCCGACGTACAGCGCATGGGCCTGGGCCGGCACGCCGAAGATGATGGCGCCGGTGCGCTGGTCCGGCACGCACGAGCCACCGGCTTCGCAGCGGCGGATGTCCCGGCTGTTGCCCCAGATACGGTTGCCGGTGACACGCGTGGCAGTGATGTCCGGCTCCGGGCGCAGCGCCACGCCGATGCGGTTGCCATGGATCAGGTTGCCATCGAGGATGTTGCCCTCGCCGGTGACGCTGACGCCGATCGAGTTGCCGGTAAAGGTGTTGGCGCCCAGGTAGTTGCGCTTGCCCCAGTTGATCTGCAGGCCATCGGAGTAGTTTTCGAAGCGGTTGCGCACCACGCTGTTGTCGTTGCCCAGGAGGATCTCGATGCCCTGGGACGGCTCGGGGTTGGCCGGGGTGGAGCGGAACAGGTTGTCGGCCACCAGGTTGAAGGCCGCGCCGCGGGTCAGTTCCAGGCCGTCGCCATTGTCGATCAGCTGGTTGCGCAGCACCTTGTTGTTGACCGTGGTGGTGGCGGTCGGGTTGCCGGCGCCGTCGTCGCCGGTGAGCATGATGCCAGCACCGCCCTTGTTGGCGACGATGCGGTTGTCTTCGATGACGTTGCCGCTGGCGCGGTTGACCAGAATGCCGATGCAGAAGTTGCGAACTTCCAGGCCGCTCAGGTGCACGCCCTGGGTGTCGCGCAGCACCAGGCCGGGCTGGGTGGTGGTGCGCACGTTGGTGCCGAACTGGCCGGGCACGGCGCCGGGGCAGGTGCGTACGCCCTGGTCCTTGATGTAGCCGCTGCCGTCGATGGCGATGAACTGGCCGTCACGGGCCCAGGGCAGGCCGGTGATCTGCACCGGGCCCTTGATTTCCGGCAGGGCGCGGCTTGGACGAATCACATACGGCGCCTTGCCCACCGCTGCGATCTCGATGCGGTAGTGGCCGGGGTTCTGGTTGCTGGTTTCGATGGCCCAGCGCAGGGTGCCGGGCTGGCCATCGTCGCTGTAACGGTCGACCTTCAGGGTTTCGCTGGCCGAAGCGGCGGCCAGGGCGGGCAGGGGCAGCAGCGGCAGCAAGGCCGCGAAGAGGGGGAGCAGACGCATGGGGCAGGTATCCGGAAGCTGTTGTTTTTATAAGCAGTTTGCAGGCGATTCTAGGGGAGCGGGCAGGGCTTGAGCAGGGCGCTGGGGCCGAATCGGTGCGGTATTCGCCCGCAGATTCACCGTTCGGCTTGAAGCCGGAAAATCGAATGAAACTCCTGGCGAGGACCATCGGTCCACCGACTGTCGACACGGTCCACGTGTCTCCATTTGCGGGAGATTTGCCATGAGCGGCACCAAAGACAAAGCGAAAGGCCTGGCCAATGAAGCGGTCGGTAACATCAAGCAGGGCGTCGGCAAGGTGACCGGCAACGACAAACTGCGTGCTGAAGGCAAGGCCCAGGAGTTGAAGGGCGAGGCGCAGCAGATCAAGGGCAATGTGAAGGATGCGGTGAAGAAGCCTTGATCTAGGTTGGCCTGTACCGGCCTCTTCGCGGGTAAACCCGTTCCCACAGGTATCGTGCAGACCTCAAGGGCAGTGCAGTACCTGTGGGAGCGGGTTTACCCGCGAAGAGGCCGGCACAGGAATAAGTAGGAATTTTCCTCAGTAAGCCAGGGAGCAGTACATCGAACGCGAGGTCTATTAGACTTACCCGTTGTACCCCAGAATCAAGCGGCGAAAGGAGACGCTATGATTTTCCCTGACCTGCGCGGCCTGCCCATGCACCGCGTGCTGGTACGCACCGTCAAGGAATTCCTCGACGACGAGATGTCCACCTATGCGTCGGCGCTGGCCTACCAGATGCTGTTTTCGCTGTTCCCGTTCATTCTCTTCCTGATTGCCCTGATCGGCTTCCTGCATTTGCCCGACTTCTTCTCCTGGCTGCGCCTGCAGACCGAGCTGGTGCTGCCGCCCCAGGCGCTGGAGCAGGTGAACCCGGTGATCGACCAGTTGCAGCAGTCCAAGGGTGGGCTGCTGTCGGTGGGTATCGTCATCGCCCTGTGGACCGCGTCTGCCGGTGTGCGCCTGATGATGAGCGCCATGAACGCTGCCTACGACGTGCCCGAGGGCCGCCCGGTATGGAAGCGCATCCCGCTGTCGATCTTCTACACCATCGGTATCGCCGGCATGCTGCTGGCGGCTGCGGCACTGATGGTGCTGGGGCCGCAGGTGATGGAGTGGATCGCCTCGCAGGTCGGCATGCAGGAGGTGATCGTCACGGTCTGGACCATCCTGCGCTGGCCGGCCATCGTCATCCTGCTGATGGTCGCGGTGGCACTGATGTACTACGTGATGCCCGATGTGAAGCAGAAGTTTCGCTTCATCACGCCCGGTTCGGTACTGGCGGTAGTAGTATGGATCATCGCCTCCCTGGGCTTTGCCTACTACGTCAAGACCTTTGCCGACTACAACGCCATGTACGGCAGCATCGGTGCGATCATCGTGCTGTTGCTGTACTTCTACATTTCTGCCGCCGTGCTGCTGCTGGGCGCGGAGATGAATGCGGTGATCGAGCACATGTCGGCCGAGGGCAAGAACCCGGGCGAGAAGGATTTCGCGGGCGAGAAACCCAAGGAAACCCTCACCGTGCTCGGCCATGAACACCCGGTCGAGCCGCAACCGTCCGAGCCGAACACCCAATGATCCGTGACATTCTCAAGATGGGCGACGAGCGCCTGCTGCGCATCGCCCCGCCGGTGCCCGAGCGCCTGATCGGCAGCGCCGAACTGCAGCAACTGATCGACGACATGTTCGAGACCATGCGCCATGTCGGCGGCGTGGGCCTGGCGGCGCCGCAGGTCGGCATCGACCTGCAGCTGGTGATCTTCGGCTTCGAGCGCAGCGAGCGCTACCCGGATGCCGAGCCTGTGCCGCAGACCATCCTGCTCAACCCGCTGATCACGCCGTTGACCACCGAGGTCGAGGACGGCTGGGAGGGCTGCCTGTCGGTGCCCGGCCTGCGCGGGGTGGTGCCGCGTTTCAAGCACATCAGTTATGCCGGCATCGACCCCCAGGGCAATCCGATCAACCGCTTCGCCGACGGCTTCCATGCGCGGGTGGTGCAGCATGAGTGCGATCACCTGATCGGTCGGCTGTACCCTTCGCGCATTCAGGACTTCGCCAGGTTCGGCTACACCGAGGTGCTGTTCCCCGGGCTGGATGCCAGCGACGACTGAGCGCGTACCATCGCCACCAGGCTCTTGCTGCGCTGGTAGCGGAGCAGGCGTGATGCCAGGGCTTCGGGCAGTTCGGTCGTGCCGACGAACCCCAGGCGCTGGTACCAGGCCTCGAGGTCGGGGTGGCAGAACAACCAGGTCGGGCCGTCGTGGTGCGCCAGCGCCGCTTCGACCAGTTCGGCCGCGACCCCGCGCTTGCGTTGTGCCGGGGCGACGAACAGGCCGGTCAGCCAATGGCCGTTGGCGACTGCGCTCAGGCACAGGCCGGCGACGATCCTGTCGCTGCGCGCAACCCACAATTCACCGTCATTGGCAGCGCGCATGCGCGAGCCGTGCTGCTTGTAGAAATGTTCCAGCAACCGGCGTTCGAGGCCGGTGAGCGGGGCGCAGTGCAGGGGTGTCATGGGGTGTCCTGGAACGGGTGGCTCTAGCACGGATGTTCGAGGCCGGCAGGCCGCTTCGCTTTGTCGCAGATTGTTGCAAAAGCTGCAAGGGTGAATGTCCGAGTTCAGGGTTCAACTATTGCCGCCGAGGAGTAGACTTTCACTTATCCCCCCTGGCAGTACGACATAGCGGGATCGGTACTTCGTGTCATCTTCGCAGTCGATGACAACTTCTCCGCGCCATTGACGGCATCAAGAAGTCACTCGATCAGCTGGATTGCTTCAAAGGTCAAAACCCATGAAACCATTACTGATTCTTGCACTGGTCGGTATGTCCTCGTTCGCCCTCGCCGATGAGGCCAAGCCGGTCTCCAGCGAGCCTGTGGCCCAGCAGTACGACTATTCCATGAACCTCGACATCAAACGGGTGATCAACCTGTCGACCATCCCCAATGTCTGCGAAGTGGTGCCTGCGACCATGACGTATGAAGACCATCATGGCCAGGTGCACACCATCCAGTACCGGGCCATGGGCGAAGGATGCCAGCAAGGCTGATGCCATCGATGGCCCTGTCACCGCAACGACGGCGACAGGGCCATGCGTTTACCAACCCACCTCGTGGCGATTAGGATCGGTATACACCTGTACCGATGAAGGAAAATCGCCCATGTTCGACCTCGCCGCCCTGCGCGAAGCCGCCGCTTTCGTTCACCAGCACCTTCCCCCGACCCCACAGCACGTCTGGCCGCTCCTTGCCGAGCGGGCGGGTTGCCAGGTATGGGTCAAGCACGAGAACCATGCCCCGACCGGTGCCTTCAAGGTGCGTGGCGGGCTGGTCTACGTGCGCTCGCTGCTGGCCAACGGCAAGCCACCACGCGGGCTGGTCACCGCCACCCGCGGTAACCACGGCCAGAGCATGGCACTGGCCGCCCGCCAGGCCGGTGTGCCGCTGGTGATCGTGGTGCCTGAAGGCAACTCCAGGGAGAAGAACGCCGCCATGCGCGCGCTGGGCGCCGAGCTGGTGGAGCATGGCGTCGACTTCGACGTGGCCCGTGAGGAGGCGGCGCGGCTGGCTGACGAGCTGGGCTACGACATGGTGCCGTCGTTCCACCCGGAGCTGGTGCGCGGCGTCGCAACTTATGCCCTCGAACTGTTCGAAGCCGTAGGCGAATTGGACTGCGTCTACGTGCCGATCGGCATGGGCTCGGGCATCTGCGGGCTGATCCAGGCGCGCAACCTGCTGGGGCTGAAGACCGAGATCGTCGGCGTGGTGTCCAGCGCTGCCGACGCCTACGCGCGCAGCTTCGAGCAGGGGCACATCGTCACCACCGCGACGGCCGACACTTTCGCCGACGGCATGGCCTGCCGCGTGCCGCACCCGGAGGCTTTCGCCCTGGTGCGCGAGCATGCCGCGCGCATCGTGCGGGTGACCGACGCTGAAGTGGCGGCGGCCATGCGCCTCTACCACGAAACCACCCACAACACCGCCGAAGGCGCAGGTGCCGCGGCGCTGGCGGCCTTGCTGCAAGAACGAGATCGCCAGGCGGGCAAGCGCGTGGCCGTGGTGCTGAGTGGGGCGAATATTGACCGCGAGCGTTATGCGCAGGTGCTGACCGAAAAATCCTGAATCGATATCGGGGAAAAAGTGCTATCTTAATTTGATAGCATTTTCCAATGAACACTCGATACCGCAAAATCTACGACGCCATCTTCAGGGCACCAACGACGGCGTCCTTGGCCTTCGCCGAGGTCGAAGCCCTGGTGCTCCACCTCGGCGGACAAGTGCTGGAGCGGCAAGGCTCCAGAGTCAAGCTGGTGCTTGGCGGCCAGATTTGGCGGTGCCATCGCCCCCATCCCGGCAAGGAAGCCAAACGGTATCAGATCGAAGAAGCCCGCGAATTCTTGCTGCGGGCAGGAGTCAGCCTATGAGTTGCATGCGCTACAAGGGCTATGTTGCCCGTATCGAATACGATGAGCGTGACGACATTTTTGTTGGCCGCGTGCTGGGCATGCGCGACATCATCAGTTTTCACGCAAGCTCGGTCCCCGCGCTTCATGAAGCCTTCCGCGGGGCGCTGGAGGATTACCTGGCCGACTGCGCGGAGCAGGGCATCGCCCCGGAAAAGCCCGCATCGGGGAAGGTCATGCTGCGCATTCGGCCTGAAGTGCACGCTGCTGCCAGCGTCGCTGCCCGTGCTGCCGGCAAAAGCCTGAACCAGTGGGCCGATGAAGTGTTCGAGCAGGCTGCCCTGGCCTGACCGAACGCAACGTCTGCTGGCGGCTTTTGCGGTCAGCGGCGATTTTCTGCCATTTTGCGGTGCCTGTGATGGTTTCGGGCTACCGTGAATTCATCCTTGCCAGCCCACCGCTCACCCGAGGCCCTCATGACCCTGCAACCGATCTCCCCGGCGCGCCATGAAGACGGCCGTACGCTGTACCTGGCCGGTTTCGCCGAACGCTTCGGCATGAACGACCTGAGCGGTCTGCCGTTGCTTTGGCAACGCTTTGCGCCACACATCGGGCATGTGCCCGGACGGCACGGGCATGACAGCTATGGGGTCTGCTACAACCCCGACGAGCAGGGCGGGTTCGACTACCTGGCGGGTGTCGAGGTCAATGCCGGCCAGGTACTGCCCGACGGGTTCAGCACCCTGACCCTGACCCCGCAGCATTATGCGGTGTTCGAGCACCGTGGCAGCCTGCAATGCCTGAAGGCGACCTTCGATGGCATCTTCCAGTGGTTGCCCCGGTCGGGTGAACGGCAGGCCGATGCGGCCTTGTTCGAGCGTTACCCGGCCGGCTTCGATCCTGCCGACCCCGACGCCGTGATGGAAATCTGGATCCCACTGCAGCGCAAATAATTCCAGCGGCCTGTCGATCTCGGCGCCTGCCGTTCGACCAAGAGCTGAAGGTACAGGGCGACCCTGTACCGAAACGCTCATGAGTGATCGGAGGTAACGCCGATGAACACCGCAGCCGAAAGCGAAATCCGCCAACTGATCGATACCTGGATGCAGGCTGTACGCGACCGCGACATCCCGGGCATCACCGCGCCCTACGCCGACGATATCGTCGCCTTCGACGCCATCCAGGCCCTGCAATTCAAGGGCAAGGCCGTCTACCAGAAGCACTGGGAAATGTGCATGAACATGTGTACCGGGCCCATGGTCTTCGAACTCTCCCAGCTCACCGTTCACGCCGATGGCGACCTGGCCCTGGCCCACTGGCTCAACCGCTGCGGCCCGGGCGATGACGAAAGCCAGTGCGGCTTCATGCGCGCCACCGTCGCTTACCGCAGAACAGGCGGCAGATGGCAGGTGATCCACGAACACTGGTCGGCACCGTTCGACATGGAAACGCAGAAAGCACTGTTCGATCTGAAACCCTGAGCCGCTATCGCCAAACGCACGTTGCCAATGCCTGGAGGCAGCCATGAAATACCTGTGCCTGGTCTATTGTGACGAAGGGCTGCTGCACAGCCTGCCCGACAGCCCGCAAGACGCCGAGTGCATGGCCTACGCCGAGTCGCTGCAAGGCGCCGGGCGCATCATCGCCGCCGAGGCGCTGAAGACCGTGCAGACCGCCACTACCGTGCGCGTGCGTGGCGGGCGAATGAGCATCACCGATGGCCCGTTCGCCGAAACCAAGGAGCAGCTCGCCGGCTTCTACCTGGTCGATGCCCGCGACCTCAACGAGGCGCTGAACATCGCCAAGGGCATCCCGGCGGCACGTGTCGGCAGTGTGGAAGTGCGCCCGGTGCGCGAGCTGCAACCCTGACAGCTACGGAGAACAACAAGAATGAACCCGACTCACGCTGCCACCGCGCAGCACGAATTATCCATCAGCCGCCTGATCGATGCGCCGCCTGCCAAGGTGTTCCGCGCCTGGACCGAACCCGAATGGCTGATGCAGTGGTGGGGGCCGCACGGCATGACCACGCCCGAGTGCGAGATGCAGCTGTGGAGCGGCGGCCTGTTCCGCACCCTGATGCGCGCGCCGGATGGTACCGAATACCCGACCCAGGGCGTGTTCCTGGAGATCGCCGCGCCCCGGCGGCTGGTGTTCACCGATGCCTTCCTGCCGGGCTGGGTACCCTCGGCCAAGGCGTTCATGACGGCGGTGATCAGCTTCGACGAGGAACAGGGCAAAACCCGCTACACCGCCCGCGCCTGGCACTGGAGCGCCGCCGACAGCCAGGCCCATGAGGAAATGGGCTTTCATCAGGGCTGGGGAGAAAGCCTGGACCGCCTGGTGGAGGTGGTGACCCAGCGGATGCCCGACTGATGGCGGCGCTGGCGCAAGTGCGCGGCGAAGTCGAGGCGGTGTATCGGCGCGATTCGCGACGCATCCTGGCGACGCTGATCCGCCTGCTGGGGGATTTCGACCTGGCCGAGGAGGCCCTGCATGATGCCTTTTTCGTCGCCGTCGAGCGCTGGCAGCGTGACGGTATCCCCGCCAACCCGCGCGCCTGGCTGGTGTCCACCGGGCGCTTCAAGGCCATCGACGCGCTGCGCCGGCGCGCCCGCTTCGACCGCTCCCAGGCCGACTTGATCATGCTGATCGAGGGCCAGGGGCAGGACCCCAGTGAAGAAGAGCTGCTGGCCGACGACCGCCTGCGGCTGATCTTCACCTGCTGCCACCCGGCCCTGGCGGCCGACGCCCAGGTACCGCTGACCCTGCGCGAGGTGTGCGACCTGACCACCGAGCAGATCGCCCGGGCCTTCCTGCAAAGCCCGGCGACCATCGCCCAGCGCATCGTGCGCGCCAAGGCCAAGATCCGCGATGCCGGCATTCCCTATCAAGTGCCCGAGCTGCAGGAGCTGCCCGAGCGCCTGGAAAGCGTGCTGCGGGTGATCTACCTGGTGTTCAACGAGGGGTATTCGGCATCTTCGGGCGAAGCCTTGCTGCAGCTGGAACTGAGCGATGAAGCGATTCGCCTGGGGCGGCTGCTGGTGCAACTGTTGCCGGATGCCGAGGCGGTCGGTTTGCTGGCGCTGATGCTGCTGCAGGCCTCACGCCAGCGCGCGCGTCTCGACAGCGAGGGCAACCTGGTGCTGCTCGAGCAGCAGGACCGCAGCCTGTGGAATCGCGAACAGATCGTCGAAGGGTGCGAACTGGTGCGCCTGGCGCTGGGCAGCCGGGCGATCGGTGCCTACACCGTGCAGGCGGCGATCGCGGCGGTGCATGCCGAGGCAGCCACGGCGGAGGATACCGACTGGGCGGAAATCGTCGGACTCTACGACGTGCTGCAGCGGCACTGGCCATCAGCGGTGGTGGCGCTCAACCGCGCGGTGGCGCTGGCCAAGCGTGATGGCGCGCAGGCGGGGCTGGTGGCGGTGGAGGCGATTCTGGCGGCGGGGGAGTTGCGTGATTATCACCTGGCCCATGCGGCACGGGCGGAGCTGCATCAGCAGCTGGGCAATGTCGAGGCGGCGCGGGCGGCCTGGCGCGAGGCGCTGGAGCTGACCCGGCAGGTGCCGGAGCGGCGGCATATCGAGCGGCGTCTGCGCGAACTCATGTAGTGGCTGTTCTGGCCTCTTCGCGGGTGAACCCGCTCCCACAGAGTCCGTGTAGGAGCGGGTTCACCCGCGAAAAATCCAGTACCGGTATCAGCTGGCGACGAAGTTCGGCGGCGATACCAGCTCGACGGTCTGTTGCTTGCGCGGCGCGAGGATCTCGGCCTCGCCCTGGACTACCAGTTCGTCGTTCTGGTTGTACACATTGGTGGCGATGCGCACCTTGAACTTGGGCAGCTTCTCGAGGATTTCCAGGCGCACGGTCAGGGTGTCGCCGATCTTCACCGGCTTCTGGAAGCTCATCTGCTGGCCCAGGTAGATGGTGCCGGGGCCCGGCAGGGTGCAGGCCACTGCGGCGCTGATCAGCGCGCCACTGAACATGCCGTGGGCGATGCGCTCGCGGAACATGCTCTTGGCGGCGAACTCGGCGTCCAGGTGCACCGGGTTATGGTCCCCGGACATGGCGGCGAACAGCTGGATGTCGCGCTCTTCGACGGACTTCTGGTATTCGGCCTTCTGGCCGACTTCGAGGGCTTCGTAAGGCGTGTTGGTGACCTGGGTCATGGGGCTTCCTTAAGGGGCGGCGAGAGCGCTTGTCATTCACTGCGAGCCGGGCGGCCAAGGGCCAGCGCCTGCTCGAGCCAGGCGATTATATCGCCGGTGACCTCGTCGCGATTGAGTTCGTTCAGCACTTCGTGCCGCGCCTCAGGATAGACGCGCAGCTGTACATGTCGATTGCCGGTCGCGCGCAGTGCGTCGGCCAGATGGGTGAGACGCTTGCCGGCACTCACCGGATCACATTCGCCGCCGATCACCAGCATGGGCAGGTTCGGATCGATCTGCGCCAGGTTGCGCGGCTGGCTGATCTGCGTCAGCCCTTGCAGCAGGTCGAGCCACAGCTGGTTGCTGCAACGAAAGCCGCACAACGGATCGCTGACATACTGGTCGACCTGCGCCGGGTCGCGGCTGAGCCAGTCGAAGGCCGTGCGGTTGGGCTTGAAGGCCTTGTTGAACGAACCGAACGACAACCATTCGATCAACGCGCTCTGCCCCCCGGGCCCCTGGCGCCAGGCTTCCAGGCGGGCGATCTGGCGGGCCACGCGGTACAGCGCCGGCGGTTGGAAGTTGGAGCCGCTGAGGATCGCGCCGTGCAGGCTGGCGCTGTGGTGCAGCAGGTAGGCCTGGGCGATGTAGCTGCCCATGCTGTGGCCGAACAGGAACAGCGGCGTGCAGGGGAACTGCTGGCCGATGTGCTGGGCCAGCAGGCCGAGGTCGTTGACCACGGCATTCCAGCCATGATGCCGGGCGAAAAGGCCGAGGCTGCCCAGCTCGGCAGTGCGACCGTGGCCGCGCAGATCCGGCGCCAGCAGGGCGAAGCCATGCGCGCTCAAGGCATGGCCCAGGTGCTGGTAGCGCCCGGCGTGCTCGGCCATGCCATGCGCCAGCAGCACCACGGCCTTGACCGGCGTGCCCGGCAGCCATTGGTGCACGTACAGGCTGCAATGCTGACTGGCGGGCAGCCAGAAGGCGTCGTGGGGCATGGCGAATCCTGTGCGCGAGGGGTACCCGCACAGTGTATGCGCAACCGCGCGGATTGCAGGACGGGCATAAAAGAGATTCACAATGTTAATGGCGGCACTTGGCGTGTATGCCACCCCGGGCTTACCTGCTAACGTCTTTTCAACGCCCGTTTGCCATTCGGCAGGCGGGGCAGGGAATCAGCGCGGGCTCAGGCAGAGGAACAATAATAAATGCAAGCCGACTTCTGGAATGACAAGCGCCCGGAGGGCGTTCCTTCCACCATTGACATGCACGCGTACGCCTCGGTGGTCGAAGTGTTCGAGCGCTCCTGCAAGCGCTTCGCCGACCGCCCGGCGTTCAGCAACCTCGGCGTGACCCTGAGCTACGCCGAACTCGAGCGCCATTCAGCGGCCTTCGCGGCGTGGCTGCAGCAGAACACCAGCCTTCAGCCGGGCGACCGCATCGCGGTGCAGATGCCCAACGTCCTGCAATACCCCATCGCGGTGTTCGGTGCCCTGCGCGCCGGGCTGGTGGTGGTCAACACCAACCCGCTGTACACCGAGCGCGAGATGCGCCACCAGTTCAAGGACGCCGGGGTACGTGCCCTGGTGTACCTGAACCTGTTCGGCAAGCGCGTGCAGGAGGTGCTGCCCGACACCGGCATCGAGTACCTGATCGAGGCGAAGATGGGCGACCTGCTGCCCGCAGCCAAGGGCTGGCTGGTCAATACCCTGGTCGACAAGGTGAAGAAAATGGTGCCGGCCTACCAGCTGCCCCAGGCCATCGCCTTCAAACAGGTGCTGCGCGAAGGGCGTGGCCTGGCCCACAAGCCTGTGCCGCAGGCCCTCGGCGACATCGCCGTACTGCAATACACAGGCGGCACCACGGGCCTGGCCAAGGGCGCCATGCTCACCCATGGCAACCTGGTGGCCAACATGCTGCAGGTGCTGGCCTGCTTCGCCCAGCACGGGCCGGATGGCCAGCAATTGATCAGGGAAGGGCAGGAGGTGATGATCGCGCCGCTGCCGCTGTACCACATCTATGCCTTCACCGCGAACTGCATGTGCATGATGGTGACCGGCAACCACAACGTGCTGATCACCAACCCGCGGGATATCTCGGGCTTCATCAAGGAACTGGGCAAGTGGCGCTTCTCGGCGCTGCTGGGGCTCAACACCCTGTTCGTCGCACTGATGGACCACCCCGGCTTCCGCCAACTGGACTTCTCGGCGCTGAAGATCACCAACTCCGGCGGCACGGCATTGGTCAAGGCCACGGCCGAGCGCTGGGAAGACCTCACCGGGTGCCGCATCGTCGAGGGCTACGGCCTTACCGAAACCTCGCCGGTGGCCAGTACCAACCCTTACGGCAAGCTGGCCCGCCTGGGTACGGTGGGTATCCCGGTGCCGGGCACGGCGTTCAAGGTGATCGACGACGAGGGCAATGAGCAGCCCCTGGGCGAGCGCGGCGAGTTGTGCATCAAGGGGCCGCAGGTGATGAAGGGCTATTGGCAGCAACCTGAGGCCACGGCCCAGGCGCTGGATGCCGAAGGCTGGTTCAAGACCGGCGATATCGCGGTGATCGACCCGGACGGTTTCACCCGCATCGTCGACCGCAAGAAGGACATGATCATCGTTTCGGGCTTCAACGTGTACCCCAACGAGATCGAGGACGTGGTCATGGGCCACCCGCAAGTGGCCAGCTGCGCGGTCATCGGCGTGCCGGACGAGAAGTCGGGGGAAGCGGTGAAGCTGTTCGTGGTGGCGCGCGAGGGCGGGGTCAGCGTGGATGAGCTCAAGGCCTTCTGCAAGGCCAACTTCACCGGCTACAAGGTGCCCAAGCATATCGTGGTGCGCGAGTCGTTGCCGATGACGCCGGTGGGCAAGATTCTGCGGCGTGAGTTGCGTGATACCGCTTGATTCCTCGTTGGCTTCTTCGCGGGTAAACCCGCTCCCACAGGTACAGCGCCATGCTGGAAATGGGTGGAGTACCCTGTGGGAGCGGGTTTACCCGCGAATGCTTCAAATAGCTCTAGCAGGCAATTTACAGCTCCATTCGCGACATTTCGGTCAAATACTCTAAAAATGACCTGTATCGTTCATTGAGTCATTTTTGTGACCGTAAGGCCTCCTTTAGCCCCTAGGCGACCCCATTTAAAGCTGTTACTCTCGGCCCGCTTTCGGATGATCAGGTTTGCAACGAACCCTCATCACATATCAATAATAAACGCATAGACGCGTGAATCGAACTTCGCTGTTGCTGAAGGAGTGGGCTTCCATGATCGAACATTTTTGGAAGGATAAATACCCAGCCGGGATTACGGCGGAAATCAATCCTGACGAATTCCCCAATATCCAGGCGGTACTCAAGCAATCCTGCCAACGCTTTGCCAACAAACCGGCCTTTAGCAACCTGGGCAAGACCATCACCTACGGCGAGCTCTACACGCTGTCGGGTGCCTTCGCCGCCTGGCTGCAGCAGCACACCGACCTCAAGCCGGGTGACCGTATCGCTGTCCAGTTGCCCAACGTCCTGCAGTACCCGGTCGCCGTGTTCGGGGCCCTGCGTGCAGGCCTGATCGTGGTCAACACCAACCCGCTGTACACCGTGCGGGAGATGGAACACCAGTTCAACGACTCCGGCGCCAAGGCCCTGGTGTGCCTGGCCAACATGGCGCACCTGGCCGAGAAGGTGGTGCCCAAGACCCAGGTCAGGCACGTCATCGTCACCGAAGTGGCCGACCTGCTGCCACCCGTCAAGCGCCTGCTGATCAACAGCGTGATCAAGTACGTGAAGAAGATGGTGCCGGCCTACAACCTGCCGGCCGCCGTGCGCTTCAACGACGCCCTGGCGTTGGGCAAGGGCCAGCCGGTCACCGAGGCCAACCCGCAGGCCAACGATGTCGCTGTGCTGCAATACACCGGTGGCACCACCGGTGTGGCCAAGGGCGCGATGCTGACCCACCGCAACCTGGTGGCCAACATGCTGCAGTGCCGCGCGCTGATGGGCGCGAACCTGCAGGAAGGCTGCGAGATCCTCATCACCCCGCTGCCGCTGTACCACATCTATGCGTTCACCTTCCATTGCATGGCGATGATGCTGATCGGCAACCACAACGTGCTGATCAGCAACCCGCGTGACTTGCCGGCGATGGTCAAGGAACTGGGCAAGTGGAAGTTCAGCGGCTTCGTCGGCCTCAACACCCTGTTCGTCGCCCTGTGCAACAACGAGGCGTTCCGCGCCCTGGACTTCTCGGCGCTGAAGATCACCCTGTCCGGTGGCATGGCCCTGCAACTGAGCGTGGCCGAGCGCTGGAAGACCGTCACCGGTTGCGCCATCTGCGAAGGCTACGGCATGACCGAGACCAGCCCGGTGGCGGCGGTCAACCCGGCCGAGGCCAACCAGGTCGGCACCATCGGCATCCCGGTGCCGTCGACCCTGTGCAAGGTCATCGACGACGCCGGCAACGAACTGCCGCTGGGCGAAGTGGGCGAACTGTGCGTCAAGGGCCCGCAGGTGATGAAGGGCTACTGGCAACGTGAAGACGCCACCACCGAGATCCTCGACGGAGAAGGCTGGCTGAAGACCGGCGACATCGCCTTGATCCAGGCCGACGGCTACATGCGCATCGTCGACCGCAAGAAGGACATGATCCTGGTGTCGGGCTTCAACGTGTACCCGAACGAGCTCGAAGACGTGCTCGCCGGCTTGCCGGGCGTGCTGCAATGCGCGGCCATCGGTGTGCCGGACGAGAAGTCGGGCGAGGTGATCAAGGTGTTCATCGTGGTCAAGCCGGGCATGACCCTGACCAAGGAGCAGGTGATGGAGCACATGCGTGCCAACGTCACCGGCTACAAGGTGCCGCGCTACATCGAGTTCCGCGATGCGTTGCCGACCACCAACGTCGGCAAGATCCTGCGCCGCGAGCTGCGCGATGAAGAGCTGAAGAAGCAAGGGCTGAAGAAGATCGCCTGACTTTCTGAATCTTCACTGGTTTCACTGGCCTCTTCGCGGGTAAACCCGCTCCCACAGGGTAATGCGATCTCCTGTGGGAGCGGGTTTACCCGCGAAGAGGCCAGTCAATTCAGCGCAGTTTCTCGAGCATCTGGTAGTACCACATCCCCGCCGCCAGCAGCGGATTCCCCAGCAAGTCCCCCATCGGCACCCGCACATGCTTGCATGCGGCGAAGGTATCGAACTGCTCCAGCGTTCCGCTCAGCGCCTTGGCCATGATCTCGCCCATGATGTGGCTGGTGGCGATCCCGTGCCCGGAATAGCCCTGGCAGTACCACACGTTGTCCGACAGCTTGCCCAGCTGCGGAATGCGGTTGACCACGATGCCCATCGCGCAGCTCCACTGGAACTCGATCGGCACGCCCTTGAGAACAGGGAAGGTGCGTTCGATGCACGGGCGCAGCTCGCCTTCGATGTCGCGTGAATCCTTGCCCGAATAGTTGGCGCCACCGCCGAACAGCAGGCGCTTGTCGGCGGTCAGGCGGTAGTAGTCGAGGACGAAGCGGCAATCGTACACCGCCAGGTCGTGGGGGTTGATCTGCTCGGCCAGCTCACCCAGCGGCGCGGTGGTGACGATGCCGCCCATGGCCGGGAAGATCTTGCCCTTGAGCTGGCGCTTTTCCAGCTTGTGATAGACGTCGCCGGCCAGCATCACCTGGCTTGCCTCGACCCGGCCATGGGCGGTGACCACTGCCGGGCGCGGGCCGTGGACGATGTCCAGCACTTCGGAATTCTCGAAGATCAGCGCGCCCAGGCCATGGGCGGCGCGGGCTTCGCCCAGGCACAGGTTGAGCGGGTGCAGATGCAGGTTGCGCAGGTTCTTCAGGGCGCCGAGGTACAGCGGGCTTTGCAGGTGCTCGGCAACCCCGGAGCGGTCGAGCAGTTGCACCTGGTCGCCCATGCCGCGGCGCTCGGCCTCGGCCTGGAAGCTGCGCAGCTCATCCATGTGCGAAGGCTTCATCGCCGCATGCAGGTGGCCGTGCTTGAGGTCGCAATCGATGCCATGACGCGCCACCCGTTGCTGGATGATTTCATGCCCGCGCCAGCGCAGGTGCCAGATGAAGTCGTCCACCTCGCTGCCCAGGCGGCTGCGCATCTGGGTGCGCATGGCTTCGTCGCCCGAGAGACTGCCGGTGACCTGGCCGCCGTTGCGCCCGCTGGCGCCCCAGCCGATGCGGTTGGTCTCGACGATCGCCACTTTCAGGCCGCGTTCGGCCAGCTCCACCGCGGTGGCGACGCCGGTGAAGCCGCCGCCGATGATGGCCACATCGACCTGCACCGTGCCCCTGAGCTGCGGGTATTCGCTGTGGTCGTTCAGGGTGGCGCTGTAATAGGACGGCGCGCGCTGGGCCGGGCCGTCGTTCAGTGCTGCGTTCATGGGTGTTCCTTGTTTTGAATGGGGTAAGGCTCAGGCCTGGTGCAGGTACCAGCGCCAGTCCTGCTCGCTGACCTCGGCCATGAACTGGCGGTACTCGGCACGCTTGACCTTCAGGTACACGCCGAGGAACGCCTCGCCGAGGGCTTCGCGGGCCCAGTCCGAACGCTCCAGGGCGTCGAGGGCGGTCAGCCAGTCGGTGGGCAGGTGCTCGGTGGCCTGGGCATAGCCGTTGCCTTCGACCGGGGCGCCCGGGTCGAGTTGTTCGCGGATGCCGCGGTGGCTGGCGGCCAGAATGGCAGCGGCGGCCAGGTACGGGTTGGCGTCGGCGCCGCAGATGCGGTGTTCCACATGCCGGCTGTTGGCCGGCCCGCCCGGCACGCGCAGGCTCACGGTGCGGTTGTCGACGCCCCAGGTCGGCGCCAGCGGCGCGTAGCTGTTGGCCTGGAAGCGGCGGAACGAGTTGGCGTTGGGGCAGAACAGCAGCAGCGACTCGCGCAGGTGGCGCAGCATGCCGGCTACCGCCTGGCGCAGCAGCGGCGTGCCGGCCGGGTCGCTGCTGGCGAACAGGTTGTTGCCGGCGCTGTCGGCCAGGCTCAGGTGCATGTGCATGCCGGTGCCGGCCAGTTGCGCGAACGGCTTGGCCATGAAGCAGGCCTGCATGCCGTGGGCGTGGGCCACGCCCTTGACCAGGCGCTTGTAGCGCACGGCCTGGTCCATGGCTTGCAGCGCATCGCCATGCTCCAGGGTGATTTCCACCTGGCCCGGGGCATACTCCGAGATTGCCGTGCGCGCCGGGATGCCCTGGGCCTTGCAGGCGGCGTAGAGGTCGGCGAGGAAGGGTTCGATCTGTTCCAGTTCGCGCAGGCCATAGACCTGGGTGCTGCGTGGCCGGCCGCCGTCGCTGTCCAGTGCCGGTTGCGGGCGGCCCTGGGCGTCGCGTTGCTGGTCGAGCAGGTAGAACTCCAGCTCGCAGGCCATTACCGGGTGATAGCCGTCGGCTTTCAGTGCTTCGATGGTGTGCAGCAGCACGTGGCGCGGGTCGGCGACGCTGGCCGGCAGGCCTTCGCTGGGGTGCATGCTGACCTGCACCGCAGCGGTCGGCACGCGGCGCCAGGGCAGGCGCACCAGGCTGCCTTGCAGCGGGTAGGCGCGGCAGTCGATGTCGCCGACGTCCCAGACCAGGCCGGAGTTTTCCACGTCGTCGCCATTGAGAGTCAGGCCGAGGATGGTGCTGGGCAGCGGGCGGCCGCTCTGGTACACCGCCAGCAGCTCATCGCGGTGCAGCAGCTTGCCGCGGGGTACGCCGTTGGCGTCGAGGATGAACAGTTCGAACAGTTCGATATCAGGGTTTGCGGCCAGAAAATGGCTGGCCTGCTCTACAGGTGCAAAGTGCATGATGGGTTCGCTCACGGGTGCACGGGACCGGCGCGCACGCGCGGTCCGGTCGAGTCAAGCGGCCGGATGGCGGCCGGGTGTGTTCACAGGTGCGTGAGCGCAGCGTCCGGTGGGCGTGCGTGGCGGCAGTGCCACAGGGCCCAGAAGGCGAGGATGATGTGCACCAGCGGATTTTCACCGGCACGGCGCCGGGCCTTCGGCGGCGAAGGGCGGGACGACGGTGGGGCGATGGGCTGGGCGGGGGTCATGCCTTTGATACTCACATGCGGCGTAAGGTTGATTAAAGCAGTGAATGGCAACCTTTACGTCGGGCCTGGCTAAACATTTGTGCTGCCTGTGCGGGCCCTTTCGCGGGTGAACCCGCTCCTACAGGGATCGCACAACATCCAGCCTTGATGCAACACCCTGTGGGAGCGGGTTTACCCGCGAAGAGGCCCGTACAGGCAGCAGAAAACCGGCAAATCTGCGACAATCCCCCCGACTTTCCGAATGCCGATCAGAAAAAAGCAGGCCCACCTGCATCACTAAAAAGCCCCATGACTGACCACGCCATCGACAAACTGCTGCAAAACCTCGACCACGCCATGATCGCCGACCGCCATCGCCTGCGTCGGCAACTGCATGAGCTGCGCAAGCGCCCGGACGAGGCCAAGCTCGCGCAATGGGCCGAGAAGGTCCAGGCGTCCTGCGCCCAGGTCACTGCGCGCCAGCGCAGCGTGCCGCACATCCGCTACGACGACAGCCTGCCGATCGCCGCCAAGCGCGACGAGATCAAGAAGGCCCTGGCCGAACACCAGGTGCTGGTGATCGCCGGTGAAACCGGTTCGGGCAAGACCACTCAGTTGCCGAAGATCTGCCTGGAGCTGGGCCGTGGCAGCCATGGCCTGATCGCCCACACCCAGCCGCGCCGGATCGCCGCGCGCAGCGTCGCGGCGCGGGTCGCCGAAGAACTGGCAACGCCCCTGGGCGGGCTGGTCGGCTACCAGGTGCGGTTCGAAGACCAGAGCGATGCCAACACCCTGGTCAAGCTGATGACCGACGGCATCCTGCTGGCCGAGACCCAGCACGACCGCTTCCTCGAACGCTATGACACGATCATCGTCGACGAAGCCCACGAGCGCAGCCTGAACATCGACTTTCTGCTCGGCTACCTGAAGACCCTGCTGCACCGTCGCCCGGAGCTGAAGTTGATCATCACCTCAGCGACGATCGACCTGGAGCGTTTCTCCAAGCACTTCGACGATGCGCCGATCATCGAGGTATCGGGCCGTACCTACCCGGTGGACACCTGGTACCGCCCGCTGACCAGCGAGCAGGACGAGGAGGGCAACCAGATCGAGGACGACCTCACCGTCGACCAGGCGATTCTCGCCACCCTCGACGAGATCGCCCAGCACGAGCGCAGCGTGGGCAAGGGCCCCGGCGACGTGCTGGTGTTCCTCCCCGGCGAGCGGGAAATCCGCGATGCCGCGGAGATCCTGCGCAAGGCGCAGTTGCGTCATACCGAGATCCTGCCGCTGTATGCGCGCCTGTCGCCGGCCGAGCAGCAGCGCATCTTCCAGTCGCACACCGGGCGCCGCGTGGTGCTGGCCACCAACGTCGCGGAAACCTCGCTGACCGTGCCCGGCATCCGCTACGTGATCGACACCGGCACCGCGCGCATCAGCCGCTACAGCTACCGCGCCAAGGTCCAGCGCCTGCCGATCGAGGCGGTATCCCAGGCCAGCGCCAACCAGCGCAAGGGCCGTTGCGGCCGGGTCGAGCCGGGTATCTGCATCCGCCTGTACAGCGAAGAAGACTTCAACGGCCGCCCGGCCTTCACCGACCCCGAGATCCTGCGCACCAACCTGGCGGCGGTGATCCTGCAGATGCTGCACCTGCGCCTGGGCGCCATCGATGCCTTCCCGTTCATCGAGCCGCCGGATGGCAAGGCCATCAGCGACGGCTTCAACCTGTTGCAGGAGCTGTCGGCGGTCAACCGCGAGAACCAGCTGACGCCGATCGGCCGCCAGCTGGCGCGCCTGCCGATCGACCCGCGGCTGGGCCGCATGCTGCTCGAAGGCGCCCGCCAGGGCAGCCTGCAGGAAGTGCTGATCGTCACCAGCGCGCTGTCGGTGCAGGACCCGCGCGAACGCCCGCCGGAGCGCCAGCAGGCTGCCGATCAGGCGCATGCCCAGTGGAAGGACGCCGATACCGACTTCGCCGCGCTGGTCAACCTGTGGCGCGGCTTCGAGGAGCAGCGCCAGGCACTGACCGCCAGCCCGCTGCGCAACTGGTGCCGCAAGAACTTCCTGAATTACCTGCGTCTGCGTGAATGGCGCGATGCCCATCGTCAGTTGTCGTTGATCTGCCGCGAGTTGCAACTGACGGTAAACAAGGAACCGTCCGACTACCAGAAGGTGCACAAGGCGATCCTCAGCGGCCTGCTCAGCCAGATCGGCCAGAAGACCGAAGAGGGCGATTACCAGGGCGCGCGCCAGCGGCGCTTCTGGGTGCACCCGTCTTCCGGCATCGGCCGCAAGCGCCCGCAGTGGGTAATGGCCGCGGAACTGGTCGAAACCACCAAGCTGTATGCGCGCATGGTGGCCAAGATCGAACCCGACTGGATCGAGCCACTGGCCACCCACCTGATCAAGAAGAACCACTTCGAGCCGCATTGGGAGAAGAAGCGCGGGCAAGTGGTGGCCTATGAGCAGATCACGCTGTATGGCCTGATCCTGGTGGGCCGCCGCCCGGTGCACTTCGGCCCGATCGACCCGGTCACCTCGCGCGAGCTGTTCATCCGCGAAGGCCTGGTTGGCGGCGAAATCCAGTCGCGGGCCAAATGCCTGGCGGCGAACAAGCGCCTGCTCGAAACGCTGGACGAACTGGAGGCCAAGGCCCGTCGGCGCGACATTCTGGCCGATGAAGAAACCCTGTACGCCTTCTACGAGGCGCGCCTGCCGGCGGAAATCCACCAGACCGCGACCTTCGACGCCTGGTACCGCATGACCAGCCAGAAGGACCCCAACCTGCTGATCATGCGCGAGGAAGACGTGCTGGCCCGCGAGGCCAGCGAAGTCACCGCTGCGCAGTACCCCGACAGCCTGCAGGTGGGCGAGCTGCGCCTGCCGCTGACCTACCACTTCGAGCCGGGCCACCCGCGTGACGGCGTGACCGTGCGGGTGCCGGCGCCGCTGTTGCCGAGCCTGCCGGGCGAGCGCCTGGAGTGGCTGGTGCCGGGCCTGCTGGAGGCCAAGTGCGTGGCCCTGGTGCGCAACCTGCCCAAGGCCCTGCGCAAGAACTTCGTGCCGGTGCCGGACTTCGTCAAGGCCTCGCTGGCACGCATGACCTTCGGCCAGGGCGCCTTGCCCCAGGCCCTGGGCCAGGAGCTGCTGCGCATGACCGGAGCGCGGGTGGCCGATGAGGCCTGGGCCGAGTCGGTCGGGCTGGTCGAAGGCCACCTGCGCATGAACATCGAAGTGGTCGACGGCCAGGGCAAGTTCCTCGGCGAGGGCCGCGACCTGGCCGAGCTGACCGCGCGCTTTGCCGCCGCCAGCCAGGCCGCGCTGGCCGTGCCGCGCAACGAGAAGAGCGAGCAACCGGTACAGGCCAAGGCCTTCAGCGAGGTCAAGCAGACCGCTCAGCAGAAGATTGCCGGGCTGTCGATGACGGTGTATCCGGCGCTGGTGGAAGAAAGCGGCAGCGTGCGCGAAGGGCGATTCTCGACCCAGGCCGAAGCCGAGTTCCAGCACCGCCGCGCCTTGCAGCGCCTGTTGCTGCAACAGCTGGCGGAACCGGCCAAGTTCCTGCGCGGCAAGCTGCCGGGGCTGACCGAGCTGGGCTTGCTGTACCGTGAGCTGGGGCGCATCGAGGCATTGGTCGAAGACATCCTGCTGGCCAGCCTGGACAGCTGCATCCTCGACGGCGAAACCCCGCTGCCTCGTGATGGCGCGGCGTTGGCCGGGCTCGCCGAGCGCAAGCGCGGCAGCTGGGCCGAGCACGCCGAGCGCCTGGCCCGCCAGACGCTGGAGGTGCTGAAGCTGTGGCATGGCTTGCAGAAGCGCTTCAAGGGCAAGATCGACCTGAGCCAGGCGGTGGCGCTGAACGACATCAAGCAGCAGTTGGCCAACCTGGTCTACCCAGGCTTCGTGCGCGAGACCCCGGCGGTATGGTTCAAGGAGCTGCCGCGTTACCTCAAGGCCGTGGAGCTGCGCCTCGAGAAACTGGGCAGCCAGGTGCAGAAGGACCGCGTCTGGAGCGGCGAGCTGAGCAACCTGTGGGCGCAGTACAAGGCGCGGGCCGACAAGCATGCCCAGGAGGGCAAGCGTGACGAGCAGCTGACGCTGTACCGGTGGTTGCTGGAAGAATATCGGGTGTCGCTGTTTGCCCAGCAGCTGGGGACCAAGGTGCCGATTTCCGACAAGAGATTGAGCAAGCAGTGGAGCCAGGTGGAAGGCTAACTTCCTTGATTTGTGGCACACTTCTGGGAATTTGGGCCGCTTTGCGGCCCTTCGCGGGCAAGCCCGCTCCCACAGGTTTTTGTGGGAGCGGGTTTACCCGCGAACGAGGGCTCAGCCCTCGCCCTTAAACTGGCACTAAAGTGCCATTGTTCTGTCAATTTCCCAGCCAGCGCCCACGGCGATGGCCTTTGAGCAGAGGATCGATCGTGCACAACGTCGTGATCAGCGGCACCGGCCTGTATACCCCGGCCCAGAGCATCTCCAACGAAGAACTGGTGGCCTCCTTCAACGCCTGGTCGCAGCAGTACAACCAGGACAACGCCGCCGCCATCGAGCGCGGCGAAGTCGAAGCGGCACCGGTATCCGACGCGGCCTTCATCGAAAAGGCCTCGGGCATCAAGAGCCGCTTCGTCATGGACAAGGCCGGCATTCTCGACCCGCAGCGCATGAAGCCGCGCCTGCCGGAGCGTTCCAATGACGAGCAGTCGATCCTCTGCGAAATGGGCGTGGCCGCCGCACGCCAGGCCCTGGAACGCGCCGGTCGCAGCCCAGCCGATGTCGACGGGGTGATCGTCGCCTGCTCCAACCTGCAGCGCCCGTACCCGGCCATCGCCATCGAAGTGCAGCAGGCACTGGGCATCGACGGTTTCGCCTTCGACATGAACGTGGCTTGCTCATCGGCCACCTTCGGCATCCAGACCGCTGCCAACAGCGTGCAACTGGGCCAGTCCCGGGCCGTGCTGGTGGTCAGTCCGGAAATCTGCACCGGGCACCTGAACTTCCGTGACCGCGACAGCCACTTCATCTTTGGTGATGCCGCCACCGCGGTGCTGGTCGAGCGTGCTGACCTGGCCACTTCGGCGCACCAGTTCGACGTCCTCGGCACCAAGTTGAAGACCGCATTCTCCAACAACATCCGCAACAACTTCGGCTTCCTCAACCGCGCGGCGGAAGAGGGCATCGACGCCCGCGACAAACTGTTCGTGCAGGAAGGGCGCAAGGTGTTCAAGGAAGTCTGCCCGATGGTCGCCGAGCTGATCGGTGTGCACCTGGGCGAGAACGACCTGCAGCCGTCCGACGTCAAGCGCTTCTGGCTGCACCAGGCCAACCTCAGCATGAACCACCTGATCGTCAAGAAGCTGATGGGGCGTGAGGTGGACGCGCAGGAGGCACCGGTGATTCTCGACCGCTATGCCAATACCAGTTCGGCAGGGTCGGTGATTGCGTTCCATTTGTACCAGGATGACCTGGCGCCAGGGTCGCTGGGCGTGTTGAGCTCGTTTGGCGCGGGGTATTCGATTGGTAGCGTGATTCTGCGTAAACGCTGAAGTTTGTAGCGATTTTACCGGCCTCTTCGCGGGTAAACCCGCTCCCACAGGATCACCACAATATTCGATGTTGTGGTGATCCTGTGGGAGCGGGCTTGCCCGCGAAGGGGCCGGATGCATTTCTGGCAGGCAAAAAAAGGCGGGAAATGCTGGATGGGGTCAGCATTTCCCGCCGCAGAGTGAAGCAGAGGAGCGTGTCGCTTAGAACTTGGCTTCCAGGTCTACCTGCAGGGTGTCTACGCTGGCATCGCTGTTCGGCAGGTTGGAGTAGTCGGTCTTGGCCATCAGGTAGGCCGCGCCCAGGGCGAAGTTCTTGTCGATTTCGTAACCGACCTTGAACTTGTGACCACGGGAACCGGTGAAGCCGTTGCCGAAGTCGGAGTCGGTGAACAGGCTCACGACACCGTTACGCTGTACGTCGCGGTAGTTGTAGTCCAGGCTCCAGGCACCCAGCTTGGTCTTCAGACCGGCCAGCCAGGCGGTGTCCTTGCCGTCGGTGCTTTCGGTGTTCTTCACGTACTGGCCATAAGCCGACAGCGGGATGGCGAAGCCGGTGAAGTCGACCTGACCGAAGCCTTCCACCAGGTTGAACTCGTCGGTGGTGTTGCCCAGCGAGCGCAGCAGCGCCGAAGCCTTGTCGTTGTCGTAGCCGTAGAGGCTGGCACCGACGGTGACCTTGACGGTGTCAGCCGCGTTGAACTTGGTACCCAGCTGGGCTGCGTACAGCTGAGCGTCGTGCTTGTACTGCACGCCGTCGCCGTCGACGTTGTCCTTCAGGTTGTAGTGGCCGATGCTGCCGAACACTTCGGCGGCGCCGAGGTTGGTCTTGTAGGTAGCCGCCACGCCTTCCGGGTTGATGTCGCTGTCCCAGATGATGTCGCCCATGCTCACCCACGGCTGGTTCATCTTGCCGCCGATCAGGTGCAGGTTGGGGATGGCGGTCGGGTGCCAGTCGAGGTAGGCCAGGTCGACCCACAGGGCTTTCTTCTCGAAGTAGTTGTCCAGGCTCTGGTTGGTCGAGCGGGCATCGGCGCTGCTGCCGGTGGCCACACGGATACCGGCGTCGACCTGCGGGTTGATCTCGCTGTAGAAGCCGACACGAGCGCGGACGCGTTCGCGGTCCTGGTTCGGGCTGCGGGAGATCGGGTCGTCGACATTGACGTCTTCGTAACGCAGGCGCACATCACCCTTGATCTGGGTCTTGGCGGCCCATGCCACTTTCTGTTCGAAAGAGCTCATACGGTCGGACTGAGCTTTCTGCGCGGCCTTTTCCTTGGTTTCCTGGGCCAGGTCGCCCTGCAGTTCGTTGTACTGCGCCTGGTTGATCGAGCCGTTGGCGCGGAGCATTTCGAGCAGCTTGGCGTCGACGGCCGCACTGGCCGGAGTACTCAGAGCCAGCATCATGCCGGTGAGGCTCACTCCGGTAAGTGTAGAAACAAGACGCATAAGGTTCTCCCTACTGAAAAGATTCGGGGAGGCTCAAACGCCTGCCCCCGTGTTGGCATGTCTTCGGAAAGGGCCTGAGTAGACAGGTTCTGGGGTTCCGGAAAACAGGCGCAAGTATTGCGGGGGCGAATGACAGAATAATGTCTAATTAGTGGCACTGTTGTTAAGTAATTGAGAATAAAAGGGTTCGGCGCGGCAATCGGCATTTGAGTGAAGGGCCGCAATTCCCCGATACTGGTGGCCTTGAAGGGAGAGCCGAAACCGTGACCAGCCTCTACAGCCTTGCCCATCTGCGTGACCTGCCGGCGGCCACCTGGGATGCCCTGGTGCCTGCCGGCGAGCCGTTCCTGCGTCATGCCTTCCTCAGTGCCATGGAGGACAGCGGCAGCGTCGCGCCCAATACCGGTTGGGCGGCCGAGCACCTGGTGCTGGAGCGTGACGGCCAGGTGCGGGCGCTGCTGCCGGCCTACCGCAAGTGGCATTCCTACGGCGAGTACGTGTTCGATCATGGTTGGGCCGATGCCTGCGAGCGTGCCGGCATCGCCTACTACCCCAAGCTGCTCGGCGCCGTGCCGTTCAGCCCGGTCAGCGGCCCACGGCTGCTGGCCAGCGACCCGGCCGATGGCCTGTTGGTGCTGCAGGCGCTGCCCGAGTACCTGGGCAAGGGCGGCTTGTCGAGTGCGCACATCAATTTCACCGACCCACAACTGGATGCGCAGATGGCTGGCCTGCCGGGCTGGCTGGAGCGCCTGGGTTGCCAGTTCCATTGGCGCAACCGGGGCTACCGCGACTTCCAGGACTTTCTCGACAGCCTCGCCTCACGCAAGCGCAAGCAGATGCGCAAGGAGCGCGAGCAGGTGGCGGGGCAGGGCATCGATTTTCGCTGGTACCGGGGCGATGAACTGATCGAGGCGCAGTGGGATTTCGTCTACCGCTGCTACGCCAATACCTACGCGGTACGCCGACGTGCGCCCTACCTGACGCGGGAATTCTTCAGCCTGCTGGCCGCGCGCATGCCCGAGGCGGTGCGGGTGGTGATGGCACGCCAGGCGGGGCGCGACGTGGCCATGGCCTTGAGCCTGGTGGGTGGTGACAGCCTGTTCGGTCGTTACTGGGGTTGCCTGGATGAGTTCGACCGGCTGCACTTCGAGACCTGTTTCTACCAGGGCATGGACTTTGCGATTGCCGAAGGGTTGCAGCGTTTCGATGCCGGGGCCCAGGGGGAGCACAAGCTGATTCGCGGGTTCGAGCCGGTGCTGACGCGGTCGTGGCATTACCTGCTGCACCCAGGGTTGCGGCGGGCGGTGGAGGAATTCCTGGTTCAGGAGCGGGAAGGGGTGCGGGGGTATGCCGAAGAGGCCAGGGAGATGCTGCCCTACCGCAAGGGTTGAAGTCTCTATTGCCTGTGCCGGCCTCTTCGCGGGTAAACCCGCTCCCACAAAGATCACCGCAGCCCTGTGGGAGCGGGTTTACCCGCGAAGAGGCCGGCACAGGTTTTAGTCGACCCCGACAAACCCCCCGGTCTGGTGATGCCACAAGCGGGCATACAACCCCCGGTGCTCCAGCAGCTCACTGTGGCTGCCACTCTCGACGATGCGCCCCTTGTCCAGCACCACCAGCCGGTCCATCCGGGCGATGGTCGACAGCCGGTGGGCGATGGCGATCACGGTCTTGCCCTGCATCAGCGTCTCCAGGCTTTCCTGGATCGCGGCTTCGACCTCCGAGTCCAGCGCCGAGGTCGCCTCGTCCATGATCAGGATCGGCGCATTCTTCAGCAGCACCCGGGCAATCGCGATGCGCTGGCGCTGGCCACCCGAGAGCTTCACGCCGCGCTCGCCGACATGGGCATCGAACCCGGTGCGGCCCTGGGCATCGGACAGCTGCGGGATGAACTCGTCGGCCCGCGCCCGGCGCACGGCTTCGCGCAGTTCCGCCTCCGTGGCCTCCGGGCGGCCATACAGCAGGTTGTCGCGGATCGAGCGGTGCAGCAGCGAGGTGTCCTGGGTGATCATGCCGATCTGCGCGCGCAGGCTGGCCTGGCTGACCTCGGCGATGTCCTGGCCATCGATCAGGATGCGCCCGCCCTGCACGTCGTACAGGCGCAGCAGCAGGTTGACCAGGGTCGACTTGCCGGCACCGGACGGGCCGATCAGGCCGATCTTCTCGCCGGGGCGGATGTCCAGGTCGAGCCCTTCGATCACGTTGGCGGCCTTGCCGTAGTGGAAGTCCACGTCATCGAAGCGCACCGCGCCGCGGCTGACCTTGAGTGCCGGGGCCTGGGGCTTGTCGGTGACGGTGACCGGCTGGGCGATGGTCTGCAGGCCGTCCTGGACCATGCCGATGTTCTCGAAGATGCCGTTGACCACCCACATGATCCAGCCCGACATGTTGACGATGCGGATCACCAGGCCGGTGGCCAGGGCGATGGCGCCGACGGTGATCAGCGACTGGCTCCACAGCCACAGCGCCAGGCCCGTGGTGGTCACCACCAGCAGGCCGTTGAGGGTGGTGATGACCACGTCCATGCTGGTGACCACGCGCGAGGCCAGCTGGGTTTTCTCGGTCTGTTCGCTGATCGCTTCGCGGGCGTACTGCTGCTCGAAGTCGGTGTGGGCGAACAGCTTGAGGGTTGCGATGTTGGTGTAGCCGTCGACGATGCGCCCCATCAGCTTGGAGCGGGCGTCGGAGGACACCACCGAACGCTCCTTCACCCTGGGCACGAAGTAGAACAGCGCGGCGACGTAGCCGCCGATCCACACCAGCAGCGGCAGCATCAGCCGCCAGTCGGCCTCGGCGAACAGCACCAGCGAGGTGATGGCGTAGATCAGCACGTGCCACAGCGCGTCCACCGCCTGCACCGCCGAATCGCGCAGCGAGTTGCCGGTCTGCATGATGCGCTGGGCGATGCGCCCGGCGAAGTCGCTCTGGAAGAAGTTCAGGCTCTGCTTGAGCACGTAGGTATGGTTTTGCCAGCGGATCAGGCTGGTCATGCCGGGGTTGATGGTCTGGTGCACCAGCAGGTCGTGCAGGCCGAAGAACACCGGCCGCAGCAGCAGGATGACCACCAGCATCCAGATCAGCTCGCCGCTGTGCTCGCTGAAGAAGTTGGCGTTGGGCGTGCCCTGGGCCAGGTCGATGATGCGGCTGAGGTAGCTGAACATCGCCACCTCGATCAGCGAGGCGAACAGGCCGACCACCAGCAAGGCGAGAAAGCTCGGCCAGACCTGGCGCAGGTAGTACAGGTAGAACGGCCAGACCTGGCTGGGTGGTGACTCGCTGGGCGCGTCGCGGAAAATATCGATCAGTTGCTCGAAACGGCGGTACAGCATGGGTGACAAGACTCCTGTGCGACCCGACCCTCAGGTGGTTTCACGTCCCTGTGAAGCCTGCGGTCAGTCGATGCGTTTGGCGGACTTGATGTACACCGGGTCGGCCGGGACATCGCGCATGCCTTTTTTCACCGTGGTTGGCGAGTTGACGATCTGGTCGACCACTTCCATGCCCTGGGTCACCTTGCCGAACACCGCGTAACCGGCGTCGCGGCCCGGGTTGAGGAAATCGTTGTCGGCCACGTTGATGAAGAACTGGCTGGTGGCCGAGTTCGGGTTCGAGGTGCGGGCCATGGACAGGGTGCCGCGGGTGTTCTGCAGGCCGTTGCTGGCCTCGTTCCTGATCGGATCCTTGGTGTCTTTCTGCACCATCTGGTCTGTGAAGCCGCCGCCCTGGACCATGAAGCCGGGGATCACGCGGTGGAAGATCGTATTGTTGTAGAAACCGCTGTCGACGTATGCCAGGAAATTCTTGGTACTGATCGGCGCTTTTTCTGCATTGAGCTCGATGGTGACCTGGCCGAAGCTGGTGTCCAGCTGGACGTGCGGGGTCTTGTCGGAAGCCATGACGCTGCTGGCGAAGGCGACCGAGCAGGCGGTGAGCAGGAGTTTTTTCAGCATGGGCTCAATGATCCTTGAGAGGTGGAAGCGGCTGCGAGGAACTGCAGCAGGGTCTGGTTGAAGACCTCGGGTTGATCGAGGGGTGTAGCGTGCCGGGAATCGTCGATGACCACCAGCCTGGCGTTGGCCATCAGGGCGACGTAGCGTTCCTTGAGGTGTATCGGGGTGTAATCGTGGTCGGCGGCAATCACCAGCGTGGGACAGCGGATCTGCCCGATGCGTTCCTGCACGCCCCAGTCGACGATGGCGTCGAAGCTCTTGAGGTAGGCGCGCTTGTCGTTGCGCGCCCAGCGTTCGGCCATCTTCCTGCGCAAGTCCGCTTGCCCGGGCTTGGGGAACAGCCGTGCGGCCAGGCCCTGGCCCACCGCCTCGACGCTGAGGATGCGCGCCAGGCCCCAGCGCTTGAGCCACCAGATCCAGTCGCTGCGGGTGCGCCGCTTGACCTCGGGGGCGCTGTTGACGATGCACAGGCTGCGCAGCCATTGCGGGTGGTCGACGGCGAACTGGAAACCGACCATGCCGCCCATGGACAGGCCGACGAAGTGCACCGGGCCGGTGTCGAGGTGTTCGAGCAGGGCCAGCAGGTCTTCGCTGAAGGTGGCGATCTGGTAACCGTCGCGGGGCTTGTCGGAACGGCCGTGGCCGCGGATGTCCATGAGGATCACCCGGTAGTGGCGGCTCAGTTCCGGTATCTGCAGCTCCCAGTCCTGGCTGCTCGAGCCCAGCCCGTGCAGCAGCACGAGGGGTTCGCCCTGGCCGTATTGCTGATAATGCAGCGAGCATCCTTCATGTTCGAAATAGGCCATGGGCGCGGTCCTCTCAGGCTTGTGGGGGGGCTGCGAAGGGCACGTCCAGCGGCGCGGTGTCGAAATTGCGCAGCAGGTCGATGAGGATCTGCGTGGCCGGGCCCAGGGTCTTCTCTTTGCTCGAATAAAGGTAGAACAGTGGGTGGCGACTGCCACCTTGATCCAGCGGCAGGGGCTTGAGGATGCCGTCGCGCAGCTCGCGCTCGATCATGTGCCGCGGCAGCCAGGCAAAGCCCAGGCCGCTGCCGACGAAGGTGGCGGCGGTGCCCAGGCTGCCGACCGTCCAGCGCTGTTCGGCGCCGAGCCAGCCGACGTCGCGCGGCTGGGCGCGGCCGGAGTCGCGGATCACCACCTGCAACTGGCTTTCCAGGTCCTGGAAGGTGATCTCGCGCCCCAGGCGGTGCAGGCTGTGTTCGGGGTGGGCGACGGCGATGAACTCCACGGCGCTGAGCTCGCTGCCCAGGTAGCCGCCGATGCTGTAGCTGCTGATGGCCAGGTCGGCGATGCCTTCGTGCATCACTTCCTCGACGCCGGACAACACTTCCTCGCGCAAGCGCACCCGGCAGCCGCGGCTCTGCGGCATGAACGCGGCCAGGGCGCGCACCAGGCGGGCGCTGGGGTAGGCGGCATCGACCACCAGGCGCACTTCGGCTTCCCAGCCTTGCTCCATGTGGTGGGCCAGGTCTTCGAGCTGGCTGGCCTGCTTGACCAGGTGCCGCGAGCGGCGCAGCAGCACGTTGCCGGCCTCGGTCAGCACGGCCTTGCGGCCATCGATGCGCAGCAGCGGCACGCCCAGCTGTTCCTGCATGCGCGCCACGGTGTAGCTGACCGAAGACTGCGAGCGGTGCAGGGCTTCGGCGGCCTGGGCAAACCCGCCATGGTCGACCACTGCCTGCAGGGTCCGCCATTGATCCAGGGTCACGCGCGGCGCTTTCATGTTTGGCTCCTGTTGTCCTAAGCTGCGCTCTTTCAAGGAGAGCGCCCCGTGAAGAAATATTGTGCGGCAATACTGATGTGCCTGCCCCTTGGGGCCATGGCTTACCCCATCGATGTGGAGAAGACCGTGGACGGGGTCCAGCTGGACTACAACGCCGACGACACCGCCTACGACATCGGTGCCATAACCCTCAACAACTATGGGCAAGTGCCGGCGGCCTGCAAGGTGACGTTCCGCAATGGCCCCGAGGCGCCACGGGTGCGCCGGGTGAATGTGCCGGCCGGCAAAAGCGTGAATGTCACGGCCAAGTTCAACCGGCAGATCATCAAGCTGCGCATCGCGCTGGACTGCAAAGCGCAATAAAACGGATTAATCGATAGATTGAACCCACTTTTTACGCTTTTTAATCGATAGGTCAAGCCTTAATCTCACCTCCATCGAATCGCACCCCTTTTTGCCGATGGAGGCACCCATGTCCCGCGTACTGATCATCGAAAGCAGCGCCCGCCAGCAGGATTCCGTTTCCCGTCAACTGACCCGTGACTTCATCCAGCAGTGGCAGGCCGCGCACCCGGCTGACCAGATCACCGTACGCGACCTGGCGGTGAACCCGGTGCCACACCTGGACGCCAACCTGCTCGGTGGCTGGATGAAGCCTGAAGAACAGCGCAGCGCCGCCGAACTGGAAGCCCTGGCCCGTTCCAACGAACTGACCGATGAAGTGCTGGCCGCCGACGTGTTGGTGATGGCCGCGCCGATGTACAACTTCACCATCCCGAGCACCCTCAAGGCCTGGCTGGACCACGTGCTGCGTGCCGGCATCACCTTCAAGTACACCCCGACCGGCCCGCAAGGCCTGCTGACCGGCAAGCGCGCCATCGTCCTGACCGCCCGTGGCGGCATCCACGCCGGCGCCACCAGCGACCACCAGGAACCGTACCTGCGCCAGGTGATGGCCTTCATCGGCATCCACGATGTGAACTTCATCCATGCCGAAGGCCTGAACATGAGCGGCGAGTTCCACGAGAAGGGCCTGAACCAGGCCAAGGCCAAGCTGGCCGCAGTGGCCTGAGGCGCAAAGAATTCCCAACCCTGACACCTGTTTCAGCTCCTTTGGGTGTACCTGCCCGGCCTGATGGCCGGGCTTTTTTATGCCTGCCATTCTGCTATTGCTTGTGCCGGCCCTTTCGCGGGTAAACCCGCTCCCACAGGTTCAGCACAGGTTTTGAATGTTGTGATATCCCTGTGGGAGCGGGTTTACCCGCGAAAGGGCCGTCACAGCCCCCACATTCCTCATGGTTGAACACCAGGGCCGCACCCGCTAAGGTCGCGCCCTTGATTCACGAGAGGCAACCATGGGCTACCTGATAATCGTCGCGCTGATCCAGGCGTTTTCCTTCAACGTGATCGGCGAATACCTGGCCGGCCACGTCGACAGCTACTTCGCCGTGCTCGCCCGCGTGGTGCTGGCCGGCCTGGTGTTCCTGCCGCTGACCCGCTGGCGCCAGGTCGAGCCGCGCTTCCTGCGCTCGATGCTGCTGATCGGCGCGCTGCAGTACGGCATCACCTATGTGTGCCTGTACCTGAGCTTCCGCGTGCTGACCGTGCCGGAGGTGCTGCTGTTCACCATCCTCACGCCGCTGCACGTGACCCTGATCGAAGACGCCCTGAACCGCCGTTTCAATGCCTGGGCGCTGCTCGCCGCCCTGGTGGCCGTGGCCGGCGCCGGGGTGATCCGCTTCGACAGCATCACAGGCGACTTCTTCGTCGGCTTCCTGCTGCTGCAACTGGCCAACTTCACCTACGCCGCGGGCCAGGTGCTGTACCGCCACCTGGTCGCTCGCCACCCCAGCGACCTGCCGCACTACAAGCGCTTCGGCTACTTCTACCTGGGCGCGCTGATCGTCGTGCTGCCAGCCTTCCTGATGTTCGGCAACGCCCAGCACCTGCCCACTACCGACGTGCAATGGCTGGTGCTGCTGTTCCTCGGCCTGTGCCCGACGGCGCTGGGCCTGTACTGGTGGAACAAGGGGGCGTGCCTGGTCTCTGGCGGCACCCTGGCGGTGATGAACAACCTGCATGTGCCGGTCGGGCTGCTGTTGAACCTGCTTATCTGGAACCGCGACGAGCCCCTGGGGCGGCTGCTGCTCGGCGGTGCGATCATCCTCGCGTCGGTATGGCTGAGCCGTCTGGGCAACCGCACCACGGCGCCGGTGGCGGGCAAGGCCTGACATGCATACCATCATTGTCATCGTCGCGCCGATCTTCGCCCTGATCCTGGTCGGCTTCCTCTGCCGCAAGACAGACAAGCTGGGCGACAAGGCCGCCGCCGAAATCAACAAGATGGTGGTCTGGCTGTGCCTGCCGGCGCTGCTGTTCAAGGTCACCGCCACGGCGACCTGGAGCGAGATCTGGCACCCGGGCTTCATCGTCGCCTTCGGCGCCGGCGCGCTGGCGATGTTCGTCGTCACCCTGGCTTGGCGCCTGTACAGCGGCCATGGTCTGGTGGCGGCGAGCATCGACGGGCTCAGCGCCGGTTACGCGAATACTGGCTACATCGGCATTCCCCTGTGCCTGCTGCTGTTTGGCCAGCCGGGCTTGCAGCCGGCGCTGATCTCCTCGCTGATCGTGGTCTGCCTGGTGTTCGCGATTTCCCTGACGCTGATCGAGATCGGCCTGCAGGAGGAGCGGCAGATTGGCCGTGCGATCCTGTTGGTGAGCAAGGCATTGGCGAAGAACCCGCTGGTGATTTCGCCGCTGGCGGGGGCGGCCTGGGCCATGGGTGGATTGGGGCTGGCCGAGCCGGTGATGCATTTTCTCGACATGCTGGCGTTGGCCACCACGCCGTGTGCGCTGATCTCGCTGGGAGCGTTCCTGGCCGAGAAGCGTACCGGCTCGCAAGCCAGTCCGTGGCCGCTGGTGGCGTTGAAGCTGGTCGGGCAGCCGGCGTTGACCTGGGTATTGGCGTTCAAGGTGTTCAGCCTGCCGACCATGTGGGCGGCCTCGGCGGTGTTGCTGGCAGCGCTGCCGACCGGGACCGGGCCATTCATGTTGGCGGAGTACTACAACCGCGAGGCGGGGCTGATTTCGCGGACGATCCTGTTGTCGACCGTGGCGTCCCTGGTGACTCTGACCGGGCTGCTTTACCTGCTGGGTTATGCGGGCTGATCTGGGGCCGCTCTGCGGCCCTTTCGCGACACAAGGCCGCTCCTACAGGGAAATGCGATCTCCTGTAGGAGCGGCCTTGTGTCGCGAAAGGGCTGCAAAGCAGCCCCAACAATCTCAAACCTCACCCATCTCTTCCACCCGCCGCGAAACCGGCTCCACCCCCCGTCCAGCCAACCCCACCCGCATGTCATTGCCACTCGGCTGCTGATACAGACTCAACCCAAACTCCGGCAAAACCGCCAGCAGGTAATCGAACACATCCCCCTGAATCCGCTCGTACTCCGCCCACACCGTGGTGGTGGTAAAGCAGTAGATCTCCAGCGGCACGCCTTCAGCGGTGGTCTGCATCTGCCGCACCATGCAGGTCATGTTCGGGTGCACGTTGGGGTGGTTCTTCAGGTAGGCCAGGGCAAACGCCCGGAAGGTACCGATGTTGGTCAGCTTGCGCCGGTTCGCCGAGAGCTCCGCCACCGGTCCCAGCGCCTCGTTCCAGGCCAGCAGTTCCTGGCGCTTGCCGGCCAGGTAGTCGCCCAGCAGTTTCACCTGGCTCAGGCGCTGTTCCTCGTCGTGGGTGAGGAAGCGCACCCCGGCGGCGTCGATGAACAGGCTGCGCTTGATCCGCCGCCCACCCGACTGCTGCATGCCGCGGTAGTTGCGAAACGACTCGCTCATCAGGCGCCAGGTAGGGATCGAGACGATGGTTTTATCGAAGTTCTGCACCTTCACAGTGTGGAGCGTGATATCCACCACATCACCATCGGCACCCACCTGCGGCATCTCGATCCAGTCGCCCACGTGCAGCATGTCGTTGCTGGTCAGTTGCACGCTGGCGACGAACGACAGCAGGGTGTCCTTGTACACCAACAGCAGCACCGCCGACATCGCACCCAAACCCGACAGCAGCAACAGCGGCGAGCGGTCGATCAGGGTGGCGACGATGACGATGGAGGCGAAGATCCACAGCATCATCTTGGCCAGTTGCACGTAGCCCTTGATCGAGCGGGTGCGGGCGTGTTCGGTGCGGGCGTAGATGTCCAGCAGGGCGTCGAGCAGGCACGACAGGGCCAGGGTCATGAACAGCAGGGTGAAGGCCAGGGCGACGTTGCCGAGGAAGTGCTGGCTGGTCTCGGACAGCTCCGGCACCAGTTTCAGGCCAAATTGCAGCACCAGCGACGGAACGGTCTGGGCCAGACGGTGGAATACCTTGTTGTGGCGCAGGTCGTCGAGCCACTTCAGCGCCGTCTGCCGGGCCAGCAGGCGGGCGCTGTGCAGTACCAGGAAGCGTGCCAGGCGGCCGAGCACCAGGGAAATCAGCAGCAGCACGGCCAGGCCAATCGAGGCGTGCAGCAGTGGATGTTGGTCGAGGGTGCCCCACAGGTCGAGGCTGTCACGCCAGATGCGTTGGATGTCCATAAGCTTGTAAACCGGTCTTTTACAGCGAAACGAAGCGCCATTAGAGCGCGTAAACCGACGAAGTTGCCAAAAGAAATTCGGCTCCGGCGGCAGAAAACGTTACCCTATGCAACTGAATTTCCCGCACTTGCCTGAGGTTACCTCCGTGTTCTCCCAATTCGCCCTGCATGAACGCCTGCTGAAAGCCGTGGCCGAGCTTAAATTCGTCGAGCCGACCCCGGTGCAGGCCGCGGCCATCCCCCTGGCCCTGCAAGGGCGCGACCTGCGTGTGACCGCGCAGACCGGCAGCGGCAAGACCGCGGCCTTCGTCCTGCCGCTGCTCAACCGCCTGGTCGACCTCAAAGGCGGGCGCGTCGAAATCCGCTCGCTGATCCTGCTGCCGACCCGCGAGCTGGCCCAGCAGACCCTCAAGCAAGTGCAGCTGTTCTCGCAGTTCACCTACATCAAGGCCGGCCTGGTCACCGGTGGTGAAGACTTCAAGGAACAGGCCGCCATGCTGCGCAAGGTGCCGGACGTGCTGATCGGCACCCCGGGCCGCCTGCTCGAGCACCTCAATGCCGGCAACCTCGACCTGTCCCACGTGCAGGTGATGATCCTCGACGAAGCCGACCGCATGCTCGACATGGGCTTCGCCGAAGACATGGAGCGCCTGTGCAAGGAGTGCGAGAACCGCGAGCAGACCCTGCTGTTCTCCGCCACCACCGGCGGCGCGGCCCTGCGCGACATCATCGGCAAGGTCCTGAAAGACCCTGAGCACCTGATGCTCAACAGTGTCTCGCAGCTGGCCGAAGGTACCCGCCAGCAGATCATCACCGCCGACCACGACCAGCACAAGGAAGCCATCGTGCAGTGGCTGCTGGCCAACGAGACCTTCGACAAGGCGATCATCTTCACCAACACCCGCGCCCTGGCCGACCGCATCTACGGCCACCTGGTGGCCAAGGACGTGAAGGCCTTCGTGCTGCACGGCGAGAAGGACCAGAAGGACCGCAAGCTGGCCATCGAGCGCTTCAAGCAGGGCAGCTCCAAGGTGCTGGTGGCCACCGACGTGGCGGCCCGCGGCCTGGACATCGACGGCCTGGACCTGGTGATCAACTTCGACATGCCGCGCAGCGGCGACGAATACGTGCACCGCGTCGGCCGTACCGGCCGTGCCGGCGGCGAAGGCCTGGCGATCTCGCTGATCACCCACAATGACTGGAACCTGATGTCCAGCATCGAGCGCTACCTCAAGCAGCAGTTCGAGCGCCGGGTGATCAAGGAAGTGAAGGGCACCTACAACGGTCCGAAGAAGGTCAAGGCCTCGGGCAAGGCGGTGGGCGCCAAGAAGAAGAAGGTCGACAAGAAGACCGGCGAGAAGAAGGCTGCGGCCAAGCGCAAGCCGACCGCCAAGCCACGGCCGAATGCACCGCTGGCCAGCGCTGATGGCCTGGCGCCGCTGAAGAAGCGCAAGCCGGCGGCCGAATAAGGCCGATGCGCTTCCTCCTGTAGGAGCGGCCTTGTGTCGCGAAAGGGCTGCATGGCAGCCCCGCGATATTAGCGTTGATGCATCAATTCGGGGGCCGCTTTGCGGCCCTTTCGCGACACAAGGCCGCTCCTACAGGGCCAGCAGGCGCTTCTCATCTCGCTGTCGGCGTTCTCTGGCAGAGCCTTCGGATGGTCAACGTCCATCCCGTCACTTGCAACACGCTTGAACTTGATTGCCGTACCGGTAGCCAGTCCGCGGCGAATGAGGATGTGTTGTGCGGGTGAATAATGATTGACTGGATTGCGATCCGCTCGTCGGTTATTTGGCGATTTTTGGCGTTAAAAATTTGACGCGATAATGATGGCACAATAGTATCACCCCCTGAATTTTTACAGGGAGTGGGTATGCGGGCGCATGTTCATCTGGCGCCTCGCAAAGCGCTGTTCATCTTGCTGTTGGCTTTTACCGGCACTACCGCCCTCGCGGCCTCGCCCGGTGATCAGGACCTGATTCGCGACCGCCAGGACCGCCTGCTCCAGGAGCAGCAGCGCCGCCTGGAAGAGCTGCGCACCTTGCCGGGCAAATCCGCGCTCCCCTCCGCGCAGCCACCTGCGCCCGACGCCCGCTGCTTCACCATCCACACCATCGAGCTCAAGGGCGCCGACAGCCTGTCCGCCGCCGATCGCGATGCCCTGCTCAAGCCGTTCATCGACCAGTGCCTGGGCGTTCCCCAACTCAACGCCGTGCTCAAGGCCATCACCGAGCACTACCTCGGCCGTGGCCTGGTGACCAGCCGCGCCTACCTGCCACAGCAGGACCTGTCCTCGGGCCACTTGCAGGTGCAGGTGGTGGAGGGGCGCCTGGAGGGGCTGCGTCCCGATCAGGGCAGCGGCCTGAGCGAGCGCGAGCTGGCCATGGCCTTCCCCGGTGATGTCGGCCAGCGCCTGAACCTGCGGCAAATCGAACAGATGGTCGACCAGCTCAACCGCCTGCCGTCGAACAAGGCGCAGATGGAGCTGACCCCGGGCAAGGCGGTCGGCGGCAGCGAGGTGCTGGTGCGCAATACCTCGCAAAAGCCCTGGCGCGCCTCGCTGTCGCGCAACAACGAAGGCCAGCGCAGCACCGGCGAGCAGACGGCCAATGTCGGCCTGGAATGGGACAGCCCGCTGGGCCTGGCCGACCAGCTGATCCTGCGTGGCGGCCACGACGTGGTCAGTGACCACACCATCGGCTCCAGCAACGGTGTGCTGGCCTACAGCGTGCCCTGGGGCTGGTGGAACTTCAGCTACAGCTACAGCGAGAGCGAATACCGCGCCAAGGCCCAGGTCAGCGGCTTCGACTTCAAGCAGACCGGCGACAGCCAGAGCCACCAGTTGCGCGCCGAGCGCGTGGTGCACCGCGATGCCACCAGCAAGACCTCCCTCAGCGCCGGCGTCGCCCACCTGCGTACCAACAACTACATCGAGGACACGCGCCTGGCGGCCAGCAGCAACCGCCTGAGCGAGGCCCAGTTCGGCATCAACCATGGCCGGCGCCTGGGCAATGCCTTCGTCAACCTCAACCTGGGCATGCAGGACGGCATCGGTGCCTTCGATGCCCAGGCCAACGGCGACCCGGCCCCGGGCGAGCCGGTGGCGCGCTACCGCAAGTACAGCGCCACGCTCAGCTATGTGCAGGGCTTCGAGCTGTTCGGCGAGCGCCTGAGCTTCAGCAGCCTGGCCACCGGCCAGCGCAGCGAGGACGTACTGTTCAGCCCGCAGCGCATCAGCCTCGGCGGGCTGTCGTCGGTGCGCGGCCTGAAGGACCAGTCGTTGTCCGGCGACAGCGGCGGCTACTGGCGCAACGACCTGCGCTGGACCCGCCCGGTGACCTGGCCGGCCTTGCAACCGCTGGTGGCCGAGTATGGCCTGGGCCTGGGCTACGACCTCGGCGTTATCCGCAACGACCGCTACAACGGCGAGTACCACGGCCGAGCCAGCAGCCATTCGCTGGAGCTGTTCGCACGGGGCCAGCACCTGGCCGCCAGCGTGACCTTCGCCCACAGCCTGGAACGCCCCGGCGTGCTGACCGAAAAGGAACGCCCGGTTTACTTCCGCCTGGACTTCTTCATCTAAGCCCCCCTGATTGACGAGACCTGACATGGACGTTCGCCTGTTCGCCTTCCTGGCCCGCCAACGCTCGGCCCGCATTCAGCCGCGTGAGCATTTCTGCGGCCTGCCCAAACGTGCCCTGGCGCTGCTGCTGGCCAACGTCATGTTCTGGCAGCCCCTGTGGGCGCAGGCCGAAGGCATCGCGGTCAGTGGGGCAGGCACCAGCCTGGGGCAGGCGGGCAACGGCGTGCCCATCGTCAACATCGCCACGCCCAACGGCAGCGGCCTGTCGCACAACCAGTTCAGCGACTACAACGTCGGCCAGCAGGGACTGATCCTCAACAACGTCACCGACCGCACCGGGTCCACGCAGCTGGGCGGGATCATCCTCGGCAACGCCAACCTGCAGGGCAAGGCTGCGCAGATCATCCTCAACGAAGTCAACGGCGCCAATGCCAGCCAGCTGCGCGGTTACACCGAGGTGGCCGGGCAGGGCGCCCACGTGATCGTTGCCAACCCGCATGGCATCACCTGTGATGGCTGCGGCTTCATCAACACCCCGCGGGCCACCCTCAGCACCGGCACGCCGGTGATCGACAACGGCCAGCTCACAGGATACCGGGTCGACCAGGGCCAGATCGCCATCGAAGGCGCCGGGGTCAACGCCGGCAACGTCGACAGCTTCGAGCTGATCGCCCGCAGTGCCAGGATCAACGCCGAGATCCAGGCGCGCAACCTGGCGATCGTCGCCGGGCGCAACGATGTCGACGCACGCACCCTGGCCGCCACCGCGCGGGCCGATGATGGCAGTGCCAAGCCGGCGCTGGCGATCGACTCCAGCGCCCTCGGCGGCATGTATGCCGGTGCGGTGAAACTGGTGGGCACCGAGGCCGGCGTGGGTGTGCGCCTCGATGGCCAGATGATCGCCAGCGGCGGTGATATCCAGCTCGATGCCAATGGCCAGCTGCGCATGGCCCAGGCCAGCGCCAGTGGCAATGTGCAGGTCCAGGCCCAGGCCATCGATGCGCAGGGCCCGGTGCATGCCGCGCAGCAATTGCAGATGAGCAGCCAGGGCGAACTGGTCAACCGCCAGGGGTTGACCGCTGCGGGCCAGGTGCAACTGAGCGCCGGTGGGCAACTGAGCAACCTGGGCGGTATCCAGGCGGGTATCGCGACCGATGGCAGCCGTGTTGCCGACGCTGACCTGCGCATCACTGCCGGCTCGCTGGACAACCGCAACCAGAAGCTGATCGCCAGCCGCGACATGACGCTGAACGCCGGGGCCCGCCTGGACAACCAGGGTGGCAGCATCAGTGCCGGGCGTGATGTCGCCGCCAATGCCGCTGCCGTGGACAACCGCGCCGGCCGGATTGCCAGTCAGGCTGCCCTGGGCCTGTCGGGCAGCAACCTCGACAACAGCAATGGCCAGCTTTACAGCGATGCCGCGCTGACCGTGCGCCTCGACCAGGTGCTCGACAACCTCGATGGCCTGGTCTCCGGCGACGGGTTGGACATCCATGCCCTGACGCTGAACAACCAGCGCGGCGTGGTGACCAGCGACGCAGGCCTGGTGCTGGTCACCGGCGCCGCTATCGACAACCGGCAGGGCGAGATTTCCAGCACCGGCGACAGCCAGTTGCACGCCGCCGGCCTCGATAACCGCAAGGGCACCGTCAGCAGCAACCAGGCGCTGGCGGTGAACCTCACCCAGGCCCTGGACAACCGCAATGGCGTCGTGGCCTCTGGCCAGGCACTGGCGGTGAGCGCCGCCAGCCTCGACAACCGTGAGCAAGGCAAGCTGCTCGCCGACGGCGCGCTGACGGCCAAGGTGAGCGGGCTGCTCGACAACCAGGACAACGGCCTGCTCAGCGGCAACGGCGCCAGCGAGATCGACGCCGGCCAGCTGGACAACCGTGGTGGACGCCTGGTGGGCAAGGCGCTGCTGACCCTCAAAGGCCAGCAATGGGACAACCGCGGCGGCCGGATCAATGCTGCCGACGCGCTGACGATCACCGTCGACCGTTTCGACAACCGCGACCAGGGCCTGGTCAGCGGCCAGGCCCTGGTTCGCTACAGCGGCACCGAGCTGCTCAACCGCCTGGGCGTGTTCGGCGCCCAGGGTGACCTGTACTTGCAGGCCGAGCACCTGGACAACAGCGGCGGCAGCCTGACCAGTGGCGGCAACCTCGACGGGCGCATCACCCGCATCGAGCAACTGGGCGGCAAACTGTCCGCCAATGGCCAGCTGGGCCTGCTCGGCAGCGCGCTGGTGAACCAGCAGGGCGGCGTGGTGGGCGCAGGGCAAGGCCTGCATCTCACGGTAGGCACTATCGACAACCGCGGCGGCGAGCTGTCGGCGGCCCAGGCGATCGGCATCGAAGGCCAGCAGTTGGACAACAGCGGCGGCCAGGTGCTGGCCGGTACCGACCTGGCGCTGACTGTCGGGCAGGTAATCAACCAGGCCCAGGGCCTGCTGCGCGCCACCCGCCAGTTGACCCTCGACGGTCAGACGCTGGACAACCGCAACGGGCGCCTGTCCGGGGTGCAGGGGACGCGCCTGCAACTGGGCCAGGCACTGGACAACGGCCAGGGGCTGATCACCACCGAGGGCAACCTCGCCATCAGCGCAGCCAGCCTCGACAACAGCGACGCCACCCTGACCAGCGCCGCTGCACTGACCCTGGCGACCACGGGTGCGCTCGACAACCAGCGTGGCTCGATCACCGCCGACGGCACCCTCGACCTGCGCAGCGCCAGCCTCGACAACCGCGGCGGCGAGCTCGGTGCCCAGGGCGCGCTCGACCTCGCCACGGGCGCGCTGGACAACCGTGACAGCGGCCATGTGGTCAGCAACGACCGCCTGACCGTCAAGGCCGGGCAGGTCAGCAATGCCGGCAGTGACAGCCGTATCGACAGCGTCGGTGCCTTGTCGCTCACTGCCAGCGGTTTCGACCAGCAGGCCGGGCGCCTGCTGAGCAACACATCGATCACCCTCGACCTGGGCCAGGGCGCGCTGCTCAACCATGGCCTGGTCAAGGCGCCGCTGCTGGTGTTGAACAACCTCGGCAGCGTCGACAACCAGCACGGCGTGCTCGCCAGCCCACAGGCCTTCAGCCTGGCCGCCACCACGCTGGACAACCGCCAGGGCCAGCTGCTCAGCGACGCAGGCCTGACCGTGCGCATCGCCCAGGCCCTGGCCAACGCCAAGGGCCTGGTATCGGCCAACGGCCTGGACCTGCACGCCGCCAGCCTGGACAACCAGGGCGGCGTGGTCAGCAGCCGTGGCAACCTGGCCCTGGCCATCGACGGGCGCCTGGACAACCGCCAGGGCACGCTGGTCGCCGATGCTGCCGGCCACTTCAGCGCCAAGGTTGTGGACAACAGCCAAGGCCAGGTGTCGAGCAAAGGGCCGTTGGAGATCGATGCCGAGTCGCTGGTGAACACGGCGGGCACGCTGATCGGCCTGGACCAGTTGCAGGTCAACGGCGCCCAACTGGACAACCGCGCTGCGGGCCTGTTGGGCAGCAATGGCGCGCTGACCCTCGACGTCGACCAGGTCGACAACCGCGGCGGCGAAATCACCGGCAAGGCAAGCGTCGACATCGGCGGCACCTTGCTCGACAACAGCGACGGCGGCCTGCTGGTCGCCGGCAGCGGTCTGACCCTGGCCCTGCAGCAACTGCTCAACCGCAACCAGGGCGCCATCGAGGCCGAGGGCGACCTGGTGCTGAACGGCGCGACGCTGGATAACGCTGGCGGGCGCCTGACCAGCCAGCAGGACATGACCCTGATCCTGACCGGTGAAGCGCTCAACCGCCTCGGCGTGGTCAGTGCCGAGGGCCAGCTAGCCCTGATGGCGCAACGCGTGGACAACAGCAGCGGCCAGCTGAGCAGCGCCGGCCAGCTTCAGCTGACCAGCCAGGGCGACCTGCTGAACAACGGCGGCGAACTGCTCAGCGACGCTGACATCGTGCTGGCCAGCGCCAGTCTCGCCAACACCGACAAGGGCGTCGTCTCCAGCAAGGGCACGCTGGGCATCAACACCGGCCACCTCGACAACAGCCGCCAGGGCAGCATCAGCAGCAACCGCACCCTCGACCTGCATGCCGGCCAGTTGGACAACCGCGACGGTGGCCGCATCGGCAGCCGCGAAGCGCTCACCGCGACGGTGACCGGCCTCGACCAGCAGGGCGGCAAGCTGTTCAGCGACACCTCGATGCACCTGGACCTCGACCATGGCCAGCTGGACAACCGCGGCGGCCTGATCAACGCCCCGTTGCTGGTGCTGGCCAACCTGAACGGCGTGGCCAACCAGGGCGGCGAGATCTCCAGCGCCCAGGCCTTCAGCCTGGATGCCGAGCAACTGGACAACAGCAACGGCCGCCTGCTCAGCAACCAGGGCCTGATGCTGCGGGTCAACCAGCGGCTGGATAACCTCAAGGGCCTGATCGGTGCCCAGGCGCTGGAAGTCCATGCCGGGCAGTTGGACAACAGCGGCGGTACCCTGAGCAGCCAGGGCGGCCTGCAATTGAATGTCGGCGGCCTGCTGACCAACCGCGGCCTGATCGAGGCCCGCGATGCGCTGGCCGTCACCAGCCAGGGCCTCGACAACCGCGACGGCAAGCTGCTGGGCAGCACGATTGCCCTGGCGCTTGGCGGCGGAGACCTCGACAACAGCGGTGGCCTGATCACCACGGCCGGGCAGTTGACCCTCAACCAGCTAGGCACGCTGATCAACCAGCAAGGTGAGCTGTCCACCGCCCAGGCACTGCAACTCGATGCCAGTGCCGTGGACAACCGCCAAGGCAAGCTGATCAGTGAGCAGACGCTGGCGCTTGCCAGTGGTGCAATCGACAACCAGGGCGGGCTGATTTCCGCTTGGCAGGGGCTGACGGTCAGCGGCCAGAGCCTCGACAACCGCCAGCAAGGCACCTTGTCGAGCCGCGCGGGGGGAGTGCAGGCCAGCATTGCCGGCGCCCTGCGCAACAGCGAAGGTGGCGCCCTGGTCGCCCAGCAGCGGCTGGACGTCAGCGCCGCCAGCCTCGACAACAGCGCCAACGGCGTGCTGTCCAGCGCCGGTGCGCAACACCTGGCGATCACCGGCGCGCTGGACAACCAGGACGGTGGCCTGATCGATGCGGGTGGGCAGCTCGACATCGATGCCCAGGCCCTCGACAACCGCAGCGCACGCGTGGCCGCCCAGCAAGCGCTGAACCTGAACGCTTCGCGCCTGGACAACAGCACCGGCAGCTTCATCGCCCAGGGCGAACTCACCCTCGACCTGCTGGGTGAGCTGATCAACCGCCAGGGCAAGCTGGCCAGCGGCAAGGCACTGTTGATCCAGCGTGCCAAACAGGTCGACAACCAGGGCGGCGAGATCGTCAGCCAGGGCCTGTTCAAGCTGCTGGCCGAAAGCGTCGACAACAGCCAGCGCGGCACCCTCGCCGCCAGCGGCCTGCTCACGCTCACCAGCAGCGGGGCGGTGAACAACGCGGCCGATGGCCTGATCTACAGCCAGCAAGGCGACGTGAACCTGCAAGCGGCGAGCCTCGCCAACAGCAAGGGCAGCGTGCAGGCCAGTGGCGCACTGAATGTGCAAAGTGTGGGCGACCTCGATAACCAGGGCGGCAAGCTGATCGCCCAGGACGGCACCCTCGACCTCGGCGCGGCCAACGTCGACAACCGTGGCGGCACCCTGGCCAGCCTCAAACGCTCCCTGGCCATGCGCACCACCGGCGTGCTGCGCAACGGCAGCGACGCGGCCGGCCAGCGCGGCATTCTCCAGGCCCTGAGCCTGGACCTGCAGAGCGCCAGCCTCGACAACCGCGGCGGGCGTATCGCTGCGCTGACGGGCGATGCCTTGATCCGCACCGGTCAGCTCGACAACCGCGACGGCGGTGTATCGGCCGACGGCCTGCTGAAGGTGACTGGCAGCAGCCTGCTCAATGGCGGCGATGCCCGTGGCGAGATGGTCGGTCAGCGTATCGAACTGGCGCTCACAGGCGCGCTGGACAACCGTAGCGGCATCATCGAAAGCGCCAGCACGCTTGATGTTGGCGCAACGGCTCTGGATAACCGGGAAGGTCAGATTCGTGCCTTGGGCACTGCCGGCAAGACCGGCTTCCAGATCGGCGGGCTGCTGGACAATCGCAACGGTGCACTGGAAACCGCCAACACCGACCTGGAGTTGACTGTCGGCAACCTGCTCAACACCGACGGTACGCTGCTGCACGTCGGCAGCGGCAACTTCGGTGTCAGCAGCCAGCAGGTGATGGCGGCGGGCGGGCGAATGTCCACCCGTGGCACCCTGACCCTGGACGCTGACAGCTGGACCAACAGCAGCGTGCTGCAGGCCGGTACGCTGCAGCTCAACGTCGGCAACTTCACCCAGACCGCCAGCGGCCAGTTGCTGGCGACCAACGCGCTGATCGCTCGCGGTGGCGACTGGCACAACGATGGTGTGATTTCCAGTGACGGCACGCTGAGCCTGACGTTGGGCGGGAGCTACTCCGGCAATGGCCGGCTGACCGGCCTTGGCGCCATGAACCTGGCCGCCGCGCAGATGACCTTGGGCAATGCCGCCAGTATCGCGGGCGGCAGCACCATTGGGGTCGACATCAATGGGCAACTGACCAACCACGGCAGCCTGTCCGCCGCCACCGACCTGACCGTGCGCGCAGCTGGCATCGTCAACGACGGCGCCCTGGCTGCGTCGCGCGACCTGGTGCTCAGTGCCGGCACGGTGCTCAACGACCAGGCGGACGATGGCAGCCGAGGCTTCCTGTTCAGCGGTCGGGACATGACGGTTCGCACCGCCGATTTCACCAACCGCTACGCGGACGTCTACAGCCTGGGCAACTTGCTGGTTACCGGTGCCGCTGCGGGCAGTTCGGCGGCTTCGCTGCTCAACAGTTCCGGCAGCATCGAAGCGGCCGGCGACATCGATGTGCAGGCCGCTCGTTTCGTCAACGAGCGCAACAAGTTCAGCGCGACCCAGTCCGTCACCGGCGGCTACATCACCATCCGCTGTGTCCAGCACTGTGGCGATGGTGGTTGGGTACGCGGGCCGGCATACATCTACAAGACCGTGGAGACGGTCGTCCATGAGGACTCGCCGTCGGCGACCCTGGTGGCCGGGCATGACTTCACGGCCGATGCCTCGACGTTCCTCAACTCCCGCAGCGTCATTTCGGCTGGCAATGACCTGGCCATCACGGCAGGCAACATCACTAACCAGGGTGAGCGCTCCGAGTCGGGCACCGTGAGCAAGCAGATCGGCAAGGACGTGAAGATCGCCCAATCGATTTTCTATCAACGGATCAATGACGTGAAGGCCTACGATCGGGCGCACCCGAGCACGGGGCCGTTCGATCAGGAAGCGTTCGCAGAGCTGGTGGCGAAGTTCGACCCGGCGCTTTTCCGCGGCATCGACGAGCCGCTCACCGTCCAGGCCGATGGGCAGTTCATCGCCCCTGCGATCATCCAGGCAGGTGGCGCGGCGAAGCTCAGTGCGACCGGTGACATCAGCAATGTGGTGGTGCAGCAGGCAGCGTCGGGCCTGAGCAACCGCTCCTTCGACACTCACGTCAACAGCGTCACCCAGCCGATTGTCGTGCATCTGAATGCGCAATTGCCACCAGACCTGGCCCGCCAGCAGGTCGACCCGACCCTGTTGCCTGGCTTCAGCCTGCCCGCAGGGCAGAACGGCCTGTTCCGTCTGAGCGGGCAGGGCGGTAATGACGCGAGCGTGTCGGGCCAGCAATGGGCCCTGGGCACGGGCAGTGTCGCCACTCAGAGCCGCCAGGGCAGCGCACCCGGCTCGACCCCGGGTGAATTGCAGGCGGCGAATGCTGGCGCCTACAGCTCGGCAGACAGCCACATCGCCGATGTCGCCCACCAGGGTGGGGCCGTCGGCGGCCGCGCCAGCGCGCTGGGGGTGTACGCACCGGCAGATGCCTCGGACGATTTCACGCTGCCGCAGCGGCAGGCGAATACCGGTAGCGACCCAGGCATCGAGATTCCCGGCGTCACCCGCTTCCCGGCCAGCCAGTACGTCAGCAAACCCCAGAAGTACCTGATCGAAACCAACCCGGTGCTCACCGACCTCAAGCAGTTCATGAGCTCCGACTACCTGCTGGATAACCTGGGCTACGACCCGGATAACAGCTGGAAACGCCTGGGCGATGGCCTGTATGAGCAGCGCCTGATCCAGCAGGCGGTGGTAGCTCGTACCGGCCAGCAGTTCATCGATGGCCAGACCTCGGGTGAAGAGCTGTACAAGCACCTGATGGACAACGCCATCCTCAGCAAGAACGAGCTCAACCTGAGCGTGGGCGTCGGCCTGACGGAGGCCCAGGTGACGGCGTTGACCCACGATATCGTCTGGCTCGAAGAGCATGAGGTGAATGGCGAGAAGGTGCTGGTGCCGGTGCTGTACCTGGCCCATGCCAACAACCGCCTGGCCCCCGATGGTGCGTTGATCGCCGGCCAGGACGTGGAACTGGTTGCCGGCGAGGACTTGAAAAACGTCGGCACCTTGCGTGCTACTCGCGACCTGACCGCGACGACGGGCAACGACCTGAGCAATGCCGGGCTGATCGAGGCCGGCGGGCGTCTGGACCTGCTGGCTGGCAACAACCTGGTCAACAGCGCTGGCGGCATCATCAGTGGCCGTGGCGACGTCAAGCTGACGACGCTCGGCGGTGACCTGATCAACCAGCGCGACAGCAGCCGTGTTGCGCTCGACTATGGCGCCTATCAGCAACAGCTTGACTACCTGGACAGTGGCGCGCGTATCGAGGCCGGCAACGACCTGCTGATCAGCGCTGGCCGTGATCTGCTCAACAGCGGATCGGCCCTGCAGGCCGGCCGCGACCTGCTCGCCAGCAGCGGGCGCGACTTGCTGCTCAGCGCCACCGAGCAGTCCAACCATATGGAAAAGAACGGTCGCCAGCTCACTGGCACCGTCCGCCAGTCCGAGTCGCAGCTCGATGCCGGGCGCGATATCAGCTTGCAGGCCGGTCGTGACTTCAGCGCCATCGCCAGCGATATCGAGGCCAAGCGCAATATCGCCGTCGATGCGCTAGGCAGCATGACCCTGGCCTCCGCCGCGAACGAGGACCACTTCTACTCCAAGACCAAGAAGGTGACCGTCCAGGAGGATCACGTCAGCCAGGTCGGTACCCAATTGACCGCTGGCGGTAATGTGACGCTGACCACCGGCGAGGACCTGACGCTGGTGTCCAGCAAAGTCAGCGCCGGCGACGAAGCCTACCTCTACGCCGGCGGCAACATCGAATTGCTGGCCGAGACCGACAGCGACTATTCGCTGTACGACAAGAAGAGCAAGGGCAGCTGGGGCAAGAAGAAGACCCGCCATGACGAGGTGACCGACGTGCGTCATGTCGGCAGCCAGATCACCAGCGGCGGCGATCTCACCCTGGAAAGCGGTGGCGACCAGCGCTACCAGGCGGCCAGGCTCGAGAGTGGCAATGACCTGACCCTCGACAGTACCGGCACCCTGACCTTCGAGGGGGTCAAGGACCTGCACCAGGAGAACCACGCCAAGAGCAGCAACAGCCTGGCCTGGACCAGTGCCAAGGGCAAGGGCAGCACGGACGAGAGCCTGCGCCAGAGCCAGCTGGTGGCCAAGGGCGAATTGGTCCTCAAGGCCGCCGATGGCGTGCAGGTCGACCTGAAGAACATCGACCAGCGTTCCGTCAGCCAGACCATCGATGCGATGGTGCAGGCCGACCCTGACCTGGCCTGGCTCAAGGAGGCCGAGAAGCGCGGCGATGTCGACTGGCACCGGGTCAAGGAGCTGCACGACAGCTACAAGTACAGCCACTCCGGGCTTGGTCAGGGCGCCATGCTGGCGATCATCATCATCGTCTCGGTGCTGACCGCAGGCGCTGCCAGCGGGGCGCTCGGCACGGCGTTTGCCGGTGCCGGCTCGGCGGGCACCGGCGGGGTCATGGCCGCCGGTGGGATTTCCTCAGCCGGCACCTTCGCTGCCGCAGGCTGGGGCAACATGGCGCTGTCGGCGGGCCTGGGTTCGCTGGCGGGTACCGGTGCCGTCAGCGTGGTCAACAACAAAGGCAACGTGGGTGCAGCGCTGAAGGACACCCTGAGCAAGGACAGCCTGCAGAACGCGGCGATTTCCATGGTCGGGGCCGGGGTAGCGGCCAACTACATCACGCCCAACTTCGGCGGCACCGACGCAGCCTTCAAGAACACCAACGGCTTCAACCTGGGCACGCTCGACGGTATTGCAGGCTTCGGCCTGCAGGCCGGTGTCACTAGCGTTGCCTCGGGGGTGACGCAGACCGTCATCAAGGGCGGAAGCCTTGGCGACAACCTGATGCAGAGCCTGATGTCGCAGGCCGGCAGCGTCGTTGCAGCGGTGGCCTTCAATAACGTCGGCAGCTATGCCGACGAGCAGCAGATCAAGGCCGAGGGCCTCGGGGACAGCAGCGGTGCGGCCTTCTGGCGCGAAGGTGGCGAGGGCCGGATTGCCCTGCATGCCCTGACCGGTGGCGCGATCTCGGCTGCCACCGGTGGTGACTTCACCACTGGCGCAGTTGCGGCCGGGGCCAACCAGGCCATGGCCAACGTGCTCGACCAGACCTTCAAGAGCCAGCCAGCGTTGCGCCAGGCGTTCTCTCAGCTGGTGGGCGCCGCGGCTGCTGGCTTGGTCGGTGGCGATGTGAACAGCGGGGCGTGGATCGCCCAGATGGCCGATCAGTACAACCGCCAGGCGCACCCCGAGGAAACGCGCCTGATCAAGAAGGAGGCGCAGGCACTGGCCGACGCGGCCGGCATCAGCCCCGCCGAAGCCGAGCGGCGCATGGCCCAGGCGTTCGCCTACTACACCGACAAGCAGTGGCAGGATGTGCTGACCAAGCAAGGCCTGGTGATCGACGCCGTGACCATGGACTACCTGGCCAAGGCACTGACACCGATGGCTGCCGGCTACGATGTGACGCACGCGGCGGGTGACGTTCCGGTGGTCGAGGGCGGCAACAAGCAGTACACCCCTGAACAGACGCTGGCATTGCTCAAGGGGTATGCGAGCAACCATAGCGGCTACTTCAACGACGAGAAGATGTACGGTGAGTACCTGCTGGCGGGCAAGGAAAACGAGGACTACTACAACCGCAACCTGAATTTCGGCAAGGTCGACCCCAATGCCCAGCTGCTGGGCGCCGGCAAGGGCGTTGCCGACTCCGTGGTGGAGCAGATCAAAGGCCTGTACGGGTTGGGCGAAGGCCTGGTGACGAACCCGGAAGGTACCACCACCGGCGTCTTGCATGAGCTGATCAAATCGGCGAGCAATCCGCAGGATGTGGTCAAGGCGTTCCTTCAGGCCAAGCAGGATGCCGACGTCCAGGCGCGGCTCTTCCGGCTGCAAGGTGACCCTGGGCAGGCGGCTGAGGTAGAGGCGAAGTGGGCAACGGACTTCGTTTCGACCTTCGTTGCCGTTAACCATACTGCTAAGCTTGGGCAGGTCGCCGAGTCGCTGACGAAGCGGGTAAGTGCGGCGCGAGTGGCTGCGGATGGTAGCGGTGGGGCAAAAGGGTTGGCAGATGTCCCAAAGAATCCTAATCCTACTAGCGCGTTGACTGATGCCGAGGCAGGAACTAGTAGCTTGCCAAAGATCGGTTCTTTGAAAGGGGAGCCTGAGCTTCCACCCAAGAATGCGAGTCCGGAGATGGTTCGATCTATTGATCGGCAGAACGAAGCTGCGAAATCGCTTGCTCAGGCTGGGTATGACATTGAGCAGTTACCAAATATAAAGAAAAACGCAGCGAACCCCGACCTTAAGATAAATGGAGAGTTTGCAGATGTGTTCTCTCCTAGAACCAATAGCCCGATTTCAGTGCTAATGACTGTTGCTGAAAAAGTCGAGAAGCAGGCTCAGAATATTGTAGTGAATTTGGCAGATTCACCGTTGACCTTCAAGCAGATAGAAAGTGCATTGAGTGTCAGGTCAGTTGAAGGTTTAAAGAGTTTGTATCTTCTGAAAGATGGTCAGTTTAAGGTGATTGAGGCTGGGCGATGAGTATAATGATGGCGCTTGAGATTCAAGCTGGAGCTAGTCTTGAGAGTATAGCTGGTACTCTGTCGTCTATAGGGGAGAGCTGCTGCTTAGGCAATGCTAGATTGGACGCAAGCTTCAAGAATTCAGGTTGCCAATTTTCAATTCGTAGTTTGGATCACCCCGAGGAGATCGTGGCTGAAGGGTGCTCTATGAGCTGGAAAGTCGGGTTAAGAGGGGCCTTTCATTGTCGAGGAAGCAACCTTTCTGAAAGCTGGACTGATATAAAATCATTTCTTCAGGAGCTGTCATTGAAGATTGAGTCTGGCTTCGTTTTATCGTTTCAGTATGAAAGTATTTATGCTGTTAGAGATTTTGATGGGTTGTCTTTTGAGAGAAGTATGATTGATTAAAGTCTGCAAGAGATGAAGTTTTGTTGCTGCCCGAACTTGGCTCTGCGGGTGGGTTCGATGCTAATGCATGCTTCAATGCTGACTCTGGGCAAGGATCGAGGCTTCCCGTTCTAATTAGGAATGGCTGTGATGGGGGGGAGCACTAATGTAGCGATTCGTCCCCCAATAGTTGGACGGCAGCGTTCGCTCCTGGCGCTTTCGGCTAAAACTGAAGGGAGTGTGGTAAGCACGTTCTCCAACCAGTATGGTAAATTCGAGGTTAAAGAGTCATTTTTCGTGGGGCCGTCGGGCAAGGCTGTTAACTTTCAGGCCACGTTCCAGGTTCTTGATGATGGGATTCGCAAACTAAGTACAGTCATACCGCTTCACTGAGGGCGCAGTAATGGAGTTTCCGAGCGAAAACGATTTTTTGCAGGAGTTTGGTATTGAACCTATTGAGGTCGATCCAAGCTTGGCCTTGTGCCGTTATGTAATGAAGTCAAGAAGTGGTGATCTTGAATTAGATTTTTCTTTTAGTGTGGTTATGAAGTCGTTTCAGGTTGTACTGAGACTCGCCATGCAGGAATTAGCAGTTTTCTCGTCGGAAAGCGTTAAATCTATCGAGGTGGTGCGAGATGGTTCCGAGGCGGGAATTCGTGTTGTCTTTGATATTTGCGATTCAATTTCAGAGGCTAGGATTGCATTTGAACCTGATTTGAGTTGTCGATGGTGGACCTTGCGTAAAACCTAGCTGGGGCTCTTTAGTTTTGCTTTTTTAAAGGTGTAAAAGGGGCGGGTGCAGGAAAGGCGCCATACTCCTCGACGGTCTCGACGGTCTCGACGGTCTCGACGGTCTCGACGGTCTCGACGGTCTCGGCGGATGCTGAGGCTGGCATGCCGTACAGCCATCCTGTTAAGGAGGCCGCTGCAACAGGCACGCTGAACACATCTTTGCTTGATGAGTTAGCTGCTAATGGTGTGAAATTTACCCCAGAGAATGTCATTGCAACGACTCGCAATCCTAGCGGAAAAGTTGTATTCCTAGAGACTGGGAACTCAAAAGCCGGGTTGCACACATTATTGAGGAACATGGTAGCCAATTCGCTCAGATAGGCGTGTCTGAGGCTCAGATTCCGGGTGTGGTAATGAGGGCCGTTTCTGAGGGTAAGCTCGTTGGTTATCAAGGCTCTGGAGTTGGTCGCCCAATTTATGAGTTAGCTATTAATGGTAAGTTGCAGCGAATTGCTGTGACTATCAGTAATAACGGCTTTGTCGTCGGCGCAAATCTAAGGGGTAGCGTTAAGTGAAAAATATAAAGTTGATGGCTGATTATCAGTGTTATCCGCTTTGGCATATGTCCCCTGATGAGTATGGTGATATAGATCCTTGCGAGCTTCCTATCTCTGAGGCGCTTCAGGTTCGTCTGTTAAGGTGGGCCGCTTTATACAATGAAACGTTAGATGTTGATTATCCACCAAACTCCAAGTTTAAAAGTGAAGAGTTAGAGCGCGAATTCAAACAGGAGGGAGAGCGGCTGGCTGAAAGCTTAAGAAATGAACTTGGTCCGGATTTTTCTATTTTTCTTAAAGTTTAGTTGGGGCGAAAGCAATTGATGGCGCTGCCGACTCCTCGACGGTCTCGACGGATGCACCCTGCACCGGAATTGCGCCGGTGTTGTTTTATTCGCATTAGCTTTTGGTCTTGGCTGCTCATATGGTTATTGCTGCGATGAAGCGATTTGAAGGTTAGATCGTCCTGCCGGTGAGGGGTGAAAATGCCCAAGTACGTATGTAGATGTGGCTATGTCATGAATCTGTCGCGTGGATGGGCCGAATATGAGCTCATGTTGGTGCCAGAGACGATTGTTGAGGAGCTGGGTGAGAAAATGGAATCCCAGGTTGTTTCCGCAGGCTCATTCTATGAGTCTCTTGACAAAAACTCGTTGACCGTCTATCGCTGCCCGCAGTGCAAGAGATTACATGTCGAGAAAGATAGAAATAAGTTCACTGTATATTCGGTTGAGCGCTCAGAGTGAAATAGTCCATCCCTGAGCGCGCGATGGTTTATCTGCGCCATGTTCCGATTAGGGTACATGGCGTTTTTAATTTGACGAGAATATCCAGTGTGACGGTAGTAGATAGCAGGCATGGTCGACTTCCCAATTATCGACATAGTTGAAGCTCGATGCCGGCACCTTACTCCGCCTTCTTCCCCGCTTCCTTCAACTCCTTGATCCTTTTGTCGATCAACTGACACTTATCCGGCAAATCCTTGCTCGCCGTCCCCAGCTCCATCCCCTGAAGCTCATCATTGATCTCCTTGGCCTTCTGCGGGTTCTGCTCGGTCAACTGGCTGACCAGCCCAGCCAGCTCCTCCCGTTTCTGTGCAGCTTCTTCCGGTGTGCAAGCCCAGGCGGGGAGGGCGCAGCACAGGGCGGTGGCACAGGCGATCCTCAGCAGCGGTTTCATCCGTTCTACCTCCGGCGATGGTATTGCCCGGTGGAGGCCCGCGCGCGGCAGTTGGTTCGGCCACAGCGACCAGCGGCTATACCCCTGGGTATATTTACCGCGCTCCCCCTCGGCTCTAGTTTGACCTCACAACCACAACAACCGAGGAACACACCCATGGATCGATTGAAAGGCAAGGTGGCACTGATTACCGGCGGCGCAGGCGGTTGTGGCCTGGCCGCGTCGGAGCTGTTCGCCGCCGAGGGCGCCAAGGTGGTGATCCTCGACTTGCCCACCAGCCAGGGCGAAGCCGTGGCCGCGCGCATCAATGAAGGTGGCGGCCAGGCGTTGTTCGTTGCCGCCGACGTGTCCCAGGCCGACCAGGTGCACCGCGCAGTCACCCAGGCCCAGGCGCACTTCGGCCCGATCACCGTGCTGATGAACCACGCCGGCATCATCGCCGCCGGCCCGTTCCTGGAAACCAGCGAAGCGGAGTGGGACCGGTTGATGAACGTGAACGTGAAAAGCATGTTCCTGGTCACCAAGGCGGTGCTGCCGGGCATGCTCGCCGCCGGCGGCGGCAGCGTGATCTGCACCTCGTCGATTTCCGCCGTTGTCGGCACGCCGATGGAGGTGCTGTATTGCACCACCAAGGGCGCCTGCCATATGTTCGCCCGCGCTCTGGCCGTGGAGTACCGCGACCAGAATATCCGCAGCAACGCCATTTGCCCGGGCTTCATCGGTACCGCCCATGGCCGCCGCGAGCTCGACCTGCTGCGCGGCTACGGCGTGGATGCGTCCGACGAGGCGATCAAGACCATGCAGGGGCGCCTGTGCGACCCGAGCGAGGTGGCCAATGCGGCGCTGTTCCTGGCCAGCGACGAGTCGAGCTTCGTCAGCGGCTCGCACCTGTTCGTCGACAACGCCTACACCGCCATGTGATACCCGGCCGGCGGCGCGCTGCCGGCCACCACAACAAGAACAGCAGCACCTTTCAATTCTGCCCCCAAGCCAATTCCAACAAGACAGAGGCAGCAGATGGAAAACATAGGCACTTACGTCATCTACGTGATCATGGTGTGCGCGGTGATCGGCGCGATCGCCTCGATCGTCAACGCAGAATCCGAGCTGGCCAAGGAATTCACCGCCGGCCTGCACAGCATCGGCCCGATCTTCATCCCGGTGGCCGGGATCATGGCCGCCATCCCGTTCATCTCCAGCTTCATCAGCCAGGTCATCGGCCCGCTGTTCCTGGCCATGGGCGCCGACGCCGGCATCGCCGGGCCGATCTTCATCGCCTCGGACCTGGGCGGCTATCAGCTGGCCCAGGCTCTGTCGCACAGCCCGGAGGGCTGGATCCTCGGCCTGATCACCGGCTTCCAGTGCGGCTCGACGGTGATCTTCGTCATCCCCGTGGGCCTGGCCATGCTCAACAAGGCCGACCACAAGTACATGGCCCTGGGCATCATGGCCGGGCTGCTGAGCATCCCGATCAGCATCGTGTTCATCGCCATGGGCATGCAGGCCATGGGCCTGGGCGTGCGCCCGGACATCGCCACTGCAGGCGCGGCGACCCAGGCGCTGCACTTCACCTTGCCGACCCTGCTGCGCAACCTGTCGCCGCTGATCCTGTTCTGCGTGGCACTGGCGGCGGCGCTGAGGTACTTCCCCAACCTGATGGTCAGCCTGTTCCTCAAGCTTGGGCAACTGATGTATGCGGCGGTGACCCTGGTGCTGGTGGCCTCGATCGTCGAGTACTTCACCGGCGCCTTCACCTCGCTGTTCGGTGGCTGGGGTTTTGCGCCGATCATCGCTGACAAGGCTGACCAGTTCCGCGCCCTGGAGATCGCCGGCTACGTCGGCATCATGCTCTGCGGTGCGTTCCCGATGGTCTACCTGATCAAGCGCTTCCTGTCGCGGCCGATCGAGAAGGTGGCGTCGAAGCTTGGCCTGTCGCCGGTGGGCGCCGCCGGCATCCTTGCGGCTTCGGCCAACATCCTGGCGATGTTCCGCCTGGTGGCCGACATGCCGCCCAAGGACAAGGTGCTGGTGATCGCCTTCGCCGTGTGCGCGGCCTTCACCTTCGGTGACCACCTGGCCTACTCGGCCAACTTCCAGCCGACCCTGATCGGCCCGCTGATCATCGGCAAGCTCGCCGGTGGCCTGCTGGGCATGGGGCTGGCGTACTGGCTGGCGGTGCCAAAGGCGCTGGAACTGGGGCGTCAGGAGGAAGAGAAGGAACTGCTGCCGGCCAGCCCAGCGTTGCACTGACTGGTCCAGGCATCGTTCAATGCCGCTCGGGCTTCCACAGCCGGGCGGCATTCGCGTTTTCTTCCTACACCGCACAGGCCACAGTCATGAACAGCGACAACGCCGACCGCCTGGGCGCGGTCATCCGCAGCATCGGCAGCGACACCCTGGGCCCGGCCCTCGACGACGCGCTCAAGGGCGTGGTCGATTTCGACATGAGCTGCGCCTACCTGTTCCGCTTCAACCAGCCGGCGCTGCTGATCCACGACGGCTACCAGCAGCGCGTGGCCGAGCGCACGCTCAAGGCCTACCTGCGCGGCGGCTACCTGCTCGACCCGTTCTACGTCGCCTGCACCAACCACCACCCCTCGGGGCTGTGGCGCATGAGCGAGCTGGCGCCGGACAGTTTCTTCGCCTCGGGTTTTTCCATCTCCCACGACATCCACCCCTGTGTCTCGTCGCACCACGGCAGCCTGATCGAGGAAATCGGCTTCATCGTCCCGGTGCGGCCGCGTACCGCGCTGGTGTACTCGCTGATGCGCGGCCTCGACAAGGGCGCCTTCGAGGCCGAGGAAGCGCAGCGCCTGGCGGCACTGACGCCGGTGATCGACGCCATCTTCAGCCAGCACCTGCGCCTGGCCCACGCCGACGACCTGGCCGACCCGCAGGAATCGGACAGCCAGTTGGAAGATGCCTTCGTGGATATCCTTCAGGGCCAGCTGACGGAAACCCAGCGGCATGTGGCCAAGCTGATCCTGCAGGGGCACAGCAGCCAGTCGATCTCCCGTGAACTGGGGATTTCGGAGGGAACGGTGAAGGTGCACCGGCACAATATCTGGCAGCGGTTGGGGATTGCCGGGAATGCGGAGTTGTTTCGGTTGTTTATCAATTATCTGGTGAAGAACAGCTAGTGGTGCTTTGAGCTGCGAGAATGTTTCTCTGATAGATGTAGTCCTTTTCTGTTTGTAAGCGATGGTCGCCAGTGGTGCTTCGAGTAGAGATTGTCTTGCCGACTTCACCTTTGACCAGAGCGCTCTGACTGATATCCCCGAACTGAACGACGATTTCTTCCGCAATGCTGAAGCGCTGAGATCTTTCGGAACGCCTGCGACCGGGAGCAGGTCCCAACCTGTGTACCCCCTTCGTCCACAGCAGGAGGCCATCCCCATGAGCAACACCTACGACTGGGACCTGATCGAGCGTTTGCTGCACGAGGTGCAGAACGGCGCCGGTCACAGCTTCACGCCACGCCCCTATGCCGAGCAGCACGCTGCGGCGCTGGCCGCCGAGGGCCAGCCGGTGGGTGACATCGACCACCTGAAAACCCGCGCCTGCGAGTACGAAAAGCTGCTGTTCGAGCGTGGCTTCATCGAAAGCCGGCCACACGAGGAGGGCGGCAATGGCGAGAATTTCGTGCTCACCGAGCGCGGTTCGCGGCTGTTGAGCCTGATCGACAGCAGCATTCCGGGCTTCGAGCACCCGCGGCAGGTGCTCGACGACCAAGCGGACGCGCTGGACGAGACCACTTTCGAGCAGGTGTCCGCCAAGGCGCAGATTGCTTGAGGTCGTTTTGAGGCTGGCAAGGGTGGGCAGGGAAACCCGATAATCGGTGCTTTCCGATCACTGCCGAGCCCTTGCCGATGCCCACCACCATCCAAAAGGCCCGCCCATGAGCGCGGCCCGCAAGAACCCTGACGCCTTCGCCTTCCAGGTCATGCTGGGCCTGTGCCTGATCTGGGGCTGCCAGCAGGTGCTGATCAAAACCGCCGCGGTAGACATCGCCCCGGTGATGCAGGCCGCCCTGCGCAATGCTATTGCCGCCGTGCTGGTGGGCCTGATGATCTGTTGGCGGGGTGGCTGGGAGCAGGTGGGCAGCACCTGGCGCGGCGGTTTGCTGGCCGGCGGGTTGTTCGGCCTGGAATTCCTGTTCATCGCCGAGGGGCTGAAGCTGACCTCGGCGGCGCACATGTCGGTGTTCCTCTATACCGCGCCGGTGTTCACCGCGCTCGGCCTGCACTTCATGTTGCCCAGCGAGCGCCTGCGGTTGTTGCAGTGGCTGGGCATCCTGCTGGCGTTCGGCGGCATCGCCATGGCCTTTGCCGGCGGGCTGTCGTTCGCCGAGATGGACGGGCGGATGTTGCTGGGCGATGCCTTTGGCGTGCTTGCCGGGCTGGCCTGGGGCGCAACCACGGTGGTGGTGCGCGGCTCGCGGTTGTCGGAGGCGCCGGCGACCTTGACCCTGTTCTACCAGCTGGCGGTGGGCTTTGCCGGGTTGTTGCTGATTGCGCTGCTCAGCGGGCAGGTCGGCGAGGTGAAGCTGACGCCGTTGGCGGTGGGCAGCGTGCTGTTCCAGGGGATCGTGGTGTCGTTCGTCAGCTACCTGACCTGGTTCTGGCTGCTGCGCAAGTACCTGGCTTCGAACCTGGCGGTGTTTTCGTTCATCACGCCGCTGTTCGGGGTGACGTTTGGCGTGGTGTTGCTGGGCGAGCCGCTGAGTGCGAACTTCGTGATCGGGGCGTTGATGGTGCTGCTGGGGGTGATCCTGGTGAGCGCCGAGCCCTGGGTGAAGCAGCAATTGCGCAAGTTTGTGGGTTAAGGGCTGCCTGCACCGGCCTATTCGCGGGTAAACCCGCTCCCACAGAGACAGCACAACATTTGAAGACTGTGCTATCCCTGTGGGTCCCACAGAGACAGCACAACATTTGAAGACTGTGCTATCCCTGTGGGTCCCACAGAGACAGCACAACATTTGAAGACTGTGCTATCCCTGTGGGTCC
>NZ_JBIVIA010000006.1:24394-99353 GCF_044749485.1 Pseudomonas sp. NPDC089401 | reverse complement strand
TGGGTCCCACAGAGACAGCACAACATTTGAAGACTGTGCTATCCCTGTGGCTCCCACAGAGACAGCACAGCATTTGAAGACTGTGCTATCCCTGTGGGTCCCACAGAGACAGCACAACATTTGAAGACTGTGCTATCCCTGTGGCTCCCACAGAGACAGCACAGCATTTGAAGACTGTGCTATCCCTGTGGCTCCCACAGAGACAGCACAGCATTTGAAGACTGTGCTATCCCTGTGGGAGCGGGTTTACCCGCGAAAGGGCCGGCACAGGTGACCTCATACCATCAAGCTGCCCGTGTCGCCGCCTGGCAACTCTGAAGGCTGCGGCCGCCAGTCAACACCAGCACCCCCGCCACCCCCAGCCCCGCCGCCGCCAATACCAGCGCCGCCTGCAAGCTCCCGCCGTAATGGTTGCTCAACGCCGCCAGCAAAGGCCCACTCAACTGCCCCAGGGCAAAGCACGCGGTCAAGAGCCCGGCATTACGCTGCGTGGCATGCGGCGCCAGCTCCCGCGAGCGCTGCATCACCAGCATCATGCAGGCCAGGAACGGCCCGCCACACAGCACTACTCCAAGGCCCAACCCGAGGCCACCGCCCATCAGGCATGCCAGCACCCCCAACCCTTGCAGCCACAGCGTGGCCGTCAACCAGGTCGAGGTCCGACCGGCACGGCGCACGCTCACCAGCACCACGCCCAGCGCCGCCGCCAGGCCGAACGCCGGCCAGAACAGGTCGGCCATCCAGTTGCCGCGAAACTGCTGGTTGGCCATCTGCGACAGGAAGGTCGCCGGCAGGATATAGCCCACCCCGTACAAGCCATACACCAGGCCCAGGCGGCCGATGCCTGCGTTGCGGGTCGGGCCCTGCTGTGCAGCGGCAGGTGCTACGGCCGGCTCCTGCGCCCGGGGCAGCCAGGGGCTCGCGGCCAGCAGCATGACCAGGGCCGCCACGGCATAGACCAGCCACAGCGCTGCCGAGCCAAGCCCCATCAGATGGGCAACCAGGGCCAGCAAGCCGCTGACGGCAATCCCCAGCCCGGGCCCTGCGAACACCATCGCCCCCAGGCGCTGGCGGTTATGGGCATTGGCCACCTGCTGGCTGAGGCTGGTGATCATCACCAGCACCCAGGCGCTGGCCACGCCGGTGCCCAAGCGCAGCAGCAGGTGGCTCCAGAAGCCTTCCGCTGCGGTCGAGGCCAGGGTCAGCAGCACGCACAGCCACAGGCCGCCGTGCAGGCGCAGCTTCACTTGGGCCGGGCGGCGGGCGAACATCGCGTCCACCGCACCCAGGAAGTAACCCAGGTAGTTGGCCGCCGCCACCAGGCCGGCGGCGGTCAGGTCGAACTGATGTTCGGCGATCAGTTGCGGCAGTTGCGGGGTCAGGGCGAAGCGGCCGATGCCCATGGCCATCATCAGGGCCACGGTGCTGGCCAGCAGTTGTACGAGTGGCGACATGAGGATTCTCCTGCGCGGATCAAAGTGATGGATGGCAGGTTAGGGCGGTTTCATTTTCAATAAAATTGAATAATGATGAGCAAGTTGTTCTGTTTTGGAGAATGTCATGGAGTTCAGCCAACTGCGCATCTTCCAGGCCGTGGCCGAGGAAGGCTCGGTGACCCGCGCCGCCGAGCGCCTGCACCGGGTACCGTCGAACCTGTCGACCCGCCTGCGCCAGCTCGAGGATCAGCTGGGTGTGGAGCTGTTCCTGCGAGAACGCCAGCGCCTGCAGCTGTCGCCCGCCGGCAAGGTATTGCTGGATTACGCCAACCGCCTGGCGGCGCTGCGCGATGAGGCCATGGCGGCGGTGCAGGGTGGCCAGCCGGCCGGCGACTTCGTGCTGGGCACCATGTACAGCACCGCCGCGATCCATTTGCCGGCCTTGCTGGCGCGTTACCACCAGCAGTATCCGGCGGTGAACCTGCAAGTGCAGGCGGCGCCGAGCGGCGATTTGCTCGAAGGCCTGCTCAGCCACCGCCTGGATGCTGCGCTGATCGACGGCCCGCCGAGCCTGGCCGGGCTGGATGGCGTGCCGTTGTGCGATGAAGTGCTGGTGCTGATCACCAGTCCCGAGCACCCGCCGGTGCACAGCGCGAAGGATGTGGCGGGCAAGGCGGTGTTCACCTTCCGTCAGGGTTGCTCCTACCGCATGCGCCTCGAGGCCTGGTACGCCGATGCGCACACGCCGATGGGCAGGGTGATGGAGATCGAGTCGTACCAGAGCATGCTGGCCTGCGTGATCGCCGGGGCAGGGGTGGCGCTGATGGCGCAATCGATGCTCGACAGCCTGCCCGGGCGCGACCGGGTCAAGGCCCACCGGCTGCAGGCACCGTTCGATCACGCGGTCACCTGGCTGATGTGGCGCCAGGGCATGCGCGGGGCGAATTTGCAGGCCTGGATCGATTTGCAACAAAGCGAAACGATTAACCAGTCGTCGGAATGGGCCGTTTCCGCTTGATCCTGGTCAAGCTAGCCCATATCTGTAGGATTAAGAGCATGCGTAGTGCAGGACATCGGACTATGATCTGTATGAAACATCGCAGGATTGATTTGCCGTGAGGCTGACCCGTCAAGGGGGCATTATGAGAAACCCACTGTTCAACTGGCTCCACGACCTGGCCGTCGCCTTGGGGCTGATTCCACCACCCTTGCAGCCGGTGCCGATCCCGACTGATGAAGAGCAGCGCAAGCGCCAGCCGCGCCGCCGCTGAAATGCGAAAAGGCCGCAGCATCTGAGTGGATGCAGCGGCCTTTTTGTTTCTGTGGCATTTGCATTGCTGTGCCGGCCTCTTCGCGGGTGAACCCGCTCCCACAGGGATCCCACCTCCTTCGAGGTCTGTGAGAAACCTGTGGGAGCGGGTTTACCCGCGAAGAGGGCCGTCCAGGCTGACCTATCAGGCCAGCTTCACCTCACCCACCGGCTTGCGCGACAGCAGGCTCACCAGCACGAAGCTCACCAGGCCAACGGCGAGGCTGTAGTAGATCGGCGTATTGGCTTCCAGCCCGTCCTCGAACATGAACACCAGTGCGGTGACAAAGCCCAGCGACATGCTGGCGATGGCGCCGGCGGTGGTCGCGCGCTTCCAGAAGATCGCCCCGATCAGTGGGATCAGCATGCCGCCCACCAGCAGGTTGTAGGCCAGGGTCAGGGCGCTGATCACATCGTTCACCGCCAGGGCGATGCCCAGCACCACCAGGCCGGTGAGCAGGGTGAACAGGCGGTTGATGCCCAGGCTCGACTGCTTGCCGCCACGCAGCTTCGGCAGCAGGTCTTCGGTCAGGGTGGTCGAGGCGGCCAGCAGGCCGGCGGAAGCGGTCGACATCATCGCCGCCAGGGCCGCCGCCATCAGCAGGCCGCGAATGCCTTCCGGCAGCTGGCCCTTGATCATCTCGGCGAAGGCGTTGTTCGGGTTGACCAGGTCCGGCATCAGCACGTGGGCGGCCATGCCGATCAGGGCGCAGGCCAGGCCGTACAGCACGCAGTACACACCGGCGGTGGTGCCGGCACGCTGGCAGACCTTCTCGTCACGGGCGGTGAACACCCGCTGCCAGATGTCCTGGCCGATCAGGATGCCGAAGAAGTAGATCAGGAAGTAGGTGATGATGGTGTCCCAGCCGATGGTGGTCCAGCTGAAGCTGGCCGCCGGCAGCTTGGCCACCAGCATGTCCCAGCCGCCCGCCTTGTACAGGCACACCGGGAGCAGGATGAACATCAGGCCGACGGTCTTGATCACGAACTGGACTATGTCGGTGAGGGTCAGCGACCACATGCCGCCGATGGTCGAGTACACCACCACCACGCCGCCGCCGAGCAGCAACGACATCCAGAACGGCAGGTCGAGCAGCACCTGCAGCACCGTGCCCATGGCCAGGGTCGAAGTGACCGCGATCATCAGCGCATAGGCGAGCATGATCGCCGCGCTGGCCTGGCGCGCCATCGGGTTGTAACGGCGCTCCAGCACCTGGGTGACGGTGAAGATCTTCAGGCGCAACAGCGGTTTGGCGAGGAACAGGTTGAGGGCAATGATGCCCAGGCCCAGGGCTGCGCAGAGCCAGAAGCCGGAGATGCCGTGGACGTAGCCCAGGCGCACGGTGCCGACGGTGGAGGCGCCGCCGAGGACGGTGGTGGCCATGGTGCCCATGTACAGGGTCGGGCCCAGGTTGCGCCCGGCCACCAGGTAGTCTTCGTGGGTCTTCGCCCGGCGCATGCCGTACCAGCCCAGCGCGAGCATGCCGGCGGCATAGATCATTACAACGATGATGTCCAAGGCCATTGGGGGTCTCCCGATTATCTTTATTATGGCGAGATCGACCACGCAGGCGCTGCACGGCGCCCGGCGGTCTTGTCTTGTGTTGGCGGGCCTCTATGGCCCTCCCTCATGGCTCCTGCCGGGGTACATCACGGGTGCGGCTGTGGTATCAGCGGCGCACGACGCCCGGCAGCACGCAGAGCATTTCGAACAACAGGTTGGCGCCGAGCAGCGAGGTATTGCCGGTGGTGTCGTAAGGCGGGGAGACTTCGACCAGGTCACAGCCGATCAGGTCGAGGCCGTGGCAGCCGCGAATGATCTCCATCGCCTGGATGGTGGTCAAGCCGCCGATTTCCGGGGTGCCGGTGCCTGGGGCCCAGGCCGGGTCGATGCCGTCGATGTCGAACGACAGGTACACCGGGCCGCCACCGACCTTCTCCCGCACTTCGGCCATCAGCGGTTCCAGCGACTTGTGCCAGCACTCTTCGGCCTGCACCACGCGGAAGCCCTGGCGGCGGCTCCAGTTGAAGTCATCGGCGGTGTAGCCCTGGGCGCGCAGGCCGATCTGCACCACGCGGTCGCAATCGAGCAGGCCTTCTTCCACGGCGCGGCGGAAGGTGGTGCCGTGGGCGATCTTCTCGCCGAACATGTGGTCGTTGACGTCGGCGTGGGCATCGATGTGCACCAGGCCGATCTTGCCGTGCTTCTTGTGCAGGGCGCGCAGGATCGGCAGGGTGATGGTGTGGTCGCCACCCAGGGTCATGGGGATGACATTGTGCTCGACGATCTGGTCGTAGGCTTCTTCGATGATGCGCACGGCGTCGAGCAGGTTGAAGGTGTTGATCGCCACGTCACCGATATCTGCCACCGACAGCGAGTCGAACGGCGCGGCACCGGTGGCCATGTTGTACGGGCGGATCATCACCGACTCGGCGCGGATCTGCCGCGGGCCGAAGCGGGTGCCGGAACGCAGCGAGGTGCCGATGTCCAGCGGCACGCCGATGAACGCGGCGTCCAGGCCTTCGGCGCTTTGCAGGTGGGGAAGACGCAGCATGGTGGCGATGCCGCCGAAACGCGGCATTTCGTTGCCGCCCAGTGGTTGGTGGAGAGTCTTGTCCACGGTGGGCCTCATCAGTCGGTCGATTGTTCTGGTTGTTCGAACCTGTGCCGCCGCGCGCCTTTCCGGTTGGGATGTGCCGGCGGGCAGGGACATTTCGGCCAAGTCTGCTGAAGGTAGTGCGTGGGAAAAATCGCTACCGGCAAAAACTTACTTCAGGAATTTCTGAACTAACGGCCGCCGGAGCGGGTAGACTGCGCGAAAAGCCCCCTGCGGAACCGTTGCACCATGGCCTCGACCCTGCCCGACCTGAAACTGCTGCGCATCTTCGTCAGCGTGGTGCGCCACCAGGGTTTCGCCAATGCCCAGCGCGAGCTCAACCTGTCGACCTCGGCCATCAGCACCTACATGAGCCAGCTCGAGGGTGCCCTCGGCATCGTTCTCTGCCACCGCGGACGAGGTGGCTTCAGCCTGACCAGCAAGGGCGAACTGTTCCACCAGGAGACCTTGCGCCTGCTGGCCGAGCTCGACGGCTTCGAGCAGTACGCCGCAGCGCTCAAGGGCGAGCTGCGCGGCACCCTCAATCTCGGGGTGATCGACTCCACCGTTGGCGACCGCGCCTTGCCGCTGGCCGATGCCATCGGCGCCTACAGCCAGGAACACCCGGCAGTGCACCTGCACCTGTCGGTATCGAGCCCCTACGAATTGCAGCTGGGCGTGCAGGACAACCGCCTGGACCTGGCCATCGGCGCGTTCTCCTCGCGCATGAGCGGCCTGCTCTACCAGCCGCTGTACCGTGAGCAGCACTGGCTGTATTGCAGCAGCCGCCACCCGCTGTTCGCCGAGCGGCGCATCCCCGAGCAGGTGGTCACCCACCAGCGCATGGTCGGGCGCGGCTACTGGAGCCAGACCGAGCTGGCCCGGCACGGTTTCAAGCACAGCGCCGCGACCGTCGAGAGCATGGAGGCGCAGCTGATCCTGATCCTCTCCGGTGCCTACATCGGTTACCTGCCCGAGCACTACGCCCAGGCCTGGGTCGACAAGGGCGACTTGCGGGTGCTATCGCCGGCAACATTTGGTTACCAGGCGCCATTTTCGCTGATCATCCGCCGTGGCCGCAGCCGTGAACCACTGATCCAGACCTTCCGCGACCTGCTGAAAAGCCAGCTCAACGTGGGCTGATGAGTGCAGCCCGTCGGAAGTAGTACCTTTCCTACGAAAAGCTGACCTCTTTGATGATGGCGCTCTGCTAAACCTCTACTTGCTCTGATGATTTTGTCCTTCATCCATACCAGCAGGGATAGCCCGAGATGCGCATGAATTTGCCCGTCACTGAGCACGAGAGAACTTTCTCCGCCGACCAGCGCCTGATCTCCACCACCGACCTCAACAGCCATATCACCTACTGCAACGACGCCTTTGTGGCGATCAGCGGCTTCACCTACGAAGAACTGGTCGGCCAGCCGCACAACCTGGTCCGTCACCCCGACATGCCGCCGGCGGTGTTCGGCCACATGTGGGAAACCATCAAGCAGGGCAAGCCGTGGATGGGGGTGGTCAAGAACCGTTCGAAGAACGGCGATTACTACTGGGTCAGCGCCTATGTCACGGCCATCTACGAGAACGGCCGCATCAATGGCTTCGAGTCGGTGCGCTCGCTGCCGACCCGCGAGCAGATCCGCCGCGCCGAGGTGCTCTATGCACGATTGCGCGCGGGCAAGTCGGCAGTGCCCTGGGCCACGCGGGTCGTGCACAGCCTGGGCTACGGCTGGCCGCTGATCGGCACAGGGCTGCTGTCTGCCGCCAGCTACCTGTGGCTACCGGCGTATGCCGCGCTCGCGGTGCTGACCGCCAGCCTGCTGGTGGCCTGGTTCCTGATCGAGTGGGGGCGCAACCAGGCGATCCGTCGTACCCTCGACGAACACCCCAAGGCTTTCAGCAGCCCGCTGGTGGCGCTGACCTACAGCGACAACCCCGGCCTGCAAGGCCAGCTGGACCTGGCCATCTTCAGCGAGGAGGCGCGTCTGCAGACCGCCTTGACCCGGCTGGTGGACGCAGGCGTCAGCGTCAAGTCGCGGGCCGCGCAGTCGGCCGGGCTGTCGGATGCCCAGGCGCAGATGCTCGACCGCCAGCGCAGCGAGACCGACCAGTCGGCCACCGCCATCGCGCAGATGGCCGCGACCATCCAGGAGGTCACCCACAACGTGCAGAACACCGCCCACGCCGCCGGCGATGCCGACCAGCTGGCCCAGCAAGGCAGCGAGCTGGCGCAGCAGAGCCTGAAGGCCATGGGTAGCATGAGCGAGGCGGTCAGCGACATCGGCCAGGCGGTCAATGCCCTGGCCGAGCAGACCCAGTCGATCGGCAGCGTGGTCGACGTGATCACCTCGATCGCCGAGCAGACCAACCTGCTGGCGCTCAATGCGGCGATCGAGGCGGCGCGTGCCGGCGAGCAGGGCAGGGGCTTTGCCGTGGTCGCCGACGAGGTGCGCTCGCTGGCCCAGCGCACGCGCTCGTCCACCGACGAGATCCACCAGATCATCGCCTCGCTGCGCGCAGGGGCCGAACGGGCGGTGAGCACTGCCAGCCGCGGTGAGCAGATTTCGCGGGACAGTGTGCAGCGTGTCGAGGCGGTGCAGTCGGCGCTGGCCGGGATTGCCCAGGCGGTCAGCCGGATCACTGGCATGAGCCAGCAGATGGCCACGGCGTCCGAGCAGCAGAGTTTCGTCGCCGAGGACATCAACCAGCAGATCGTGCGCATTGCCCAGTTGTGCGACCAGACGGCGGGGCAGGCCAAGCAGGGGGCCGAGATCAGCCAGGACCTGGAACGCATGGCCGAGTACCTGCATAGCCTGGCGGAGCGGTTCAACCGCTAGGGCCATTTTTGCAGGCCCATTCGCGGGCAAGCCCGCTCCCACAAGTGCACCGCAGGTCCCGAATGTGGTGCTGTCCTGTGGGAGCGGGTTTACCCGCGAATAGGCCCGTGAGGCAGGCCCAAATGCTCGGCATATGGCAAAATCCCTCCGCCAACGGAGACCCCCATGCCCAGACCCCGCTGCGAACGCTGCCAGCGCCCGCTCGACCACTGCCTTTGCCCACTGATCCCCGCACTCGCCAGCCGCACCCGCGTGGTCCTGCTGCAGCACTCCAGTGAAGCCAGCCACGCCCTCAACACCGCCCGCCTGGCCGCCCTGGGGCTGGTCAATGCCGAGTTGCGTATCGGTGAAGTGTTCGATGATCTCGGCGAACTGTTGGCGACTCCAGGCTACCGGCCGGCGCTGCTGTTCCCGGGTGAAGAGGCTCAGGTGCTGACGCCCCATGCAGACGCAGACGATACCCCGCTGCTACTGATCGTCCCCGACGGCACCTGGCGCAAGGCGCGCAAGCTGCTGTACCTGAACCCGCTGCTCGACGCGCTGCCGCGAGTGACCCTGGCCGAAGTAGCACCGTCCCGCTACCGACTGCGCAAGGCGCCGGAGCCGGGGGCGGTGTCGACCATCGAGGCGGTGGTGCAGGCGTTGAATGTGCTGGAGCAGCCCGCGAATTTCGATGAATTGCTGCGGCCGTTCGAGGCGTTGATCGAGGGGCAGATCAGGGCCATGGGGGACGAGACCTTCAACCGCAATCACGGTGAGCGCTGAGGCCATGTTTTTCCTGTGCCGGCCTCTTCGCGGGTGAACCCGCTCCCACAGGTATCTCACAGACCTTGAAGGAAGTGTGGTCCCTGTGGGAGCGGGTTCACCCGCGAAGAGGCCGGCACAGGCAGATCAGCGCTCCCGCAGCGCCTCGGTCCGGGCCTTGAGCACCGGCTTGAGCAAATAATCCAGCACGCTTTTCTGCCCGGTGATGATGTCCACCGTGGCGACCATCCCGGGGATGATCAGCAGCGGCTTGTTGTCCCCGCCCAGGTGGTTCTTCTCGGTCCGCACCTGGATCAGGTAGTACGCGTTGCCCTTGTCATCGGTGACGGTGTCGGCGCCGATCAGCTCCAGCTTGGCCTTGAGCCCGCCATAGATGGTGTAGTCATAGGCGCTGAACTTGACCATCGCCGGCTGCCCTGGGTGCAGGAAGGCCACGTCCTGGGGCCGGACCTTGGCCTCGATCAGCAGGTTGTCCTCGATCGGCACGATCTCCACCAGGTCGCTGCCTGGCTGCACCACGCCGCCGATGGTGTTGACCTTGAGCAGCTTGACGATGCCGCGCACCGGCGACACCACGGTGGTGCGGTTGACCCGGTCGTCGATGGCGATGCTGGTGGCGGTGATCTTCGACAGCTCCGTGCGCTTGTCGTTGAGCTCCTTGGCGGCGTCGGAACGAAAGCCCGCGTCGGACTCCTGGATCTTGCTCCTGATCTCGGCCACCGCCGCCTCGGCGCGGGGGATGGCCAGGCTGGTGGCGTTGAGCTGGCCGCGGGCTTCGACAGTGCGCTGCTTGAGGCGCAGGATCTCGACCGGCGAGATGGCGCCTTTGCTCACCAGCGGCGCCGACATGTCGGTCTCCTGCTGCAGCAGGGCCACGGCCGAGCGGTACTGGTCGACCTTGGAGCGGAACTCGGCCAGTTCCTGGGTCTTCTGCCGCAGTTGCTCGTTGAGGGTCTGCTTCTCGCTGGCCAGGCGACGCTGGCGCGAGTCGTACAGGGCCTGCTCGTCCACGGCAACCTGGGGCGCCTTGGCGCGGACTTCGTCCGACAGCACGAACGGGCGGCCTTCGGCTTCGGCCGAGAGCCTTTCGACCTGGGCGGTCAGGGCATAGCGGTCGGCCTCGCTTTCGCCCTTGTTGGACTTGAAGCGGGTGTCGTCCAGGCGCAGCAGGGTGGCGCCTTTTTCCACCATCTGGCCTTCGCGCACGAAGATCTCGGTGACGATGCCGCCCTCGAGGTTCTGCACCACCTGCACCTTGCTCGACGGGATGGCCTTGCCTTCGCCGACGGTGACCTCGTCGAGCACCGCCAGGCTGGCCCAGGCCAGCGCTACCAGCAGCAGCGCCGCCGCCAGCCACACGGTCAGGCGCGAGAGGCGCGGCGAGTCCTGCAAGGTGGCGCCGGCCAGCTCCGGCATGTAGTCGCGCTCGGCGCGCTTGTCGGTGCCGTGGGAGCTGCGGATGTTGTGGCTCAGTGACATGGCCTACCTCGCTTGAATCATGGGCTGGGTCCTACCCCTGTGGGAGCGGGTTCACCCGCGAACACGGGCGAAGCCCGTGCCATACACCGCGTTGCATCGTTCGCGGGTGAACCCGCTCCCACACCGACCCCGCAGTGTCTAGAGGGCCGCGCCGATGCGGCCCTTGCGCAGGGCATCGATGACCGCCTCCTTGGCACCGTCGGCAACCACCTTGCCGTTGTCCAGCACCACCAGCCGGTCCACCAGGCTGAGCATCGCGGTGCGGTGGGTGACCAGCAGCAGGGTCTTGCCCGGCACCCAGGCCAGCAGACGCTGACGCAGTTGCTCCTCGCTGCTGTTGTCCATGTGGCTGGTGGGTTCGTCGAGGATCATGATCGGCGGCTCCAGCAACAGGGCGCGGGCCATCAGCACCGACTGGCGCTGGCCGCCGGAGAGCAGCTGGCCACGCTCGCCCACCGGCCGGTCGAAGCCGTTCGGGTGCTGCCGGGCCAGCTCGCTGACGCCGGTCAGTTCGGCCACTTCGAGCATGCGCGCGTCGCTGACGTGGCGGGCCCCCAGGGTCAGGTTGTCGCGCAGGCTGCCGGCCAGCAGTGGCAGGTCGTGGGCGACATAGCCGAGCTGGCTGCGCAGGTCGGCGATGTCCAGCTGGCGCAGGTCGAGGTTGTCCAGCAGCACCTGGCCTTCGTCAGGGTGATGAAAACCCATCAGCAGCCGGCCCAGGGTGCTCTTGCCCGAGCCGCTGCGGCCGATGATACCGATGCGCTCGCCGGGCTTGATGCTGATGTTGACGTCATGCAGGGCCGGGCTGGTCTGCCCGGGGTAGCGGAAGGTCACGTGGCTGAGGGTCAGGCCGCCCTTGAGCGCGGTGTGCTCCAGCGCCTGCTGCTCGGCCTGGCGTTCCTGGGGCAGGGCCATCAGCGCGTCGGTGCTGCGCATGGTCAGCTGGGCCTGCTGGTAGCGGGTGATCAGCCCGGCGATCTGGCCGAGCGGGGCCAGGACCCGGCTGCCGAGCATGTAGCTGGCGACCAGGGCGCCGACGCTGAGGTTGCCGGCGATGATGCTGTAGACCCCGGCGACGATGGTGGCCATGCCGCAGAACTGCTGGATGAACAGCGTGCCGTTGCTGGCCAGCGACGACAGGTTGCGGGCGTGGGCGTCGAGGCGGGCGATGGCGCCGTTGGTGTGTTCCCACTGGTACTGGCGCTCGCTTTCGGCGCCGCAGGCCTTGAGGGTTTCCAGGCCGCCGAGGGTTTCGATCAGCAGCGCCTGGCGCACCGCGCCGAGGCTCAGGCTTTTCTGCACGGTGTCGCGCAGGCGTGCCTGGATGATCAGGGCGAAGCCCACCGCCAGCGGGAAGGCCACCAGCGGGATCAGCACCAGCCAGCCGCCGAGCAGGCCGATCACCAGCAGCATCAGGGCGACGAAGGGCAGGTCGATGATGCTGGTCAGGGTCACCGCGGTGAGGAATTCGCGCAGGCCCTGGAAGTCGTGGATGCTCTGGGCGAAGCCGCCGATGGTGGCCGGCTTGGCTTTCAGCGCCATGCCGGTGATGCGCTCGAACAGGGTGGCGGACAGGATCAGGTCGGTCTTCTTGCCGGCCTGGTCCAGCAGGTGCGCGCGGACCATGCGCAGCACCAGCTCGAAGGCGGTGCCAAGAAACAGCCCGGCCACCAGTACCCACAGGGTCGACAGCGCCTGGTTGGGCACCACGCGGTCGTAGGTCTGCATGACGAACAGCGGCACCATCAGGCCCAGCAGGTTGATCAGCAGGCTGGCCAGCAGGGCATCGCCATACAGCCAGCGGGAATGGCGCAGGGTGTCGCGGAACCAGGCGTTGACCCGTGGCAGCAACGGTGCGCGCAGGTCTTCGAGGGTATGCCGGGGCCGGGCGAACAGGGCGTGGCCGCCGTAGGCCTGTTGCAGCGCCTCGCGCTCCACCCACTGTTCGCCGCCTTCGGCTTCGCAGGGCAGGATCAGCGCGCGGCCGTCATCGCCCCAGCGTTGCAGCACGGCGCTGCGGCCATTGCCCAGCAGCAGCAACACCGGCAGGTTGAGCGCCGAGATGTCCTCCAGCGCACGCTCCAGCACCCGCCCTTGCAGGCCGGCACGGGCTGCGGCGCGCGGCAGCAGGTCCGCGCCCAGGCGTTGCTGGGCCAGCGGCAGGCCGCTGCACAGGCTGGCCCGGCTGGCCGGGCACCCGTGCAGGCGACAGAGGATCAGCAAACCATCGAGCAGCGGGTCGTCGACATCCGGGCGCGCTTGCGCACTTTGCATACTGGTCACGTTGGCCTACTCCCGCCGCTGTGGATGGGGTGTGTTACCTAGCGATCCGTGCCAGTCACGCCAAGGGCTAACGCATCTCGGGCAGCTTCGCCTGGTTGCGCACCTCGGTCTGGGCGACGGCTTCCGGTGGCAGCGAAATGCGCTGCTTGCTCAGCAGTTCACCCATGGTCGCCAGCACCCGGTACATCGAGAACTCCTCGGTGTAGCGCACTTCGGTGTAGCGACGGTTGGCGTTGTACAGCTCGTTTTCGCTGTCGAGCACGTCGAGCAGGGTGCGTTGGCCAAGGCCGAACTGGTCCTGATAGGCAGCGCGCACGCGCTGGGTGGTTTCGGCGTATTCGCGGGCGGTCGGGGTCTGCTTGCGTGCGTTGGTCATGGCGTTCCACGACAGGCTGAGGTTTTCGTTCAGCTCGCGCAGGGCGTTGTTGCGCACGTCCATGGCCTGGTTGATCTTGTGCGCGTCGGACTGCAGGCGGGCCTTGTCGCTGCCGCCGCGGAACAGGTTGTAGTTGAGCTCGACGCCGGCCTGCCAATCGTTGTTGCTGTGGCCTCGCTCGCCGCTGAGGTTGTTGTTGGCGCCGGTGGCCAGCACGGCGTCCAGGCGCGGGTAGAACGGCGACTTGGCGACTTCGTACTGCTGCTCGGCGGCGTTGATGTCGGCCTGGGCCGACTTCAGGTAGGGGTTGTTCTCGAGCATCCCCTGACGCGCCAGGTCGAGGCCTTCGGGCACTTCGCCCTTGATCGTCACCGGCGCTTCCAGCTCGTCGGGCACGCGCCCGACCACGCTGTAGAAGTTGGCTTCGGCATCGGCCAGGTCGACTTCGGCGGTGTCCAGGTTGTTTTCCGCCAGGGCGCGACGGGCGGTGGACTGGTCGAGGTCGGCGGAGCTGCCGACACCTCGCTCGCTGCGCAGGCCGATCTGGTCGTTGACCCGCAGGTGGGCCTGCAGGTTGTTCTTGGCCAGGGTGACCAGCTCGCGGCGCTTGAGCACTTCGAGGTACACCTCGACGGTGCGCAGGGCCACGGTTTCGGCGGTGGCCTGGGTGTAGTAGGCGCGCGAGTCGGCCACGGCCTGGGTGCGGCCGACCTCGTTGGAGGTGTTGAAGCCGTCGAACAGCATCTGCCGCAGGCGCAGCTCCGACTGGGTGTAGTTGAGGGTTTCCTTGTTGTGGTTGCGCGTACCGTCGGCATTCACGCCGCGGGTGTTGAGGTTGTCGGAGCGCTGGCGGCCATAACCTGCCACCAGGTCGACGCTGGGGTAGTACCCGCCACGGGCGAATTTCACATCTTCGTCAGCCGACAGCCGGCTGTTACGGCTGGCGCTGATTTCCGGGTGGTGGTCCACTGCGTTCTGGACGGCTTCGTTGAGCGACATCGCCTGAACGTTGGCACACGCCATGGCCAACAGAATTGCACTGGTGATGGGGTTTAACACGCGCATGGGGTACTTCTCCCTGGTCACAAAAATGTCCTGCATTTCGTCAAAAAACCGACGATATTTATCATTCAAACCGTTTCAAGTTTGTAACAACAGAGCTAAGAACATTTAACGCGCGAGCTTAGAAGTATTTCTCATAACGCCTATGCGAAAAAAAACTTATGCGGTCTAACGAAAGCAAGACATTGTTTCATTCAAGTGAATTGGTGAGCCTATGTACTTCACGGCTTTCAAGCACTGCAGCGAGTTCCAGAATTTATACAGCTAAGGACGTGTGGCGGTTAGGTGAATGCGGTATTTGGCGACAGAAAATTGGCATTGAGTAGTGGCCAATGTGCATGATGGCTATCGCCAGATGAAGTGCCTGAGAGAACGATTCTCACCGTTGAGACAGTCGAACTCGAAGCCCTGAGCCTCCTCGCGTCCGTTATTGGCTGAAGCCGATCGGGAAGGGGAGACGTGCGCTCATGGCTAAGTTAATCGGTGTGGTCAGCAAGGTGGTGGGGCAGGTTTTCGCGGTGGCCAGCGATGGCAGCCGGCGCCCGCTGGTCGAAGGTGACCAGCTGTTTGCCGGCGAGCAACTGCAGACCGGTGCAGAGGGTGCCGTGGCGGTGCACTTGCAGAACGGTGCCGAGCTGACCCTGGGGCGCGACAGCAGCCTGCGCATGACGCCCGATCTGCTCGCCCAGCAGGCGCCCCATGTCCAGCCACATGACGCTGCACCGAGCGAAGCGCAACTGAGCGATGTGGAACGCATCCAGCGGGCGATCGCCGCCGGCGACGACCCGAGTCGGTCAGCCGAACCCACCGCCGCCGGAGCGAATGGCGGCAACGGCACTTCGGCATTGGGGGGCGGCCACAGTTTCGTCCTGTTGAGCGAAGTGGCCGCGCGGGTCGATCCGCACATCGGCTTCCCGACGGCGGGGTTCAATGGCATCCCGGAACTGGACACTCGCGAGGTGGGCGGCCTCAGCAACACGGCCCGTGACGGCAGTGACCTGCCGCCTGGGCAGCCTGAGCAGCCGGCAGCGGTCAATCATCCGGTCAACCTGCTCGGGCTGGACAACACCCCCGGCGAGCTGATCCTGAACGAGGCGAACCTGCCGCTGGGCTCGGCCAGTGACTCCGCCGCCCTGACCCAGCGCGGCAGTTTCACCGTGGTTGCCCAGGATGGCGTGTTCAACCTCAATGTGGGCGGCATCAATGTGGTGACCGCCGGTGTGGTGACCGGTGTCGGCCAGTCGATCACCACCGGGCTGGGCAATACCTTGACCATCACCGGTTACAACCCGGCCACCGGTGAAGTCAGCTACAGCTACACCCTGAATGAAAGCGGGCAGCACATCGAAGACGGCGGCGCCAAGACCCTGAGCGAGCATCTGACCGTGAGCGCCAGTGACAGCAACGGCGACGTGGCCCAGGGCTCGCTGGATGTGATCATCCATGACGACGCACCCCGGGCGGTGGATGACGGCAATGCTTTCACGGCCACCGAACAACACCTCGAACTCACCGGCAACGTGTTGCCCAACGATGTGCAAGGGGCTGACCGTGTGCCGGGCGGGCCGGTCATCGCCGGTACCTTCACCGGGACCTACGGCACGCTGGTGCTGGCGGCGGACGGTTCCTACACCTACACGCTCAATACCAACGACCCGGACTTCAAGAACCTGGGCGGTGGCGGCAATGGCGTCGAGCACTTCACCTACACGATCAAGGACGCCGACGGCGATACCAGCAGCGCGACGCTGACCCTGAATGTCAGCAACCTCAATGACCCGGTGACCCTCGACGGCCTGGACAAGCAAGGCGGCGAGCTGACCGTCTACGAGAAGCACCTGGGCGACGGCAGTTCGCCGGATGCCACGGCATTGACCCAGCAAGGCACGTTCAAGGTCACCGCGGCCGACGGCCTGCAATCCCTGACCGTGGGCGGCATCGCCGTGGTGACTGGCGGCGTGGCGGCAGGCTTCCCGCAATCGGTGGTGACGCCGCAAGGCAACACGCTGACCATCATCGGCTATGACCCGGGCACGGGCGTGGTCAGCTACAGCTACACCCTGACCGCCAATGAAAGCCACCCCAATGGCGACGGCAGCAACAGCATCAGCGAGCACTTCGCGGTGGTCGCCAAGGATGTCGACGGCAGCACCGTCACCGGCAGCCTGGACGTGAACATCGTCGATGACGTGCCGAAAGCAGTCGATGACGGCAATGCCGTCACTGCCACCGAACAGCACCTCGAACTCACCGGCAACGTGTTGCCCAACGATGTGCAAGGGGCTGACCGTGTGCCGGGCGGGCCGGTCATCGCCGGTACCTTCACCGGGACCTACGGCACGCTGGTGCTGGCGGCAGACGGTTCCTACACCTACACGCTCAACACCAATGACCCGGACTTCAAGAACCTGGGCGGTGGCGGCAATGGCGTGGAGCACTTCACCTACACGATCAAGGATGCCGATGGCGACACCAGCAGCGCGACGCTGACCCTGAACGTCAGCAACCTCAATGACCCGGTGACCCTCGACGGCCTGGACAAGCAAGGCGGTGAACTGACCGTCTACGAGAAGCACCTGAACGACGGCAGCGCGCCGGATGCCACGGCATTGACCCAGCAAGGCACGTTCAAGGTCACCGCGGCCGACGGCTTGCAATCCCTGACCGTGGGCGGCATCGCCGTGGTGACTGGCGGCGTGGCGGCAGGCTTCCCGCAATCGGTGGTGACGCCGGAAGGCAACACGCTGACCATCCTCGGCTACGACCCGGGCACGGGCGTGGTCACCTACAGCTACACCCTGACCGCCAATGAAAACCACCCCACTGGCAACGGCAGCAACAGCATCAGCGAACACTTCGCGGTGGTCGCCAAGGATGTCGACGGTAGCACCGCCAATGCCAGCCTGGACGTGAACATCGTCGATGACGTGCCGCACGCCGAGGCCGACGCTACCGGCGTGGCCAAGGGCGACGTGGTGCGCGGCAACGTGATGTACAACGACGTGGTCGGCGCCGACGTGCGTGGCGACGGCAACTACGTGGTCGGTGTACGCGCCGGCAGCGATACCTCCACCTCGGCCATCGGCCAGCTGAACACCCAGGTGCAGGGCCAGTACGGCTACCTGACCATCGATGCCCAGGGCAACGCCGAGTACCACTCCAACCCCAATGTCGCGTCGCCCCGGGACGCCCTGGATACCTTCGTCTACACCATCCGCGACGCCGATGGCGACGAGAGCACCACGACCATCACCATCAACGTGCACAATTCGCTGATGGCCTGCGAGGACCGCGACGTCACGGTCTACGAGAAGGCGCTGGACACCCACAAGGACGGCAACGACCTGGCGGCGGGCAGCGTGACGGGCAGTGATCCGGATTCCACCGCCGAGACGGCCAGCGGCACCCTGGCCGACTCCGCCAGGGGCGGCGTGGGCGCATTGACCTTCACCTTGGTGGGCGATGCCGTAGGCCAATACGGCCAACTGCACCTCAACACGGATGGCTCCTACACCTACACCCTCACGTCGCCGGCCAGTTCGTCGCCACAGGCGAACGACGGCCCGAACACCGTGACCGAAACTTTCACCTACCAGGTGCAGGATTCGCTCGGCAATACCACCACCAGCACCCTCGTCATCTCCATCGTCGACGATGTGCCGCAGGCTGGCGCGGACTACACCGGGGTGGCCAAGGGCGACGTGGTGCGCGGCAACGTGATGTACAACGATGTGGTCGGCGCCGACGTGCGCAGCGACGGCAACTACGTGGTCGGCGTGCGCGCCGGCAGTGATACTTCGAGCTCGGCCATCGGCCAGCTGAACACCCAGGTGCAGGGCCAGTACGGCTACCTGACCATAGACGCCCAGGGCAATGCCGAGTACCACTCCAGCCCCAGCATCACGGCACCGCAGGACGCCGTGGACAGTTTCGTCTACACCATCCGCGACGCCGATGGTGACGAAAGCACAACCACCATCAACATCACCGTGCACAACTCGCTGATGGCCTGCCAGGACCGTGACGTCACCGTCTACGAGAAGGCGCTGGACACCCACAAGGACGGCAACGACCTGGCCGCTGGCAGCGCCACCGGCAGCGACCCGGCCTCCACTGCGGAAACGGCGACAGGCACCCTGGCCGATTCGGCCCGGGGCGGTGTCGGCACATTGACCTTCACTCTGGTGAGCGACCCTGTAGGCCAGTTCGGCCAGCTGCACCTGAACGCCGACGGTTCCTACACCTATACGCTTACGTCCCCGGCCACTACCACGCCACACGCCAACGATGGCGCGAACACGGTCACCGAATCCTTTACCTATCAGGTGCAGGACTCCACCGGCAACACCGTTACCAGCACCATTATCGTCAGCATCGTCGACGACGTGCCCCAGGCCAACGCCGACTATGTCAGCGTCGGCAAAGGTGACGTGGTGCGTGGCAACGTGATGTACAACGACGTGGTGGGTGCCGACACCGTCAGCGACGGCCATTACGTGGTTGGCGTGCGCGCCGGCAGCGACACCACCAGCTCGGCCGTCGGCCAGTTGAACACTCAGGTGCAGGGCCAGTACGGCTACCTGACCATCGATGCCCAGGGCAATGCCGAGTACCACGCCAGCCCTGACGTGGTGGCGCCTCGCGATGCGCTCGACAGCTTCGTCTACACCATTCGCGACGGTGATGGAGACGAAAGCACCACGACCATCACCATCAACGTGCACGACCCACGCCTGGAAGCCTGCGAGAGCCGCGAGCTCACCGTGTTCGAGAAGGCCCTGGACCTGCACAGGGATGGCAACGACCTGGCTGCCGGCACCACCACCGGCAGTGACCCCAGCTCGCCTGGCGAGACAGCGTCCGGCACGCTGGTCGGCTCCGTCGTCGGTGGCGTCGGGGCATTGACCTACAGCCTGGTGGGCGATGCCGTCGGGCATTATGGCCAGATCAGCATCAACCCCGATGGCAGCTACACCTATACCTTGACCTCGCCGGCCAACACCCCGGGCGCAGACTCGACCATCGAGTACTTCACCTACCAGGCCACCGACACCCGCGGCAACAGCATCACCAACAGCATCGCCATCACCATCGTCGACGATGCGCCGCAGGCCGTCTGCGCCGAGCGCAGCATCACCCCGGGCCAGGTCGACTCGAACATCCTGCTGGTGATCGATGTCTCCAGCAGCATGGCCTCTGCCTCCGGCGTACCGGGGTTGAGCCGTCTCGAGCTGGCCAAGCAGGCGATCAGCGCGCTGCTCGACAAGTACGACGACATGGGCGACATCCGGGTGCAGATCGTCACCTTCGGCACTGGCGCACAGGTCCAGGCGGCCCAATGGCTGACCATCGACCAGGCCAAAGCCATCGTCAGTGGCCTGCATGCAGGTGGCGTGACCCATTACGACGCCGCGACCACTGCTGCGCAGACGGCCTTCGCCGAGGATGGCAAGCTGGGGGGCGCGCAGAATGTCAGCTACTTCTTCTCCGATGGCGCGCCCACCAATGGCCATGCGATCAGCGGCGCCCGCGAAACCAGCTGGGAATCCTTCCTCGACAGCAACGGGATCAAGTCCTACGCCATCGGCATGGGCAAGGACGTCAACGAGAGCAACCTGAACCCGCTGGCCTACGATGGCACCAGCCACACCGACACCGACTCGGTGGTGGTCACCGACCTCAGCCAACTCAATGGCGTGCTGTCGGGCACCGTGCTCGGCGCTTCGATCACCGGCAGCCTCATGAGTGGCGGCACCTTCGGCGCCGACGGTGGCTTCATCAAGGCCTTGCTGGTGGACGGCACCACCTACACCTTCGACCCGAAAGCCAATGCCGGCCAGGGCGGCTACCTGGCCAGTGGCGGTGCCGACAAGGCCAGCTTCGACACCACTGGCAATACCCTCACCATCAAGACCGGCCTGGGCGGCAGCTTGGTGGTCGACATGGACACCGGCGAGTTCACCTACACCTCGCCCAAGGGCGGCGATGGCACCCAGGTCGAGCGCTTCGGCTTCACCGTCAGCGACAACGACGGTGACACCAGCAGCGCCAGCCTGCTGGTGCGGGTCGGCAGCAACCATGCGCCGGTGGCCGCGGCCGACCACATCATCACCAACATCAGCGGCCCTGCCAGCATCAAGGTGTCGGCCGAAGTGCTGCTGGCCAACGACAGCGACGCCGACCACGATCGCCTGAGCGCCGCGCCGATCACCTTCAACACCAATTTTGCCGACAAGGGCGCCGGCTTCAGCAGTGGCGGCGCGATCCAGAGCATCGCCTTCGATGGCAAGGGCAACTCGTCCGACAACCAGTTCAAGGCGCTGGACCGCAGCGCCTTCACCACCTCGGCCGGCACCATGACCGCCGCGCTGATGGTGCTGGGCTACCTTGGCAATGTCGCCAGCGGCAATGCCAACGCCGAGGACGTGATCACCGTCAGCCTGCGCAAGGGCGAGACGCTGCAGCTGGACCATGATCGCCCCACCGGCAACCTCGGCCTGGAATGGAAGGATGCCAGCGGCAGCTACCAGCCCATCGCCGATGGCGGCAGCTTCACCGCCAGTCATGACGGGGTCTACAGCATCCATGTGATCAACCAGGCCGACCCGATCGGCAACAGCAAGGCTGCCGAGAGCTACAAGCTGAGCCTGGTGGTCGACTACAGCAATGCCGTCAACGAGGTGCACCAGGCCAGTTACTCGCTCAGCGACGGCCATGGCGGCAGCGCGATCGGCGCGGCGGACATCAGTTACCAGTCCGGCTCGACCCTCAACGGCACGACCGGCGACGATGTGCTGATGGCGAACAATGCCGACACCGTCCTCAACGGTGGGGACGGCCATGACGTGCTGGTGGGGGGCGCAGGCAACGACCAGTTGTACGGCGGCAATGGCGATGACCTGTTGATCGGCGGGCCTGGCAACGATCTGCTCGACGGCGGAGCCGGCAATGACACCGCCAGCTATGCCTCGGCCACCGCCGCGGTCAACGTCGACCTCAGCCTTGGCGGGCCGCAGAACACTGGTGGTGCCGGGGTCGACACGCTGACCCGCATCGAGAACCTGATCGGCTCCGACTACAACGACAGCCTGATCGGCAATGCCGGCGACAACCTGCTCGATGGCGGCCTGGGCAACGATGTGCTCAAGGGCGGTGACGGCAACGACATCCTCATCGGCGGCCCGGGCAATGACCTGATGACGGGCGGCAACGGCAACGACACCTTCGTCTGGCACAAAGGCGATGCCGGGCATGACACGGTCACCGACTTCACCCCGGGCAGCGACCACCTCGACCTGTCGCAGCTGTTGCAGGGCGAGAATGCCACGGCGGCCTCGCTGGACGACTACCTGCACTTCAAGGTCAGCGGGGCGGGCAGCAACGTGGTCTCGACCATCGAGGTCAGCAGCGTGGCCGGCGCGGCGCCGACCCAGACCATCGACCTGGCCGGCGTCGACCTGGCCCAGCATTACGGGGTCACGGCGGGGGCGGGTGGGGTGATCGCGGCGGGGCAGGATACCGCCACCATCATCAACGGGATGATCAATGACCATTCGTTGAAGGTGGATACGGTGTAAAGGATTCGCCTTGGGGCGCCTGTGCGGGCCCCTTCGCGGGTAAACCCGCTCCCACAGGGAAAGCGCCAGTCTTGAGACCTGTGCAATCCCTGTGGGAGCGGGTTTACCCGCGAAGAGGCCCGCACAGGCAACAGGTGTCAGCCAGGTCGGCGCAAGGTCTTCTGCTTGAGGATGTAGGCACTCACCAGCACCGCGCTGGTGAGCATGAAGGCCCTGGCCCAGAACAACGGCACCAGGTAGCACGACAGCCCGATGCTCGCCCACATCAGGCCGATGGCGTAGACCTTGCCCTTGAGCGGGATGCCCTCGCCACTGAGGTAGTCACGGATCCACGGCCCCAGCCTGGGGTGGTTGACCAGCCAATGGTGAAAGCGCGGCGAGCTGCGGGCGAAGCAGGCCGCCGCCAGCAGCAGGAACGGGGTGGTGGGCAACACCGGCAGGAAGATCCCCAGCACCCCCAGCGCGACACTGAGCCAGCCGATGGCCAGCAGCAGGTAGCGCACGGCCGACTCAGTGGTGGCGTGGCTTGAGCAGCGCCGGCTTCTCGTCGGGTGCGTGCAGCAGCAGGAACAGCGCGCTCAGTGCTTCCGGGATCTGCACGATCATGTCGTCCTGCAGGTTGGCGTTGCTGGCGATGTCGGCGAACTCGGGCTGCTCGTCGAACAGGCCGGAACCGACCATGATCGGCAGCAGCATCTCGCTGACTTCCTCTTCGGCGTTTTCGAACCAGGCTTCCTCACGCAGGAACACACCCTCCATGAAGCCGATGCACCAGCCGCGCAGGTCGGAATCGTCCGGCTCGTCGGTCAGGTCCAGCTCGCAGGGCAGGTCGAATTCCTCGTCGCTGGCCAGCTGGCGAGCGATGTGGCCCTTGAGTGCCACCAGGGTCGCCTCGATCTCGGTGCGCTGGGCATCGCTGGCGTAATGGGGTTCTTCGGCGAACAGCGCGTCGATCCATTCGCGCTCGGGGACGTCCTCCGAGCAGATCGACAGCGCGGTCAGGTAGCCGTGGGCGGCGACGTAGTCCAGCGCTTCTTCGTGCAGCTCGTCGGCGTCGAGGAAGGCTTGCAGGCGGGTCAGTTGCTCGGCGAAGGACATTACAGGGCTACCTTGGGGGAATAAACGATAGTGAATTCTAGCACCTTGAGGCGCTGGCGGGGGAAGGAGACGTCTGTCACCGGGCATCCTGCCGAGGGCGGCACTGCGGTATACTCCGGCGTTTTTCATCCAGGGGCGGCGATTGCCCGCCTGCTGGCAAAAGCCGCTTACGCTTTAGGCGTGTGCGGAGCGGGTTTTTCGTCCAGCCTGTGTCCAGGATGGTACGGCGATTTTGGAGTTGCACATGCTCGAACAGGCTCAGCGCGTTCTCAAGGATATCTTCGGCTACGACAGTTTCCGTGGGCGCCAGGCTGCGATCATCGAATGCGTGGCCAACGGCGGCGATGCGCTGGTCTTGATGCCCACCGGTGGCGGCAAGTCGCTGTGCTTCCAGGTGCCGGGGTTGCTGCGCCCGGGCCTGACCGTGGTGGTCTCGCCGCTGATCGCGCTGATGGACGACCAGGTCGCCACCCTTGACGAGCTGGGCGTGGCCGCCGCAGCGCTGAACTCCACCCTGACCGCCGAGCAGCAGCGTGACCTGGCCGGGCGCCTGCGCCGGGGCGAGGTGAAGATGCTCTACCTGGCGCCGGAGCGCCTGGTGCAGCCGCGCATGCTGGATTTCCTGCGTGACCTCGACATTTCCCTGTTCGCCATCGACGAAGCCCACTGCGTGTCGCAATGGGGCCACGACTTCCGCCCGGAATACCTGCAGCTGGGCCAGCTCGCCGAGCTGTTCCCCCATGTACCGCGCATCGCCCTGACCGCCACCGCCGACATGCGCACCCGCGAGGAGATCGTCCAGCGCCTGCACCTGCAGGGCGCCGAGCGCTTTCTGTCGAGTTTCGACCGGCCGAACATCTTCTACCGCATCGTGCCCAAGGAGTCGCCGCGCAAGCAACTGATGGCGTTCCTCGGCGAGCGCCGCGGCAACGCCGGCATCGTCTACTGCCTGTCGCGCAAGAAGGTCGACGAAACCGCCGCGTTCCTCTGCGAGCAGGGTTTCCCGGCGCTGCCGTACCACGCCGGCCTGGCCGCCGAGACCCGCGCCGCCAACCAGCACCGCTTCCTCAACGAGGAAGGGCTGATCATGGTCGCCACCATTGCCTTCGGCATGGGCATCGACAAGCCCAACGTGCGCTTCGTCGCCCACCTCGACCTGCCCAAGTCGCTCGAGGCCTATTACCAGGAAACCGGCCGGGCCGGCCGTGATGGCCTGCCCTCGGACGCCTGGATGGCCTACGGCCTGCAGGACATGGTGATGCTCAAGCAGATGCTGCAGAACTCCGAAGGTGACGAGCGTCACAAGCGCATCGAGCAGCACAAGCTCGACGCCATGCTTGCCCTCTGTGAAGAAACCCGCTGCCGCCGCCAGTCGCTGCTGGCCTATTTCGATGAAACCCTCGAACAGCCGTGCGGGCATTGCGACAACTGCGTCGACCAGATCCAGACCTGGGACGCCACCGAGCCGGCCCGTCAGGCCCTGTCGGCGGTGTTCCGCACCGGCCAGCGCTATGGCGTCGGCCACCTGGTCGACGTGCTGCTGGGCAAGGACACCGAGAAGGTGCGCAACTTCGGCCACGAGAAACTCTCGGTGTTCGGCGTCGGCAAGAGCCTGGCCGAGGCCGAGTGGCGCTCGCTGTTCCGCCAGCTGGTCGCGCGCGGCCTGGTCGACATCGACCTCGAAGGCTACGGTGGCCTGCGCCTCTCCGACAGCTGCCGGCCGCTGCTGCGCGGCGAGGTGAACCTGCAGTTGCGCCGTGACCTCAAGCCGCAGACCGTGGCCAAGTCGTCCTCCAGCGGCGGCAGCCCGGCCAGCCAGCTGGTGCGTGCCGAGGAGCGCGAGCTGTGGGAGGCGCTGCGCACCCTGCGGCGCAAGCTGGCCGAAGAGCACAGCGTGCCGCCCTACGTCATCTTCCCCGACTCGACCCTGCTGGAAATGCTGCGCAGCCAGCCGACCAGCCTCAGCGACATGGCCCAGGTCAGCGGTGTCGGCGCACGCAAGCTGGAGCGCTACGGCCAGGCGTTCCTCGAAGTGCTCAACGGCGCGGGTGGCACCGAGGAGGCGCCGAAGGTGGTGCTCGACCTGCGTCACGAGCTGGTCAGCCTGGCCCGCGCCGGCATGACCCCGGCGCAGATCGCCGGCCAGCTGAACTGCAGTGAGAAGAATGTCTACAGCCTGCTGGCCGAGGCCCTTGGGCGTCAGGAGCTGAGCCTGGAGCAGGCGCTGGACCTGCCCGAAGACCTGATGATGGAGGTGCAGGACGCCTTCCTCGATGGCGAGGGCGAGCTACCACCGGTAGCGGCGATCGCCCCGCTGTTCAGCGGGCGAGTGGCGGAGGGCGTGCTGTACTGCGTGCGTGCGGCGCTGGCGGCGGAGTTCGAGCTTTGATGACGGGCCGCGCCCTGATTGGAGACATTTCGGACATCCGCTGAGTGTTGTCATCCTTTTTGACGATTATCAGACGTTTCCGCCCGCCGCAGCCTTGCCTGATGGCCCGGGGCATGGTTAGCTGGCTAATAATTAGTTCTAGTCAATGAGTTGCCTATGCCCCTGACCGACAACCAACACCGCTTTGGCATGCAGCTGGCCCAGATGTCCCGGGGCTGGCGTGCCGAACTGGACCGCCGCCTGGCCGGGCTCAACCTGTCCCAGGCGCGCTGGCTGGTGTTGCTGCACCTGGCCCGTTTCGAGGAGGCGCCGACCCAGCGTGAGCTGGCGCAGAGCGTCGGGGTCGAGGGCCCGACCCTGGCACGCCTGCTCGACAGCCTGGAAAGCCAGGGGCTGGTGCGGCGCCAGGCGGTGCTGGAGGATCGGCGGGCGAAGAAGATTCTGCTGTGCCCGCCGGCCAAGCCGCTGATCGAGCAGATCGAAACCATCGCCAATGCCTTGCGCCTGGAGTTGTTCACCGGGGTGGACGAGGCGGACCTGGAAGTGTGCATGCGCGTGCATGCCAAGATCCTCGCCAACCTCGAAAAATCCTGAGGCGTCGGGGGCTGCTTTGCAGCCCTTTCGCGACGCAAGGCCGCTCCTACAGGGGGCGCGTTCTCTCGGTAGGAGCGGCCTTGCGTCGCGAAAGGGCCGCAAAGCGGCCCCGGCGATCTAGAAGGTATGCCCCAGGTTCAGATACAGCGCATGCTCATGGGCACTGTTGGCGCCATAGCTCAGGTTCAGCGGCCCCAGCGGCGTCTCCAGCCCCAGGAACACGCTGGCCGCATTGATGTAGCCACTGTCGAATTCATTGTCGTTGTTCCACGCCCGCCCACGTTCCAGCGAGCCGCCGATATACAGCGGGAAGTCCAGCGGCAGGTACGCCCGTGGCGTCAGCCTGCGGTAATACACCATCCGCAGCAGGCTGATGTTCTGCCCTGACACCGAGTCCTGGCGGAACCCCGACAGCTCCCGCGCGCCGCCGATGACGAAACTCGAGGTCACCACTTCCGTGGCGTCCAGCGTGCGGCCGTAGCGCCCGCCGAGCACGAAGGTGTTCGGCCCGCTGCTGAGGGCCTTGTCCAGGTTGAGCAGCCACTGGCGGTATGCCTGGTCCGAGTCCAGCGACTTGTCGTACTTGCGCAAGGTCAGGCCGATGTCCTCGCCACGGTGCGGGAAGTACACATTGTCGAAGGTATCGAACGAGTACTTCAGCTCATAGAAGCCCTCGTTGAAACTCACGCCGGGCAAGTCCTGGTCGCCAATGCGCACCTCGGCCTCGCCCCACGCCTTGCCCACCCCCAGGCGCACTTCGCCGGAGGTGCCGATCTGTCGGCCGAGGTTGAGGCCGAAGCCATAGCGTTCCAGGCGGTACTCGGCGACCGGGTCGTTGTCCAGGGTGGCCTCGATGTTCTGCGAGCCGAAGTCCAGGTAGGGCGCGACGAAATAGCGCGAGCCCACGTCCAGCGGCTGATAGAACTCGCTGTACAGCGCCTGCTGGTCGCCGATCTGGGCGCGCGTCAGCCATTCCGCGCCCAGCCGGTTGATGCCGTTGACCCGGTAGCTGGCACCGAGGTTGAAGGCGCTGTCGCCGCGCAGGTCGTCCGACAGGTTCAGGCCCAGGCGCAGGTAGTCGGTGCCGCCGCGCTTGCCGCGGGCGTTGATCACCAGGGTGTTGTCGTCGCCCTTGTGCACCACGCGGTACTGCACCCGGTCGAAGTAGTCCAGGCCATAGAGGGTGCCCATGTCGGTCTGCAGGCGGTCGAGCCGCAACGGCTCGCCGATCGGCTGGCGGATGTAGTAGCGGATCACGTCGTCGCTGACCTTGGAGTCGTTCTCGATCCTGATCGCGGTGATGACCGGGGTGCGCTGGCGCGGCGAACGGGCCACCGCCAGGCTGGCATCGCCCTCGGGCTGGCGCAGCGCCGTCAGGCGCGGGTCGAGCAGCCGGGTGGCGCGGTAGCCGGCGTCGATCATGTCCTGGGCGCGGCCGAAGTCGGTGACGCCAAAGGCAGCCAACTGCGGCTGGACGAGGATATCGTCGCGCCGCAGGCTGGCCAGCTGTTCCTCGGAGTTGCGCCGGGTCATCAGGGTGATCGACTGGTTGAGCACATCCACCACCGTGGCCAGTTGCTTGCGGTCGCGCAGCGGCGTGCCGATGTCGGCCACGATGACCAGGTCGACGCCCATGTCGCGGGCCACGTCGACCGGGATGTTGTCGGTCATGCCGCCGTCCACCAGCAGCCGGCCATCGAGCTCGACCGGGGCGAACACCGCCGGGATCGACATGCTGGCGCGGATCACCTGGGGCAGGTGGCCGCGGCGAAACACCACCTTTTCCCCGCTGGCGATGTCGGTGGCGACGGCGCGGAAGGGGATCGGCAGCTTGTCGAAGTCGCGGGTGTCGGCGGTGTGGGCCAGCTTGCTTTCCAGCAGCAGCGCCAGGTTCTGGCCCTGGATCACGCCCAGCGGCAGGCCGAGGCTGCCGTCGTCGCGAAAGCTCAGCTTCTGCTTGACCAGGAAGTCGCGGTCATCCTGCTTGCGGCGGAACGGCACGTCAGCGCGTGGCGGAGCATCGGACAGCGCCTGCTGCCAATCGAGGGTGGTGGCGAGCGTTTCCAGTTCCTCGATGCTGTAGCCGGAGGCGTACAGCCCGCCGATCACTGCGCCCATGCTGGTGCCGGCGATGGCATCGATGCGCACGCCCTGCTGCTCCAGGGCCTTGAGCACGCCGATGTGGGCCAGGCCACGGGCCGCGCCGCCGGACAGCACCAGGCCGACCTTGGGGCGCGCGGCCTCGGTGGCGGATACGCAGAGGGAAGTGAGCGTCAGCAGGAGGCAGAACAGCAGGCGGCGCATCGTGAGTCTCAAACCAGGGGCTAAAGACCGCTAGTATAAGCGGCCCCTCACCCGGAGATGCCCCGACCATGGCAGACAGCAAACCCGAAATTGTCATCACCTATTGCACCCAGTGCCAATGGCTGCTGCGCGCCGCCTGGCTGGCCCAGGAACTGCTCAGCACCTTCGCCGACGACCTCGGCCGGGTGGCGCTGGAGCCCGGCACCGGCGGCAACTTCCGCATCACCTGCGATGGCGTGCAGATCTGGGAGCGCAAGGCCGACGGCGGCTTCCCCGAGGCCAAGGTGCTCAAGCAGCGGGTGCGCGACCGGATCGACCCGCAACGTGACCTCGGCCACAACGATCGCTGATCAGGCGCCCTCGGCCACGGTCTTGGGCCGGGGCGGCTGTTCGGCGGCCATGCGGCTGGACAGCACGATGGCGAAGATGATCAGCACGCCGCCCAGCAACATGCGCAGGCTTGGCGTTTCGGCGAACACCGCCCAGGCCACGGCGATGCCGTAGATCGGCTCCATGGCGAACACCACGGCGGCGGTGCGGGCCTTGATCACCGCCAGGCTGGCGACGAACAGGCTGTGGGCGACGCCGGTGCAGAAGATGCCGAGCAGGGCGATCCACAGCCAGTCCATGGCGGCCACCTGGCCCAGGCCCGGGGCGGCGAACGGCAACAGGCACAGGCCGACCACCAGGTTCTGCCACAGCGCCGCCTGCACCGCAGGCAGGCGCCCGGAGCCGGCGCGGTTGGTCAGCGACAGCAGCGAGAACAGCAGGCCCGAGAGCAGGGCCCAGAGCAGGCCGCCGGTGGCCTGGCTGGCCAGGTCGAATGCGGGGGTGACCAGGATCAGGCCGATGCTGACCAGCACCACCAGCACGGTTTCGTTGCGGCGGATGCGCTCGCGGAACAGCAGGCCTTCGAGGATCACGGTGAAGGCCGGGAAGCTGGCGAAACCCAGGGTGGCGATGGCCACGCCACCGACCTTCACGGCGATGAAGAAGCTGACCCAGTGGCCGGCCAGGAGCACGCCGCCGAGCAACAGGCGACGCGCGTCCTGGCCGCTCAGGCGGCGCCAGCCGGGGCCGGTGAGGCTGGCGAACAGGGCCAGGGCGATGACCGCGAAGGCGGCGCGGCCGAAGACGATGATGGCCGGGCTGGCGCTGGCGGCGAGTTTGCCGAAGACGCCGGTCAGGCCGAAGAACAGCGCGCCGATGTGCAGGGCGCCGAGGGCGGTGCGGTGGTTCATGGTGGGTCCTTGCTCAAGATCTCTACTGGCTGTGCCGGCCCTTTCGCGGGTAAACCCGCTCCCACAGGTACTGTGCAGCCCCTGAATGCGATGCGATACCTGTGGGAGCGGGTTTACCCGCGAAAGGGCCGGCACAGGCGCAGTGTAAGGCGTCAGGCCAACATGTTCTGTCGCCATCCTGCCGTCAGTTGTCGCCAGACGCGCGCCGCAAGGCCAAGGGCGAGCACCCGAACGCCCGCAGCATCGCCGCCGAAAACGCACTCTGCGAGCCATACCCCACCTGCGCCGCGATCTCCCCCATCGGCAGCAACGTCTGCACCACCAGCCGCCGCGCCTTGAGCAACCGCCGCTGACGAATGTAGTCCATCGGTGTCATCGCGCATTCAGCGCTGAACCGCGCATGCAGCCGTGCCGTGGACAGCCCGGCAATCCGCGCCAGGTCGGCGACTTGCAGCGGATAGGCCGCCTGCCGCTCGATATGTGCATCGAACGCGGCATAGGGCAACCGCTGGCTGGGCGTGACCACGGCCGAGGCCATGGGGTTGAGGCTGGCCAGCAGCAACACCGCGCCTTGCCGGGCAATCAGCGGGTCGCCCATGGGGCTGCTCGCCAGCCAGTCCACCAGTTGCTGCTGGCGCTCATCCAGCGCCCGTGCCCCCGGCTGATCGAGCAGGCGTCGGCTGGCCTCGGCGTGGGCACCCAGTTGCTCGTGAAGCCAAGGCTCACCCGGCACGTCCAGCACCAGGCAGTCGCTGCCGCCATCGCTGCCGCAGGTGTGATGGGCACCGGCGGGCACCACGACCAGGCCTTGGCGGGCAACCCTGGCACCCTGGCCCTGCACCTCGAACTCCAGGCGGCCGCGCAGGCCGAACACCAGTTGCGGGTGTTCGTGGCTGTGGGCGATCAGCTCGTCGCGGTAGTGGCGCAAGGAAAGTATCTGGCCGGCCATGGGGTGTCCTCGTGGGCTGTGCTCCATTGTGCCCCATCGCGCGCACGCCATCACTCGTCACGGCATTGCCACCAACCTGTCATCTGTGCCTGCCAGTCTCCAGCAAACAGCGCCGGAGCCCGCCCATGAGCCATGCCGAACTCTCACGCCCGTCGCGCAAGCAGCGCGTGCGCACCCTGTGGATCTCCGACGTGCACCTGGGCACCCGGGACTGCCAGGCCGAACACCTGTCACAGTTCCTCAAGGGCTACCAGGCCGACCGCATCTACCTGGTCGGCGACATCATCGACGGCTGGAAACTGCGCGGCGGCATCTACTGGCCGCAGGCGCACACCAACGTCATTCGCCGCCTGCTGACCATGAGCAAGCGCGGCACCGAGGTGATCTACGTCACCGGCAACCACGACGAATTCCTGCGCCGCTATTCCAAGCTGATGCTCGGCAACATCCATCTGGTGGACGAGGCCGAACACCTGACCGCCGACGGCCGCCGCTTGCTGGTGATCCATGGCGACCAGTTCGACGTGATCACCCGCTACCACCGCTGGCTGGCTTTCCTCGGTGACCGCGCCTATGAGTTCACCCTGGTGCTCAACCGTTGGCTCAACCACTGGCGGGCCCGTTACGGGTACGGTTACTGGTCGTTGTCGGCGTACCTGAAGCACAAGGTCAAGGGCGCAGTGAACTTCATCAGCGACTTCGAGGACGCCATCGCCCACGAATGCACCCGCCGGGGGTTCCACGGGGTGGTGTGCGGGCATATCCACCATGCCGAAATTCGCCAGGTGGGGGAGGTGGAGTACCTCAACTGCGGCGATTGGGTGGAGTCGTGCACGGCGCTGATCGAGCACTGGGATGGCAGCATCGAGCTGTATCGGCTGGCCGATGCCCAGGCGCGTCAGGCCGAACAGGCGTCTGCCTTGCGCGAGCCGGCCTGAGCCGGCGGTTGCCGCCGGCTACAGGCTGATCCTGCCGAGCAGGATGTCGCGGAACATGGCGAAATCACCGACCAGGCTGTACCAGGGATGGCTGAAGGTGGCCGGTCGGTTCTTCTCGAAGAAGAAATGCCCGACCCAGGCGAAGCCGTACCCGCAGAGCGGCACTGCCAGCAGCAACAGCCACTTGCCACTGCCGATGGTGTAGGCCAGCAAGGCGATCACCAGGCTGGTGCCGACAAAGTGCAAGCGCCGGCAGGTAGGGTTGTTGTGCTCCCCCAGATAATACGGATAGAACTCGGCGAAACTGCGGAACGGGCTAGTGCTGGTCATGGGCAGTGCTCCGGGATTATCACTTTTGGACAGGATACACGGCGTGGAGCCTGAATCGAGTCTAGAGTCATTGGCGGGCCCGGCCAGTGACAATGGGCGCCAATTGAGTATCCTTGGGATTCACCGCACGAAGCGGTCAGTACAAGAAGCCTGTCATGAGTGAAAGAACCACGTCAGCCAGCTGGGCATCAGGGATCGTCAAGGCGCTGGAGCTGGAAGGGCTCGATTGCCCGGCCATGTTCAAGCAGCTCGGCCTGGATTTCGCGGCACTCGACGACCCGGATGCCCGCTTCCCGCAAGACGCCATGACCCGCCTCTGGCAGCTCGCGGTCGAGCTGTCGGGCAATGAGGCGATCGGCCTGAACATGGCGCGGGTGGTGCGCCCGGCGTCGTTCCATGTGGTCGGCTACGCGTTGATGTCCAGCCGCACCCTGGCCGAAGGCTTCGAGCGGCTGGTGCGTTACCAGCGCATCATCGCCGAAAGCTCCGACCTGAGTTTCACCCTCGGCGCCGAGGGTTACTCACTGATCCTTACCGTGCATGGCGATCACCTGCCGCCGACCCGGCACAGTGCCGAAGCGTCGCTGGCCTGCGCCCTGGCGTTGTGCAAGTGGCTCAGCGGCCGCCCGGTGCAGCCACGCCGGGTGCTGGTGCAGGGGCCGCAGCCGAAGGATATCGAACCCTACAAGGTCGCGTTCCATTCACCGTTGGTGTTCGGCGCGCCGCACGATGCGCTGGTGTTCGAGCGGGCCGACATGGAGGCGCCGCTGCCCACCGCCAACGAAGCCATGGCGATCCTGCATGACCGCTTTGCCGGCGAGTACCTGGCGCGCTTCTCGGAAAGCCGCGTGACCCACCGGGTCCGCCAGGTGCTGTGCCGCATCCTGCCGCAAGGCGAGCCCAAGCGCGAAACCCTGGCCCAGGCCCTGCACCTGTCCCAGCGCACCCTGCAGCGTCGCCTGCAGGAAGAGGGCACCAGCTTCCAGACCCTGCTCGACGACACCCGCCGGGAGCTGGCCGAGCAATACCTGGCCCAGCCGGGCATGACCTTGCTGGAAACCGCCTATCTGCTGGGCTTTGCCGACCCGAGCAACTTCTACCGGGCGTTTCGCCGCTGGTTCGACGAGACCCCGAGCGAATACCGCGCCCGCCGCCTGGGCGCCGAGCCGGTCGAGGTCAGTGGCGCCAGAACGCCGGCATGCACAACACCAGCACCGTGATGATTTCCAGGCGGCCGAGCAGCATGCCGGCGGCCAGCACCCACTTGGCGGCATCCGGCAGCGTCGAGTAGTTGCCCGATGGCCCGACCACCTCGCCCAGCCCCGGGCCGACGCCGGAGACGGTGCCGGCGGCACCGGTCAGCGCGGTCATCCAGTCCACGCCGAGCAACGACAGCAGCAGCGCCATGACGCAGATGGTGATGGCGAAGAAGAACGAAAAGGTCAGGATCGAGCGCACGATCTCTTCATCGAGGCGGTGGCCGTTGTATTTCTGCTTGATCACCGCGCGGGGGTGGATCAGCTGGTTGAGGCTGGCCTTGAGCAGGATGTAGGCGACCTGGAAGCGGAAGATCTTGATACCGCCGGCGGTTGAGCCGGAGCAGCCACCGACGAAGCCCAGGTAGAAGAACAGCATCAGCGAGAAGTTGCCCCACAGGCTGTAGTCGCCCAGGGCGAAACCGGTGGTGGTGACCACCGAGGTCACGTTCAGCGCCACGTGGCGCAGGGCGTCGAGCCAGTGCAGGTTGGTGGTGTACCAGTACCAGGTGCCCAGCACGATCCAGGTCACCACCAGCATGCCCAGCAGGCCCTGCACCTGCTGGTCGCGGATCAGCGCCTTGCGGTTGCCGCGCAAGGTCGCCACGTACAGGGTGAACGGCAGGCTGCCGAGGATCATCACCACCACCGCGACCCAGTGCACGGCCGGGATGTCCCACTTGGCCAGGGACTGGTCGGAGGTCGAGAAGCCCCCGGTGGAGATCGCCGACATGGCGTGGTTGATGGCGTCGAACGGGCTCATGCCGGCCCACCAGAAGGCCAGCGCGCCGAAGATCGAGAAGCCCACGTACACACCGACGATCGACTTGGCGACCATGTGCGAGCGCGGCATGACCTTTTCCGAGCGGTCCGACGACTCGGTCTGGAACAGGCGCATGCCACCGATGCGCAGCAGCGGCAGGATCGCCACCGCCATGGCGATGAAGCCGATGCCGCCAAGCCAGTGCAGCATCGAACGCCACATCAGGATGCCCGGCGACATGTTGTCCAGCCCGCTGAGCACCGTGGCGCCGGTGGCGGTGATGCCGGACATGCTCTCGAAGAAGGCGTCGGTGTAGCTGATGTGCTGGGTCAGCAGGAACGGCAGGGCGGCGAAGATGCACACCACCACCCAGCTGCTGACCGTTAGCAGGTACATGTCGCGCGGGCGCAGGTGCACGTGTTCGGGGCGGCCCTGGAGGACCATGGCCAGGCCGGCGACGAAGGTGATCAGGCTGGACCAGAGGAACGAGGGCATGTCGCCGGTGCGCTCGAAGATCACCAGGGTCGCCATGGGCACGGCCATGCCGACGGCGAGGGTGATCAGGAAGATGCCGATGATGAAACCAATGATCCTTAAGGTCGGCAACGCCATGTGATCTGCTCTGACTCGAAACGGAAGGGCGCCATTCTACCTATGGGTCTGGTGATGTAAACGCTAGAATGGCCGCACATTCACCTGCCAGGAGGGTAGCCGATGGAGGCTCTCGACGCATTGCTCAACCGTGTTTCCGTGCCACGCCTGACCGACCCAGCACCCAACGAGGCCCAGCGCGAGGCGCTGTTCCAGGCCGCCTTGCGCGCACCGGACCACGGCCAGCTGCGGCCGTGGCGCTTCCTGACCATCGAGGGTCAGGGCCGCGAGAAGCTGGGTGAGCTGTTCGCCGACGCGCTGCAGCACAAGGGTGACGCCAGCCAGGCCGCGCTGGACAAGGCGCGTGCCATGCCGTTGCGGGCACCGCTGCTGATCGTGGTGGTTGCCAGGTTGCAGGATCACTTCAAGGTGCCCAAGTCCGAGCAGCGCCTGGCGGCGGGCTGCGCGGCCCACGGCATCCTCATCGCGGCGCATGCCCAGGGTATCGGCGCGGTGTGGCGGACCGGGGACATGGCCTTCGATGCCCATGTGCACAAGGGGTTGGGGCTGGCCGAGAACGAGGAGCTGATTGGCTACCTGTATGTCGGTACGCCGCTGAACGAGCCGCGTACGGCGCCGATTCTGGAGACGGCCGAGTACGTCAGCGTCTGGGGCGAATAACGCGCTGGATTCTTCGCGGGTGAACCCGCTCCCACAGGTACCGTGCAGGCGTCAAGCCTAAGTGATCCCTGTAGGAGCGGGTTTACCCGCGAAAGGGCCGGCGAACCCAACATCACTTCAACTGCCGGTCACCACCGTCAATGGCAACTCCAGTCGGGCGACGAACCCGCCCTGTGGGTGATTCTCCAGCACCAGCGAGCCGCCATGGCGCTCCGCCGCCTTGCGCGCAATCGCCAGCCCCAGCCCATGCCCCGCCGCGTCCTGCCCCGGCGCCCGGAAGAACGGCTCGCCCAACTGCGCCAAGTGCTCCGCCGCCGCGCCCGGCCCATGGTCGCGTACACTCAGCACGATGTTCTCCTGCTCACGCGTCGCGCTGATTTCGATCGGCTGCCCCACCGGGTTGAAGCGCAGGGCATTGCGCAGCAGGTTGTCCACGGCCCGCTCGATCAGCGTCGGCCAACCCTGCAGCGTCAGGCCCGGCTGCGCCTCCAGCTTCACTTCCTGGTCCGGCGCGCTGAGCTGGGCATCCTTGCGCACGCTGCCGAGCAGCGCGTTGAGGTCGACCGGCTCGGCATGGGCCTGCTCGGCATCGACCCGGGCCAGGGTCAGGATCTCGCTGATCAGGTCTTCGAGGCGGTCGCATTCGCGGGTCAGGCGCGGCCACAGGGCCTGGCGCTGCTCGGTCTCGGCGCGTTCGGCCAGGGCCAGGGCGATGCGCAGCCGGGCCAGCGGCGAACGCAGCTCGTGTGAGACGTCGCGCAACAACTGGCGCTGGCTGCCGATCAGGCTCTGCAGGCGTGCGCCCATCTTGTTGAAGTCCTTGGCCAGCACGCCGAACTCGTCGCGCCGGGCCGCCAGGCGGGCCAGGCTGTTCTGCTGGTAGCTGGCCTGCCCCAGGTCGTGCACCGCACCGCGCAAGCGGCTCAGCGGGCGGGTGATGGACAGGGTCACCAGCAGGCTGAACAAGGTCAGCACCACCAGCGCGATACCCAGCGCGCTCAGCGGCCAGAGCAGGCTGCCACGGTGCCAGGCGTCCAGTTCAGGGTGCGGGATGCGGTAGATCAGCAGGTAGGTTTCGCCGCTGTCGGGGCTGGTGTACTCCTCGGTCAGGCGGCGCCAGGGCAGACGGCGTTCGTCGTTGTGCTGGCGCGCCTCGAAGGCGGCGGCGCGGCGCGGGAAGGTGCCCGGGACCAGGGCTTCGCCGCTGTCGTCGAGCACCTGCACGTCGATCTTGAAGCGCTCTTTGCGCCGCTCCAGGAACGCCTGGGACGCTTCCAGGCCTTCCTGTTCGTAGTGTTTTGCCCAATGGCTGGCCAGGGTCTTGAGACCGGGATGGCGGCTGAGGATCCAGGCGTCCTGGTTGAGCATGTGGCCCAGCAGGATCGACAGGCCGGCGACCAGGGTGATGGCCAGCCAGAAGCTCGCCAGGATGCGCCAGAACAGAGAACGCAAGAGCACCTCCTGTAAACGGGAAAAGCCCGGCCCGCTGGAGGGCGGGCCGGGCATTGGGCAGGCAGCTTACTGGGCCTTGGCGGCTTTTGCAGCTTTCCAGGCCTGGAACTCTTTCCATTCAGCCTTGCGGGCTTCGCGTTGCTTCTGCATTTCGTCGAACTTCTTCTGCTGCTCAGGCTTGAGCAGCGCGCGGACCTGGGCGTCGGTCTTGTCGTGGCTGGCCTTGAGCTCGTCCTTCATGGCCTTCTGGTCGGCTGCCGGCAGCTTGTCCAGGTAATGCTCGGTGATGTCGCGGCGCTGCTTCATCTGCTCGCCCATCAGGTGGCCGATCTGCTGGCGCTGGTCGCGGCTCAGGTCGAGCTGGGCGAAAGGCGCGTCACCGCGGTGATGCGGGCCGTCATGACGCGGGCCGCCTTCAGGCATGGCCATGGCCACGGTCGGCAGGGCGGCGGCGAACATCAGGGCGATAAGGGTCTTGCGCATGGTGTCTCTCCTGTCATGGGCCGGTGTTTACCGGATGAGCTCAGTCTAGGGAGATGGAGGTCAAGCGCAGTCAGCGGAGGGTAAAGGCAGGGTAAAGATGATCGGTGGGAGCCTGTAGGAGCGGCCTCGTGTCGCGAAAGGGCTGCTGTAGGAGCGGCCTTGTGTCGCGAAAGGGCTGCAAAGCAGCCCCAGCATTCCCAACCCAGTCACAGGCTGTAGTAATACCCGCGGCTGCGCAGCGCGACGATCCGTGCCCGGCCATCGGCGTGCGGGCCGATCTTCTTGCGCAGGTTGCTGACGTGCATGTCCAGGCTGCGGTCGTAAAGGGTCAGCTTGCGGCCCAGGCCGATCTGCGCCAGTTCCTGCTTGTCCAGCGGCTCGCCCGGCTGGCGCAGCAGCGCTTCGAGGATGCGGCTTTCCGAAAGGGTCAGGCTCATTTCGCGGCCATCGATGCTGACCACGCCGCGCACCGGGCTGAAGGCGAGGTCGCCGATCTCCAGCTGGGTGGCGGTGGCGGTGGGGTGGCTGCGGCGCAGCACGGCGCGCAGGCGCGCGGTGAGCTCGCGGGGGTCGCAGGGCTTGGCCAGGTAGTCGTCGGCACCCAGCTCCAGGCCGAGGATACGGTCCAGCGGCTCGCCGCGGGCCGACAGCATCAGCACCGGCAGCTCGGCATGTTCGCTGCGCAGCTGCTTCAGCAGCTCCAGGCCGCTGCCGTCGGGCAGCATCACATCCAGCACCACGGCCGCCGGCGCCTGTTCGGCCAGGGCCTGGCGCGCGCTCTGGCCATCGTGGCAGGCGCGCACCACAAAACCTTCCTGGGTCAGCCAGCTGCCGAGCAGCTCGCAGAGTTCCTGGTCATCATCAATCAGTAACAGCTCGCTCATGACTCACTCAATTCAACCATTGACGGCGTCTTCTGTGTCCGCCGCTGGCAAAGATACCGCAGTCTGAGGGAGTCCGTGCAATTTGAGCAGGGGCACCGCGTCGCGCCCTTCGCGGGCAACCCGGTTGCGGGTCAGGGCAGGACTTGCTTGAAGGGCTTGACGATGACCTTGTCGTACACGCCGGCGGCGATGTACGGGTCGGCGTCGGCCCAGGCCTGGGCGGCGGCCAGGGAGTCGAACTCGGCGACGATCAGGCTGCCGCTGAAGCCGGCTTCACCCGGGTCGTTGCTGTCGATGGCCGGGTGCGGCCCGGCCAGTACCACGCGGCCTTCGGCCTTGAGCTGCTGCAGGCGCTCGATGTGCGCCGGGCGCGCGGCCAGGCGTTTTTCCAGGGAATTCGCGACGTCGCTGGCGATGATGGCGTAAAGCATGTCAATCCTTGGTCTTGGTGGTGGAAGGGTCGTCGTGCAGGTGGCGCGACAGGTACACACCCTGCGCCACCAGGAAGATCACGGTCATGCCCAGGCTGCCGAACACCTTGAAGTCGACCCAGAAGCTCTGGAAGGTGAAGGCGACGAACAGGTTGGCCGCGCCGCAGAAGATGAAGAAGGCGATCCAGGCCAGGTTCAGGCGGGTCCACACGGCATCGGGCAGGCTCAGGGCGTGGCCCATGATGCGCTTGATCAGCACCCGGTCACCGATGAAGTGGCTGCCGGCGAAGCCCAGGGCGAACAGCCAGTTGACCACCGGCGCCTTCCACTTGAGGAAGGTCTCGCTGTGGAAGGTCAGGGTCAGCCCGCCGAACACCAGGCAGGCGACCAGGGTCAGCCACTGGCCCTTCTCCAGCTTGCGCTGGCGCAGGAACAGCGCGCCGTAGACCACCAGCGAGCTGACGATGAGCATGGCCGTGGCGCTGTAGATGCCGCCGAATTCGAAGCTGTGGCCGGCGACTTCCATGGGGCGCGGGTCGAGCTTGTAGACGATGAAGAACAGCAGCAGCGGGATGAAATCGATGAATTGTTTCACAATGGCAGCCAGAATCGGGATGTGACGGCATAATAACAAACATCGAATCCAGCGAAAGCGCTCCTCCATGAATGTTGATCTGCACTGTCACAGCACGGCCTCCGACGGCGCCCTGGCGCCCACGGACCTGGTCGCCCGGGCCCACGAGCACGGGGTGCAAACGCTGGCCCTGACCGACCACGACACCCTCGAAGGCCTGCCCGAGGCGCGCCAGGCCTGCCTTGAGCGCGGCATGCGCTGGGTCAGCGGGGTGGAGCTGTCGTGCACCTGGGGCGGCGCCACCATCCACGTGCTGGGCTACGACTTCCCGCTCGACGCGCCGCCGCTGCTCGCCGCCGTCGAGGCCCTGCACCGCGGTCGCTGGCTGCGCGCCGAGGAAATCGACAAACGGTTGGCGGCCAAGGGCATGCCCGGCGCCCTCGATGGCGCCCGCGCCGTGCAGCAGGCGCTGGGCGACAGCGGCAACGCCCCGGCACGGCCGCATTTCGCCGAGTTCATGGTGCAGGCCGGCTACGTCAAGGACCGCGGCGAAGCCTTCCGCAAGTGGCTGGGGGCCGGCAAGCTTGGCGACGTCAAGCTGCACTGGCCGACCCTTGACGAAACTGTCGCCACCCTGCGCCAGTCCAACGCCTGGGTGAGCCTGGCGCATCCGATGCACTACGACCTGACCCGCAGCAAGCGCAGACGGCTGATTGCCGACTATATTCAGGCAGGCGGGCAGGCACTTGAAGTGGTCAACGGGATGATGCCGGCCGAGCAGGTGGGCACGATGTCCATCCTTACCCGTGAGTTCGGCCTGCTGGCAAGCGCTGGCAGCGATTTCCACGGCCCCGGCACCTGGGGCGAGATCGGTGCCTACCGGCCATTGCCCGAGGACTTGCCACCTCTGTGGCGTCGATTCCGACATGAACAGCCTATGGCGCTATGAACAGGACGACTTCGTGAGCCAATTTTTCCAGATTCATCCGGAGAACCCACAGCCGCGCCTGATACGCCAGGCCGTGGAGATCATCCGCAAGGGTGGCGTGGTGGTCTATCCGACCGATTCGTCCTACGCATTGGGTTGCCAGATCGGCGACAAGGCGGCGATCGAACGGGTGCGCCGCCTGCGCGGGCTGGACAAGACCCACAACTTCACCCTGATGTGCTGCGACATGTCGCAACTGGGGCTGTACGCCAAGGTCGACACCGGCACCTTCCGCCTGCTCAAGGCCCATGTGCCCGGCCCCTACACCTTCATCCTCAACGGCACCCGCGAAGTGCCGCGCCTGCTGCTGCACGAGAAGCGCCGCACCATCGGCCTGCGCGTGCCGGACCATGCCATCACCCTGGCGCTGCTGGCCGAACTGGGCGAGCCGCTGATGAGCGTGAGCCTGATCCTGCCGGGCGACGACGAGCCGATGACCGACCCCTATGAAATCCGCGAGCGCCTGGAGCACCATGTCGACCTGGTGATCGACGGCGGCTTCGGCGACCTCAAGGCCTCGACCATCATCGACCTGTCCGGCGACGAGCCTGAACTGATCCGCGAAGGCTGCGGCGACCCCACGCCATTCATGGCCAGCGCGTGAGCCAGGTGGAAATGCTCGAGGCGCCGGCCGACGAGGTCGTTTCGCCGCAGCAGTTGCAGCTTGCGCTGGTCTACGGCGAAGCCCTGACCGAGATGCCGGTGGACCTGTACATCCCGCCGGACGCCCTGGAAGTCATCCTCGAAGCCTTCGAGGGCCCGCTGGACCTGCTGCTGTACCTGATCCGCAAGCAGAACATCGACATCCTCGACATCCCGGTGGCGGAAATCACCCGCCAGTACATGGGTTATGTCGAACTGATGAAGAGCGTGCGCCTGGAGCTGGCCGCCGAGTACCTGGTGATGGCCGCCATGCTCGCCGAAATCAAGTCGCGCATGCTGCTGCCGCGTTCGGCCGAGGTCGAGGAAGAGGAGGGCGACCCGCGCGCCGAACTGATCCGTCGGCTGCAGGAGTACGAACGCTTCAAGGCCGCCGCCGAGGGCATCGACGCCCTGCCGCGGGTTGGCCGCGAGACTGTCGTGCCGCGCCTGGAGGCGCCACAGGCCAAGGTGCGCAAGCTGCTGCCCGAGGTCAGCCTGGAAGAACTGCTGGTGTCCATGGCCGAGGTCATGCGTCGCAACGACCTGTTCGAGAGCCACCAGATCACCCGCGAGACGTTGTCGACCCGCGAGCGCATGGGCGATGTGCTGGAGCGCCTCAAGGGCGGCGCCTTCGTGCCGTTCGTCGAATTGTTCACGGCCGAGGAGGGCAAGCTCGGCGTGGTGGTGACCTTCATGGCGATTCTCGAGCTGGTGAAGGAATCGCTGGTCGAACTGGTGCAGAATGAGCCCTTTGCGCCGATCCACGTGCGGCTGCGCCCCGAGTCTGCTGAAGAACCCGATGAATCTGAATGAACCCCGCGACCTGGCGTCGCTGATCGAAGCCTTTCTGCTCGCTTCGGGCAAGCCGCAGTCCCTCGAGCGCCTGTACGAGCTGTTCGAGGAGGCCGAGCGCCCGGAGCCGAAGGTGTTCAAGAAGGCCCTGGAGGTGCTCGGCAAGTCCTGCGCAGGCCGCGCCTTCGAGCTCAAGGAGGTCGCCAGCGGCTACCGCCTGCAGATCCGCGAAACCTACGCGCCCTGGGTCGGCCGGCTGTGGGAGGAACGCCCCCAGCGCTATTCCCGTGCGTTGCTGGAAACCATGGCGCTGATCGCCTACCGCCAGCCGATCACCCGCGGTGAGATCGAGGACGTGCGGGGCGTGGCGGTCAACAGCAACATCATCAAGACCTTGATGGAGCGCGAGTGGATCCGTGTGGTCGGCTACCGCGAAGTACCTGGGCGGCCGGCGATGTTCGCCACCACCAAGGCGTTTCTCGACCACTTCAACCTCAAGAGCCTGGACGAGCTGCCGGCCTTGGCCGAATTGCGCGAGATGGAGCCGGAGCCAGTGCTCGACCCTGATGACGCGCCGGTGCCGGCGCACCTGCAGGCGCTGGCCGATGCCAGCCTGGGGGAAGAAGAGGCAGTGGCCGAGCCGAAGGAAGAGACCAGCTTCCGCAGCCTGCTGGTGGAACTGGACCAGATGGAAGAAGGCTTGAAGACGGATTTCGATGACCTTCGCGAGGAAGAGCCTGAGGTTTCGCTGGAGGAAGAGGGCAAGTTGGAGCCCTGAATCTTCTGCTGTCTGTTCCGGCCCTTTCGCGGGTAAACACGCTCCCACAGGGTTATCACCTGTCCCTGTGGGAGCGGGTTTACCCGCGAAAGGGCCGGCACTGCCCACACATCACCATTAGGCAGAATTCATCCCAAAAGCCCACAAAACCCTCTACCCTCCAGTGCGTTCCCCCACCGAACCGCGTATGATGCGCGGCCTTTTGGCGCGCTCGTCGCCAGAAACCTGTTTTCATTCCTACACCGGGAGGTGCCCAGATGAGTGAGCAAGACCTGCAAGAAACCGAATACACCCCTCCATCCGGCGAAAAGCTGCAGAAAGTGCTGGCACGCATCGGCGTGGGCTCGCGCCGTGACGTCGAGGCCTGGATCAGCCAGGGCCGCATCAAGGTCAACGGCGTCGCCGCCACCCTCGGCGTGCGCGTCGACCTGCACGACGCCATCACCGTCGACGGCAAGCTGATCAAGCGCGAGGAGGCCGCCGAGGCCACCCGCCGGGTGATCATGTACAACAAGCCCGACGGCGAAATCTGCACCCGTGACGACCCGGAAGGCCGCCCGACCGTGTTCGACCGCCTGCCGCGGCCGAAGGAAGGCCGCTGGATCAACATCGGCCGCCTGGACATCAACACCACCGGCCTGCTGCTGTTCACCACCGACGGCGAACTGGCCAACCGCCTGATGCACCCCTCCTACGAGATGGACCGCGAGTACGCCGTGCGTGTGCGCGGTGAAGTCGACGACGAGATGATCGACCGCCTCAAGCAGGGCGTGATGCTCGAAGACGGCCCGGCGAAGTTCACCGACATCCAGAAGGCCCCGGGCGGCGAAGGCTTCAACCACTGGTACCACTGCGTGGTGATGGAGGGCCGCAACCGCGAAGTGCGTCGCCTGTGGGAGTCCCAGGGCATGGTGGTCAGCCGCCTGAAGCGCGTGCGCTTCGGCCCGGTGTTCCTCAACTCCGACCTGCCGATGGGCCGCTGGCGTGAAATGACCCAGGGCGAGATCGACATCCTGGCCGCGGAAGTGGGCCTGCAGCCGGTGGCGCTGCCGACCCTGAACCTCAAGGCCAAGGACAAGATGGAGCGCCTGCAGCGCAAGTCGAGCCGGCCGATGGGCCGCAACGAGCGCGTACGCAGCCTGCGCCCGGCCCACGACGGCGCGGCTGCCGCTGCCCCTGCCGAGCGCCCGGCACGCCAGCCGCGTCAGCCGCGCGAAGAAGCCCCGCGCAAGGGCGGCCGCGGCAGCGCCGTGGCCGAGCGTCCGAGCGAGATGCGCAAGCGCACCGGCAAGCCTGATGGCGACAAGCCGGCAGGCCGTGGTCGCGGCAAGCCACGCGGCTGATCGAGTCTGCGCGGTGAGTGAGAGCCAGCCTTCGGGCTGGCTTTTTTTTGGCCAAGATATTGAAGGCAAAGAAATTTTCGGACGACTGGCAAGTTCTCGAACCGCTCTGTAAAGAAATTTGTACAAATCCGCCAGCAATGGGCCCGTGTTTGGGATTTTTCCTACCGCTGTAAACAGAACTTGCCGCACCCGGCGCCCCCGCATCCTCGCTCCCAGCCCGCCCACCCTTGCCCAAAGCCCCGTACCACGGTGATATAGCGCTCATTGCCCTGTGCAACAGCCGTCCGCAGAGTCGCGCTGACAAAACAACAAATGGAGGCGCCATGTACGCCGATCACTCCGCCTTTTCAGGCTCCTACCACAGGATCGCTGCGTTTTTTCCCGAGGAAACGACGCAACGCGTTGACGCCTGCGCGTTTGCAGGGGTATACAGTGCGCCGCGTTTTACCTGTGACCCCCTTGCGTACCGCGCACTCTTGCCACTCCCCGGTTGATTCGCCCTGGCGGCACCCGTCGGCAAGAACCCAAGGTAACCACCTTGCCCATTCCGCTGCGCCACGAGCGCGGTGGGTCCGATTCCGTCACAGATAAAAACAATGCAGGTGACTTCGTTCATGAGTGGACAAAACATGCCTACAGGCGAACTCCAGCGCGGTCTGAAGAACCGCCATATCCAGTTGATCGCCCTGGGTGGCGCGATTGGTACCGGCCTGTTCCTCGGCTCGGCAGGGGTGATGAAATCCGCCGGCCCGTCGATGATCCTCGGCTACGCCATCTGCGGCTTCATCGCCTTCCTGATCATGCGCCAGCTCGGCGAGATGATCGTCGAAGAGCCGGTGGCCGGCTCGTTCAGCCACTTCGCGCACAAGTACTGGGGTGGTTTCGCCGGCTTCCTGTCGGGCTGGAACTGCTGGGTGCTGTACATCCTGGTGGGCATGTCGGAACTGTCGGCGGTGGGCAAGTACGTGCACTACTGGTGGCCTGAGATCCCGACCTGGGTCACGGCGGCGGCGTTCTTCCTGCTGATCAATGCCATCAACCTGATGAACGTGAAGTTCTTCGGCGAGGCCGAGTTCTGGTTCGCCATCATCAAGGTCGCGGCGGTGGTGGGCATGATCGGCCTGGGCGCCTACCTGCTGACCAGCGGCAACGGTGGCCCTGATGCGTCGATCAGCAACCTGTGGAGCCATGGCGGTTTCTTCCCGCATGGTGTCAGCGGGCTGGTGATGGCCCTGGCGTTCATCATGTTCTCCTTCGGCGGCCTGGAAATGCTCGGCTTTACCGCTGCCGAGGCCGACAAGCCGAAGACCGTGATCCCCAAGGCGATCAACCAGGTCATCTACCGCATCCTGATCTTCTATGTCGGCGCCCTGGTGGTGCTGCTGTCGCTGACCCCATGGGACAGCCTGGTGGCCAGCATCGATGCCTCCGGCGGCAGCTACGGCAGCAGCCCGTTCGTCCAGGTGTTCTCGCTGCTGGGCAGCGACGTGGCGGCCAACCTGCTGAACTTCGTGGTCCTGACCGCGGCGCTGTCGGTGTACAACAGCGGCACCTACTGCAACGCCCGCATGCTGCTGGGCATGGCCGAGCAGGGTGATGCCCCGGCGGCGCTGGCCAAGGTCGATCGCCGCGGTGTGCCGGTGCGTTCGATCCTGGTGTCGGCGGCGGTGACCCTGATCGCGGTGCTGCTCAACTACCTGATGCCGGCCAACGCCCTGGAGCTGCTGATGTCGCTGGTGGTCGCGACCCTGGTGATCAACTGGGCGATGATCAGCTACTCGCACCTGAAGTTCCGCCAGCACCTCGACCGCAGCGGGCAGAAGCCGCTGTTCCGGGCGCTGCTGTACCCGTACGGCAACTACCTGGTGCTGGCTTTCGTGGTGCTGATCCTCGGCATCATGCTGATGATTCCGGGCATCCAGGTGTCGGTGTATGCGATGCCGGTGTGGCTGGTGGTGATGCTGCTGGCGTACATGCTCAAGGGGCGTAGCCGTCCGCAGGCCAATGGGGCTGCCGGTAGCGTTGCCAAGTAAGTCTTGAGTGGATTGAAGAAACCCGATGGCAGGTGACTGGCATCGGGTTTTTCTTTGTCTGTTCGGGCCTCTTCGCGGGCAAGCCCGCTCCCACAGGTACTGCGTATCTCTCAAGAATGATGAGCCCCCTGTGGGAGCGGGTTTACCCGCGAAGAGGCCGGGTCAGGTTTCAGATCTGTTCCAGCAACCAGCTGCGAAAGGCCCGCAACGAAGGCAATGCCTCATTGCGCGGTGGGTAGATCAGGTAGTAACTGCGTTGGCTGGCAAAGGCTGCCCCCGGGCTGAACAGCTCACCCTTGGCCAGTTCCTCCTCCACCAGGATCCGCGGCACCAGCCCGATGCCGATCCCGGCCCGTACCGCCTGGATCAGGTGCGACGTCAGCTCGAAGCTCGGCCCCAGGCGCATCGCCCGGTGCGGCAGGCCATGGTGCGAGAACCACTCGCCCCAGGCATGCGGGTTGTTGGCCACGTTCAGCAACACCTCTTCGCTGATGCGCGCCGGTGCCCAGCCCTGGGCATCGCCACCGGCCTGCGGCGGCAGGATCACCACCAGTTCCTCGGCATGCAGGCGATGGCAGATCAGCCCCGGCAGGTCGTGGCTGGCGACGCCGATGGCGGCGTCGATCTCGCTGGTATCGAAGTTGATCGCTTCGATCCGCGAATGGATGTGCACCAGCATCCCCGGGTGGGCGCTGTAGAACGCATGCAGGCGCGGCAGCAGCCATTTCGAGCCGAAGGTGGGCAGGGTGGCCAGGCGCAGGGTGCCGACCCCGGACTGGTAGGACAGGGCCTGCAAGGTGGCGCTGCGAATGCGCCCCAGGGCCTCGCTGAGCTCGCGCTGGTACAGCCGGCCGACATCGGTCAGCTGCACCTGACGGCCCTCGCGGCGGAACAGGGTCAGGCCCAGTTGCTGCTCCAGCGCCTGCACCTGGCGGCTGACCGCGCTCTGGGTCAGCGACAGTTCGACGGCGGCGCGGGTGTAGCTTTCATGCCGGGCAGCAGCCTCGAAGGCCAGCAGCAGCGACATCGATGGGGTCAGGTGGCGGTAATTCATTCATAAAAGTCATTGATAGCGGCAGGATTATCCGTTTGCCCCTGGCGTGAAACTACAGGAACATTGGCCCATACGTCATCCCCGCATGGGCCCATGCATGCCGGGGTGACAGGATTTCCGTGAATTAGCCCATATCAAGAGGCCATCCTTCGATGATCGCCCAGCTGTCGACCGTTGCGCCGAGCGCCAACTATCCCGAATTCCTCGAAGCCCTGCGCGCCAGTGGCTTCCGCGGCCAGGTCAGCGCCGACTACGGCACCCGCACGGTGCTGGCCACCGACAACTCGATCTACCAGCGCCTGCCCCAGGCGGCGGTGTTCCCGCTGGACGCCGACGACGTGGCGCGGGTCGCCACGCTGATGGGCGAGCCGCGCTTCAAGGAGGTCAAGCTGACCCCGCGCGGCGGCGGCACCGGCACCAACGGCCAGTCGCTGACCGACGGCATCGTCGTCGACCTGTCGCGGCACATGAACCAGATCCTCGAGATCAACGTCGAGGAGCGCTGGGTGCGGGTCCAGGCCGGTACCGTCAAGGACCAGCTCAACGCCGCGCTCAAGCCCCACGGGCTGTTCTTCGCCCCCGAGCTGTCCACCTCCAACCGCGCCACTGTCGGCGGCATGATCAACACCGACGCCAGTGGCCAGGGCAGCTGCACCTACGGCAAGACCCGCGACCACGTGCTGGAACTGCACAGCGTGCTGCTCGGTGGTCAACGTCTGCACAGCCTGCCGCTCGACGACGCCGCGCTGGAGCAGGCCTGCGCCGCGCCCGGCCGGGCCGGCGAGGTGTACCGCATGGCCCGGGAGATCCAGGAAACCCAGGCCGAGCTGATCGAAAGCACCTTCCCCAAGCTCAACCGCTGCCTGACCGGCTACGACCTGGCGCACCTGCGCGACGAGCAGGGCCGCTTCAACCTCAACAGCGTGCTGTGCGGCGCCGAGGGGTCGCTGGGCTACGTGGTCGAGGCCAAGCTCAATGTGCTGCCGATCCCGAAATACGCCGTGCTGGTCAACGTGCGCTACACCAGCTTCATGGATGCCCTGCGCGATGCCAATGCACTGATGGCGCTCAAGCCGCTGTCGATCGAGACGGTGGATTCCAAGGTATTGATGCTGGCGATGAAGGACATCGTCTGGCACAGCGTCGCCGAATACTTCCCGGCCGACCCCGAGCGCCCGACCCTGGGCATCAACCTGGTGGAGTTCTGCGGCGATGAGCCGGCCGAGGTCAATGCCCGGGTGCAGGGGTTCATCGACCACCTGCAGAACGACACCAGCGTCGAGCGCCTGGGCCACACCCTGGCCGAAGGCGCCGAGGCGGTGACCCGCGTCTACACCATGCGCAAGCGCTCGGTGGGCCTGCTCGGCAACGTCGAGGGCGAAGTGCGCCCGCAGCCGTTCGTCGAAGACACCGCCGTACCGCCTGAGCAACTGGCCGACTACATCGCCGACTTCCGCGCGCTGCTCGACGGCTACGGCCTGGCCTACGGCATGTTCGGCCACGTCGATGCCGGGGTGCTGCACGTGCGCCCGGCGCTGGACATGAAGGACCCGGCACAAGCCGCGCTGGTCAAGCCGATTTCCGATGCCGTGGCGGCGCTGACCAAGCGCTATGGCGGCCTGCTCTGGGGCGAGCACGGCAAGGGCCTGCGCTCGGAGTACGTGCCGGAGTACTTCGGCGAGCTGTACCCGGCGCTGCAGCGCCTGAAGGGCGCCTTCGACCCGCACAACCAGCTCAACCCGGGCAAGATCTGCACCCCGCCGGACAGTGCCGAAGGCCTGACCCCCGTGGATGGCGTAACCCTGCGCGGCGACCTCGACCGTACCATCGACGAGCGCGTGTGGCAGGACTTCCCCAGTGCCGTGCACTGCAACGGCAACGGCGCCTGCTACAACTACGACCCCAACGATGCCATGTGCCCGTCGTGGAAGGCCACCCGCGAGCGCCAGCACTCGCCCAAGGGCCGCGCCTCGCTGATGCGCGAATGGCTGCGCCTGCAGGGCGAGGCCAACATCGACGTGCTGGCGGCGGCCCGCAACAAGGTGTCGTGGCTCAAGGGCCTGCCGGCGCGGCTGCGCAACAACCGCGCGCGCAGCCAGGGCCAGGAAGACTTTTCCCACGAGGTGTACGACGCCATGGCCGGCTGCCTGGCGTGCAAGTCGTGCGCCGGGCAGTGCCCGATCAAGGTCAACGTGCCGGACTTCCGCTCGCGCTTCCTCGAGCTGTACCACGGCCGCTACCAGCGCCCCCTGCGTGACTACCTGATCGGGTCGCTGGAATTCACCATCCCGTACCTGGCCCATGCGCCGGGGCTGTACAACGCAGTGATGGGCTCGAAGTGGGTCGGCAAGCTGCTGGCGGACAAGGTCGGCATGGTCGACAGCCCGCTGATCAGTCGTTTCAACTTCCAGTCGACCCTGACCCGCTGCCGCGTCGGCGTGGCCAGCGTGCCGGCCCTGCGCGAGCTGACCCCGGCCCAGCGCGAGCGCAGCATCGTGCTGGTGCAGGACGCCTTCACCCGCTACTTCGAGACGCCGCTGCTGGCCGCGTTCATCGAACTGGCGCACCGCCTCGGCCACCGGGTGTTCCTGGCGCCGTACAGCGCCAACGGCAAGCCGCTGCACGTGCAGGGCTTCCTCGGTGCCTTCGCCAAGGCGGCGATCCGCAACGCCACCCAGCTCAAGGCCCTGGCCGATTGCGGCGTGCCGCTGGTGGGCCTGGACCCGGCGATGACCCTGGTCTACCGCCAGGAGTACCAGAAGGTGCCGGGCCTGGAAGGCTGCCCGCAGGTGCAACTGCCCCAGGAGTGGCTGATGAACGTGCTGCCGGAGCAGGCGCCGACCGCGCCGGGCACCTTCCGCCTGATGGCGCACTGCACCGAGAAGACCAACGTGCCGGCCAGTACCAAACAGTGGGAGCAGGTGTTCGCGCGCTTGGGGCTGAAGCTTGTGACCGAGGCGACCGGTTGCTGTGGCATGTCCGGGACCTACGGGCACGAGGCGCGTAATCAGGAAACCTCGCGAACCATCTTCGAACAGTCGTGGGCGACCAAGCTGGATAAGGAGGGCGAGGCGCTGGCGACAGGCTATTCGTGCCGCAGCCAGGTCAAGCGCATGACCGAGCGGCAGATGCGCCATCCGCTGGAAGTGGTGTTGCAATACGCCAAGCGCTGACCGTCAAGGCCCCGGGGCTGCTACGCAGCCCATTCGCGGGTAAACCCGCTCCCACAGGGATATCACAAGGCCAGAGGGCAATGCTCCCTGTGGCTCCCACAGGGATATCACAAGGCCAGAGGGCAATGGTCCCTGTGGCTCCCACAGGGATATCACAAGGCCAGAGGGCAATGGTATCCCTGTGGGAGCGGGTTTACCCGCGAAGAGGCCGTTACAGGCGCCGCGGATCTCAGGCTTCCCGGCGCTGGTGAGCCTGTCTGTACAGATACAGGCTCAACACCAGCCCACAACAGGCCGCCGCCGCCGCAAACAGAAACATCGAAGCAAAGCCGAACCCCGACGCCACCGCACCCACCAGCGGCCCGGTGATCCCCAGCGACAAGTCGATGAACAGCGAATACGCCCCCACCGCCGCCCCGCGGTTGGCCGCCGACACCTGGTTCACCGCCTCCACGCCCAGTGCCGGGAACACCAGCGAGAAGCCGAACCCGCTCAGCGCAGCCCCCGCCAATGCCAGCTCGGCATTCGGCGCCAGCCACAGCATCAGCAGCCCCAGCGTCTCCACCGACAGGCAGGCAATCGCCACACGGAAGCCGCCGATCCGGTTGATCAGGTTGCCGAACAGCAGGCGCGCGCAGATGAAGCTGGCGCCGAACAGGCTCAGGGTCAGCGCCGCATTGGCCCAGCCGCGGCTGGCGTAGTACAGGGTGATGAAGGTGGCGATGGTGCCAAAACCGATCGAGCCCAGGGCCAGCCCCGAGCCGTGCGGGAACACCTTGCCCAGCACCTGCATGAACGGCAGGCGCTTGCCGCTGACCACTGGCGCAGCGCGTTTCGGCCAGGCCAGCAGCAGGCCGAGACCGCACAGCAGGAGGATGCTCACGCCCATGCTCCACAGCCCCAAGGCCTTGACCATCAGCACGCCCAGCGGCGCACCGATGGCCAGCGCGCCATAGCTGGCGATGCCGTTCCAGGAAATGACCTTGGCCGTGTGCTCGGCGCCGACCCGGCCGATGCCCCAGCCGATCGAGCCCGAGCCCACCAGGCTCTCGGCGCTGCCCAGCACCAGGCGGCCGACCAGCAGGCAGGCCAGGCTGACCCAGGGCAGCTCGGTGAGGAAGGCGCAGGCAAGCATGAACACGCCACTCAGGCCGCAGCCGGCGAGGCCGTACATGACTGCCTTCTTGCTGCCGTGGTTGTCGATGATGCGGCTGGCGGTGGGGCGGCTGAGCAGGGTGGCGAGGTACTGCACGCTGATCACCAGGCCGGCGATCACGGCGCTGAAGCCCAGGTCGTTGTGCACGTAGCCGGGCAAGACGGCAAGGGGGATGCCGATGTTCAGGTAGCCGATGAAGGTGAACAGGACGATGGAAACGACTTGCAGGGTGACCGCAAGAGGGCGCGGTGAATCGGGCATGGGGGTCTTCGTGGCAGAGGTTCGGGACGGTGTGAAAACGTGATGACGGGGGTTGCCCGCAGGTCAGCCGTTTTCACACAGCCGCAGGGGTGCGCGGTTTATTCCTGATCGGCGCTGGATTGATCGTCGCCATCCTGATCGACGGCAGGCGTCGGCTCGGCGTGGACGGTAACGGTTGGCTCTTCGGGGTTCAGGCTTGGGAAGGGAAGATTCGGGATTTCATGCATCTCGTCGTTCCTCGCAAGTGTGAGTGAAAAGTCTGCGCCAGGCGCGTTCGGAGCTTCGGAAAGCTGGGGCAGGATACACAAGTCTGGATGACAGTTTGTAAATTTTCCCGGTCGCTTGTCGGTTTTGCGGGCGGATACCGGACATTCACCTGATGGAATCGGGCCCCTGCGGGAGCGGGTGAACCCGCTCCCGCAGGGATCGATTTACCCGATCATTTGCGGCCTTCAGCCGTCTCGGCAACCTTGTCGGTGCGTGCGCACATGATGAAATCATTGCGGTGCAGGCCTTTGATCGAGTGGCTCCACCAGGTCACGGTGACCTTGCCCCACTCGGTCAGCAGGCCCGGGTGGTGGCCTTCGGCTTCGGCGATTTCGCCCACGGCATTGGTGAATGCCAGGGCGTGCTTGAAGTTCTTGAACAGGAACACGCGCTCCAGTTCCATGTGGCCGTCGCGCACTTCGATGTTCCAGTCCGGGATCTCGCGGATCAGTTCGGCCAGTTCTTCGTCGGTGACCTTCGGGGCGTCGGCGCGGCAGGCTTCGCAGTGGGCTTGATTCAAGGCATTCATGGTGGGTTTCCCGTTCGAGTTGTTATCGGCAAGGCGCTCAGGCGGCGACCTTGGGTGGAAATTTCGGTGCGTGCAGCCCCAGTTGCATGGCCTGCTGGACCATGGCCATGATGTCTTCGTGGGCCAGGTCGAACAGGCGCTTCATGTTCGGCAGCACGAAGTACAGGGGTTGCAGGATGTCGATGCGGTACGGCGTGCGCATGGCCTCGACCGGGTCGAAGGCCTGGTGTTGCGGCTCACCCGACAGACTGTAGACGGTCTCCTTGGGCGAGGAGAGGATGCCGCCGCCATAGATCTTGCGGCCCTGGGCGGTTTCCATCAGGCCGAACTCGATGGTCATCCAGTACAGGCGCGCCAAGTACACCCGCTGTTCCTTGGTCGCGGCCAGGCCGAGCTTGCCGTAGGTGTGGGTGAATTCGGCGAAGAACGGGTTGGTCAGCAGCGGGCAGTGGCCGAAGATCTCGTGGAAGATATCCGGTTCCTGCAGGTAGTCGAGCTCTTCCGGGGTGCGGATGAAGGTGGCCACCGGGAAGCGCTTGCTGGCCAGCAGTTCGAAGAAGGTCTGGAAGGGGATCAGCGCCGGCACCCGGGCAACCTGCCAGCCGGTGGTGGCGGCCAGTACCTTGTTGACCTCGCCCAGTTGCGGGATGCGCTCATGGGGCAGCTTGAGCTGGTCGATGCCGTCCAGGTACTCCTGGCACGCACGGCCTTCGATGACCTTCAGCTGGCGGGTGATCAGCGTGTTCCACACTGCATGCTCTTGCTGCGGGTAGTCGATAAAACCCTGCGCATCGGGCTCGCGTGCCACGTATTGCGTTTGTTTCATGTGGCTCTCCTGGAGAGGGATTTCTTGTTATGTCCACGACATGACTTAGAAATATCCCTTCATTCGCAGCTTTGCACGGGGGTGCGGGGCGATCGGAGGGGCCTTTGCAGCCCTAGTTCGTAACGATAATTTTACAAAATGGCCGCCATGCCGGAAAATCCGGGCCATGCAGCTGGCGAATTGTCTGTTTTTGTCAGCTTATCTTTACGAATTTTCCGTGCGTGGTTGAAAAGCCTCGCCGCCTCGAGAGCTTCCATGCGCATCAAAGTGCACTGCCAGAACCGCATCGGCATCCTTCGCGACATCCTCAACCTGCTGGTGGAATACGGCATCAACGTGCTGCGCGGCGAGGTGGGCGGCGATCACGGCAATGCCATCTACCTGCACTGCCCGAACCTGATCAACCTGCAGTTCCAGGCACTGCGGCCGAAGTTCGAGGCGATTGCCGGGGTGTTCGGGGTCAAGCGGGTCGGGTTGATGCCCAGCGAGCGGCGGCACATGGAACTCAATGCCTTGCTCGGCGCCCTGGATTTCCCGGTGCTGTCGGTCGACATGGGCGGCAGCATCGTCGCCGCCAACCGCAGCGCCGCCCAGTTGCTCGGGGTGCGCGTCGACGAGGTGCCGGGCATGCCGCTGGCGCGCTATGTGGAGGACTTCGACCTGCCGGAGCTGGTGCGGGCCAACAAGTCGCGGATCAATGGCCTGCGCATCAAGGTCAAGGGTGACGTGTTCCTGGCCGACATCGCGCCGCTGCAATCGGAGCACGACGACAGCGAGGCACTGGCCGGCGCCGTACTGACCCTGCATCGCGCCGACCGCATCGGCGAGCGCATCTACAACGTGCGCAAGCAGGAGCTGCGTGGCTTCGACAGTATCTTCCAGAGCTCCCGGGTGATGGCGGCGGTGGTGCGCGAGGCGCGGCGCATGGCGCCCTTGGATGCGCCGTTGCTGATCGAGGGTGAAACCGGCACCGGCAAGGAACTGCTGGCCCGCGCCTGCCACCTGGCCAGCCCGCGGGGCCAGTCGCCGCTGATGGCGCTCAACTGCGCCGGCTTGCCGGAGTCGATGGCCGAGACCGAACTGTTCGGCTACGGCCCGGGGGCCTTCGAGGGGGCGCGCGCCGAGGGCAAGCTGGGCCTGCTGGAGCTGACTGCCGGCGGCACGCTGTTCCTTGACGGGGTGGGCGAGATGAGCCCGCGCCTGCAGGTGAAACTGCTGCGCTTCCTGCAGGACGGCTGCTTCCGTCGGGTCGGCAGCGACGAGGAGGTGTACCTGGATGTGCGGGTGATCTGCGCCACCCAGGTGGATCTCTCGGAGCTATGCGCCCGTGGCGAGTTCCGCCAGGACCTGTATCACCGGCTCAACGTGCTGTCGCTGCACATCCCGCCGCTGCGCGAATGCATGGACGGGCTGGAGGGCCTGGTGCAGCATTTTCTCGACCAGGCCAGCCGGCAGATCGGCTGCGCCATGCCGCGCCTGGCGCCGGCGGCGATGGAAAAGCTCAGTCAATATCACTGGCCGGGCAACGTGCGGCAGCTGGAGAACGTATTGTTCCAGGCGGTTTCCTTGTGCGACGGCGGGGTAGTCAAGAGCGAACATATCCGTTTGCCGGATTATGGCGTGCGCCAACCGTTGGGTGAGTTTTCCCTGGAAGGTGATCTTGCACAGATTGTCGGGCGTTTTGAAAAGGCTGTGTTGGAAAGTTTGACAAGTGAATTTCCAAGTAGCCGGGCGCTGGGTAAACGATTGGGTGTTTCCCATACGACGATTGCCAACAAGTTGCGCGAACATGCCCTGGGCAAGTCGTCGGAATAACAAAGTCGTTATTTGACGGTCGTTCAAGCAGCTGAAAACCTGCTTGCCGCCCAGATACGCGAAGGGCCCCGGAGGGGCCCCAATCTCAAGGATCAGCCGTTGGAGCAGCCGTTCCCCATCACGCGGTATTCGAGAATGTGCTTCTGACCCTTGGAGTCCTCGTAGGTCATGCGCGCGGGCACTACTTCGCAGACGTTCGGCACTTCGCTCATGGAGATGACGCGGGCGATGTCCAGGTGCTGCGAGTAGCTGTACTGTTCAACCGGAATCTGCTCGACATCGTTTGCCTCGGCAGCCATTGCCGCGTTGCAAAGACCGCCAAGTACCAATACCAGTAACGCTTTCATTTTCTATTTACCTGTCTAAGGTCGTGAGGGGGCACGCGGCACTTGTGGCGCCGCGAGTACAGCCTGAGTTTCAACTATCGGGATTAGAGGGGGATTAACATCTTGCCTTCGTGGGGGCTGTTTCCAGTAGTTAATCGCCTTGCCGTTGCTGGCGAGGTAAATCTTATGCCTCGGCAACTAAGGGAAACAGATGGTGTTTTGATAAAGTTTTTTCGTCTTTTGACAGAATCTGTAACAATCCCTCGGCAAGATACCCCGCGCTTTCAGCTCGCCGGGCCGCGATCTGCGGCCTAGAGCCATCGCCGCCGGTGATGTGAAGATTTGCCCTGTGCGCTACTACCATCGTCGAATGGCTTTTCCCGCTCTGGTACAGTTACAAACGGTTTCATACAAAAACAACTATTACACCGAGGTAACACAGATGAGTGCGGCTCCACTGTATCCCGTTCGTCCCGAGGTTGCGGCCACCACCCTGACCGACGAGGCCACCTACAAGGCCATGTACCAGCAGTCGGTGATCAACCCGGACGGCTTCTGGCGCGAGCAGGCCCAGCGCATCGACTGGATCAAGCCGTTCACCAAGGTCAAGCAGACCTCCTTCGACGACCACCATGTCGACATCAAGTGGTTCGCCGACGGCACCCTCAACGTGTCCTCCAACTGCCTGGACCGCCACCTCGAAGAACGCGGCGACCAGCTGGCCATCATCTGGGAAGGCGACGACCCTTCCGAACACCGCAACATCACCTACCGCGAGCTGCACGAGCAGGTCTGCAAGTTCGCCAACGCCCTGCGTGGCCAGGACGTGCACCGCGGCGACGTGGTGACCATCTACATGCCGATGATCCCCGAGGCCGTGGTGGCCATGCTGGCCTGTGCCCGCATCGGCGCAATCCATTCCGTGGTGTTCGGCGGCTTTTCGCCGGAAGCCCTGGCCGGGCGCATCATCGACTGCAAGTCCAAGGTGGTGATCACTGCCGACGAGGGCCTGCGCGGTGGCCGTCGTACCCCGCTCAAGGCCAACGTCGACCTGGCGCTGACCAACCCGGAAACCAACAGCGTGCAGAAGATCATCGTGTGCAAGCGCACCGGTGGCGATATCGCCTGGCACCAGCACCGCGACATCTGGTACGAAGACCTGATGAAGGTCGCCTCCAGCCACTGCGCGCCGAAAGAAATGGGCGCCGAGGAAGCGCTGTTCATCCTCTATACCTCCGGCTCCACGGGCAAGCCAAAGGGCGTGCTGCACACCACCGGCGGCTACCTGGTGTATGCCGCGCTGACCCATGAGCGGGTGTTCGACTACCGCCCGGGCGAGGTCTACTGGTGCACCGCCGACGTCGGCTGGGTCACCGGCCACAGCTACATCGTCTATGGCCCGCTGGCCAACGGCGCGACCACCCTGCTGTTCGAAGGCGTACCGAACTACCCGGACATCACCCGCGTGTCGAAGATCGTCGACAAGCACAAGGTCAACGTCCTCTACACCGCGCCGACCGCCATCCGCGCCATGATGGCCGAGGGCCAGGCCGCGGTCGCGGGCGCCGACGGCTCCAGCCTGCGCCTGCTGGGCTCGGTCGGCGAGCCGATCAACCCCGAAGCCTGGAACTGGTACTACAAGACCGTGGGCAAGGAGCGTTGCCCGATCGTCGACACCTGGTGGCAGACCGAGACCGGCGGCATCCTCATCAGCCCGCTGCCGGGCGCCACCGGCCTCAAGCCGGGTTCGGCGACCCGCCCGTTCTTCGGCGTGGTGCCGGCACTGGTGGACAACCTGGGCAACCTGATCGACGGCGCCGCCGAGGGCAACCTGGTGATCCTCGACTCCTGGCCGGGCCAGTCGCGTTCGCTGTACGGCGACCACGACCGCTTCGTCGACACCTACTTCAAGACCTTCCGTGGCATGTACTTCACCGGTGACGGCGCGCGCCGCGACGAGGACGGCTACTACTGGATCACCGGCCGCGTCGACGACGTGCTCAACGTCTCCGGGCACCGCATGGGCACCGCCGAGATCGAGAGCGCCATGGTCGCCCACGCCAAGGTCGCGGAAGCGGCGGTGGTCGGCGTGCCGCACGACATCAAGGGGCAGGGCATCTATGTCTACGTCACCCTCAATGCCGGCATCGAGCCGAGCGAGCAGTTGCGCCTGGAGCTGAAGAACTGGGTGCGCAAGGAGATCGGCCCGATCGCCTCGCCGGACGTGATCCAGTGGGCGCCGGGGCTGCCCAAGACCCGCTCGGGCAAGATCATGCGGCGGATCCTGCGCAAGATCGCCACGGCCGAGTACGATGCCCTGGGTGATATCTCGACCCTGGCCGACCCTGGGGTGGTGCAGCACCTGATCGATACCCACAAGGCGATGAACCTGGCATCGGCCTGATATCCGGCTGGACGCCGACCGCTGTAGGAGCGGCCTTGCGTCGCGAAAGGGCCGCAGAGCGGCCCCAGCAATGCAGGCTGCGAAGCTGAAACCCTGGGGCCGCTTCGCAGCCCTTTCGCGACGCAAGGCCGCTCCTACATAGGCTGCGCGCTCGGCATCAAACCCCGCCCGAGCAATCGGCGGGGTTTTTGCTTTACTGTTACCCGACATTCATCGGTAACTCTTCTGTCACCGATTTCGCACAAGATCGGGGCGCACGGAAACAGTCCTGTGCCGTTCTGGTGCATTCGCGCAGGCATTTGCCGCATGACGACACGCTGGGCTTGCCGGATTACAAGGCTTTGCCAATAATAGGCCCGCTAATTGCTAGGTCTATGGGTTATTTTCCTCGAGCTCTTGCATGTTTTGCAAAAGCTGTCAACATCGCCCGCCGCGATTTCAAGCGCTTCTGTAAGTAGTTGTCGCTTTGAAGAAATATCGACTACCGGGCTGTCGTTAAAATGCCACTCACTCGCTCGTGGTCTGCGACCTAGGTCGAACCCTGCGCGGCTCGCGTTGTACCCATTCGCATAGCGGGCAGCTGTTACCCCTGCCTCGTATTGCCCCGTACCGATGGAGTTACCTGATGAAGAAGCTCGCACTGCTTGGCGCCCTGGCGCTTTCCGTGTTTTCCCTGGTATCGCAGGCCGATGAAAAACCGTTGAAGATCGGCATCGAAGCCGCCTACCCACCGTTCGCCTTCAAGCAGCCTGACGGCAGCATCGCCGGTTTCGACTACGACATCGGCAACGCCCTGTGTGAAGAAATGAAGGCCAAGTGCACCTGGGTCGAGCAAGAGTTCGACGGTCTGATCCCGGCGCTGAAAGTGCGCAAGATCGACGCCATCCTGTCGTCCATGTCGATCACCGACGACCGCAAGAAATCGGTCGACTTCACCAAGCGCTACTACCTCACCCCGGCACGCCTGGTGATGAAGCAGGGCAGCACCGTCAGCGACAGCCTCGACGAGCTCAAGGGCAAGAAGATCGGTGTGCAGCGTGGCTCCATCCACGACCGCTTCGCCAAGGAAGTGCTGGCGCCGAAGGGCGCCACCGTGGTGCCGTACGGCACCCAGAACGAAATCTACCTGGATGTCGCCGCCGGCCGCCTGGACGGCACCGTGGCCGACGCCACCCTGCTCGAAGACGGCTTCCTGAAGACCGACGCCGGCAAGGGCTTCGCTTTCGTCGGCCCATCGTTCACCGACGTGAAGTACTTCGGTGACGGCGTCGGCATCGCCGTGCGCAAGGGCGACAAGGCCAACGCCGACCGCATCAATGCGGCCATCGACGCCATTCGCGCCAACGGCAAGTACAAAGAAATCGAGAAGAAGTACTTCAACTTCGACATCTACGGTCCAGACTCGAACTAAGACGTCGAGTTTCACCTTGCAATGGTGCAAACAGCAGAGGCTCTGAGGTTTGCACCATTTTTCATTCCCAAGCCCTGAGGAATCCGAATCATGTTGAAAGGCTATGGGGCAGTCATCCTCGACGGGGCGTGGCTGACGCTGCAGCTCGCCCTGTCGTCGATGGCCCTGGCCATTGTCCTCGGCCTGATCGGCGTGGCACTGCGACTGTCGCCGGTGCGCTGGCTGGCCTGGCTGGGGGATCTGTATTCCACGGTGATCCGTGGCATCCCCGACCTGGTCCTGATCCTGCTGATCTTCTACGGCGGCCAGGACATCATCAACCGGGTGGCACCGCTGCTCGGCTACGACGACTACATCGACCTGAACCCGCTGGTGGCCGGTATCGGCACGCTGGGCTTCATTTTTGGCGCGTACCTGTCGGAAACCTTCCGTGGTGCGTTCCTCGGTATCCCCAAGGGCCAGGCCGAAGCCGGCATGGCCTATGGCATGAGTGCGCGCCAGGTGTTCTTCCGCATCCAGGTGCCGCAGATGATCCGCCTGGCCATCCCGGGCTTCACCAACAACTGGCTGGTGCTGACCAAGGCCACGGCGCTGATTTCGGTGGTCGGCCTGCAGGACATGATGTTCAAGGCCAAGCAGGCCGCCGACGCCACCCGCGAACCCTTCACCTTCTTCCTGGCGGTGGCCGCGCTGTACCTGGTGATCACCAGTATTTCGCTGCTGGCGCTGAAGTATCTCGAGCGCCGCTACTCGGTGGGCGTCAAGGTGGCTGAACTATGATCTTCGACTACAACGTCGTCTGGGAAGCCATGCCGCTGTACCTCGGCGGCCTGCTGACCACCCTCAAGCTGCTGGCGCTGTCGCTGCTGTTCGGCCTGCTGGCGGCGATCCCGCTGGGCCTGATGCGGGTGTCCAAGCGGCCGCTGGTGAACATGAGCGCCTGGCTGTACACCTACGTCATCCGCGGCACGCCGATGCTGGTGCAGCTGTTCCTGATCTACTACGGGCTGGCCCAGTTCGAGGCGGTGCGCGAGAGCATCTTCTGGCCGTGGCTGTCCAGTGCGACCTTCTGCGCCTGCCTGGCCTTCGCCGTCAACACCAGCGCCTACACCGCGGAAATCATCGCCGGCAGCCTCAAGGCCACGCCCCATGGCGAGATCGAGGCGGCCAAGGCCATGGGCATGTCGCGCATGAAGATGTATCGCCGCATCCTGCTGCCCTCGGCCCTGCGCCGGGCATTGCCGCAGTACAGCAACGAAGTGATCATGATGCTGCAGACCACCAGCCTGGCGTCGATCGTCACCCTGATCGACATCACCGGTGCCGCACGCACGGTCAACGCCCAGTACTACCTGCCTTTCGAGGCCTACATCACGGCGGGCGTGTTCTACCTGTGCCTGACCTTCATCCTCGTGCGCCTGTTCAAGATGGCCGAACGCCGCTGGCTCGGCTACCTGGCGCCGCGCAAGCACTGAACGCTCTGTGAGAACCGACAGCATGTACAAACTCGAAATCCAAGACCTGCACAAGCGCTATGGCAGCCATGAAGTGCTCAAGGGCGTGTCCCTGGCGGCCAAGGCAGGCGATGTGATCAGCATCATCGGCTCCAGCGGTTCGGGCAAGTCGACCTTCCTGCGCTGCATCAACCTGCTCGAGCAGCCCCACGCGGGCAAGATCCTGCTCAACAACGAAGAGCTCAAGCTGGTGCCTGGCAAGGACGGCGCGCTCAAGGCCAGCGACCCGCGCCAGTTGCAGCGCATGCGCTCGCGGCTGTCGATGGTGTTCCAGCATTTCAACCTGTGGTCGCACATGACCGCGCTGGAAAACATCATCGAAGCGCCGGTTCACGTGCTGGGCGTGAACAAGAAGGAAGCCCTGGAAAAGGCCGAGCACTACCTGGCCAAGGTCGGTGTGGCGCACCGCAAGGACGCCTTCCCGGGGCACATGTCCGGCGGCGAGCAACAACGTGTGGCAATTGCCCGGGCCCTGGCCATGGAGCCGGAGGTCATGCTGTTCGACGAACCGACCTCGGCGCTCGACCCGGAACTGGTGGGCGACGTGCTCAAGGTCATGCAGGCCCTGGCCCAGGAAGGCCGCACCATGGTCGTGGTGACCCACGAAATGGGCTTTGCCCGTGAAGTGTCGAACCAGCTGGTGTTCCTGCACAAAGGCCTGGTCGAAGAAACCGGCTGCCCTCGCGAAGTGCTGGCCAACCCGAAATCGGAGCGGCTCCAACAGTTCCTTTCCGGCAGCCTGAAGTAAAAGGCTGCCTCTTTGCACCAAAGTAGGGCATGCTGCGCAGCGAGCACAGCATGCCCTGGCGCCACAGACTCGAACGATCCCAAGGTTTCGGACCGCACCCTATGACCACCCAGCGAATCGGTTTTCTCATCTGGCCAAGCACCAAGCCTTTGACCCTGGCGCTGGCGGAGGAAGTGTTGCAGGTGGCCCAGCGCGTGCACCCGGAGGTGGCCTACGAACTGGCTTTCCTTCAGGCCGAACCTGCCGAGGAGGGCGCCTGGCGCCTGCCGGGCGAGCCGTGGAACGGTCGCCTGGAAGGCTGCCACAAGCTGTTTCTGCTGGCCGACGAGCCGCCCCAGGCGGTGGGTTCGTCGTTGTCGGCGGCGCTCAAGCAGCTGGCGCGCAGTGGCTGCATGATCGGCGGCCTGTCCGCCGGCGTGTACCCGTTGGCCATGCTTGGTCTGCTCGATGGCTACCGCGCCGCGGTGCACTGGCGCTGGCAGGATGACTTCGGCGAGCGCTTCCCCAAGGTCATCGCCACCAGCCATCTGTTCGATTGGGACCGTGACCGCCTGACCGCCTGCGGCGGCATGGCGGTGACCGACCTGTTGCTGGCGGTGCTGGCCCGTGATCACGGGGCGGAACTGGCGGGGGCGGTGTCCGAGGAGCTGGTGGTCGAGCGCATTCGCGAAGGCGGCGAGCGCCAGCGCATTCCGCTGCAGAACAGGTTGGGCTCGAGCCATCCGAAGTTGACCCAGGCGGTGCTGCTGATGGAGGCCAATATCGAGGAGCCGCTGACCACCGACGAGATCGCCCAGCATGTGTGCGTGTCGCGCCGGCAGCTGGAACGGATCTTCAAGCAGTACCTGAACCGCGTGCCGAGCCAGTATTACCTGGAGCTGCGGCTGAACAAGGCGCGGCAGATGCTGATGCAGACCAGCAAGTCGATCATCCAGATCGGCTTGTCCTGCGGGTTCTCCTCGGGGCCGCATTTTTCCAGTGCGTATCGCAATTTCTTTGGTGCCACGCCACGCGAAGACCGCAACCTGCGACGCAGCAGCAGCCCGTTCGAGTTGAGCTCGGCCCCGGCCGAAAAAGGCTGATTCTGCTATCGCCCGTACTGGCCTCTTCGCGGGTAAACCCGCTGCCACAGGGACCGCACGGGTTTCGAATATTGTGGAGATCCTGTGGGAGCGGGTTTACCCGCGAAGAGGCCGGCACAGGAAGCCTCCTTTCTTGATGTGCACACCCGTTCACCCAGCTCCCTCTCTCCCGTACACTGCGCGATTGCGACAGTGTTTGTCGCATTGCCGAAAGCCTTGGTAAAACTGGGTTTTGCGCTGTAACAAGTTGTCGCTTGGCCGCAAGGACAGGCGCGGATCAGTCCTTACAATCCCCCCATCGCTCGCCACATCCAGGCCAGCGTTCCTCTTCAGGAGACTCAGATGTCCGTTGAGCAAGCCCCGGTGCAACGTGCCGATTTCGACCAGGTCATGGTCCCCAACTATTCTCCGGCGGCCTTCATTCCTGTGCGAGGCGAGGGTTCCCGCGTCTGGGACCAGTCCGGTCGCGAGCTCATCGACTTTGCCGGCGGCATTGCGGTGAACGCCCTGGGCCACTGCCACCCGGCACTGGTCAAGGCCCTGACCGAGCAGGCCAACACCCTCTGGCACGTGTCCAACGTCTTCACCAACGAGCCGGCCCTGCGCCTGGCCCGCAAGCTGGTCGACGCCACCTTTGCCGACCGTGCGTTCTTCTGCAACTCCGGCGCCGAGTCCAACGAGGCCGCGTTCAAGCTGGCCCGTCGCGTCGCCCACGACCGCTTCGGCCCTGAAAAGCACGAAATCATCGCCACCGTGAACAGCTTCCACGGCCGCACCCTGTTCACCGTCAGCGTCGGTGGCCAGCCGAAGTACTCCGACGGCTTCGGCCCGAAGATCACCGGCATCAGCCACGTGCCGTACAACGACCTGGAAGCGCTCAAGGCACAGATCTCCGACAAGACCTGCGCCGTGGTGATCGAGCCGATCCAGGGCGAGAGCGGCGTGGTGCCGGCCGACAAGGCCTACCTGGAAGGCGCGCGCAAGCTGTGTGACGAGCACAACGCCCTGCTGATCTTCGACGAAGTGCAGACCGGCGTCGGCCGCACCGGCTCGCTGTACGCCTACCAGCACTACGGCGTGACCCCGGACATCCTGACCAGCGCCAAGAGCCTGGGTGGCGGCTTCCCGATCGGCGCCATGCTGACCACCGCGGAGCTGGCCAAGCACCTGGCAGTCGGCACCCACGGCACCACCTACGGCGGCAATCCGCTGGGCTGCGCCGTCGCCTGCGCCGTGCTGGACGTGGTCAATACCCCGCAAACCCTGGCTGGCATCAAGGCCAAGCACGAGCGCTTCAAGACTCGCCTGGAACAGATCGGCCAGCAGTACGGCCTGTTCAGCCAGGTGCGCGGCGTCGGCCTGCTGATCGGCTGCGTGCTGACCGAAGCCTGGCAGGGCAAGGCCAAGGACGTGCTCAACGCCGCTGAAAAAGAAGGCGTGATGGTGCTGCAGGCCGGCCCGGATGTGGTCCGTTTCGCCCCGAGCCTGGTGGTCGAGGATGCCGACATCGACGAAGGCCTGAACCGCTTCGAACGCGCCGTGGCGCAACTGACCCAGGGCTGACCGGCCTGCGGTCCTTTCACCGCCCCGGCTGCCCAAGGCAGCCGGGGCGGTGAACCCCGAATTCCAGAGCGGGCGCCCAGGCGGCCGCTGTTTTTCCGTGCCGTGCCGAACGGCCCGTATTCCAAAGGAGTGACACCATGCTGGTGATGCGCCCCGCGCAAATGGCTGATCTGAACGAAGTGCAGCGCATGGCTGCCGACAGCCCCGTTGGTGTCACCTCGCTGCCGGACGATAGCGCCCGCCTGGGCGACAAGATCGCCGCGTCGGAAACCTCCTTCGCCGCCGAAGTCAGTTTCAACGGCGAGGAGAGCTACTTCTTCGTGCTCGAGGACAGCGAGACCGGCCAGCTCGCCGGCTGCTCGGCCATCGTCGCCTCGGCCGGCTATTCCGAGCCGTTCTACAGCTTCCGCAACGAAACCTTCGTGCATGCCTCGCGCGAGCTGAAGATCCACAACAAGATCCACGTCCTGTCGCTGTGCCACGACCTCACCGGCAACAGCCTGCTGACCAGCTTCTATGTGCTGCCCGAGCTGGTGAACAGCGGCTGGGCCGAGCTCAATTCCCGCGGCCGCCTGCTGTTCATGGCCGCGCATCCGGAGCGCTTCGCCGATTCGGTGGTCACCGAAATCGTCGGCTACAGCGACGAGCAGGGCGAGTCGCCGTTCTGGGACGCGATCGGGCGCAATTTCTTCGACCTCAACTACGCCGATGCCGAGCGCTTGTGCGGGCTGAAGAGCCGCACCTTCCTCGCCGAGCTGATGCCGCACTACCCGATCTACGTGCCGCTGCTGCCCGACCAGGCCCAGGAAGCCATGGGCCAGGTGCACCCGCGGGCGCAGATCACCTTCGACATCCTCATGCGCGAAGGCTTCGAGACCGAGCACTACATCGACATCTTCGACGGCGGGCCGACCCTGCATGCGCGGGCCTCGGGCATCCGCTCGATCGCCCAGAGCCGGGTGGTGCCGGTGAAGGTGGACGACACCCCGGTCAAGGGCGGGCGCCCGTACCTGGTGTGCAACGGCCAGTTGCAGGACTACCGCGCGGTGTTGCTGGAGCTGGACTGGGTGCCGGGCAAGCCGGTCACCCTGAACAGCCAGGCGGCCGAGGCCCTGGGCGTCGGCGAGGGCGCCAGCGTGCGCCTGGTCGCCGCCTGAGCGCCGGGCCTGCAGGCGCGTAAAGAGATTCTTGCGGCAGGCACTGGCCGCCGCACAAGGAGAGAGCATGATCGTCCGTCCCGTACGCAGCAGCGATTTACCCGCGCTGATCGAATTGGCACGCAGCACCGGTACCACCGGGCTGACCACCTTGCCGGCCAATGAAGAGCGCCTCGGCCACCGGGTCGGCTGGGCCGAGAAGACCTTCCGTGGCGAGGCCGAGCGCGGCGACACCGACTACCTGTTCGTGCTGGAGAACGATGAAGGCCTGGTGGTCGGCATCAGTGCCATCGCCGGCGCCGTCGGCCTGCGCGAGCCCTGGTACAACTACCGGGTCGGCCTGACCGTCAGCGCCTCGCAGGAGCTGAATATCTACCGCGAAATCCCCACCCTGTTCCTGGCCAACGACCTGACCGGCAACTCCGAGCTGTGCTCGCTGTTCCTGCGCGGCGACTACCGTTCCGGGCTCAACGGGCGGCTGCTGTCGCGGGCGCGCATGCTGTTCATCGCCGAGTTCCCCGAGCTGTTCGGCAACAAGATCATCGCCGAGATGCGCGGCATGTCCGACGAGCATGGCCGTTCGCCGTTCTGGGAGTGCCTGGGGCGGCACTTCTTCAAGATGGAATTCAGCCAGGCCGACTACCTCACCGGCGTGGGCAACAAGTCGTTCATCGCCGAGCTGATGCCCAAGTTCCCGCTGTACACCTGCTTCCTCTCCGAGGATGCGCGCAACGTCATCGGCCGCGTGCACACCGACACCGAGCCGGCCCTGGCGATGCTCAAGCAGGAAGGCTTCAACTACCAGGGCTACGTCGACATCTTCGATGCCGGCCCGGCCATCGAGTGCGAAACCTCGAAGATCCGCGCCGTGCGTGACAGCCAGACCCTGGTGCTGGCCGTGGGCACGCCGGGCGACGACGCCACCCCTTACATCATCCACAACCGCAAGCGCGACGACTGCCGCATCACCGCCGCGCCCGCACGCCTGGCCGCCGGTACCCTGGTGGTCGACCCGCTGACTGCCAAGCGCCTGCGCATGGGGGCCGGCGACAATGTTCGCGCCGTGCCGCTGTCGGCAAGCCGGGAGGCCCAGTAAATGACCACCCATTACATCGCTGGCAACTGGCAGCCTGGCAAAGGCCAGGCCCTGCAATCGCTCAACCCGGTGACCCAGGCCATTGTCTGGCAAGGGCAGGGCGCCGATGCCGGCCAGGTCGACGCCGCCATCGAGGCCGCGCGCCAGGCGTTCCCGGCCTGGGCGCAACTGAGCCTGGACGTGCGCATCGGCGTGCTGGAGAAATTCGCCGAGCAACTCAAGCAGCATGCCGAGGCGCTGGCCCATTGCATCGGTGAGGAAACCGGCAAGCCGCTGTGGGAATCGGCCACGGAAGTGACCAGCATGGTCAACAAGGTGGCGATCTCGGTACAGAGCTACCGCGAGCGCACCGGCGAGAAGAGCGGCCCGCTGGCCGATGCCACTGCCGTGCTGCGGCACAAGCCCCATGGCGTGGTGGCGGTGTTCGGCCCGTACAACTTCCCCGGGCACCTGCCCAACGGGCATATCGTGCCGGCGCTGCTGGCGGGCAACTGCGTGGTGTTCAAGCCCAGCGAGCTGACCCCCAAGGTCGCCGAGCTGACCGTCAACTGCTGGATCGCCGCCGGCCTGCCTGCAGGCGTGCTGAACCTGGTGCAGGGCGCCCGCGAAACCGGCGTGGCACTGGCTGCCAACCCGGGCATCGATGGCCTGTTCTTCACCGGTTCCAGTCGCACCGGCAACCTGCTGCACCAGCAGTTCGCCGGGCGCCCGGACAAGATCCTCGCCCTGGAAATGGGCGGCAACAACCCGCTGGTGGTAGATGAGGTCAAGGACCTCGATGCGGCGGTGTACACCATCATCCAGTCGGCGTTCATCTCCGCCGGCCAGCGCTGCACCTGCGCGCGCCGCTTGCTGGTGCCGCAGGGCGCCTGGGGTGATTCGCTGATCGCACGCCTGGTCGAGGTGTGCAAAACCATCACGGTGGGCGCGTTCGATGCGCAACCGGCACCGTTCATGGGGGCGGTGATTTCGCTGCAAGCGGCGCAGGCCCTGATCGCGGCCCAGGCCGAGCTGTCGGCCAGGGGCGCGGTGAAGCTGCTGGAAATGACCCAGCCGCAAGCCGACGCCGCGTTGCTGACCCCGGGCATCCTGGATGTGACCGTCGTGGTCGGGCGCCCGGACGAAGAGTACTTCGGCCCGCTGCTGCAAGTGATCCGCTACGCCGATTTCGATGCCGCCATCGAAGAGGCCAACAATACCCAGTACGGCCTGGCTGCCGGCCTGCTGTCAGACTCCCGCGCGCGCTACCAGCATTTCTGGCTGCGCAGCCGCGCCGGCATCGTCAACTGGAACAAGCAACTGACCGGCGCCGCCAGCAGCGCGCCGTTCGGTGGAGTGGGCGGCAGCGGCAACCACCGCGCCAGCGCCTACTATGCGGCCGATTATTGCGCTTACCCCGTGGCTTCGCTGGAGACCGCCAGCCTTGCCTTGCCGGCGACCCTGACGCCGGGCGTCACTCTATAACAACAGGTCACGGAGCCTAGCCGATGAAATCCTATGAAGTGAATTTTGATGGCCTGGTGGGGCCTACCCACAATTACGGCGGCCTGTCCTACGGCAACGTGGCTTCGCAGAGCAACAGCCAGCAAGGCTCGAATCCGCGCGAAGCCGCGCGCCAGGGCCTGGCCAAGATGAAAGCGCTGGCCGACATGGGCTTCAAGCAGGGCGTGCTGGCGCCGCAGGAGCGCCCCGACGTGGCTGCGTTGCGCCGCCTGGGCTTCGGCGGCAGCGACGCCGAGGTGATCCAGCGCGCCGCCAGGGAGGCCATGCCGTTGCTGGTCGCCAGTTGCTCGGCGTCGAGCATGTGGGTGGCCAACGCCGCCACCGTCAGCCCCAGCGCCGACACCGCCGACGGCCGCGTGCATTTCACCGCCGCCAACCTCAACTGCAAGTACCATCGCAGCATCGAGCACCCGACCACCAGCCGCGTGCTGGCGGCGATGTTCAACGACGACAAACACTTTGCCCACCACCAGGCGCTGCCCGCCGTGGCGCAGTTCGGCGACGAGGGCGCGGCCAACCACACGCGCTTCTGTCGCGACTATGGCGAGGCCGGGGTGGAGTTCTTCGTCTATGGCCGCAGCGCCTTCGACAGCCGCTACCCGGCGCCGCAGAAGTACCCGGCGCGCCAGACCCTCGAGGCCTCGCAGGCCGTGGCCCGGCTGCACGGGCTGAGCGAGGGCGGGGTGGTCTACGCTCAACAGAACCCGGCGGTGATCGACCAGGGCGTGTTCCACAACGATGTGATCTCGGTGGGCAACGGCGAGGTGCTGTTCTACCACGAGGATGCCTTCCTCGAGACCGATGCGGTGCTTGGCCAACTGCAGGCTAAACTGGCCAGCAAGGGCGGCAACTTCCAGGCCATTCGCGTGCCGCGTGCGGCGGTCACGGTAGAGGATGCGGTGCGTTCCTACCTGTTCAACAGCCAGCTGCTCAGCCGCGATGACGGCTCGATGCTGCTGGTGGTGCCGGAAGAGTGTCGCAACAACGAGCGGGTCTGGGCTTATCTGAGCCAGCTGACCGCCCAGGGTGGCGCGGTGAAGGAGGTCAAGGTGTTCGACCTCAAGCAGAGCATGCAGAACGGCGGTGGCCCGGCCTGCCTGCGTTTGCGCGTGGCCCTGAACGAAACGGAGCTGGCAGCGGTGAACCCAGGCGTTATCATGACCGCCCCGTTGTACGACACCCTGGTCCAGTGGGTCGACAGGCATTACCGCGATCGCCTCGGCGAAGCCGACCTTGCCGACCCGCAGTTGCTGGTGGAGAGCCGTACGGCACTGGATGAGTTGACCCAGATCCTGAAGTTGGGTTCGGTCTATCCGTTCCAACGCCAACCTTGAAGAGAGTATGTGTAATGACCGACGCCCTGCGCCTGATCCTCGAAGATGAAGACGGCACCCAGCTGGAAACCTCCTGCACCCGCTTTGCCGTCGTCTGGCAAGGCAAGGAAGTGTGGATTCAGCAGGATGGCCGTGGCCAGCTGCTGATCGGCGTGGATGTCGAGGAAGGCGACGCCGAGTACGCCAACCTGCTGCTGCGCCCGATGGCCACCAACCTGGTCAGCCTGCAGCTGGAAATGGAGCCGGCCGAAGTCGGCGAAGATGACGACCACGTCCATGGCCCCGACTGCGGCCACCACCACTAAGGAAGCGCCTATGCTCGCCCTTGGCAAATTGCTTGAGCTGACCCTCACCGATCACGAACCGGCCGAGAAGACCCAAGTGACACCCAAGGGCGCGCGCTTGCGCTGGCTGGGGGAGGGGGCCCTTGAAGTGCGCCCTCCCGAAGCCGAGGACTGCGGGCTCGACCTGTTGTTGTCGGCGGGTATTCACGGCAATGAAACGGCGCCGATCGAACTGCTCGAGCGGCTGCTGCACGGCGTGGCCAACGGCAAGATCAAGCCCCGCGCGCGGGTGCTGTTCCTGTTCGGCAATCCACCGGCGATCCGCAAGGGCGAGCGCTTCATCGAGCAGGACATCAACCGCCTGTTCAATGGCCGCCACGAGCTCTCCAGCGGCTTCGAGGCCTTGCGTGCCGCCGAACTGGAACAATTTGCCCGGGTGTTCTTCAGCAAGCCCGAGCGCACCCGCCTGCATTACGACCTGCACACCGCCATCCGCGGTTCGAAGATCGAGCAGTTCGCCTTGTATCCCTATAAAGAGGGGCGCAAGCATTCCCGTCGCGAGCTGGCACGCCTGGCGGCAGCGGGCATGGAGGCGGTGCTGCTGCAAAGCAAGTCGTCGATCACCTTCAGTGCGTTCACCTACGAGCAGCTCGATGCCGAAGCCTTTACCCTGGAGCTGGGCAAGGCACGGCCGTTCGGTCAGAACGAGCAGGTCAACCTCGACCGCCTCGAAGAGCGGCTGATCCAGATCATCGAGGGCACCGAGCCCGAGCCCGAGGTTTCGCTCGATGGCCTGAAGCTGTTCAGCGTCGCCCGAGAAATCATCAAGCACAGCGACAGCTTCCACCTGCACCTGCCGGCGGATATCGAGAACTTCTCCGAGCTGAGCAAGGGCTACCTGTTGGCCGAGGACCTGGCGGAGATGCGCTGGGTGGTCGAGGAGGAGGGCGCGCGGATCATCTTCCCCAACCCCAAGGTCAAGAACGGCTTGCGGGCCGGGATCCTCATCGTGCCCGACTCGGGCCAGCGCCTGGGCTGAGGTCGGCGTCGCCTGCTTCACAGGGACGGTGCAATGCCTGAGCGCGCCGCGGTACCTGTGGGAGCGGGTTTACCCGCGAAGAGGGCGACTCGATCGAGGGCTGATCGTCGATGAAAACCTTTTAATTCACCGTCTGTTCCATTTTCCCTTCCCTTGGGCGGTAATGGGCTTGCCAGTGGCGAAAGTCTGCAATTAGCATCCGCCCATGTCATTTTCGTTTGCAAGCGCCTCAAAAGCCGTCCAAACGACGTTTTCTATCGCATAAACACACTGCACCTTGCCTGCAGGACCGATATAATGCGGCCCTTTGCCGTCGTTTCGTCGACGTGTTTGCCCCCAGGGGCCGCCGTTTCCGTGGAAGAACCTATGAAAAGCGCAGAAATCCGTGAAGCCTTCCTTCGCTTCTTCGAAGAGCAGGGACATACCCGAGTCGCCTCCAGTTCGCTGATCCCGAACAACGACCCGACCCTGCTGTTCACCAACGCAGGCATGAACCAGTTCAAGGACTGCTTCCTGGGTGCCGAGAAGCGTGCCTACACCCGCGCCGTCAGCAGCCAGAAGTGCGTGCGCGCCGGTGGCAAGCACAACGACCTGGAAAACGTCGGCTACACCGCGCGTCACCATACCTTCTTCGAAATGCTGGGCAACTTCAGCTTCGGCGACTATTTCAAGCGCGACGCGATCACCTTCGCCTGGACCTTCCTGACCTCCGACAAGTGGCTGAACCTGCCCAAGGAAAAGCTCTGGGTCACGGTTTACGCCAGCGACGACGAAGCCTACGACATCTGGACCAAGGAAGTCGGCGTGCCGGCCGAGCGCATGGTGCGCATCGGTGACAACAAAGGCGCCCCGTACGCCTCCGACAACTTCTGGACCATGGGCGACACCGGCCCGTGCGGCCCGTGCACCGAGATCTTCTATGACCACGGCGCCGACATCTGGGGCGGCCCACCCGGCTCGCCGGAAGAAGACGGCGATCGCTACATCGAGATCTGGAACAACGTCTTCATGCAGTTCAACCGCACCGCTGACGGCGTGCTGCACCCGCTGCCAGCGCCGTCGGTGGACACCGGCATGGGCCTGGAGCGCATCAGTGCGGTCATGCAGCACGTGCACTCGAACTACGAGATCGACCTGTTCCAGAACCTGCTCGGCGCCGCGGCCAAGGCCATCGGCTGCAGCAATGATGGCCAGGCATCGCTGAAAGTGGTTGCCGACCACATCCGTTCCTGCGGCTTCCTGATCGCCGACGGCGTGCTGCCGTCCAACGAAGGCCGCGGCTACGTGCTGCGCCGCATCATTCGCCGCGCGTGCCGTCACGGCAACAAGCTGGGCGCCAAGGGCAGCTTCTTCCACCAGATCGTCGCGGCCCTGGCTGGCGAAATGGGCGAGGCCTTCCCTGAGCTGAAAAACCAGCAGGCCCACATCGAGCGCGTGCTCAAGGCCGAAGAAGAACAGTTCGCCAAGACCCTGGAGCAGGGCCTGCGCATCCTCGAGCAGGACCTGGCCCAGCTCAAGGGCGACGTGGTGCCGGGCGACGTGGTGTTCAAGCTGTACGACACCTACGGCTTCCCGATGGACCTGACCGCCGACATCGCCCGCGAGCGCGAGCTGACCATCGACGAAGCCGGCTTCGAGCGTGAAATGGAGGCCCAGCGCGAGCGTGCCCGTTCCGCCAGCGCCTTCGGCATGGACTACAACAGCCTGGTCAAGGTCGACAGCGCCACCGAGTTCCTCGGCTACGACGCCACCGAAGGCCAGGGCAAGATCATCGCCCTGTACAAGGACGGCCAGTCCGTCGACCAGCTGGGCGAAGGCGAGCAGGGCGTGGTCGTGCTCGATCGCACGCCGTTCTACGCCGAGTCCGGTGGCCAGATCGGCGACACCGGCTTCATCCAGGCCGGTGCCGCGCGTTTCGACGTGCGTGACACCACCAAGACCGGCGGTGCCTTCCTGCACCACGGTGTGGTCGCCAGCGGCGCGCTGCTCATCGGCTCGCCGGTCGAGGCCAAGGTCGATGCCGACGTGCAGCACGCCACCTCGCTGAACCACTCCGCCACCCACCTGTTGCACGAAGCGCTGCGCCAGGTGCTGGGCGAGCACGTGCAACAGAAGGGCTCGCTGGTCGACAGCCAGCGCCTGCGTTTCGACTTCAGCCACTTCGAGGCGGTCAAGCCGGAGCAGATCAAGGCCCTGGAAGACATCGTCAACCGCGAGGTGCGCAAGAACACCCCGGTCGAAACCGAACTGACCGACATCGAAACCGCCAAGGCCAAGGGTGCCATGGCGCTGTTCGGCGAGAAGTACGGTGATACCGTGCGTGTGCTGAGCATGGGCGGCGATTTTTCCGTCGAGCTGTGCGGCGGTATTCACGCCAAGCGCACCGGCGATATCAGCCTGTTCAAGATCATCAGCGAAGGCGGCGTGGCCTCGGGGGTTCGCCGTATCGAGGCGGTCACCGGCGCTGCTGCCCTGGCCTACCTGAACGCTGCCGAAGAGCAGGTCAAGGAAGCCGCGCAGCTGGTCAAGGGTAACCGTGACAACCTGATCGACAAGCTGTCGGCTGTGCTCGAGCGCAACCGCCAGCTGGAAAAGCAGCTCGAGCAGCTGCAGGCCAAGGCCGCCAGCGCCGCAGGGGACGATCTCTCCAGTGCGGCCGTTGAGGTCAAGGGTGCCAAGGTGCTTGCCGCCCGCCTGGACGGGCAGGATGGCAAGGCCCTGCTGGCCCTGGTCGATCAGTTGAAGAACAAGCTCGGCCACGCAGTGATCCTGCTGGGCAGCGAGCATGAGGGCAAGGTCGTGCTGGTAGCCGGCGTGACCAAGGACCTCTCCAGCCAACTCAAGGCTGGTGACCTGATGAAACAAGCCGCTGCGGCAGTGGGCGGCAAGGGCGGTGGCCGTCCGGACATGGCCCAGGGTGGTGGCGTCGACGTCGCCGCGCTGGACCAGGCCCTGGCACTGGCCGTACCGTTCGCAGAGCAGGGACTTTGAGATGAAGGGGCGGGTGGTCTAGTCACCCGTCCCTTCATGTTGGATGGTTTTTTTGGGGCCCTGTATGGGCTGAGGCACCATTGAAATGGCGTTGATCGTACAGAAATTTGGCGGCACCTCTGTCGGTTCCATCGAGCGGATCGAGCAGGTTGCCGAAAAGGTCAAGAAACACCGCGAGGCAGGCGACGACCTGGTGATTGTGCTGTCGGCCATGAGCGGTGAAACCAATCGCCTGATCGACCTGGCCAAACAGATTACCGACCAGCCGGTTCCACGCGAACTGGATGTGATCGTGTCGACCGGGGAGCAGGTCACCATTGCCTTGCTGACCATGGCCTTGATCAAGCGTGGCGTGCCTGCGGTGTCCTACACCGGCAACCAGGTGCGCATCCTCACCGACAGCGCGCACAACAAGGCGCGCATCCTGCAAATCGACGACCAGAAGATCCGTGCCGACCTCAAGGAAGGCCGCGTGGTGGTGGTTGCCGGTTTCCAGGGCGTCGACGAGCACGGCAGCATCACCACCCTTGGCCGTGGCGGTTCCGACACCACTGGCGTGGCCCTGGCGGCCGCGCTGAAGGCTGACGAGTGCCAGATCTACACCGACGTCGATGGCGTCTACACCACCGATCCGCGCGTCGTGCCGCAGGCCCGTCGCCTGGAAAAGATCACCTTCGAAGAGATGCTGGAAATGGCCAGCCTCGGTTCCAAGGTGCTGCAGATCCGTTCGGTGGAGTTCGCCGGCAAGTACAACGTACCGCTGCGCGTGCTGCACAGCTTCAAGGAGGGTCCGGGTACCCTCATTACCATTGATGAAGAGGAATCCATGGAACAGCCGATCATTTCCGGTATCGCCTTCAACCGTGATGAGGCCAAGCTGACCATTCGCGGCGTGCCGGACACCCCGGGCGTCGCCTTCAAGATCCTCGGCCCGATCAGCGCTTCGAACATCGAAGTGGACATGATCGTGCAGAACGTCGCGCACGATAACACCACCGACTTCACCTTCACCGTACACCGCAACGAGTACGAGAAGGCCTACGCCGTGCTGGAAAACACCGCGCGCGAAATCGGTGCCCGTGAAGTCAGCGGCGACACCAAGATCGCCAAGGTCTCGATCGTAGGCGTCGGCATGCGCTCCCACGCGGGTGTTGCCAGCCGCATGTTCGAAGCCCTGGCCAAGGAGAGCATCAACATCCAGATGATCTCCACCTCCGAGATCAAGGTCTCGGTCGTGATCGAAGAGAAGTACCTCGAGCTGGCCGTTCGCGCGCTGCACACCGCGTTCGAACTCGACGCCCCTGCCCGACAGGGCGAGTAAGGCGTTGCCTGGAAGGGCGCGGCTTGGCCGCGCCCTTCGCGTTTCTGGCCGCTGCACAGGCCCTGTCCTGCCAGTGCGGCGACCAAGCAGGCCCGGTACCGTCGTTCGCGACCCGTGCCTGTCATCCCAAGACTGTTACCCCTGAATGTTTTGCGTAAGGAGAAAGCTATGTTGATTCTGACTCGTCGGTGCGCCGAGAGCCTGATCATTGGAGACGGCGAGATCACCGTGACGGTGCTTGGCGTGAAAGGAAACCAGGTGCGTATTGGCGTCAGCGCCCCGAAAGAAGTGGCTGTACACCGCGAGGAAATCTACCTGCGGATCAAGAAGGAGAAGGATGAAGAGCCAAGCCTTTAATTTTTTTGAAGTTTTTTTCAAAAAAAGGGTTGCAAAGGTGAAAGAGGTTCTTTAATATTCGCCTCGTGTTGCGGTGAGGTGGCCGAGTGGCCGAAGGCGCTCCCCTGCTAAGGGAGTATACCTCATAAGGGTATCGGGGGTTCGAATCCCCCCTTCACCGCCATTATTCGTGTAGGGCGCTGTAACGGGTAGGAACGCTAAGTCGTTGAAGTTAAACGAAAAAGTTCTTGCAAAAATGTTTCAGCGACCTATCATACGCGGCAAGACACGGACTCATAGCTCAGCTGGATAGAGTACTCGGCTACGAACCGAGCGGTCGCAGGTTCGAATCCTGCTGAGTCCGCCACTTTTGAAGTGGCTTTGCTTACAAAGTCGCTTCAAACCACCAGTGGTAATCTGGTCTAAAACTACCAACCACGGACTCATAGCTCAGCTGGATAGAGTACTCGGCTACGAACCGAGCGGTCGCAGGTTCGAATCCTGCTGAGTCCGC
>NZ_JBIVIA010000006.1:0-24298 GCF_044749485.1 Pseudomonas sp. NPDC089401 | reverse complement strand
GGTCTAAAACTACCAACCACGGACTCATAGCTCAGCTGGATAGAGTACTCGGCTACGAACCGAGCGGTCGCAGGTTCGAATCCTGCTGAGTCCGCCATACATCAAGAAGCCCGCTCATTTGAGCGGGCTTTTTGCTTTCTCCGGGCGCTGAATTTCCAGCGATACCCAACTAAGCTCATCAGTACGTGTTACAGCGCGTACACATCCAGGCACACATCCAATGTGCTCAATGCGCGAGCCAAGCCGTCGCACTGTTGGCTTCGAGCGTTGTCATAGCTTTATTGCGCAAACGATTGTTCTGGCCAAAATTTTAAGCGATCTGACAGCTAAGGCAGTGTATGATTGCGCCCGTCAGCCCCGCCGGGGCTTGTGGAAAACCACCATGGACTTACCCAGTAGTTACCCCTTAACAAGATTCATGCAGCTTGATCTGACCGATTGATTCCCCCGGCGTGCTCCGCTGCTGGGAGTGGAGTTCGCCTATGACTGAAGTAGAAGTAAAGAAAGCGCAGGAAAGCCTGCAGGACCGCCTGGCCCAGGTGGTCGAACTGCTGCAGCGCCAGCGTGTGGTGGAAGACCTGACCCATCGTCAGGAAGGCCAGCACAACGACCTGGTGGAGAGCCTGGTCCACCGTCAGAATCTGGTCGAGCTGCAGCGCAAGCTCGACGATCTTCACCCTGCCGACATCGCCTACATCCTCGAAGCCTTGCCCCTGGAAGACCGCCTGACGGTCTGGCAGCTGGTGCGCTCGGATCGTGATGGCGACATCCTCCTCGAAGTGTCCGACTCGGTGCGCCAGTCGCTGATCGCCGACATGGACGATCACGAGATCCTCGCGGCCGCCAAGGAAATGGACGCCGACGAACTCGCCGACCTGGCCCCTGAGCTGCCGCGCGACGTCGTCCATGAGTTGATGGAAACCCTCGATGCCCAGCAGCGTGAGCGCGTGCGTTCGGCGCTGAGCTATGACGAGGAGCAGGTCGGTGCGTTGATGGACTTCGAGATGGTCACCATCCGCGAAGACGTCAGCCTGGAAGTGGTGCTGCGCTACCTGCGCCGGCTGAAAGAATTGCCCAACCACACCGACAAGCTGTTCGTGGTCGACTACGACGGTATCCTCAAGGGTGTGCTGCCGATCAAGCGCCTGCTGGTCAACGACCCGGATAAGATGGTGGCGGAGGTCATGGCGACCGATCCGGTATCCTTCCACCCCGAGGAAGATGCCTACGACGCGGCCCAGGCCTTCGAGCGTTATGACCTGGTATCGGCGCCGGTGGTGGACAAGGCCGAGCGTTTGATCGGTCGACTGACCATCGATGAAATGGTCGACCTGATCCGTGAGGAAAGCGAAAGCGAAGTCCTCAACATGGCCGGTCTGCGTGAGGAGGAGGACATCTTCGCCTCGGTCTGGCGCTCGCTGCGCAACCGCTGGGCTTGGCTGGCAGTCAACCTGATCACCGCGTTTCTCGCTTCGCGGGTGATCGGCTTGTTCGAAGGCTCGATCGAGAAGCTGGTGGCCCTGGCCGCCCTGATGCCGATCGTGGCGGGCATCGGCGGCAACTCCGGCAACCAGACCATTACCATGATCGTTCGGGCCATGGCGCTGGACCAGGTGTCGCCCGGCAACACCAGCCGGCTGATGCGCAAGGAGCTGGCGGTAGGGTTGCTCAATGGCCTGATCTGGGGCGGGGTGATCGGTGCGGTGGCGTTCTGGCTGTATGGCAGCTGGTCGCTGGGCGTGGTGATGACCGCGGCGATGACGCTGAACCTGTTGCTGGCGGCATTCATGGGCGTATTGATCCCGATGACCTTGACCCGCCTGGGCCGCGACCCGGCCATGGGCTCGAGCGTAATGATCACCGCGGTGACCGACAGTGGCGGTTTCTTCATCTTCCTGGGCCTGGCAACCCTGTTCCTGCTCTGACGCGAGCCCTGTAGGAGCGGCCTTGCGTCGCGAAAGGGGTGCGTAGAGCCCCCAGCCATTTCGAAACGGTCAAGATCCCGGGAGCGCTGGGCGCTCCTTTCGCGACACAAGGCCGCTCCTACAAGTGCGTGAAACCCGGAAGAATCCAACGAAAAAAGCCAGCTTGCGCTGGCTTTTTTCTGTCTGCTGCAAACGACCTCAGGAGGCGTCGGCAGCCATTTCCACATCGTGAGCGATGAGGGCCACCAGCGCGTTCTGCTGGCGGTGGGAAAGCTGGCGGAAGCGTTGCAGCAGCTCGCGCTCGTGCAACGACAGCTCCGGGCTGTCAAGGCGCATGCTCAGCTCGTCGCCCAGCGCACCTTCCTGGATAAGGCTTTGTTCCAGGCGGGCGATGATCTCCGAGTTCATGCTGCGGTGATGGTTGCGCGCTACCTCGGCAATGCGCTCACGCATTCCGTCTGGCAGGCGGACGACGAACTTGTCTGCGGTGCGGCTCGAATAAATAGCCTGTTTCATTGGGCGCATATAAATTGACCGGTTTTTAGTTCAGGGGAAAGCGGTTCACAAATTGGCCGCACGGGATGGTGGTACGACCGTGGCGACGACAAAATGTTCAACCGTCAACGAAATTAATGGTGTCATCTTGCCTCAAAGTCGCCGTTTCCTTGGCGTCAATTCTGTGACAAATAGTGATCTGGATAAAGGCTTTTTGCCAGTACCAATTATCAGAAATGAGCACTGGTTTGAAAAGTTTTACATTATCCAGCCATTCGCACCGTCAGCGCCTTGCCGTCAAAAACCTGTAAAACGCAGCAAAGCTCCCAGAAAACACCTAGAATGCGCGGGTTTCCTTTCATAGAGCATAGTGGCTATGCAACATGACGCAAGCCCCCGAGGCCCTACCTCTGGTCGCCTGATATTTCTGGTAGGACCGTCGGGTTCGGGAAAAGATTCCTTGATCGATGCTTCTCGCGCGCAATTAGCCGCCGCAGGGGTGGAAGTGATCCGCCGGGTGATCACTCGCTCTGCCGAGGCAACCGGTGAAGCGGCCCATGGAGTGAGTCCCGAGCGATTCGAGGCCATGCGCGCGCAAGGCGCATTCGCCATGCACTGGCAGGCCAATGGCCTGAGCTATGGTATTCCGGCCGAGCTGGATCGATGGCTGGGGCAGGGGCGGTCTGTCCTGGTCAATGGCTCGCGTGCCTACCTGCCTGAAGCGCGCCTGCATTACCCCGACCTGTTGGCGATCAGCCTGGTGGTGAAGCCTGAGGTGCTGCGCGAGCGTCTGCTTGGGCGAGGGCGCGAGACGTCGGAGCAGATCGACCAGCGCCTGGCACGTAATGCCAGGCTTCAGGCCAGGCCTGATTCCTCGGTACATCTGCTGGACAATTCCGGCCCGTTGACCACGGCAGTTGACGCGTTGCTGGCACTGCTGCGCGAGGAGCGACTGATCCAGTAAGTCGCACGGATATGCCCTACATGCAAAAAGCCCGATTGAGGCATGACAAACGGCAATCTGCTGGTTAACATGCTCGCCATCCAGCCGTGCGGCGCTCGCTGCCGGTTCTTGCCGTCTCAGTAGCTCAATTGGATAGAGCATCCCCCTCCTAAGGGGAAGGTTGCAGGTTCAATTCCTGCCTGGGACGCCATCTTCCCGAATCCCCCAAGCCCGATACTGCGCAACTGCCGCAACTCTCCCTTCCCGGGTGGTTTCCTTCCATGGCGAACGCAACTCGTGCATGAGCTGCCTTGATGCTTTTACATAACCGGACTAATACTAAAGCACTGCTGAAAGAGGGATGATCATGCAGCCGCGCTTCGTTGTGGTACCTGCTGTACCGGTCGAGAAGGATCTGATTCCACGACGCGAGCCGTTGCTGTCTCGCCTGGTGGCCGATGGTTTCGATCTCTATGACACCCAGGCAAAGATGAGGCTCTGCCAAGGGTTCCTGACCCGGCGGGAAGCCGAGGCGGAATGTGTGCGCCTGAATGGCCAGTGGCGCGCAGAGTAGAAAATGGGGCGGCTGGCGCCCCACTGTCGTTACTTGCAGTTCCCCGCCTTGCGATACCCCGCAGCCTGCGCTTGCGCTTCCGTGCCAAACGCCACCTGGTTCTTCTGCGACACCTGCCCATACCCGGGGCAGCCGCTGGCCAGGTGGTACACATGGCTGTTGCTGTTGCCAATCACCGCGCTCCCTTCGGCGGCACTGGCCAAGGTCGGCTTGCCTGCCGGCCTGGCGGCGGCCATCGGCGCAGCATCGGCCCCTTGCGGCGCATAGCCCAGCGTCCACTTGCGGGCACCGGTCACGAACGGGTTGTCATGCCCCATGATCGCGGCAATGCGCTGCTCGCGCTGCTTTTCCCAGGCGCTCACCGGGTGCTGCTTGTCCCAGGCCATCAGCACCTGCTGCTGCTGGCGCGACATGCTCAGCTTGTAGCGATCGAACATGTAGAAGGTAGTGCGCGCCACCAGTCCCTTCACTTCGTCACGCGGCTCGGCGACCTTCTGCTGGAAGTCGATGCGAGTGGTGCACTGCCCGTACTGCGGTGCCACGCCAGAGACCATGCCGTAGTTGAAGTTGCTGCGGTCACCGTTGACCTCGCCCACGGACGGGTAGAGGTTGAACAGGTCGGCTTCCATTGCGCGGAAGGTCGGGTCGCTGTCCACGCACTGTTCGCGCCCGCCGTTCTGCCAGCACTGGCGCTGGTGGCCGAAGGTCCAGGCCGGGACGATATGTTCCCACTCGGTGCGTTCGGCGCGGGTTTTTACCTTGCGGGCCTCGTAGCCGCACGACTTGAGGTCGACGCGCCCGCCGGACTTGCCGGCCCAGGTCCACTTGCAGCCGCAGTAGAGTTCGCCCATGGCACTGCTGGCCTGGTCGAGGTAGATCTTCTGTTTGGCGATGACCTTGGCTTCGGTGAAGGTGGCGGGCGGTTCGGCGAAGGCGGTGGGAATGGCGGCGAGGGTGAGGGCGACGACGTAAAACAATTTCTTCATGAAAAAACATCTTCGGCTTACAAAAAAACCGATTATACGGCTTGCCGAAACGGATTGAAGAGAGGGAAGGCTTGCGCTTGAGCGCGGCACCGCTATCGTTGCGGATTAGGATTTTGTCGAGCGAGTCGTCATGCAAATCGCCCCGTCACCCCTCAACGAAGCTGCGCGCCTGTGCTTCCTCGAGAGCCTGAATATCCTCGATACCCCCGCCGAGGAGACCTTCGACCGCCTCACCCGGCTGGCCAGCGTGCTGCTCGATGTGCCCATGGCCCTGGTGTCGCTGGTCGACATGAACCGCCAGTGGTTCAAGTCGCGCCAGGGCCTGGATGCCACCGAGACCCCCCGGGACATGGCGTTCTGCGCCCACGCCCTGTTCGCCGAAGACATCCTGGTGATCCCGGATGCCACCGCCGACCCGCGCTTCGAGGACAACCCGCTGGTCACCGGTGGGCCGGGCATCCGCTTCTACGCCGGGGTGCCGCTGCGCTTTGCCGGTGAACTCGCCGTCGGCACGCTGTGTGTGCTCGACACTCGCCCGCGGCAGATCTCCGACACCGAGCTTGCGCACTTGCGCGACCTGGCGCGCATCGTCGAGCGGGAGATGCTCCACCGCAGCCTGGCCATGGACTCGGGCACTGCGACGCGGCAGGCCGAGCAGAGTGCCTTGCAGTCGTCGGAGGTGCGCTTCCAGCGGGTGTTCGACAACAGCCCTACCAGCAAGGCCCTGGTCGGCCTGGACGGGCGCATCCTCGAACCCAACCGCGAGTTTTGCCAGCTGGTGGGCAAGAGCAGGGAGTGGTTGGTGCTGACCCCGTTCGGCGAACTGGTCGACCCGCAGGACCTGGCCAAGGTGACCGGGCCCTGGCAGGCGATCGTCACTGGCGAGCAGGACGCGCAGGTGTGCGAAGTGCGCCTGGTCACCGCCGGCAACCCGGCACTGTGGGCCGAGCTGAGCCTGTCGGCCTTGCGCAACGAGAATGGGGTTACCGAGCAATTGGTGGTGTTCGTGCGTGACATCAGCGAACGCAAGCGCCGCCAGCAGCAGTTGCAGCGCTACCAGGCCACCCTCGAACAACAGGTCGCGCAGCGCACCGAAGAGCTGGCGCGCAGCCAGGAAACCCTGCAGGCCATCGCCGACAATATCCCGGTGCTGATCGCGCAGATCGGGCCAGACCTCGAATACCGCTTCAACAATGCCGTGTACCGGCAGATCTTTGGCGTCGAGCCGATCGAACTCAAGGGCCGCAAGGTCAGCGATGTGCTGCCGGCGGACGTCTACCGGCAATTGCTGCCGTGCTTCCAGCGAGCCCTGGCCGGAGAGCGGGTGGAGGCCGACAACGTGCGCTACAGCCCCGACGATTCAAGGATCTGGCATGCGTCCTACGTGCCGGATGTCCGCCATGGCAAGGTCGAGGGTTTTTTCGTCATGTCGCTGGACGTCACCGAGCGCAAGCGCAAGGAAAAGACCCTGCTCGACCAGGCCACCCTCGATGCGCTGACCGGCCTGCCCAACCGCGTGGCGCTGCATCAGGAACTGGGCTACTCCCTGCAGCAGCGGGCACCGTTCGCGCTGTTCTTCATCGACCTGGACGGCTTCAAGCAGGTCAACGACCAGCATGGCCACGAGGCCGGAGACGCGGTGCTGCAAGCGGCGGCGGGGCGCATGCTGGCGATCATGCGCGCCGATGACATGGTCGCCCGGCTGGCCGGTGACGAGTTCGTCGTCGTCGCCCAGGCCGTAGCCAGCCAGGCCTCGGCGCAGGACATCGCGCGCAAGCTGTGCGATGTGCTGTCGGCGCCGGTCGTGGTGGAGGGTGCGCAGGTGACCGTGGGCGCCAGCATCGGGGTCTATCTCAACCCCACCGGCCACGACCCGCAGACGGTCGACGATGTCCTGGCGCTGGCCGACAAGGCCATGTACGAAGCCAAGCGCGGCGGCCGCAACCGTTACAGCATGGTGCCCGATCGCTGATCAGTAGCCCCAGTGCTGCAGCCCCCACAGCACGCCCATGCCGACTGCCAGGGTCAGCAAGGTGCTGCGGGTGCGCCAGGCGATCAAGCCAGCCACCACGGCGGCCGGTATCTGCGCGTTGCCCCAGTCGATGCCGGGCTGGCCGGCCTTGAACACCACGGCCGGCAGCACCAGCGCCGCGAGCACGCTGGCCGGCACGTACACCAGCGCGCGCCGCAGCATCGGCGGAATGCGCAGGGCGCCGTAGAACTCGATGAACGACAGGCGGATGGCGAAGGTGCCCAGGCCGATCAGGGCGAAGGTGATCCAATGGCTCATCTCGATCATGGCGCCTCCGCAGCCACAGGTGCGCCTTTGCGCAGTTGCTCGATGGTCAGCCCGGCCGTCACCCCGCCCACCGAGGCGACCAGCAGGCCAAGGTTGTACGGCAAGTCATGGGCCAGCACCGCCAGCCCGCCACCGAGCAGCGCTGCGCCGAGGGTCGCCGGGTTGCGGATGCCGGGCACCAGCAGCGCCAGGAACGACAGCGGGATGGCGAAGCCCAGCGACCAGGACGCCGAGATCCCCGCGCCCAGGTAGATGCCCGCCAGCACCGCCAGGTTCCAGCCAAGCCACAGCGGTATGGCGGTGCCCATGTAGTAGGGGAAGGCGAAGCGGCCCAGCCCGTTGGCGCCGAACCTGAGGGTGCACAAGGCAAAGGACTGGTCGGAGAGCAGGTACGACAGTGGCCAGCTACGCCGGCGTGGCTGATCGCTGAGGTGCGGGGCAAGCGCCGCGCTGTACATCAGGAAGCGCAGGTTGATCACCCATGCGGTGACCACCATGGTCAGCGGCAGGGCGCCGGTCTGCATCAGTTGCAGCACCACCATCTGCGCCGACCCGGAGTAGAACAGCAAGGTCATGCCCAGGGTTTCGAACGGGGACATGCCCATGCCGATGGCCGTCACCCCGGTGATCAGGCCGAACGGCACCACGCTGGTGGTCAGTGGCAGGGCCGCGCGGGCGCCGTCGACCCACGCCTGCATCGCGCTGTTGTAGCTCATGTGAATTCCTTGGCGATATCCAGCCAGGGCAGCAAAGCCGCTGCCCGGCCTGTTCAAGGTAAAAGCGCCGGCACTTGGTAACAACGCAGATTTCTGGAATATTAGGCCTAAAAAAAATAGGCCTGAAACCATGTCACTGGATTCTCCCACCCGGCACACCTTGCAGCTCAATGCCCTGCGCGCCTTCGAAGCCTCGGCGCGGCTCGGCGGTTTCGCCCGTGCGGCCCATGAGCTGAAGGTCACCCCCGGTGCCATCGCGGCGCTGATCAAGACCCTGGAGAGCCAATACGGAGCTGCATTGTTCGAACGCCACGCCAAGGGCGTGCGCCTGACGCCGCTGGGCGAAAGTGTGAAGGTGCAGTTCACCGAGGCCTTCGACGCGGTGGAGGAGGCCGCGCGCACCCTGCGCCGCCTGGCCGCGCCGCAGCGGGTGCATATCGTCACTTCGCCGGCCCTGGCGCAGTTGTGGATCGGCCCGCGCCTGCCGCGCCTGACAGAGATGCTGGCGCCGATCGAGATTTCCGTCACGGCGGTGGACGAGCCGCCCAACCTCAAGCGCAGCCCGTTCGACTTGTGCCTGTTCTATGTCGACACCCTCGAGCGCGGCCAGCGCACGCTCGCCGAGGAACATATCCTGCCGGTGTGCAGCCCCGCGCTGGCCGGGCAGCTCGGCCGCCTCGAAGACCTGGCTGGTGCACGCTGCATCAAGGACGTCGGCTGGCAGGACTGGGACGTATGGTCGAGCGCGGTGATGCCCGGGCAGTCGTTCGTTGCCCGTGGCCCCGGCTTTTCGCTGTACTCGATCGCGGTGCAGCAGGCCTTGCTCGGCGCGGGGGTGCTGATCGGCCGCCGAAGCCTGATACAGCCCTATCTGGAGCGTGGCGAACTGGTCGCACCGCTGGGCTGTTCGGTGCCTTTGGGGCTGACCATCGCCGCCTGGCGCTTGCCTGGCGCCACCGGCAACCCGCGCGTGGCGGCCGTCGAAGAGGCGCTCGAGCAGCTGGCATGAGGGGCGACCGGTGTTGCACCGGCCACCCCCGTGCTCAGACCTGGCCGGCTTGCAGCGCCTTCTCGCGCTCGTCCGTGCCCTGGGAGGCGGCGATGTCGGTACCCTGGCGAGCCTGCTCGGCCCGCACTTGCTGCTCGGCGACCTTGGCCTGGGTCTTCATCTCCACGTCTTCCTTCATGCGCTGGGCGATCTGCTCATCGACCTTGGCCTGCTGCTCGGGCGGCAGGGCGTTGTATTCGTCCTCGGTCATGCCCAGTTCCTGCAGGATCTTTTCCTTGATCTTCTCCTCTGGCGACTTGGCCATGTAGTCGCGGAAATCCTGCACCGCGTCGCTGGTTTCCTGGGTGCTGGCCCCGGCCTGCTGGCGCGCGGCGACATCCGGGTTCTGCAGCAGCACCTTGAGCTTGGCGAAGGCCTCTTCGCGAGCGTCGTCGGCCTTCTGCTGGGACGTGCTGCCCTGGCTGTTCTGCTGGCTGGACGTATTGCCGGCCGCCACGGGTGCGCGCACCGGCATGAACGCAGCTTGGGCCTGCTCGTGGTTGGCGCGCTGCTGTTGCTGCACGGAGGCCTGCCAACCCAGGCCGTTGAGGGTAATTGCCATGTGTTCCTCCTTGGACGTTGCAAAGCCTGGGGAGAAGGGCAAGACCCATGCCAGCGGTTTGGGGCACGAAAATAGGGCACTGTGGCTATTCCGGTGGCCGCGCGCCGGGCATATGCTTGCCCGGCAGAGGCACCATCTTGCCGCTTGCGGCAAACATGATCATGGACGGCAGCCCCATCGCCGGGCGCAGTTGCTGTACCGCAGAGGGAGCGTCAATGAGTCAGCAATCAAGGCCGGCGCCTGCCGGTTTCAGCGAGCAGCAGTTGCACTTGCTGTTCGATCTGGTCAGCGATGGCATCTGGGACTGGGATGCCAACAGCGGCTACGTTTACCGCAACCCCGGCTGGTACGCCATGCTCGGCTACGCCAGCCATTCCATGGCCAACACCGTGCTCACCTGGGAGAGCGTGATCCATCCCGAGGACTACCCACGGGTGATGGCGCACTTCGAGGCGTACCTTGACCAGCGCAACGAGCACTATCGCATCGAATACCGTTGCCGCTGCGCCGATGGCAGCTACCTGTGGGTCGAGGACAGCGGGCACATCATCGCCCGCAACGACGACGGCTCGGTGGCACGCATGCTTGGTGCCCATCGCAACATCGACGCCGGCAAGCGCCTGGTGGCGCAGCTGGAGCAGAGGAACCAGTCGCTGGAAAGCCAGGTGGCCGAGCGTACCCGCGAGCTGTCGTGGGTCAACCAGCAGTTGCAGCGGCAACTGGACGAGAACCGTGAATTGGCCGAGCGCGACGCCTTGACCCGCATCGCCAACCGCTACCGGCTGGAAAAGACCTTGCAGCAGGCGTGCGAGCGGGCCCAACGCTTTCGCCAGCCGTTGGCGGTGATCGCCATGGATGTGGACGACTTCAAGCCGATCAACGATCGTCATGGGCATGCCCGCGGCGATGCCGCGCTGGTGCAGGTGGCGCATTGCCTGCACGGTAGCCTGCGAGAGCAGGACCTGCTGGCGCGTTGGGGTGGGGATGAGTTCGTGATGGTGTTGCCGCAGACCGGCCTGGGCGATGCGCTGGAAGTGGCAGGCTACCTGCGCGAGGTGATGGCGCAGGCCGAACCGGTGGAGGGGTGCCTGCTGACCCTGAGTTACGGCGTGGTGCAGTGGCAGGAAGGGGAGGATACCCAGGCGTTGTTGGCGCGGGCCGACAAGGCCCTGTACCGAGCCAAGGATCGTGGCAAGAACGCCATTTCCGAGTAAGCCTGTGCCGGCCTCTTCGCGGGTAAACCCGCTCCCACAGCCTGTGGGAGCGGGTTTACCCGCGAAGAGGCCGGCACAGGTCTTTCAGATGTGCAATGCGTGCCCCAACGCCCGCAAGGCCGCTTCCTGCACCGCCTCGCCCAAGGTCGGGTGGGCATGGATGGTGCCGGCCACATCCTCCAGCCGCGCGCCCATCTCCAGCGATTGGGCAAACGCCGTGGACAGCTCGGAAACCGCCACGCCCACCGCCTGCCAGCCGACGATCAGGTGGTTGTCACGCCGCGCCACCACGCGCACGAAGCCGCTTTTCGATTCCAGGCTCATGGCCCGGCCGTTGGCGGCGAACGGGAACTGCGCGACGATGCAATCCAACCCTTGCTGGCTGGCCTGCTCCGGCGTCTTGCCGACCACCACCAGCTCCGGGTCGGTGAAGCACACCGCGGCAATCGCGCCGGGTTCGAAGCGCCGTGCCTTGCCGGCGATGATCTCGGCCACCATCTCGCCCTGGGCCATGGCCCGGTGCGCCAGCATCGGCTCACCGGCCACGTCGCCGATGGCCCAGACATTGCGCATGCTGGTCTGGCAACGTTCGTCGATGGCGATGGCGCTGCCATTCCTCTTCAGGTCCAGGCATTCGAGGTTGAAGCCCTGGGTGCGCGGGCGACGGCCCACGGCCACCAGCACTTGGTCGGCTTCCAGGCGCAGTTGCCCGCCCTTGCCGTCGCCGGCCAGAAGGCAACCCTGTTCGTAGCCTTCGACGCTGTGCCCCAGGTACAGGGCAATGCCCAGCTTCTTGAGGGATTCGGCGACCGGTGCGGTCAGCTCGCTGTCATAGGTCGGCAGGATGCGCTCGCGCGCCTCCACCACGCTGACCTGCGCGCCGAGCTTGCGGTAGGCGATGCCCAGCTCCAGGCCGATGTAGCCGCCGCCCACCACCACCAGGTGCCGGGGTAGCGCCCGGGGGGCCAGGGCCTCGGTGGACGATATCACCGGCCCGCCCAGCGGCAGCATCGGCAGCTCGACGCTGCTGGAGCCGGTGGCCAGCAGCAGGTGCTCGCAGCGGATGCGCTGGCCGTCGACCTCGACGTGCTTGCCGTCGAGCACCTTGGCCCAGCCGTGGATCACCTTGACCCCGTGCTTTTTCAGCAGCGCCGCCACGCCGCTGGTCAGGCGGTCGACGATGCCGTCCTTCCAGGCCACGCTCTGGCCGATGTCCAGGCGTGGCGCGTCTACCTTGATGCCCAGCGCCGACTGCCCGGCAAAGCTTGTGGCCTGGTGGAACTGCTCGGCCACGTGGATCAGCGCCTTGGACGGGATACAGCCGATGTTCAGGCAGGTGCCGCCCAGGGCCTGGCCCTCGACCAGCACGGTGGGGATGCCCAGCTGCCCGGCGCGGATGGCGGCCACATAGCCGCCGGGGCCGCCGCCGATGATCAGCAGGGTAGTGTCGATGATCTGGGACATGCTCACTCCACGAACAAACAGGCAGGTTGCTCAAGCAGGCCACGCACGGCCTGGATGAACTGCGCGGCATCCATGCCATCGACCACCCGGTGGTCGAACGAGCTGGACAGGTTCATCATCTTGCGCACGACGATCTGGCCGTCGACCACCACGGGGCGCTCGACGATGCGGTTGACGCCGACGATCGCCACCTCCGGGGTGTTGACCACCGGCGTGCTGACGATGCCGCCCAGGGCCCCGAGGCTGGTCAGGGTGATGGTCGAGCCGCTCAGTTCCTCGCGGCTGGCCTTGTTGCTGCGGGCGGCATTGGCCAGGCGCGCGATCTCGCCGGCGTTGGCCCACAGGCTGGCGGCCTCGGCATGGCGCAGCACCGGCACCATCAGGCCGTTGTCACCTTGGGTGGCGATGCCCACATGCACCGCGCCGTGGCGGGTGATGACCTGGGCTTCGTCGTCGTAGGTGGCGTTGATCTGCGGGAAGTCGCGCAGGGCGACGACCAGGGCGCGGACCAGCAACGGCAGCAGGGTCAGCTTGCCGCGAGCATCGCCGTACCTGGCGTTGAGTTGCTGGCGCAGGGCCTCCAGGGCGGTGACGTCGATTTCTTCCACGTAGCTGAAGTGGGCGACGCGGCGCTTGGCGTCCTGCATGCGCTGGGCGATCTTGCGGCGCAGGCCGATCACCGGCACCTGCTCGCTGTCAGTGCGTCTGGCATAACCACTCGGGGCCTGGCCAGCGGTGCCCTGGGGCTTGCTGATGAAGGCGTCGAGGTCTTCGTGCAGGATGCGCCCGGCCGGGCCGCTGCCGTGCACGTAGCGCAGCTCGATGCCGGCATCCAGCGCGCGCTTGCGCACGGCCGGGGAGGCCAGTGGCTTGTCGCCTGGCTGGCGCGGCACGATCGGTGCGGGTTCATGCTCCACCGGCGGCTGGTATGCCGCAGGTCGGGGGGCGGCTTGCGCTGCGGGCTGGGCCGCAACCGGCGCTTCCACTGGCTTGGGCTGCGGCACATCGACATGGTTGCCGCCACCTTCCACTTCGATGCGGATCAGCTCGCTGCCGACCGCCATCACCTCACCCGGCTGGCCACCCAGGGCCAGCACCTTGCCGCTGACCGGCGAAGGGATTTCCACGGTGGCCTTGTCGGTCATGACATCGGCCACCACCTGATCCTCGGCGATCACGTCGCCGACCTTGACGAACCACTCCACCAACTCGACCTGCGCGATGCCTTCGCCAATGTCCGGCATCTTGATGACGTGCGTGCCCATTCAGACCTCCATGACCCGTTTCAATGCCGCGCCTACCCGTGCAGGGCCGGGGAAATAGGCCCATTCCTGTGCGTGGGGGTAGGGGGTGTCCCAGCCGGTGACGCGCTCGATCGGCGCTTCGAGGTGATGGAAGCAGTGCTCCTGCACCAGCGACACCAGTTCGGCACCGAAGCCGCAGGTGCGGGTGGCTTCGTGCACGACCACGCAGCGGCCGGTCTTGCGCACCGACTCGACGATGGTCTCCAGGTCCAGCGGCCAGAGGCTGCGCAGGTCGATGACCTCGGCGTCGACGCCGCTTTCCTCGGCTGCCACCTGGGCCACGTAGACCGTGGTGCCGTAGGTCAGTACGGTGACGTCGTTGCCCGGGCGGGTGATCGCCGCCTTGTCCAGCGGCACGTTGTAATAGCCATCCGGCACGGCGCTTTGCGGGTGTTTCGACCAGGGGGTTACCGGGCGGTCGTGGTGGCCGTCGAACGGGCCGTTGTACAGGCGCTTGGGCTCGAGGAATATCACCGGGTCGTCGCATTCGATCGAGGCGATCAGCAGGCCCTTGGCGTCATACGGGTTGGACGGCATGACCGTGCGCAGGCCGCAGACCTGGGTGAACATCGCCTCGGGGCTCTGGCTGTGGGTCTGGCCGCCGTAGATGCCGCCGCCGCACGGCATGCGCAGGGTCAGCGGGGCGATGAACTCGCCGGCCGAGCGGTAGCGCAGGCGGGCCATCTCCGAAACGATCTGGTCGGAGGCGGGGTAGAAGTAGTCGGCGAACTGGATTTCCACCACCGGGCGCAAGCCGTAGGCGCCCATGCCCACGGCGGTGCCGACGATGCCACTCTCGGAGATCGGCGCGTCGAACACGCGTGACTTGCCGTACTTGGCCTGCAGGCCTTCGGTGCAGCGGAACACGCCGCCGAAGTAGCCGACGTCCTGGCCGTAGATCACCACGTTGTCGTCGCGTTCGAGCATCACGTCCATGGCCGAGCGCAGGGCCTGGATCATGGTCAGGGTGCTGGTGGCCATGGCGGTTTCCGGGTTGATGCTGTTGTTGTGGTCGTTCATCTCAAACCCCCAGTTCCTGGCGCTGGCGGCGCAGGTGGTCGGGCATGTCCTTGTACACGTCCTCGAACATCGAGGCGGCGCTGGGGATGTGGCCGTTGGCGAGGGTGCCGTACTGCTCGGCCTCCTTCTGCGCGGCGATCACGGCGGCCTCGAATTCGGCGGTGGTGGTCTGGTGTTCGTCTTCCGACCAGTGGCCGATCTTGATGAGGTGCTGCTTCAGGCGGGCGATCGGGTCGCCCAGCGGGAAGTGGCTCCAGTCATCGGCGGGGCGGTACTTGGACGGGTCGTCGGAGGTGGAGTGCGGGCCGGCGCGGTAGGTGACCCATTCGATCAGCGATGGGCCGAGGCCGCGGCGGGCGCGTTCGGCGGCCCAGCGCGAGGCAGCGTACACGGCGACGAAGTCGTTGCCGTCGACCCGCAGCGAGGCGATGCCGCAGCCCACGCCGCGCCCGGCGAAGGTGGTCTGCTCGCCGCCGGCGATGGCCTGGAAGGTGGAGATCGCCCACTGGTTGTTGACCACGTTGAGGATCACCGGGGCGCGGTACACGTGGGCGAAGGTGAGGGCGGTATGGAAGTCCGACTCGGCGGTGGCGCCGTCGCCGATCCAGGCCGAGGCGATCTTGGTATCGCCCTTGATCGCCGAGGCCATGGCCCAGCCGACCGCCTGCACGAACTGGGTCGCCAGGTTGCCGCTGATGGTGAAGAAGCCGGCCTCGCGCACCGAATACATGATCGGCAGCTGGCGACCCTTGAGCGGGTCGCGCTCGTTGGACAGCAACTGGCAGATCATCTCCACCAGCGACACCTCGCGGGCCATCAGGATGCTCTGCTGGCGGTAGGTGGGGAAGCACATGTCGGTGCGGTTGAGGGCCAGTGCCTGGGCGCTGCCGATGGCTTCCTCGCCCAGGCTCTGCATGTAGAACGACATCTTCTTCTGGCGCTGGGCGACCACCATGCGGCTGTCGAAGATGCGTGTCTTGAGCATGGCGCGCATGCCTTGGCGCAGCACCTGCGGGTCGATGCCCTCGGCCCACGGGCCCAGTGCATTGCCCTGCTCGTCGAGCACGCGGATCAGGCTGTAGGACAGGTCGGCGGTGTCGGCAGCATCGACATCGATCGGCGGTTTACGGACTTGCCCTGCGTCGTTCAGGCGCAGGTAGGAAAAATCGGTCTGGCAGCCTGGCCGGCCTGTGGGCTCGGGCACATGCAAACGCAGGGGGGCGTACTCGTTCATGCTTTTTACGCTCGCTCGAATATTGTTTTTGTGAGCTTTGAAGCGGCCGCCGCTGGCTACCGGCTTGTGACTGGCAGGTCAGCGTCATCTACATCTTAGTGGCAGGTGGGGAGAATATTTCTCTCAAGTTGATTGCCTTTGCCGGAAGGGGAAGATAAACATTCCGGATAAACACAAAAAACCGGTGAATTTGTCTCATGCGCAAGCTCGATCGTACCGATATCGGCATTCTCAACAGCCTCCAGGACAACGCCCGCATCACCAACGCGGAGCTGGCGCGTTCGGTGAACCTGTCGCCCACGCCGTGCTTCAACCGGGTCAAGGCCATGGAGGAGCTGGGGGTGATTCGCCAGCAGGTGACCTTGCTGTCGCCCGAGGTACTGGGGCTGGATGTGAACGTGTTCATCCATGTCAGCCTGGAAAAGCAGGTCGAGCAGGCGTTGCACCGGTTCGAGGAAGAGATCGCCGAACGGCCCGAGGTGATGGAGTGCTACCTGATGACCGGGGACCCGGATTACCTGCTGCGGGTGCTGTTGCCGAGCATCCAGGCGCTGGAGCGGTTTCTCGATTACCTGACACGGTTGCCGGGGGTGGCGAACATCCGCTCCAGCTTTGCCCTCAAGCAGGTGCGGTACAAGACGGCGTTGCCGTTGCCTGCCAATGGCATGACCTTGCGGGAGTAGCTTTCACCTGTACTGGCCCTTTCGCGGGTAAACCCGCTCCCACAGGTACAGCACAAGCTCCAAGCAATGTGTGATCCCTGTGGGAGCGGGTTTACCCGCGAAAGGGCCAGTACAGGCAATAGAGAGGGTGCTTGATATTTTAAACACCCGGAGCCTATGTTGTTGCCAGCCTATAACAACAAGGACAAGCGTCATGACCACCGCCGCCCACCGCTCGCCCGTCGAGCTCCTGCAGGGCATCGACCAGATCGAATGCGTCACCCCCGACCTCAACGGCGTCCCGCGCGGCAAGGTGATGACCGCCGAGGGCTTTCTCGAAGGCCGCCGCCTGCAGATGGCTCGGGGCGTGCTGCTGCAATGCATCATGGGTGGCTACCCGCCGGCGCGCTTCTACGGCAGCGACGACGGCGACCTGGCGCTGGTGGCGGACCCTGGGCAGACCCACCGCCTGCCGTGGAGCGACGACGGCCTGGCGCTGGCCATCTGCGATGCCGTCGAGCTCGACGGCAGCCCTTCGGCGCTGTCCACCCGCGGCCAGCTCAAGGCGGTGATCGCCCGCTATGCGGCCCTGGGCCTGGCACCGGTGGTGGCGACCGAGCTGGAATTCTTCGTCTTCGCCCCCAATACCGACCCGCATCAAGCGTTCCTTCCGCCAGTCGGCAAGGATGGCCGCCGCGAGCTGGGCCATTCGGCGTTCAGCGTCAGCTCCAACAATGGCCTGCGTCCGTTCTTCCAGGAGGTCTACCGGTGCATGGCGGCGCTCGGCCTGCCACGTGACACCTTCATGCACGAAATGGGCGTCAGCCAGTTCGAGATCAACCTGCTGCACGGCGACCCGTTGCAGCTGGCCGACCAGACGTTCCTGTTCAAGCACCTGCTCAAGGAGGTGGCGCTCAAGCACGGCCTCACGGTCGTGTGCATGGCCAAACCGCTGGCGCACACTCCCGGCAGCTCGATGCACATCCACCAGAGCCTGGTGGACATCGCCAGCGGGCGTAACCTGTTCAGTGACGAGCAGGGCCAGGCAACCGACGCCTTCCATCACTTCATTGGCGGGCAGCAGGCGTGCATGGCGGACTTCACCGCGTTGTTCGCGCCCAATGTCAATTCCTACCAGCGCCTGTGCCACCCCTATGCGTCGCCGAACAACGCCTGCTGGTCCGAGGACAACCGCGCCGCCGGCCTGCGCATCCCGGCCAGCGCGCCGGCGGCGCGGCGGGTCGAGAACCGCCTGGCGGGCGCCGACGCCAACCCTTACCTGGCCATTGCCGCCAGCCTGGCCGCCGGCCTGCACGGCATCGAGCAGCGGCTGCAGCCGAGCCCGGCGATCCAGGGCGAGTTCGAGGTGCCCGAGCACCTGAGCCTGCCGTGCACCCTGCACGCCGCGCTGCAGCGCCTCAAGCACAGCAGCCTGGCCCGGGAGCTGTTCGGCAGCGAGTTCATCGATGGCTACCTCGCCACCAAGACCCTGGAGCTGACGGACTTCTTCGACGAAATCACCCCCTGGGAGCGGCGCGTGCTGGCGGCACAGGCCTGAGCACGACACAACCGCTACCGGACGCGCCCCCGTTTGCCAATTTTGCCTGCGAGGGCCTGCGTCGCGGCCGTTTTGCTTTTATGCTTGCCAGCAAGCCAACGCCACCTGACCTGGGAGCTGACGGGACGTATGCGAAACATCTGGAAGCCGTTTCAGTCGTTGTATTTCGCGGCCTTGATGATGCTGATCGGCTCGGGCCTGCTCAGCACCTACCTGGCCCTGCGCCTGGCGGCCGACCATGTCGACAGCCTGTGGGTGGGGGCGCTGATGGCCGCCAACTACTTCGGCCTGGCGCTGGGCGGCAAGATCGGCCATCGCCTGATCGGCCGGGTGGGGCACATAAGGGCCTACACCACCTGCGCCGGCATCGTCTGCGCGGCGGTGCTCGGCCATGGCATGACCAGCTGGTTGCCGGTGTGGGTCGGGCTGCGGATGATCGTCGGCCTGGGGATGATGTGCCAGTACATGGTCATCGAGAGCTGGCTCAACGAGCAGGCCGAGGCCAAGCACCGCGGTGCGGTGTTCAGTGGCTACATGATCGCTTCGTACCTGGGCCTGGTGCTTGGCCAGCTGATCCTGGTGGTGCACCCGGAGCTGGGGCCTGAACTGCTGATGCTGGTGGCCATGTGCTTCGCCCTGTGCCTGGTGCCGGTGGCGATGACCCGGCGCATCCACCCGGCGCCATTGCGCCCGGCACCGATGGAGCCGAAGTTCTTCATCAAGCGGGTGCCGCAGTCATTGAGCACGGTGCTCGGCTCGGGCCTGATCGTTGGCTCGTTCTATGGTCTGGCGCCGCTGTATGCGTCCAGCCAGGGGTTGTCGACCGAGCAGATCGGCCTGTTCATGGGCTGCTGTATCTTCGCCGGGCTGCTGGTGCAGTGGCCGCTGGGCTGGTTGTCCGACCGCTATGACCGGGCGGTGCTGATCCGCAGCGTGGCGCTGGGCCTGGGGCTGGCCTCGGCACCGCTGGCGTTTCTGCCCAGCGTGCCGCTGGAAGCGCTGTTCGGTATCGCCTTCGTGATTTCGCTGTTGCAGTTCTGCCTGTATCCGCTGGCGGTGGCGTTTTCCAACGACCATGTGGAGAGCGAGCGGCGGGTGTCGCTGACCGCCATGCTGCTGGTCACCTACGGCGTCGGGGCCTGTATCGGGCCGTTGGCGGCGGGGGTGCTGATGAAGGTGCTGGGGCCGCAGATGCTCTATGCCTTCTTCGTGTTCTTTGCCCTGGTGCTGGTATGGCGCATCCGGCCGAAGGCGGTCACCGGGTTGCACCAGGTGCAGGACGCGCCGCTGGGCCACGTGGCCATGCCGGCGGCCGGTTCGCCGCTGTCGGCGGCGCTCGACCCGCGGGTGGATGAGCAGACCGTGCAGGAGGTGATGCAGGCGCCGGTGGCGGCTGAGGATACCGAGGATGAGGACAAGGCCGAGCCGGAGGTAGAGGCTCGGGCTGGGGATGAGGTCAGCAAATCGGTCTGAGCCTGTGCCGGCCTCTTCGCGGGTGAACCCGCTCCCACAGGAACTTCACTGCTCCCAGGCCTTGTGATATCCCTGTGGGAGCGGGCTTGCCCGCGAAGAGGCCGGGCCTGCAACCCCATGAACAAGAACGCCACCCGATGGGTGGCGTTGTGCATTCAGCGGCCGATCAATAATCGTCCTTGTCGAACCGCCGCGCTTCACGCTGCAGCTGGTAGACAAAACTCTCGATCTTGCGCTGTGCCTGGCCATTGAGGTTATGGAAGCGCACCCCGGCGAAGGTGGTGTTGATGCGCTCCTCGTAGTGCAGGTGGCGCAGCTCGACCATGGTGTCGACCAGGCCCAGCGGGTTGCTGGCCTTGAAGCGCTCGTACACCTGGCCCAGTTGCAGGCGGTCTTCGACGTTGCCTTCGAAGCGCAGCTTGCAGCCGGTGGCGGAGATGTCCAGCAACTTGCCGCGCAGGGCGCCGTTGCCTTTGAGGAAGCTGCCGTCGAGGACGATGTCGACCAGTTGCGACAGCTTCAGCGCCGCGCGGAAGGCATTGCGGCGCTGGTGGTAGGTCATTTCCAGGGGCAGGGCGCCGCGGTAGCAGCGGTGGCCGTCGATCTCGGTGATCTTCAGCTCGTGGTCGCACTCCCAGGCGATGCGCACGCCGTCATGGAAGCCTTCGACACGGAACGGCTCGCCGTTCTCGATGAATTTCTCGCCATCGCGCGGGATCATTTCGTCCAGCGCCAGGATGTCGTTGTCACGGTCCACGTGCACCACGTAGCTCTGGAACCGCTGGCTGCGCTCATGGAAGGTGATGATCAGGGGATCATGGCTGTCTTGCAGCTGGCGCAGGTTGGCCGTGATCTCCAAAGGCGTGTTCAGCACCTTCGGTGGTTGCGGCTCATCGGTTTCGTTGAACACGGGTTATAAATCTCCAGGCATAAACGACACACGCAATGTACGGCATTTTGCCAGTATGTTCCGTGCCTTGATAGAAGTAATCACACTTGGCTGAGCGCCCGGGGCTTGGCCAGTGGGGAAGTGGTGCCACGGCTATCGTACAGCGACGGCGCTTCGCCGCCCTGGAGGATTCTGATCTGGTTGGCCGTGACATGCTGCTGCACCTGGATGATCCGCCCGTTGGTCTCGTTGACCTTCTGGCAGGCGTCCATCAACTGGGTCAGCACATCGAGTTGCTGCATGATCAGCTCGCCGTTGTCCGACTGCGCAGCCAGTGCCTGCACACCGGCCCGGTTGGCGCCGAGGCCAAGGCTGGTCAGCAGGTTGTTGCGGCGCGTGCCTTGCTGCTCGAGCAGGACGATCAGCGACTGCTTGCGGGCCAGGATGCCCTCCAGCGGTGCCATGTCGCGGGCGTGCAGGGCCACCGCCTCCTGCTGGAGGAGGTCGAGCAGTTCCTGCGTCGGTGCGATGTCGTCTTCGATCAGTTGCAGCAAAGTGATGTCGTGCATGGCTAACTCTTGGCTTTACATAGCGTCCGTGAAGTCAGCGCGCCGAACGGCTTAGCGCTGAGCTTCGAAATCGAGCAGTTTGCTGGCGACCCGGCCGGCATCGACCTGGTAGCTGCCATCTGCGATCGCCTGCTTCAACTGCGCCACGCGGGCACTGTTGACGACGGGCTGGTCGCGCAGCTTGTCGCTGACATTCTGCAACTTCTGGGCCTCTTGGCTGAGGTGTACTGCTTCTCCGCTGGCGCTGGCCTTTTGCGGCGTTTCGACAGTTTCGCCGGTTTTTTCGGCGCTGCCGGACGTGCCGTTGCCACGCACGCCGCCCGTGATGGACGGAGAGTTATTCAAACGACTGAAGTCGATAACCATGATCAGAAACCTCTGGGTGTTTGGACGCTTGCCTTGTTTTCGGCCAACCCGAAAGAAACTTTAGGCACAAATGCATAGCCGCCTGTCAGCAAGCTCGCGACCCGTTCCCGGCACAGTTTAGGAAAAGCAATTGCACACCGCCAGCCCAATCTACATGGCGACCTCGACCTGGCCGGGGCCGGTGACCCGGGCTTTGACCACCCGTTGCGAATTGAGGTTGCGCACCCGGATCTGCTCGCCCTGGCCACCCTTGCTCAGGGCCTCGCCGGGCATGCGCACGCTCAAGGTACCGGTAGTGGCGGTGATCACCACATGGTCGCCCTTGCGGATCACCTCGGCCTGCTCGAGATGCTGCGGGGTCAGCACCTGGTCGATCACCGTCGGGCGCAGCATCTTCATGCCCACCGCCTGGTCCAGGTCGGTAAGAAAACCCTGGGTCAGGCTGCCCACATCGCGCTCGCGCAGGGCCACATCGCCTTCGCCGATCAGGTTTTCGCGCTTGAGCGGGCGGGTCACCACCACCACATCGCGGAACAGCCGCACCGTCGCCGGCACGAACACCGTCCACGGCGCGTTGCTGTCGCAGCGGACCTTCACGGTGACCCGGCCCAGCGGCACGGCCGGGCTTTCCAGCGAGGCATCCAGCTGCTGGCTGCACAACGGCATGCGCAGGCGCGGGTCGAGCGGGTTGACCTGGATCTCGTAACGGCCTGCCGTCTGGGTGGTTGCCAGGTAATCTTCGACGGTGAACTCAAGAAACCCTTGGGTGACACCGATAAGCTGTTCAGGCAAGGTAACCGCGTCCGCCAGCGTGCGCGTGCCGGGTGCCGTCAGGCACAGCACGGCCAGCGCGCCGTTCAGCAGGTGCGTCAGTCGTCGGAAAATTGTCGTTTTCGTATACATGACGCTCAAAAAAGCAAAGCCCGTGCCGACTCTCTGTTTTGAGTTGCAACGAATGGCTGAAAAAGAAGGAGTCAGGCATGGCGGGGGTAATGGATTCAGTCAATCAGCGCACGCAGCTGGTCGGGCAGAATCGCCTGGAATTGCTGCTGTTCCGCCTCAATGGCGATCAGCTCTATGGCATCAACGTGTTCAAGGTCCGCGAGGTGCTGCAGTGCCCGGACCTGACCTTGCTGCCCAAATCGCACCGGGTGGTGCGCGGCGTGGCCAACATTCGCGGGGCGACCATCCCGATCCTCGACCTGTCGATGGCCACCGGCCTGCCGGGGTTGAAGGAAGACACGCGCAGCAGCTTCGTCATCATCACCGAGTACAACACCAAGACCCAGGGCTTCCTGGTGCACTCGGTCGAGCGCATCGTCAACATGAACTGGGAAGAGATCCATCCGCCACCCAAGGGCACCGGCCGCGATCACTACCTGACCGCGGTGACCCGGGTGGACAACCGCATGGTCGAGATCATCGACGTGGAGAAGGTGCTGGCCGAGGTGGCTCCGGGGTCCGAGACGGTGTCGGCCGGCGTGATCGATGCCGAGGTGCAGGACAAGGCCACGATGCTGCGGGTGCTGACCGTCGACGACTCGTCGGTGGCGCGCAAGCAGGTCAGCCGTTGCCTGCAGACCGTCGGTGTCGAGGTGGTGGCGCTCAATGACGGCCGTCAGGCCCTGGACTACCTGCGCAAGCTGGTGGACGAGGGCAAGAAGCCGGAAGAAGAGTTCCTGATGATGATCTCCGACATTGAAATGCCGGAAATGGACGGCTATACGCTTACAGCAGAGATTCGCAGCGACCCGCGCATGCAAAAACTGCATATCTGCCTGCATACTTCGCTGTCCGGGGTGTTCAACCAGGCGATGGTGAAGAAGGTCGGGGCCGATGACTTCCTGGCCAAGTTCAAGCCGGACGACCTGGCCCAGCGGGTGGTCGACCGGATCAAGGCAACGCATTGAAGCAGCCGGGGGCTGGCCCCCGGCACCAGTGATTGAAAAGAGGCGGCAGTAGTGTCTACGGGTAATTTGGAGTTCGAACAGTTCAGGGTCTTCCTGGAAAAAGCCTGTGGCATCCTGCTGGGGGAGAATAAGCAGTACCTGGTTTCCAGCCGTCTCAACAAGCTGATGGAACAACAGGGCATCAAGAGCCTGGGCGAGCTGGTGCAGCGCATCCAGACCCAGCCGCGCGGCGGCCTGCGCGAGCTGGTGGTCGACGCCATGACCACCAACGAAACCCTGTGGTTTCGCGACACCTACCCGTTCGAAGTGCTGAAGAACAAGGTCATTCCCGAGTTCATCAAGAACAACCCTGGCCAGCGCCTGCGCATGTGGTCGGCGGCCTGTTCGTCGGGGCAGGAGCCTTACTCCATCTCGATGGCCATCGATGAGTTCGAGCGCAGCAACCTGGGCCAGCTGAAGATGGGCGCGCAGATCGTCGCCACCGACCTGTCCGGGTCGATGCTGACCAACTGCAAGACTGGCGAGTACGACAGCCTGGCGATTGCCCGTGGCCTGTCCCAGGAGCGCCTGCAGCGCTACTTCGACACCAAGGCGCCGGGGCGCTGGGCGGTCAAGCCGGCCATTCGCAGCCGCGTCGAGTTCCGCTCGTTCAACCTGCTCGACAGCTATGCGAGCCTGGGCAAGTTCGACATCGTGTTCTGCCGCAACGTACTGATCTACTTCTCGGCGCAGGTCAAGAAGGACATCCTGATGCGCATCCACAGCACCCTGAAGCCTGGGGGCTACCTGTTCCTCGGCGCTTCCGAGGCGCTGAACGGGTTGCCGGACCATTACCAGATGGTCCAGTGCAGCCCGGGGATCATCTACCAGGCCAAGTAAGCGCAAAGGCCGGCAGCGAAAGTTGCCGGCCTTTTTGTTTGCCTGTGGCGGCCTCTTCGCGGGTGAACCCGCTCCCACAGGTACCGCGCTGCCCTCGGCGTCAGTGCGATACTTGGACTGCCCCCAAAAAGTTGGACAGTTCTAAGCAGCAGCCTGAGTCCTGTACTCAACAGGGCTCAGGCCATTAAGCCTCAGCTTGATACGGTTA
>NZ_JBIVIA010000005.1:0-407991 GCF_044749485.1 Pseudomonas sp. NPDC089401 | reverse complement strand
CTGCCGTTGCTCGACCACTGCATTTCCAACCCCGGGGTGCATGTGATCGATTGCCCGGTCGACTACAGCGAGAACGATCGCATCCTCAACAGCGAACTGCGCGCCCGGGCTTTGGCGGTTTAGTGCTGTACGGCCCATGCCGGCATGGGCCGGTCGTCAGGCGAAGACGGTGATCGAGCCAAAGGCCACCGCCGCCACGAACATCACCAGGCAGGTACCGATGCTCCAGCCGATCGACGCCCGTTGGTTGTCCCCGTAGTCCACGTTCAGCAAGCCGCAGAGCAGGTAAGTGGACGCCACCAGCGGGCTCAGCAGGTGCACCGGTTGGCCGATGAGGCCGGCAATGGCCATTTCCTTGCCATCGATGCCGTAATGCCCGGCGGTTTCTGCCAGGATAGGCAGGATGCCGAAGTAGAAGGCGTCATTGGTAAGAATGTAGGTGAACGGCATGCTGATGAAGGCGGTGAACACCGACATGTAGTGCCCGGTGGATGCGGGAATGATCTGCACCAGGCTGTCGGAAACCGCTTTGATCATCCCGGTACCCGACATCACCCCGACAAAGATGCCGGCAGCGAAGATAAGCAAGGTGACGGACAGCACGCTGCCTGCGTATTTGTCGATGACGGCCTTCTGCGCCTGCAGCGAGGGGTAGTTGATCACCAGGCCAAGGCCGAACGCGACCATGAACAGGATCGCCAGTGGCATGACGTTGAGCATCATCAGGGCAATCAGGGCGAGGGTGAGTGCGGCACTGACGACGAATCGCCAGCCGGTGAGCTTGGACTGCTCCAGCTCGGCGAGCAGCTGCTGCAGGTCGATTTCCGTCACGCCCAGTCGCTTGCGCTCCTGGCGGCCCAGCAGCAGGGCTGCCAGCAGCACCCAGGCCAGCCCGGCCAGCATGATCGGCAGCATTTCGACGAACAGCTCGGTGATGTCGACCTGCATGGCGCTGGCTGCGCGTGAGAAGGGGCCGGCCCAGGGCAGGATGTTCATCACCCCGATCGTCAGCAGCAGCACCGTGGCCATGACCTGCGGACGGATGCCGGTGCGCCGGTAAAGCGGCAGCAGCGCCGCAGTGGTGATGATGTAGGTGGTTGCGCCGTCACCATCGAGGCCGACGCAGATACCCAGTACGGCAGTGCCCAGGACAATCTTCTGCGGATCGCCCTTGACCAGGCGAAGCACCGTTTCGATGAGCGGGTTGAACAGGCCGGCGTCGGTCATCATGCAGAAGTACAGAATGGCGAAGGTCAGCATGATGCCTGTGGGCGCGAGCATCTTCAGGCCATCGAACATCATCGGGCCGAGGTCGGCGGCGAAACCGGCGGCGCATGCGAAGGCGATGGGTACCAGGATCAGCGCCACAAGCGGGGACAGCCGCTTGGACATGATCAGGTACATGAAACAGACGATCATGCTGTAGCTCAGGATCGTGATCATGAAGTCCCTCTTTTTATCGGTTTTATCGTGAAGACTTGTCTGCTTTTGTTGCGGACGAGCGAATGCCTGCGCGGTGGCGCACAGGCGTGGTGGGGCGGTTCAGTTCACGCGTGCGAGAACAGTTTCTTCCCCGCGTGGGGCAGGTGTGCCTGGAGAATGTGGCCTGTGGCCGATTCCGTGATGAACAGTGTGCGGTTGCCATGCCCGCCAAAGGCAAGGTTGGTCACGGTGCGGCCTGGGGAGCAGGCGCGAATCCGGTAGAGCGGCACGGCATGCGGGTCGAACACCCAGACGCAGCCATTGCCCGCATCGCAGACGTACAGGTTGCCTTCGTCGTCGAGCGCCATGCCATCGGCGCCGCTGACGCCACCGGCCATGGCCGTGAAGATCCCGACCTTCGAGGTGCCACCGTCCTGCTGCAGCGGGAGGCGCCAGACCGCATTGCCGCGGGTCATGGCGACCAGCAGTGCCTGTTCGTGCAGGTCCAGCACCAGGCCGTTCGGGCTTGGCCCGTTGTCGATCAGGCAGTCCAGGCGTTGCAGATCCAGGTCGTAGCGAAATACCCGGCCGGACGGATCATGCATGCCGGTCTGGCCCTGGTCGGTGAAGTACAGGCGGCCAGCCTGATCGAAGAACAGGTCGTTGACGCCCTTGAACCCCTCACTGCGACGGTGGGTGAGAAGCGGCTCGATGGCCTGCCTGGCAGGGTCGAGCAGCAGGATGCCGCGCTTGTAGTCCGCGACGAAGATCCGCCCGTCCGCGTGGATTTTCAGCCCGTTGGGCCAGCCGTCGTATTCGATCACCAGCGACCATTCGCCTGCAGGAGAGATGCAAAAGATCCGGCCATAGGGAATGTCGGTCACATACAGGTTGCCGGCTCTGTCGAACGCAGGGCCTTCAAGGAAACAACGGGTGCGTTGCCCGGGTTTGTTGGCGCGCACCCAGTCGGAATCGCCGTCGCGCCAGAAGCGCTCCGGCATCCGGCTGAATACCTCGGTTGGCAGGTCCTGGGGTGGGGCATACAGGCTCATGGGTATCTCCAGCAAGGCGTGCGGGCACTGTACCCAGCCTAGGCAATGGGTGAGCACGAACGACGCGATTATTGTTTTTCGTTCCATTCAGTAGAACGGCGTTGCCTCGTGTGGAACACTTTTTCAAAATCGAGGGGATGCTGTCAAGCCGTATTCATCGGTGACCCGCTGCTGATGAAAGGGGATTGACAGGCGGAGATCTGGCCAAGAATACTATTTGACAGAACATCATTCTGCCTGACAGAACAATCATAACAATTCGGATCTGCGCCACTCGATGGCCTGCCGCGTGAACGTTCCTAAGGTCCACCGCCGAAGAGGAGAATTTCCGTGCATCCTGGTTCAGATATCGATGTACTCGTCAGCGAAGTCGCCCCCCGCGACGGCCTGCAAAGCATCAAGGCCACCATGCCCAGCGAACTGAAGCGTCAGTGGATCACCGCGCTCGCCGAGTCGGGCGTGCGTGAGATCGAGGTCGGATCGTTCGTACCGCCCAGGCTGCTGCCGCAGATGGCCGACTGTGCCGAGCTGGTGGTTCATGCCCGTCAGATCCCCGGGCTTTTCGTGACTGCGCTGGTGCCCAACCTCAAGGGTGCCCAGGCTGCCTTCAGCGCGGGGGTGCAGAAGATCACGCTGCCGATCTCCGTCAGCGAGCCCCACTCGTTGTCCAATATCCGCAAGACGCACGCCCAGGTCTTTGACGAGGTCAAGGCCGTGGTAGCGCTGCGCAACGCGTGTTTCCCGGAGATCGAGATCGAAGCGGGCCTGTCCACCGTTTTCGGCTGCACGCTTCAAGGTGTGGTGACCGATGACCAGAGCATCGCCATGGCGGTGAAGATGGCCGAGCTGGGCGTTGACGAAGTGGGCTTGGCGGACACCGTCGGGTATGCCAATCCGGCCCAGGTGCGCCGCGTGTTCACCCGCTTGCGCCAGGAGCTTGGAGAGCTGGCCGGCAGCGCCCATTTCCACAACACCCGGGGGCAGGGGCTGGCCAATGTCGTTGCAGCCCTCGAAGCCGGAGTGACCACCTTCGATGCCTCGCAAGGGGGGATTGGCGGCTGTCCCTACGCGCCTGGCGCCTCCGGCAACATCGTGACCGAAGACCTGGTGTACCTGCTCGAGTCGATGGGCTTGCGCACCGGCATCGATATCGACCGCCTGGTTGCAGCGCGCGACTGGCTGCGCCGGGGGCTGCCGGGCGAGGCCTTGTATGGCTTCATCGCCGATGCCGGGGTCGGCAAGAACTTCACCTACGCCAAGGAGGCCGTATGAGCCAGGTGCCAGAGACCAGATTGCCGCTGGCCGGCATCAGGGTCGTCGAGTTCGTTCACATGGTCATGGGGCCTACCTGCGGCCTGCTGTTGGCAGACCTCGGGGCCGAGGTGATCAAGGTCGAGCCCGTAGCCGAAGGCGACAATACCCGTCGACTGATGGGCTCCGGTGCAGGCTACTGGCTGACCTACAACCGCAACAAGAAAAGTTTTGCCGTCGACATGAAGTCGCCCGAGGGCATGGCTGCGGTCCGCAAGCTGCTCGCCACGGCGGACGTCATGACCGAGAACTTTCGCCCAGGCGCCATGGAAAAACTGGGGCTGGGTTACCAGGCGGTCAAGGCCATCAAGCCCGACATCATCTACAGCTCGATGAAGGGCTTTCTGCCGGGGCCGTATGAAAAACGCACCGCACTGGACGAGGTGGTGCAGATGATGACCGGCCTGGCCTACATGACCGGCCCGGTAGGCCGGCCCCTGCGCGCGGGTGCGTCGGTCAACGACGTCATGGGCGGCATGTTCAGCGCCGTCGCCGTGCTGGCGGCATTGCTGCAGCGCAAGGACACCGGCAAGGGGCAGTTCGTGCAGACCGGGCTGTTCGAGAACTCCGCGTTTCTGGTCGCCCAGCACATGATGCAGCAGGTCGTGACCGGTGCCGCCGCCGCGCCGATGCCAAGCCGGATCTCCGCCTGGGCCATCTATGACGTGTTCGAAACGGCTGACAAGGACCAGCAGGTGTTCCTCGGCGTGGTCAGTGACAGCCAGTGGGTGGCGTTCTGCGAGGCGTTCGACTTCACCCTGTTCGCCAATGACCCGGCCCTGGCGCGCAACAACCAGCGGGTGCAAGCCCGGGAACGGATCATGCCGATCGTGCGCGAACGCATTCAGTCCATGGGCAAGGCCAGCGTGATGGCGTTGTGTGAAGCGGCCGGTCTGCCGTTTTCGCCGATCCAGCGCCCGCAAGACCTGTTCGAGGATCAGCACCTGAACGCGTCCGGTGGCCTCACTGAACTGGCCCTCGGCAATGGGGAAACCACCAAGGTGCCGATGCTGCCGTTCGAAATGGATGGGCAGCGTTTCGGCGCACGCCTGCCGGCGCCAGAAGTGGGCAGTCACTCCCGTGAACTGCTGTCGGAACTGGGCTATGAAGGTGCCGCGATCGATGAACTTGCCGCCAGCGGTCTGATTCGGACCTGATCGCTGCGCACACGCATTGCCGTCACCCACAAGAATAAAATCGAGGTAATCGTCATGGCCCCTGTCACGACTCCAGTCATTACTGTCCCGGTCGCGCCGCCCCTTGCGCTGGACGACATCCAGCGCCGCGCCTTGCGCAAGGCGGCGTGGCGGTTGATCCCACTGCTGGCACTGGCATATTTCTTCAACTATCTCGACCGCACCAGCGTCGGCTACGCAGCGCTGCAGATGACCGACCAGCTTGGCCTGACGGCCGCCCAGTTCGGGCTGGGCGCCGGGATCATGTTCGTTGGCTATTGCCTGTGCGAAGTGCCCAGCAATCTAGCCATGTACCGGTTCGGTGCCAGGCTCTGGATGGCCCGCATCATGATCACCTGGGGCCTCGCGGCTGCGGCAACCGCGCTGGTGGTCGGGCCTTGCAGCTTCTACCTGATCCGCTTCGTGCTGGGGGTCGCCGAAGCAGGCTTCTTTCCCGGCGTCATATTCTTCCTGACGCTCTGGTTCCCGATTCACTACCGCACGCGGGTGCTGGCCTGGTTCACCGTGGCGACGCCGATTTCGTTCCTGGTGGGGGGGCCGTTGTCCATCTGGTTGTTGCAGATGCACGGCGCGTGGGGACTGGCGGGCTGGCAATGGATGTTCCTGGTCGAGGGCCTTCCGGCTTGTGTCCTCGGGCTGATCACCCTGAAGGTACTGGCCAACCGGCCGGCCGAGGCCAAGTGGCTGACTGTCGAGGAGCGCAATGCGCTGGACAAGCTGTTGGCGACAGAGGCGGGCAGCTCCCGCAAGAGCCATGCATTCAAAGGCGCGCTGAAGGACCCGCGGGTCTGGCTGCTCAGTTCGATCACCTTCAGTTTCACCATCGGCACCTACGGGATCGGCATCTGGCTGCCGCAGATGCTCAAGGCCCAAGGTGTCGAGTTGAGCTTGATCGGCTGGGTGGCGGCGGTGCCGTACTTCTTCTCGACGATCGGCCTGCTGTTCTGGGCTAGGCATGTGGATCGCACCGGCAAGGGCATTCTCAACCTGGTGATCGCCCTGGTTCTGGGCGGCCTGGCGCTGTTGTTCGCCCTGCAGATGAATACCTTGGTTCCTGCCCTGATCGGCATCACCCTGGCGCTGGTCGGCACCATTTCGGCCAAGACCATCTTTTATACCTTGCCGGCCAAGTTCCTCAGTGGCCAGGCGGCAGCCGGGGGAATTGCCCTGATCAATTCGATTGGCGCCTTCGGCGGGTTCGTCGGGCCTTACCTGATGGGCTATCTCAAGGAGGCCACGCACTCCTTTACCGCAGGCCTCATGGTGATGGGCTGCGTCCTGTTCTTCGCCGCGGCGATGACCCTGGTGCTCAAGCTGTTCATGCGTGAAGCCTGAGCAGAACGCTGTTCTGTTGCGCGGGTCGCTTGGATTCACTATGTTGCGTTCACAGCAATGTGTAGGCCTGCCTTCGGGTGGGCCCTTTTCAAGCAGCCTAAGTGAAGCCATGCCTGACAACAGTAATCAATCCAGTGATGACGGCGCGGAGGGCGCGGCAGGCGGTGTCGCCGCAGTGGACCGTGCCTTCGCGATTCTGGCGGCGTTCGATGGCGATCGCCCGAGTTTGCCCTTGGCGGAAATCTCGCGCCGCACAGGCCTCTACAAAAGCACCATCCTGCGCCTGATGGTGTCCCTTGAGCGGGCCGGTTTCGTGCGCCGTCTGGCGGATGGCCAGTTCGCTGTCGGGCACGAGCCACTGCGGCTCGCGCAGCTCTACCAGGGGGCCTTCAACCTGCGCGATGCACTGCTGCCGATTCTCGAAACGCTGTCCCAGGAAAGTGCGGAGACTTCTTCGTTCTATGTGGCGCAAGGCGCGAGTCGGGTGGTGCTGCTGCGTGTGGAGCCCAAGCGTTCGGTACGGGTGTCCATCCATGAGGGGGATCGCTTTCCGATCGATGCCGGGGCGTCCGGCAAGGTGCTGCGGGCATTTGGCGCCGCGCCCGACGCTACCCTGGATAATGTCCGGGAGCAGTATTGGGCGGCATCGGTGGGTGAGCGCGACCCGGACACCGCTGCCATTTCCGCGCCGGTCTTCAGTGCGGGCAACGTGTTCGTGGGCGCGCTGACCTTGTCCGGGCCGGCCGACCGCTTCAATGCCGAGCAGATAAACCGCGTGCGTGCCACGGTGATGAACAGAGCCGCGCAAGCCACGGCGGCCCTGGGTGGCCCGACCGAGCGTTACCAGGCGGCCATCCGCGCGGTTGACCGAACTCCGCAGGATGGCAAGCAAGGGGCGGTTGGCGGATAATGCCCGCTTCCGCCCGTGCGTGAGCAACAGGGCACAGATCTCAAGGGGTTTCCAGATGGTGAAAGCGCGGCCGCGTCCAGCGGTGAATGGAGTGGCTTCGGCCGACCGTGTACTGACCGTGCTGACAGCGTTTCAGATCGGCGACACGTCGCTGAGCCTGGTCGAACTGGTGGAGCGCACCGGCTTGATCAAGAGCACGATCATGCGCCTGATGGTGTCGCTGGAAGACCATGGTTTCATCACCCGAATGGCGGATGGTCGCTACCAGCTGGCCAGCGAGGTGATGCGCCTGAACGCGGTGTACCAGGAGTCGATAGACCTCGAGCGGCATGTGATGCCGCGCTTGCAGCACCTGGCGGAGCAGACAGGCGAGACCGCCTCGTTCTATGTTCGCCATGGCGCATACCGCATGTGCCAGTATCGGGTGAACTCGTCCCACCGCTTGCGCATTCACCTGCAGCCCGGTGACATGCGGCCGATGGATGAAGCGGCCGGTGCCCAGGCATTGCGCGCGCCGTTCCAGGCGGGAATCGCCCTGGAGAAGCCGTTCTACTCCCACGGCGCCACGGACCCGCATGCCGCTTCCGTTGCCTTGCCGATCTATGGGGCGCAGCAGGAACTGATGGGCGCGCTGGTGATCTCCGGGCCTTCCAGCCGCTTGACCGAAGACAGTGCCGAGGGCCTCAGGCAGCTGTTCTTCGACACCGCCCGCGACCTGATGCGCAGCCTCGGGTTCAAGCCGGTTGACGCGAAGGTTTGATTCAAGGTTTACAGCGCCTGTGAGATCGAGCGCCGCCCGCGCGGCGCATCGCGAGCAAGCTCGCTCCTACGTTTGTTTCGGGCCAGTAACGCCAGTGACAGGCGCGCGCGACCGCCTTGTTGGTACGACGCGATATTGCGCCATGCGCCAAGGCGTTCGCGCGCAGATATCACAGGCAACATTGGGCCGAAACAAACGTAGGAGCGAGCTTGCTCGCGATGCGCCGCGCGGGCGGCGCTCGATTTCCGCCTCCCTACAACTTTCAAGCCAGGCCCCAACCCATGAGCGACAATGCCAGACCCAACCGCGCAATCTACGACCTGGACATGCTCCGCGCCGTGGTCATGGTGGCCGATTGCGGCAGTTTCACCACCGCCGCCGCGCGCCTGCATTCGACCCAGTCCACGGTCAGCCAGAAGGTCCGTCGGCTGGAGGAAATGGTCGGCCACCAACTGCTCGACCGCAGCAACCGCGAAGTGCACCCGACCGACGCCGGCGAAACCCTGCTGGGATTTGCCCGGCACCTGCTGGCGGTGAGCAATCAACTGAGCGAAGCCATGTCGGGCGGGGTGACGGTCACCGTGCGCATCGGCCTGCCCGACGACTTCGTCGCCGGCAAGACCATGCAGGCGCTGGCGGCCTTCAATCGGCGCAACCCGACGGTCAAGCTGGAGATCACCGGCGGCCTGAGCCGCGACCTGATGAGCACCTACGACCGTGGCGAACTGGACCTGGTGCTGGTCAAGCAGCGGCGCCACAGCCGCGAGGCCAGCGCCTGCCAGCCGGAGCGCATCGAATGGATCGACAGTGCCCAGTACCCGTGCTTCGATCAGGAGCCGATCCCGCTGGTGACCTTTCCGCCCCGCGGCCTGTACCGCGACGACATGATCAGCGCGGTCGAGGCCATGGGCCGCAGCTGGCGCATCGCGTTCACCAGTTCCAGCCTGGCGGGTATCCAGGAAGCCGTGGCCAACGGCCTGGGCGTCAGCCTGCTGCCTTCGCGGGTGGTGACGCCAGCGCACCGGGTGCTGGGCGCGGCGCAGGGGTTCAAGCCGATCACGGTGTTCGAGGCGGCGATCTACCACCGGCCCACGGCCGACCCCCTGGTCCGGGAGCTGGCCGAGATCCTGATCGGGATTCTCAGCGCCGAGGCTGAGTAACGGGTCAGCGCCGCAGTTCCTGCGCGAACTGCGCTGCTTTCAATTGCAGGGCCGCGGGCCCGCCCCAGAACGCGCCATGGCGCACGATCACCCGCCCATGGACAGCGGCCGCCACCGCTGCGGCTGCATTCGGCGCCTTGAGCAGCACGAAGCTCGCCTCGTTGCCGACCTTCAGCCCGTAATCCTGCTTGCCCATCACCCCGGCGCTGGCCTCGGTGGCCATCTCCAGCGCCACGCGCAGTTCCTCGTCGGTATTGAACCCCGAGCGGTAGCTGACCAGCATGGCCCGTTGCAGCAGGTCGCCGTTGCCATAGGGCCACCAGGCGTCCTGGATGTTGTCGTTGCCGGTGAACACGCGCACGCCGCCGGCACGCAGGCGCAGCACGGGCGGGAAGGGGTGTTCGCCGGGAGCGTTGGTCATGATCGACACCTCGGCCTTGGCCAGCACCTGGGCGCAGCGATCGACCACGCTGTCGCTGACATCGCCCAGGCCGTAGGCGTGGCTGACCGCGACCAGGCCCTGCATGCCCAGCGCCTCGGTGCGCGCCGCGATGCGTTGGAGCTGGGCGATGCAGATGTCGCCGGGTTCGTGCAGGTGGATATCGACCTTCACCCCGTGCCGGTCGGCGATGCCGAAGACGATGTCGAGCTGGGCCTCGGCGTCGCCGTCCAGGGTGGTCGGGTCGATCCCGCCCACCACCTGCACGCCTTCACGCACGGCGGCTTCCATCACCTCGGCGGTGCCGGGGCAGGTCACCACGCCGGCCTGGGGGAAGGCCACCAGTTCGATGTCGATCAGATCCTTCCACTTTTCCCGGGCTTCGAGGATGGCGTGCAGGTTGTTCAGGCCGGTGGTGGCGTCCACGTCCACATGGCAACGCATGGCCATGGTCCCGTAGGACGCGCACTGGCGGATCAGCGCATCGGCGCGCTCGACGATCGGCGGGGCACAGGCCAGCTCGCGCTTTTCCACGGCCAGGCGTTCGCGCAGGCTGCCCACGGGCTGGTGCGGGCGCCAGCGGTCGCCGACAAAGCTCTTGTCCAGGTGGATGTGGCCGTCGACGAAGCCGGGCAGGGCCAGCAGGCCTTCGAGGTCGATGGTTTCCTGGGCCGCCGTGCCAGCGCGTTGCGGCCCGATGTGGGTGATGCGCCCGCTCTTCACGGCGATGTGCAGGGGTTGGCCATCGGCGTCGATGGCATTGATGAACTCACGGTCGTTCATGTCGGGACCTTTTCTGACAGGTAGCGAGACACGGTAGGGGCGATTCCGGCCTGCCTCCAATTAATTATCAGGATCGACCGCAGTGCATTTCTGGATGCAGGCCGCTGCATTAAAAAGCCCACTGGAGGCGATTTCGATTCTTAACTTTCAAAGCCTCGGGACACGGCCCAGGATGGGGCGCGAGCGGGCCCGCTCAGCACATTCACAATAAAAACAACTCTCGGGGTCAACCCATGCTCAACGATTCCAGGCGACTGCGTGCCGCCCTCATTTTCATTGCCTGCACTTCCTTCATCGTCTGTGGCGTGCAACCCATCTTCATGGGCTTGGTCACCGAACAGCTGAGCCTGTCGCTCGACCAGCAGGGCTGGGTGGTGTCGGTGGAGATGATCGGCATGACCCTGGGCACCTTGCTGTGCCCGCCGTTGATGAAGCGCCATGGCGGGCGCGGCCTGTGCCTGCTGTTCGGCTTGCTGTGCGTGGCCTTGAGCCTGGCCACGGCGTTCGCCGGCAGCAGCACGCTGCTGCTGATCGTGCGTCTGGCCGCCGGCACCTGCGCCGGGCTGGTGTATGCCTACGCGGTGTCCACCCTGGGCCGACTGCCGAATCAGGACCGCTCGTTCGGCTTGATGCTGTTGTTGCAGACGCCGGAGTACTCGCTGTTCTCCGCAGCCTTGCCCCTGCTGGCCGCACAAAGCGGCACGGTGACCGCCCTGGCGGCCTTCGGCCTCTGGTACCTGCTGATCTGTGGCGCCAGCCTGGTGCTGCCCAAGCGCCCGGCCGCGGCATTGGCAAGCGGCGTGGCATCGCCGGCCCAGGGCGGCTCTGCGCGTACTGGCCGCAGTGCGCTGGTGGGCATGCTGTTCATGCAGATCGCCATCTATTGTGTGTGGGGCTTCATCGACCAGTTGGCCCGTGACCAGGGCATCGACGGCGTCGACATCGGCTGGGCGTTCGGCCTGTCGGCCATCGGCGGTTTGCCGGGGGCCGGGCTGCCCAGCCTGCTGGGGGCACGGGTCAACCGCCAGCTGATGATCGCCGTGGGGCTGCTGGCGGTGTTCGTTTCCATCGCCATGCTCACCGGCCACACCCGCACGCCGATGCAGCTGTTCGTCGCGCTGCTGCTGATCAATTTCGGCTGGGTGTTGTCGCTGTCGTACTACATGGCATTGATCACCACCAACGACCCCACCGGCAAGCTGACGCCGCTGGTCAGTATCACCCTGATGGGCGCTGCGGCGGTGACCCCGGCGCTGATCGCCCTGCTGGTATCTGGTTCCAACCAGCAACTGATCTTCCTGCTGGGCACGGCGGCGCTGGTGCTGGCCTTTGCCTTTACGTGCCTGGGGGGCGGGTCCAGGCGGGTAGGTGACAAGGCGGCTTATTGAGCGCTGCACGTCCGTCCGGCGGCGCGGCACAAGCCGCGCGCGCCGGGCGGTGTAGCAAAGTACTAGTTACATCCGGTTACCAGAGGAAAACCATCCAACTGCCTGTCAGCCCCGACCTAGAGGGGCCGAATGAATGGAGTGCCATTCAATCGTCACAAAGCTGTAACACAGGTGATGCAAAGTGTGCCGGCCATCACAAGGAGCACTTTCAATGATTCGCCGAATGAAGTCTGCTGCACTTGCCGTTGCCGTCTCGCTTTGCGCCACCTCCGGTGCTTTTGCCGCCGAGAACGTTCGCCTGACCGGTTCCGGCGCGAGCTTCCCGGCACCGATCTACCTGACCTGGTTCAAGGACTTCAGCAAGAACACCGCTGGCGTCACCGTCGACTACCAGTCCAAGGGGAGCGGGGCGGGCGTACAGGACTTCCTGAACAAGACCGTCGACTTCGCCGCCAGCGACTCGGCCATGAGCGAAGCCGACATCGCCAAGGTCGCCGAAGGCGTGCAGCTGCTGCCGATGACCGCCGGTGAAATCGTCCTGGCCTACAACCTGCCGGGCAACCCGAAAGGCCTCAAGCTGCCACGCGATGTGTACTCCAACATCTTCCTGGGCAAGATCACCAAGTGGAACGATCCACTGATCGTCAAGGCCAACCCAGGCCTGAAGCTGCCTGACATGCCGATCACCGTGGTGGTGCGCGCCGACTCCAGCGGCACCAACGCCGTCTTCACCAAGCACCTGTCGACCATCAACGCCGACTTCAAGACTGCACTGGGCGAAGGCAACACCGTCAACTGGCCGGCCACCGACAAGTTCATCAAGTCGCCGAAGAACGATGGCGTGACCGCCACCGTGCGCCAGACCCCAGGCGCCATCGGCTACATCGAGTACGGCTTCGCCAAGCTGGCCAAGGTCGACTTCGCCGAGCTGGAGAACAAGGCCGGTCACTACGTCGTGCCGAACGCCGAGAGCGGTGCCGAGGCCCTGGCCGCGGTGAAGATGCCGGAAAACCTGATCGCCCAGCTGCCGGACCCGGAAGGCGCCAAGTCCTACCCGATCACTTCCTACACCTGGATGATCTTCCGCAAGGACAACGGCAACCCGGAAAAGGCCAAGGCCATGCGTGAAATGGTCGAGTACGGCCTGACCAAGGGCCAGACCATCGCCGATTCGATGGGCTACATCCCGCTGCCTGCGTTGGTTGTCGACGAAGTGCGCAAAGCGTCGGCCAACATCAAGTAATGCCCCAGGCGCTCCTGGCGTGGCGATGACAGCCATGCCGGGGGTGTTTGTCCCTTGTCCCGGAATTAGCCCATGAACACACCCTTTGCCATACCGGATAACCCCGATTCCGCGTGCCGGCCACCGTCCGCCAAGGACTTCCTGGTCGACCGCACCTTCCGTGCGCTTGCGCGTATCGGTGTGGTGCTGGTCCTGGCGCTGGTCTTCGCGCTGGTGTACGAAGTAGGACGCAAAGCCCTTCCCGGCATGGAGAAGCACGGTTTCGACGTGCTGTTCGGCAGTGTGTGGGATGTCAACCAAGGCAAATACGGTATCTTGCCTGCTATCTGGGGCACGCTCTACAGCGCCCTGATCGCCTTGTTGATCGCTGGCTTCTTCGGCGTCAGCATGGCCATTTTCCTTACCCAGGATTTCCTGCCGGCGAAGCTGGCCGCGGTGTTTCGCACCATCGTCGAGCTGCTCGCCGCCATCCCCAGCGTGGTCTACGGCCTCTGGGGCATCTACGTGGTGATTCCGGCCATCCGGCCACTGACCACCTGGCTCAACAGCGAGCTGGGCTGGATCCCGTTCTTCGGTACCTCCCTGAGTGGCCCCGGCCTGCTGCCGGCGGCGTTGGTACTGGCGATCATGATCCTGCCGACCATTGCCGCGGTGTCCCAGGACGCCTTGACCAGCGTGCCGATGAAGACCAAGCAGGCTGCCTACGGCATGGGCACCACCCATTGGGAAGCGATCCTCAAGGTCATGGTGCCGTCCGCCGCCACCGGCATCTTCGGCTCCCTGGTCCTCGGCCTTGGCCGTGCGCTGGGTGAAACCATGGCCCTGGCCATGCTGGTGGGCAACGCCAACACCATCACGCTTTCGCTGTTCGCCCCGGCCAACACCCTGGCTGCCTTGCTGGCGCTGAACTTCCCGGAAGCCGGCCCGAACGAGATCGAAGTACTGATGTACGCCGCCCTGGTGCTGATGTTCATCACCTTGCTGGTGAACGTGTTCGGCTCGATGATCATGCTCTACGCCCAGCGGGGTAACAAACAATGACCGACATCACTGCCCCAGCCAACCCGATGCCCAGCCTGCAGCGCCGCTTCGAAGGCCGCGCCCTGCGCAGCATCATGCTGACCAGCACGGTATGGTGCGTGGCCCTGCTGGCCAGCGTACCGCTGATCTCCGTGCTGTACATGCTGATCACCCGTGGTGGCGCGCGCCTGAGCCTGGAAGTGTTCACCGAATTGCCACCCACCGGCTTCGAGATGGGCGGCGGTTTCGGCAACGCCATGGCCGGTACCTTCGTCATGGTCGGCATCGCTGCCGCCATCGCGGTGCCGGTCGGCATCCTCGCGGCGGTGTTCCTCGCCGAGCTGGGCCCGGACAGCAAGCTGGCCAATGCCTCGCGCTTCGCCGCCAAGATGCTCACCGGCCTGCCGTCGATCCTCGCTGGCGTGTTCGCCTACGCCCTGGTGGTGATGACCACCGGCACCTACTCGGCCCCGGCGGGCGGTGTGGCACTGGCCGTGCTGATGCTGCCGATCGTCGTGCTGACCGCCGAGGAAGCCATGAAGATGGTGCCCAAGATCATGAAGGACGCCGCCTACGGCATGGGCTGCACCCGCGCCCAGGTGGTCTGGAAGATCGTCCTGCCGACCGGCATGCCGGCGATCCTCACCGGCGTCATGCTGGCCGTGGCCCGTGCCGCCGGCGAGACCGCGCCGCTGCTGTTCACCGCGCTGTTCAGCAACTACTGGATCCTCCACGAAGGCAGCCTGGCGGTCATGAACCCCACCGCCTCGCTGGCCGTGCTGATCTACAACTTCTCCGGCATGCCGTTCGACAACCAGCTGGAGCTCGCCTGGGCGGCCTCGCTGGTGCTGGTCATGATCGTGCTGGTCGTCAACATTCTTAGCCGTATCTTCGGCAAGCCCAAGTACTGAGAAAGGGAGCATCCAACTTGAACGTATCCACTGCGCAGCGAGTCGCTCCCATGGTCGATCAGACACCTGTAGTCATGGACTGCAAGCTCGACAAGATTTTCTACGGCAACTTCATGGCCGTGCGTGACAGCCACGTGCCGATCCGCAAGAACGAGATCACCGGCTTCATCGGCCCGTCCGGCTGCGGCAAGAGCACCGTGCTGCGTAGCCTGAACCGCATGAACGACCTGGTGAAGGGCTTCCGCTTCGAAGGCCACGTGCACTTCCTCGGCCAGGACGTCTACGGCAAGGGCGTCGACCCGGTGGTGGTGCGCCGCTACATCGGCATGGTGTTCCAGCAGCCGAATCCGTTCTCCATGAGCATCTTCGACAACGTCGCCTTCGGCCTGCGCCTGAACCGCTACAAGGGCGACCTGGGCGACCGCGTCAAGCACGCCCTGCAGGGCGCTGCCCTGTGGGACGAGGTCAAGGACAAGCTCAAGGTCAGCGGCCTGGCCCTGTCCGGTGGGCAGCAGCAGCGCCTGTGCATCGCCCGTGCCATCGCCACCGAGCCGGAAGTGCTGCTGCTCGACGAGCCGTGCTCGGCGCTCGACCCGATCGCCACCCGTCGCGTGGAGGAGTTGATGGTCGAGCTGAAGAAGGACTACACCATCGCCCTGGTGACCCACAACATGCAGCAGGCGATCCGCGTCGCCGACACCACCGCGTTCTTCTCGGTGGACATTTCCCAGGGCACCCGCACCGGCTACCTGGTGGAAATGGGCCCGACCACGCAGATCTTCCAGAACCCGCGTGAACAATTGACCAGTGACTACATCAGCGGCAAGTTCAGCTGATCGGCTCACTCGCCACGTCGGCCGGACGCGAGAACCGAAAGGTTCCCGCGTCTGGCCTTTTTACCTTCCGTTAAAGTGTTACTCGGGATTTCCAATGCGTGCCACGCGTCGACTTGACCTGCCAGCGGTAGAACGCGCACTGCGCGAGGTGCAGGGCCGTTTCTGCGAACTCAGCCGGCATTTCACCGAACCGCGCGACCCGTTTACCGACGAGGTGCTGCAGAATGTGGTTGAAGGCTACGCCCTGATTGACGACTATGTCGCACGGGGTATCGACCTGTTCGACCTCCAGCAGTTGAACCTGATGCTGGAAATCAACGCCACCGTGCTGTGCGGCAGCGATCCGGCACGCCGTCGTGAGTTCGCCCAGCACCTGGCAGCGACCGAGGCACACTTTTTCAACAACGTGGAGGGTGGCATCAAGGACCTGTACAACTGGTACTGCTCGTACCGCAGCGATTCGATCTGGAAGCGCGCGGCGGGTGTCTATGTACGGATCCTCAGCAAGCCACAGCTGTTCATCGAAGGCAACAACCGCACGGGCTCGCTGATCGTCAGCTACCTGCTGATGCGCGCCGGGTTGCCGCCATTCGTGCTCACGCTGGACAACGCCGAGGGCTACTTCAACCCGTCCTCGGTCATTCGCAACTCCGCCAAACACGGTGTCAAAGCCTTGTACGAATTGCCCAAGATCAAGAAAAAATACGCGGCCTTTCTCGAAGCGAAAGCGCCCGAGCCCGATCAGTTCTTCCTGGGCCGGGCCACCGTGCCAGCCTGTCAGGGAGGCCACTGACATGACCGGTTCCTCGATGCCTGACCACGGGCGCAGGGCATGGCAGGGCTTGGGGCGCAAGGCCCGCCGTCCGCAGGTGCGCATCTCGTTCGATATCGACGATACGCTCGCCTGCCTGCCCCATCACAGCCCTGCCGAGAACAGCAAGCTGCCGGAGTGCATCCACCGCTGGCTGGGCGAACCCCTGCGCATCGGCACCCGCTCGCTGATCCGCGACCTGCGCCGCCAGGGCTGCAGCATCTGGATCTACACCTCGTCGGGGCGCACGCCGTCCTACATCCGGCGCTGGCTGATGCTCTACGGCATCCACGTCGATGGCGTGGTCAACAGCGATCGGCACAACCACGTGGTGGCGGCACACGGCCTCGAAAATGCCCCGTCGAAGTATCCACCAGCCTTTGACATCGACCTGCACGTGGATGACTCCGAAGGCGTCGGGATCGAAGGCGATGACCATGGCTTCCGCGTGGTCGTGGTTGACCCGGAGGACGAGGGCTGGGCGCAGAAAGTCATGGACGCTGCGCTCAAGGTGCAGGCCCAGCTGGCCTGGCAGCAATCGTTCCGGCATGAGGCACCCGCGCCGCGCTGCCCGGAGGCACTGGCGTCGTGACCCTCAGGGCTCCAGCCCGATCCCGCGCAACACCACGGTCGTGATGGTCTGCAGCGCCTGTTCGAACTGCTCGTCGCTGAGCGGCTGATGACCGTTCAGCGCCCTGACCTGGTAGTCGAAGTCGGCGTAGTGCTGGGTCGTGGCCCAGATCATGTACAGCAGGGCGAAGGGCGCGATCGGGCGGATGCGCTGTTCATCGACCCATTGGCGGATCTTGTCCTCCTTGAACTTGGCACCGGCCAGCAGGTGTTCCTCGATGATGTCGCGAAACAGCGGGGCGCCGTGCATGATTTCATTGGCCCACAGTTTGGAGCCGTGGGGGCGCAAGCGTGAGTGGGTCATCTTTTCCCGCACGTAGCTGGTCAGTACCACCCGCGGGTCGTCGAAGTGGGCGAAACAGGCGCCCTCGCGTTCCCAGTCGCCGAGCAGGTTGACCAGCACTTCACGGTACAGTTCGTCCTTGGTGGCGAAGTAGTAGTGCAGGTTGGAGCGTGGCAGCTCGGCGCGCCTGGCGATATCGATCATCGACGTGCCTGCGTAACCCTGTTCGGCGAACACCTGCTCGGCGGCGAGCAGAATCTTTTCGACGTTCTTGCGGCGAATCTTGATCTTGTGGTTACTCATTCCATTCCCGGCACTGGTGCTCGTGGCAGTAAGTCTCTGACGCCCTCGAGAAGGCGGGCGCCACATCCGTGGGCGCCCGGAAAACGATCCCATTATCGAGGCTCAAGGTGCGCTGCGGTAGATCTGTGCATACATCGGCCAGTGGTCGGAGACACCCTCGGGGTGCTGGCCGCCGTCGAAGCGCGCCGGTGCGCCCCACCTGTTCACCTGGTAGACGCTCGCCCTGGGCATGTGGATGCTGGCGCGGTCGACCTTCCAGCCATTGAAGCCGTCGCCGTTCATGGCCTTGGGGAACAGCAGCATGTCGAAGAACGACCACTGCCGCTCGCGGTGGTAGTAATAGCTGCCGTTGCAGTCGTCGCAGCCGATCAGGTGCGACACGTCCCAGTCGCTGGCAAGGGTGCTGGCGATGGAGTGGTGCGTGGCTTCCTCGCCGGCATTGATGTTGAAATCGCCACCGACGATCGGCAGCACGTCCGCCGGCAACTGGCGCTTGAGCTCGGCCAGGTACTCCAGCGCCTGGCGCCGCAGGTAGCCCGGGGCGCCACCGGAGGGCAGGTGCACGGCGAACACCGAGGCCTTCTGGCCGCCAGGCAGCATCAGGCGGACTTCGAGGATGCCGCGGGTCTTGCCGGTCTTGTCCGAGCTGTCGCCTTGCTCGTTGCGGTAGGGCACCCGGTGCAGGATCGGCTCGCCCCACTGGGGCAGACGGCTGAGCACGGCGGTGTCGATGCCGCGCTCGTCCCAGCCTTCCAGCAGCACTTGGGTCTGGTAGCCCGACGTTGTCAGGTGCTGGTCGAGCCGCTCCAGCACCGTGCGGTTCTCTACTTCGTCGAGCATGAGGATATCCGGCCCGCGGCCACCGTCGGTCTGGCTGATCACTGCTGCCAGGCGGGTGAGTTTTTCCTGAAGCCGGGCATCGCTCCAGTCGTTGTGTTCGCATTCGTCGCGCCAAGGCTTGACGGTGATCCTGGCGCAGCTGGCGAGGTATTCTGGGTGGGCCTGCTTGACGCTCAGGGGCAGGTAGGCGACGTCGTCCTTGCCCTGGTCATGCGTGGTGTCGAACAGGTTTTCGACGTTGTAGGTCATCAGCGATACACGCTGCTCGGGGTGTTCGCTGACCGGCGCGGACCCGCAGCCGACCAGGCCGAAGGCGAAGAGCAGCGGCAGATGCCGCAAGCGTAAGGTGTCCATGGCGATTCTCCCGAGTCAGGAAGCTGGGCGGCCAGCGATCAGCGCGGCATTGAGCAGTTGCGCCAGGCGCACCGAGGCCAGTTGCACTTGCCGTTCGGCCAAGGGCACGAAGGTACTCATGTAACGGGCATCGATGCCGCCAGCGCTGGCCGACTGCTCGTTCATCAGCTTGTCGCCGCGGTTGTACTCCTTGCCGGTCCGGTTGTAGGCCAGGGTCTTGGCGCTGTAGTCGCTGCCACCGGTGTCATCGTCATCGACACTCTGCTTGCTCGGCAGCTTGCGTTTGCCGGTGGCCTTCTGCGGATAGATGCCGTCATCGCGCACGATGCGGCAGGCCTGTTGCGACCATTGCGCCGGGTTGCTGGAGTCGGCGGCGGGCAGGTCTTTCTGCAGCTTGTCGGCATAGGCCTTGACGTCGAGCCGAGCTGCGCCCAGCAGGAAGTCGTCCCAGACCTGGCGCAGGTTGTAGGTCTTGGCGCCGGCCTGTACGGGATAGTCGTAGCCGCCCCGGTCCGCCTTGAAGCTGTTGTTCAGCGGAGAGCTGGCATCGCTGCTGTGGTGGATGAGAAACAGCAAGGCCATCAGGCGCGTCTGGCTGGGTGCCTTGGGGTCGGCCAGGGCGTCGCGGTTGTGCTCGATCGCCGCCACGGTGCAGGCGCCATCGGGGCAGTCGCGAGTCTGCTGGAAGGTGCAGTCGTCACGTTTGTAGACCACGTTGAGCTGGTTGCGGGTGTTTTCCCACAGCACCTGGTTCTGCGGGTTCTTTTCCAGGTTACCGGCCCAGTTGGCGACCACGGCGAAGTCGCTCTGCTTGATCTGGCTGAGCAGGCGCAGGGCTTCTGCCTTGGCTTCGGGGGTCAACTGGCGCTGGGCCAGTTCACCGACCAGCGCGGTGCCTTGCTGGCCCCAGGCCAATGCCTGGCCGGCCCACAGGCTGGCAGCCACTACCAGGCCAGTTTTCAGAAATTTGCTCACAGTCACTTGCAGGTTCTCCTTGTTGAAGTTTGCGGTACAAGGCAACGGGCGAAGATGCCGGCCACGTGTCAGAGGGCCAGGAAGACCCCGGCCAGTGCTGCGCTCATCAGGTTGGACAGAGTGCCAGCGACCACTGCCCTGAGCCCCAGCCGGGCGATATCGGCGCGCCGCTCAGGCGCCATGATGCCCAGGCTGCCCAGCTGGATACCGATGGAAGCCAGGTTGGCGAAGCCGCACAAGGCGAAGGTGACGATCACCTGGGCCTGGGCGCTCAGCACCGGCATGCCCTTGGCCGCAGCCTGGGCTGGGTCGAGCAGGCGGGCGAAGTCGGCATAGGCGACAAATTCGTTGAGCACCAGTTTTTCACCGATCAGCCCGCCCGCCGTGACGGCCTCATGCCAGGGCACGCCCAGCACGAAAGCCAGCGGCGCCAGGCAATGGCCGAGTATCAGCTGCAGATTCAGCTGCGGCTGGCCGAACCAGCTGCCGGTCCAGCCGAGCAGGCCGTTGAGCAGGGCGATCAGGCCGATGAAGGTCAGCAGCATGGCACCCACATTGAGGGCCAGGTGCAAGCCGGCGGAGGCACCGATGGCGGCGGCATCGATGACATTGGCCGGCTGGCCATGGGCCTGGCCCGGCAGGTCGTCGGGGTGTTCGTGGGGGACTTCGGTTTCCGGCTCCATCAGCTTGGCCATCAACAGGCCACCAGGGGCGGCCATGACGCTGGCAGCGATCAGGTACTTGAGTTCGACCCCCAGGCTGGCATAGCCGATCAGCACGGAGCCGGCCACCGAGGCCATGCCGCCGGCCATCACCGCGAACAGCTCGGAACGGGTCAGGCTGCGTACATAGGGGCGGATCACCATGGGTGCCTCGGTCTGGCCGACGAAGATGTTCGCCGTGGCCGCCATTGCTTCGGTGCGGCTGGTGCCCAGCAGGCGCTGCAGGGTGCCGCCGATCACGTGGATCACCACGCGCATGATCCCCAGGTAGTAGAGCACTGCGATGAAACTGCTGAAGAACACGATCACCGGCAGTACCCGGATGGCGAAGACGAAGCCGTCGGCGCCGAACACCTCGGCCATCCGCGTGCTGCTCAGGCCGCCGAAGATGAACGCGATGCCATGGTTGGCGTAGTCCTGCAACGACGCCACCGAGGCGCAAATCTCCCCCAGGGCGCTTTGGCCCCAGGGTACGTAGAGGGCGAAGGCGCCCAGCCCGGCCTGCACGGCGAAGGCCGTGCCGACGGTACGCAAGCGAATGGCCTTGCGGTTGTTGGACAGCGCCACGGCGATCAGCAACAACACCACGATACCGATGAAGCCCATCGACGAATCCCCGGAAAAGCTCAGCAGGTTGGCGTCAGAACGCGCGAAAGGCGCCGGGCAGCAATTGCCCGGCGGTCCAGTGAAGGCTCGCTGCCGCATCGTGGCCGACGCAGATCACCGGGCAGTCCGGCGCCAGCAGCTCGACCATCACCTGGCGGCAGGCGCCGCAGGGCGAGATCACTGGCACCTTGGGCGCGTACACCAGCATCGCCTTGAAGCTGCCGGGCGCCTGGCCCTGGCTGATGGCAGCGAACAACGCGCTGCGCTCGGCGCAGTTGGTCAGGCCGTAGGACACGTTCTCCACGTTGCAGCCGCGGATGACCGTACCGTCGCCACACAGCAGCGCGGCACCGACGGGGAACGCCGAATACGGGCACCAGGCGCTGTCCGCCGCGGCAATGGCCTGCGGCAGCAGCAAGCCATGCAGCGCCTGCCAGGCTTCAGGGCGCATGGCTGAGCACCTGCTCGGCGACCTTGCGGATGCGCTGTTGCGCCTGGCCAAAGCCGGCCGGCTGACCGGCACGGTCCTGGGCCTGCAGGTAGCCGATCATCGACTCCAGGTCGTTGATGCCGGTGTCGAGCCGCTCGCTGGCCTGCTTGAGCACCGTGAAGTTGTCGCCGCCTTCGGCGAGGAAACTGTTCATGACGATCCGGTAGGGCTGTTCGGGCTGCACCACCTGGCCGTCGACCTTGAGGCTGCTGGCGAGCACGCGCTGGCCTTTCGGCTGGCTGGCATCCCATTGGTAGGTCAGCGACGCCGAGGGTTGCAACGGGTAGAAGCCCATGCCGCCGTCCTGCCATTGCTGCTCCAGCAGTTCGCGCAGTTGCGCGCCGCTCAGGGTGAGCAGGGTCAGGCTGTTGTTGAACGGCTGCACGGCAGCCACCTGGCCGTAGTTGACCCGATCCTGGCCCTCGTCGAGGGTCAGGTCCATGCGCATGCCGCCCTGGTTCATCAGTGCCACCTGGGCGCCGAGTTCGCGGGTGGCGGCCAGTTGCGAGTCGGCGATCAGGTCGCCCATCGGCGATTCGCCGGCTTCGTTGGTCACGCGCAGCACTTCGCGGGCGGCCAGGCGGGCCACCGGCTTGCCCAGCAGGGCCTGGCTGCGGGCCTGGACTTCGGCCAGCAGCGGGGCGACTTCGGCGCTGGCGCTGTAGCGCGCAGCATCCACCACCAGGTTGTTGGCCTTCACCGCCAGCAACTGGTGTTTGCGGGTGTCCACGGTCAGGGTCAGCTGGGTGAGCAGTCGGCCGTAGGACGCGCCCTGGGTCACCAGCTTGTCGCCCAGGCGGCACAGGTAGCCCTGGTGGGTGTGGGCGGTGACCACCACCTTGATCTGCGGGTCCAGGCGCCTGGCCACTTCCACCACTTCCCCGCTGAGCTGGCTGCAGTCCTGTTGGTCGAAGCGCTCGGGGGTGGTGCCGCCCTGGTGGATCACCGCGACCACGGCGTCGACCTGCTGCTGGCGCAGTTCCGGCAGCAGGGCGTTGATCGCCTCGGCCTCGTCGAGGGTGGCAAGGCCTTGCATGCTCTTGCCGCTGACATAGGCATCGACATTGCGCAGGGTGGCACCGACGAAGGCGATGCGGGCACCGTGGGCCTGCTCGATGCGGTAGGGAGCGAACAGGGGTTTGCCGCTCTGCTGGTCGATCAGGTTGGCAGAGATGTAGGGGAAGCCTGCGCCCTTGAAGGCCTTGTCGAACTGGCAGGCCTGCTCGCGGCTGCTTTGGCAGCCGCCGTCGATCTGCCGCAGCAGCTCGGCTTTGCCATGGTCCAGCTCATGATTGCCGACCACCGAGAATTTCAGCCCCAGCAGCTTGAGGGCCGCGAGGCTGGGTTCGTCGGCCCACATCGAGGAGATCGGCGGGCTGCCACCTACCATGTCGCCGGCGCCGATCAGCAGCAGTTGCGGGTCCTGTTGGCGCAGCTCGGCCAGGGCGCCGCTGAGCGGCCCGAGGCCACCGGCCATGAGTTTGACCGGGCCGGCGGCATCCGTGTACTGCAATGGGCTGGACAGCAGGTTGCCGTGGAAGTCGTTGAGTGCGGCAATGTGAACGTCGACCGGTGCCGGGGCTTTCTGGCAGCCGCTGGCCAGCAGCAGGGCGGCCAGCAGCAGCGGCCGCGGGCGGGGTACGAAAGGCGCGTGCGACATGAAGGCTCCGCTCGATCAGACAGGTTGCAGGGCGGTGGCCTGGGCGGCAACCGGCTTGCTGGCAAACGGTGTACCCATGCCGGCGCGCAGCAGGAGCATCTTCAGGTGATCGGTGATCAGTTCCAGGCGATCCTGCAGGTGGTTGTTGAACACCAGGCCGATCAGCGCGATGGCGATCCCCAGGGCGGTGGCGTACAGCGCTGTGCCGATGCCGCGGGACACTTCGCCCGGGTCGGAGACGCCGGCTTCGGCGAGGGCCTTGAAGGTGTCGATGATGCCCAGGATGGTACCCAGCAGGCCCAGCAGCGGAGCGCCGGCGACCACCGCCTCGAGCATCCACAGGCTGCGCGAGAGCTTGCCGCGCATGCCGATGTAGATGGCCTGGCCCAGGTCTTCCAGTTCATTGTGCGAGTGCAGCTGGCCGCGGCCTTCGAACAGCTGGCGCAGCAGCTCCAGCGGCAGGCTGTCACGCTCGCGCAGGGCCGCGGGCAGTTCGTTGAAGTGGCGCACCTTGTTGTGCAGGGCGGCTTCCAGGGCGCGCGCCTTGCGCAGGTTGTAGGCGAAGAAGATGCCCCGTTCCACCACCACGAAGGCGGCGAGGGCGGCGGCGCCGTACATGATGTAGAAGGTGATGTCGTGCAGCAGGTCCATGTTCATGGCGGGTTGCCTCGATGCAGGAAAGTAGGGCGGGGCAGGCGCGGGCCTGCCCCGGGTCAGGGTCAGAACTCAGCTTCGAAGGACACTGCGGCAGTACGCTCTTCGCCGATGTTGTAGTACGGCGTGCCGATGGTGCTGCGGTTGTTCGCGCCACCGTTGCCGAAACCCGGGTTGTACTGCGCGGAGGTGAAGGCCACGCTGTCGACGCCGCTGAGGTATTCGCGGTCGAACAGGTTGCTGACCGACAGGCGCACGGCGGCGCTCTTCATGTACTTCCTGTTCACCGGCAGGCGGTAGCCCAGGTTCAGGTCCACGGTGGTGAAGTGCGGGATCGACTGGTCGTTGGTCATGTCGCCGTACTGGTTGTCGACGAACTTGCCGATGACGTTGCCGTAGAAGCGGCCGTCGTCGTAGCCCAGGCTCAGGTTGAACATGTTCTTCGGCACACCGGCCACCTGCTTGCCCTTGGTCGGCAGGTCGATGCCGTAGTAGCTGATGGTGTCCTGCTGTTCGGCTTCGGTGTAGGTGTACGAGGCGTAGTAGTTGAAGTCGTGGGGCAGCAGCCCGCTCCATTCCAGTTCCAGGCCGCGGTTCTTCACTTCACCGACGTTGAGCATCTCGTAGTCGCCGGTGATCTGGTTACGGCTGGAGATCTGCCGGTTCTTGAACTGCAGGTAGAACAGCGTGGCGCTGAGCGCCATGTCGTCGCTCGCGTAACGCCAGCCCAGCTCGTTGTTCCAGCTCAGCTCGGGCTTCAGGCTCATCGAGTCGCCACCGTTGTACAGCACGTAGTTCGGCGGCGTGCGCATGGCGCGGGAGACGCTGTAGAACAACGAGTTGCTGGTGTCGAGCTGGTACTTGGCGTTGAAGCTCGGCAGGAACTCGTGGTACGTGGCATCGCGCTTGGTCGGCGTGTCATAGAGGCTGGCACGCAGCTCGCCGTCACGTTCGGAGTGTTCGTAGGCCACGCCGCCGCTCAGGGTCAGGTCGGGGGTGGCGTTCCAGGTGTCCTGGACGAACAGCTTGTGCGAAGGCGTGATGGTGAAATAGTTGCGCCCCTGGACGACGTTGCCGTTGGCATCGCGGACCTGGTTGCTGTCGTTGTAATCGGCCCACAGGTCGGTCGGGCTGCCATCGGCCTTGAGCGGCACGAACGGCTGGCTCTGGCGCTGGCGGGCGCGTTCGTACCAGTAGCCGACGTCGAAAGTGTGTTCGTCGTTGATGGCCCAGCTCAGCTTGGTGTTGATGCCAGGGCGCCAGGTCTCGGTCCAGGACGGGCGATAGTAACGGCCGCTGACCGGGTTGCCGTCGGCGTTGTACTGGGCCGAGGTCTTCAGGTTGCTCAGGTCGTAGTTGCCGCTGGAGTTGGTATTGCTGAACAGCGTGGCCGGGGAGCCGAAGGCACTGTAGCTGCCGCCGTCGGCATAGTAGTAATAGGGTTGCACGGTCAGCTGCAGGTCGTCGCGCAGCTGGAAGCGCCCGGTCACCGTGGCGCTCATGGTCTCGAACGGGTTGACGCTGGTCTTGTAACTGGCGGTGGTCAACTTGCCGGTGGTCGAGTTGTAGGTCGGCACGTTGGGGAAGTCGTACTTATGGTCCGAATGATACTGGGCCAGGCTCGGCTTCACGTATTTGTAGTTTTCCTGTTTGTGGTACTTGAGCAGGGCATTGATGCTGTTGCCTTCGCCAAACTTGAACAGGCTGTTGAGTTCGAACTTTTCGGCGTCGAGGTCGCCTTTGCCTTTCCATTTGTCACTGTTGGTCTTGGACGCGGAAATATAGTTGCTCAGGCCGTTGTATTCGCCGGTATTCAAGCGGACGAAGGTCTTGTCCAGGTTGTTGCTGCCAAGGGTCTGCTTGATGAACACACCGGCGTCCTTGCTCGGGGCCATCGACACCAGGCCGATGTTGCCGCCGCTGGCACCGATGTGCGGTGCGTCGAGTTCCGAAGAGCCTTGGGTGAGGAACACTTCCTGCAGGTTCTCCGGGTCACCCAGCAGGTTGGGGTACATGGAGAAGTCGCCCGAGTCGTTGATCGGAATGCCGTCCATGGTCACCCCGACCTGGCTGGCCTGCATGCCGCGCATGGTGAAGGAGAAACCGCTGAGGCCGGTGCTGTCGTCGCTGGAGACGTTGACCCCGGGGGTGTACTTGAGCTTGTCGATACCGTTGCCGGTGGGCGACATCTTGTCCAGGGCTTCCTTGGTCACGGTGGAGCGGGCCTTGGCCGCTTCTTCCTGGACCATCATGCCGTTGCCCAGGGTCTGCCCGGTGACATTGACGTCGCCGATGTCCATGGACTCCTCGGCAAAGGACGCGGCCGTCCAGCCGCCACAGCCGACCGCCAGCAAGGTAACAAACAACTTATTCAACTTCACCACACTTCCCCTTTGAACATGTCAAGACGGCACGGTGATTCCGCGCCGGCCATGAAGGCAGGTTTTAATTTTCGATGTTGTAAACAAGTGTCGCGGTAAACCGGTATTTATCCCTGCCCTCGAATACCGCCTGGGGAAAGGGTCTTACTTGCTCGATACGGCGCAGGCTGGTTTGCGCTGCTTTATTCAGCAACATGCTCGCGGCCTTCTTTTCGATCCCGGAATCGAGCACGGCACCACTGCGATCGACCAGCAACCAGATCACCACGTTGCCGACCGGGCGTTGCAGCGAGGCCTCACGGCCGCGCGGGTACTGCTTGTATTTCTCCAGTTCCGCCAACAGGGCGGCGATGTAGCTGTTCTCCAGTGCCGCCGTGTTCACCGCCGGGGGCGGCGGTGGCGCGGCGGCCTTGGCGACGGTGGGCGCCGGGGTCGGCTTGGCGGGTGCCGGGTCGCTGACCTGCGGCTGCGGCGCCGGCGCGGTCTTTGCGACTTGCGTTTGCGGCCTGGCTGGCTGCGGCTTGGGCACAGGAGGTTTCGGCCTGGGCTTGGGCGGCGGCTCGGGCACTTCCACCACGGGCTCCGGATCCGGCTCCGGCAGCGGCTGCACCTGCGGCTCGGGCGGTGGCGGAGGTGGCGGTTGCGGCTGCAACTCGGCCGGGTCGATCAGCGCCACCTCGACGGTGCTGTCGTCGTACCTGGGGGTGATCTTCAGGTCCGCTTTCATCGCACTGTGGACAGCGACCGCCAGCAGGCAGATCGCCGGCAGGCAGGCGAGGGCTTTTCGCGATTTGTACAGGGCCGACATGGTTTACAACTTGCGCGTGGCGATGGAGACGGAGGCGAAGCCGTTGCTCTTGAGCAGGTCCATCACTGCCACGAGCCGACCCACTTCCACGCCCTGATCGCTGTTGAGGATGACCACCAGCTTCTGGTCAGCGTTTTCCAGCGCCTTCAGCTGCCTGACCAGCTCTTCTTCGCCCAGGTCCTGGCCGTCGAGCTGCAGGCGCAGGTCCTGGCCCAGGGTGATCACGGCCTTGTTCTGCGGCTTGAGCTGCTGGGCGTGCGCGGCGCCCGGCAGCTGGGTCTTGATGCCCAGGGCCGGAATCACGTTCAGGCTGATCAGCACGAAAAACACCAGCAGGAACATCATCACGTCGATCATCGGAATGATCTCGATGTGCAGGCGTTTCTTCTTCGGTTCTTCCCAACTGCGCATTGCTCTGGCACTCCCGGTTTGTGCGTCGGTCGGGCCGAACGGCACGACGGTTTCGACCTGGTGTGAGCACTCCGCCGGGTAATCGTCGAAAGCTGGCACCGATGTCAGGAACGACACCCTAGGTGCATGAAGTTACAATTTGATTAAGTGGCGCAATGCCACTTTTTGCCGGATGGGGAGCTGCGAAGGATGAGTGAAATGCGGTTATCTGCGGTAATAAAGCGGTCATGTTGCGAGGATGAAACTATTTTTGGCGCAAGTGACGGAGGTCAGGTCAAAGGCCGTTGGAATCGTTCGGCGCTGAAACATAACTGACATCGGTGTCAGGTATTAAAGTCCTCCGGAACTGGTTCGATGGATCGGCGTACGCCCGCTCAGGGCCCTGCCACGTCCAGGCCCGCCACCACATTGACGCCTTCGAGCGTGGCAAAGGAAATGTCCTTGGCCGTCAGCAGGAAGTCGCTCAGGTACGGGACCTCCAGCATGTCGCTGCGGATGGCCGCAAACAGCGTGGCCTGCAAACCCTGCTCACCCAGGCGCTTGGCCGTCACGTAGCCGCGTGAGCTGTATTCGTGCACGGCCCAGTTGGGCAGGCAGCAGATACCGCGACCGGACGCCACCAGCTGCATCATCATCACGGTGAGCTCCGAAGTGCGCACCTGGGCCGGTTCGATGTCGGCCGGGTCGAGGAAGCGGGTGAATATGTCCAGGCGGTTGCGTTCGATCGGGTAGGTGATCAGCGTCTGGCGGGCGATATCGGCCGGCTCCAGGTACGGCTTGGCACACAGGGCGTGGTGATTGTCGATGGCCAGCATGGCCTCGTAGCCGAACAACGGCACGTAGCTGATGCCGGGCAGCGACACCGGGTCGGAGGTCACCACCAGGTCCAGGTCGCCGCGCTCCAGGGCCGGCAGCGGTGCGAAGGCGAAGCCCGAGGCCAGGTCCAGCTCGACTTCGGGCCAGGCGCCGCGGAATTCATCCACCGAGGGCATCAGCCACTGGTAGCAGCTGTGGCATTCGATGGCGATGTGCAGGCGGCCGGCGGTGCCGCTGGCCAGTTTGCTCAGGTCGCGTTCGCTGCTGCGGATCAGCGGCAGCACCTGCTCTGCCAGTTGCAGCAGCTTCAGGCCGGCACTGGTGAAGCGCACCGGCTTGGATTTGCGTACGAACAGCGGCATGCCGACGCGCTCTTCCAGCTCGCGGAACTGGTGCGACAAGGCCGATTGGGTCAGGTGCAGGCGTTCGGCGGCCTCTTGCAGGCTGTCGGTCTCGCGCAGCGCAAGGACGGTGCGCAGGTGCCTTAAATCAATCATGAGTAAAATTTGAGATCAGATAGAAAAAAATGAGTTTGTCTCATGGCGTTGCAGTCCTGACAATCCCCCTCATCGAATTTCTCGTTAGGGAGCAGGACACCATGGCACTGGCACACAATCTCGGTTTTTCGCACGGCGGCCACACACCTGAGCTGCGCGCCCATCAGTGGCAAGTGCAGAAAAACGCGGGCCTCGCGCTGCTGCCGGTGGCGGCCGATGCCTGGCACGTAGAGGCCATGAGCCAGGCAGGCGACCCTCGCCACCCGCTCCCCACATTCACCGTCGACCAGGCGTTCGACCTGAGCTGGGCGCCGCTGCTCGAGCACGTGCAGGAGGCCAAGGCTCTGGGCCATGCGGTCAAGCCGGTGGTGATCGGCCCGCTGACCTACCTGTGGCTGGGCAAGACCAAGGGCGCCGAGTTCGACAAGCTGGAACTGCTCGAACGCCTGCTGCCACTGTACGACCAGGTGTTCAATCGCCTGGCCGGCCAAGGCGTCGAGTGGGTGCAGATCGACGAGCCGATCCTGGTGCTGGACCTGCCACAAGCCTGGAAGAGCGCCTTCGAGCGGGTCTACAACATCCTCCAGCGCGCACCGCTGAAAAAGCTGATCGCTACCTATGGTGGCGGTCTGGAGGAAAACCTGGGCCTGGCCGCCAACCTGCCGGTCGATGGGCTGCATGTCGACCTCGTGTGCGCGCCCGACCGCTACACGGCCATCCTCGATCGCTTGCCGGCCTACAAGGTACTGTCGCTGGGCCTGGTCGATGGTCGCAGTGGCGGCTCCGGCGACCTGGAGGATGCCGTGGCACTTGTGCAGCACGCCGCCGAGTGCCTGGGCGATCGCCTGTGGCTGGCGCCGTCCTGCGCGCTGCAGCAGGGGCCGCTGGGTGTGGCCGTGCAGCAGTGCGAGCAGGTGGCCATGCTGGCCAAGGTCGCTGACGCGGGATGCGCGCGCGCCGCTGCCTGACCTGCCTGCCGGTTGACAACGGGACGCCATGCGTCCCGTTTTGCGTTTCTGCCGAGCGCGGTCAGCCACGGCAGGCAGGGCCTTGTGCGGCGAGGTTGCAGTATTGCCCTTTGAAGTACAGCAAGGGCTGCGCAGCTGCCGCGTGCTGACGGTCCAGCGCCTTCACTTCGCCAATCACGATCAGATGGTCCCCCGCGACATGTTCGGCGTGGATTTCGCAATCGAGCCAATGCAGGCAACCGGCGATGATCGGGTTGCCCAGTGGTGAGTCCAGCCGGTCGACGCCCTGCCACTTGTCGCTGCCGCGTCGGGCGAACTGGTTGGAAATCGCCACCTGCGTGCCCGAGAGGATGTTGACGGCAAAGCGCCCGGCCTGGCGGATCCTGGGGTAGCTCGCGGAATTGGCCATGACGCTGAACGAGACCAGCGGCGGGTTCACCGACACGCTGTAGAACGACTGGCAGGTGAAGCCGAGCGGCTCCTCATCCAGCTGCGAGGTGATCACCGTGATGCCGGAGGCGTAGTGCCCGAGCGCCTCGCGAAAGCGCAAGGGCTCGATGGCCGTGTCGGGTAATGACATGGGAGGTCCTGTGCAAAGGGGGCCTGGCGCTGGCCAGGCCCGGGTACGGTGTCAGCGCGCGAGCTCTCGGCGGACGATGTCCGCGCCCGCGCTCAGCGCTTGCAGCTTGCCGCGTGCCACCTGGCGGGGCAGGGGGGCCATGCCGCAGTTGGTGCAGGGGTAGAGCTTGTCGGCGTCGACGAATTGCAGGGCCTTGCGCAGGGTATTGGCCACTTCCTCGGGGGTCTCGATGGCGTGGTTGGCCACGTCGATGGCACCGACCATGACTTTCTTGCCGCGGATCAGCTCGATCAGTTCCATCGGTACGTGGGAGTTGTGGCACTCCAGCGAGACGATATCGATGCTGGACGTCTGCAGCTTGGGGAAGGCCTCTTCATACTGGCGCCATTGCGAACCCAGGGTCTTCTTCCAGTCGGTGTTGGCCTTGATCCCGTAGCCGTAGCAGATGTGCACGGCGGTTTCGCACTGGAGGCCTTCGATGGCGCGCTCCAGCGCGGCCACGCCCCACTCGTTGACCTCGTCGAAGAACACGTTGAAGGCGGGCTCGTCGAACTGGATGATGTCGACACCGGCCGCTTCGAGCTCGCGGGCTTCCTGGTTGAGGATCCTGGCGAATTCCCAGGCCAGTTTTTCGCGGCTTTTGTAGTGCGCGTCATACAGTGTGTCGATCATGGTCATGGGGCCTGGCAGCGCCCATTTGATCGGCTGCGAGGTTTGCCCGCGCAGGAACCTGGCGTCTTCGACGAACACCGGCTTGCGGCGGGCGACCGCGCCCACCACCGTCGGCACGCTGGCGTCGTAGCGATCACGGATGCGCACGGTTTCACGCTGCTCGAAATCCACGCCGTCGAGGTGCTCGATGAAGGTGGTGACGAAATGCTGGCGGGTCTGTTCGCCATCGCTGACGATGTCGATACCGGCGTGCTGCTGTTCCTGCAACGCCAGGCGCAGGGCATCCTGCTTGCCTTCGATCAATGCGTCGTCTTGCAACTTCCACGGTGACCAGAGCGTTTCCGGCTGGGCCAGCCAGGACGGTTTCGGCAAGCTGCCGGCGGTGGACGTGGGAAGCAGTTTTTTCATGACGGTTAACCTTGAGTCTTTTGATTGATCAATGAGCGTATTGCGCGGACCACTGTTCGAGCGTCGCCAGGTGTGGTTTGACGAAGTGCTCTTCGGCGAACTTGCCTTGCTCGATGGCCAGCCGACTGCGTTCTTCCCGATCGTAAACAATGCGCGTCAGCGAATAATCCTGGTGCTTCAAGCTGGGTTGGTAGGACTTTCCGGCCGCCGAATTGGCGTTGTAGATTTCCGGGCGATAGATCTTCTGGAAGGTATCCATCGTGCTGATGGTGCTGATCAGTTCAAGCGCGGAGTAGTCGCCCAGCAAATCGCCGGCGAAATAGAACGCCAGTGGCGCAACGCTGTTTGGCGGCATGAAGTAGCGGACTTTCAGGCCCATCTTGCTGAAGTACTCATCGGTCAGCGAGTACGCGTCCTGAAGGTATTCGACGCCCAGCACCGGATGCTGGTTTTCGCTGCGCCGGTAAGTCCTGCTGCTGGAGACGCTCAGGCAGATGACCGGCGGTTTGGCGAAGTGCTGGCGGTAGCAGTGCGAATTCACGAAGCGCTGGAACAGCTCGCCGTGGAGCTCGCCAAAGTGCTCGGGGGTGCTGAATTCGGCCCGGCCCTGGTTGTGCCCCAGCAGAAGCACGCTGAAGTCGTAGTCTCGCAAATACGAGGAAAAGTTGTTGCCGACCATGCCGGCGATGCGCGCGTGGGTGTGCAGGTCGACAACCGTGGTCTTGAGGATCTCGATCAACGGCAGGGCCTGGCCACTGCATTCGGCGGCGATATCCATTGCCACGGAAACGATTTCAAGTTCGACCTTGTAACGGTCGCCCTCGGGATTATCCCAGTGCGCCAGGGCATTGAACCGGTTGTCGATCATCTTCAGGGTATTGCGCAGGTTTTCCTGGCGATTGGCACCCCGCGCCAAGTTGGCGAAGTTGGTGGTGATGCGAGTGTTTTCCGCAGGCTGGTAGTGCTCGTCGAAGGCAATGCTTGTAACGCTGAAGCTGAAGTCGCAATTCATCTCGATCCCGCATCCCGATCCTTGGCCAACGCCCGAATCGGGCGTTTGCACAGTGATCTTCAAATTGGCTGTGATTGAGATGAATATTAAGTGGGGCTATCAGCCGAGGCTAATGAATAGATTTCAAAGTTATTTTAGCGATGCTCATGCAAAGTAGCTTCATTCAGCGCCTGGGCTGCCAGGCACAGTTCAGCGCCGCCAGGGCAAGTACCAGCGCCGCGCTGGCATAGGCCCAGATCGCCGGCACCTGGGGCAGCAGCAAACCTGCCAGCATCGGCCCGAAACCAGCGCCGATGTCGCGCCACACGGCATTGCCGGCCAGCGCCTGGATACGCCCCTGCGGATTGCGCTGCGCCACCAGCGTCATCACCAGCGGCAGCTGCAAGGCACGCAGTACCAGGACGAAGAAGGCACCGATGAACAGCCAGTGGCTGGCGAACACCAGCAGCGCCAGCGAGGTGGCCAGCGACAGCACCACCAGCATGCGCAAGGCGCCGAAGCGCTCGGCCAGGCGCCCGCCGAAGGGGCTGAAGAGCATTTCGCTGAGGTATCGCACAGCCATCAGCACGCCTGCGGCCAGCACGCCCGCGCTGCCGAGGTGCTGCTGCGCATACAGCGAGAGCCCGAAGATGAACAGGCCGTCCAGGGCCACGCCTTCGATGAACGACCAGGTGGCGATGCTGTCCGGCAGGCGCAGCCGTCGGCCACCTCGGCTGGGGATCGCATGGCCCCGGGCGGGCAGGGCGCGGGCACGCCACAGGCCGCACAGGGCGCTGACGCAGAGCACCAGGAAGACGCTGCGGGGGCCCCAGGCCTGGGCCATCAGCGCACCCAGCGGCAAAGCCAGCATCGGCCCGATCGACAGGGTCGCCCGCGAACGCCCGGCGCGGCGGGCGGCGCCCTCGGGCATGGCGGTGGCAAGGGTCTGGGTACTGAGGTTGAACGTGGCGAAACACAGGCCCCAGACCAATCGCAGCACCAGCAGCGCGGCGAAGCCGGACAGCGTCGCATTGCCCAGCGCGCACACCGCAGCGGCGCAGGCAGCGAGGCTGCAGGCGGCGCGATCACCGTGGCGCGCGTAGAAACGCACCACCCAGCCGTACCCGATGATCCGCACCAGGCGGTTGGCGGCCAGCAGCACCCCGGCCTGGGCCAGGGTCACGCCGAAGTCGGACGCATACATCGGCAGCAGCAGGTAGAGCAGGACATCACTGGGCAGGCACAGCCCCAGGACCTGCGCGGCGTGGCGGGATTCTCGGTCGGCGCGCAGGGTTTGCGCCGGTGCGGCAGCGGACGACATGACGATCTCGTGACAGAGGCGGGTGCGCAGGATAACCCGCGTTGCCGGTGGTTGTCCGGGGCACAGCCGCTCGGGCGCTGCGTTTCAAGTGGAAGAAACCCACGGCGCCGTGGCGGGTCAATGCTTTCTGATGAGTTGTCTTCATATTGCCGCGCCGACCCTCTGGTTTGGCTGCTATAGATTGAACAGCCCCTGTGATTGTGTTGCCAACGTACCGATGGAAAGCTGCGATGCCCGAGGATCGTTCCCTCCATGAACTGAGCCGTGATGAACTCGTTGCCGAGATCATCCGCCTGCGCTCGGCCACTGCGCCCACGCCCGCTGACCCTGGTTTTTTCGGTTTGTCCGAACCGATCGCCGCGGATGCTGTGCTGAGGGAGCGCCATGAACTGTTTCGCACCATCCTCGACACCATCGACGCGGCATTCGCCATCGTCGAGGTGAAGTTCGACGCTGACGACAGCCCCGTGGACTATCGCTTCCTCGACGCCAACCCGGCCTTTGCGCGGGAGTCCGGCATCGACCTGAAGGGCAAGTGGGTGACCGAATACGCACCTGACCTCGAACCGTTCTGGTTCGAGATCTACGGGCACGTGGCCAAGTCTGGCGAGCCGGCCAATTTCGAGAACTATGCCACCACCTTCAATCGCTGGTTCGACGTGCGTGCGGTCAAGGTCGGGCGGGCGCAGGACCGACAGATCGCCATCTTCTTCAACGATGTGACCGGGCGGCGTGTCGTCGAGCAAGAGCGTGACCAGGCCATCGCGGCCTTGCGGGGGCTGAACGAAACCCTCGAACAACGGGTCGGCGAACGTACCGTGGAATTGATGCAGGCCGAGGAGAAACTGCGCCAGGCGCACAAGATGGAGGCCGTCGGCCAGCTTACCGGGGGCCTCGCCCATGACTTCAACAACCTGCTCACCGGGATCTCCGGTTCGCTGGAGATGATCCGCGCCCGGTTGACCCAAGGGCGGCTGGCAGAGGTCGACAAGTACATGACTGCTGCCCAGGGCGCCGCCAAGCGTGCCGCCGCGCTGACCCACCGGTTGCTGGCGTTTTCCCGCCGGCAGACGCTGGACCCGCGCCCCACCGATGTGAACGCGCTGATGGACGGCATGAGCGAGTTGATCCGCCGCACGGTGGGCCCGGAAATCAGGATCGAAACGGTCGGCGCCGAGGGGCTCTGGCCGGCCCTGGTCGACGCAGGCCAGCTCGAGAATGCGTTGCTCAACCTGTGCCTCAACGCCAGGGACGCCATGCCCGAGGGTGGCCGCATCACCCTGGATACCGACAATCGCTGGCTCGACCAGGGCGCCGCCGCGGTCCTGGAGATGCCGCCGGGGCAGTATCTGTGCCTCAGCGTCAGCGACACCGGTACCGGGATGTCCGCAGAGGTCATGGCCAAGGCGTTCGACCCCTTTTTCACCACCAAACCCCTGGGCCAGGGCACCGGCTTGGGGCTGTCGATGATCTACGGCTTTGCCAAGCAGTCCGGTGGGCAGGTGCGGATGCACTCCGAACTCGGCCTGGGCACGACCATCAGCCTGTACCTGCCTCGCTATCTGGGCGATGTGCTCGACGGCGAGGAACAGCTGGCGTCGGCGGCCGTGATGGACAGCCCGGGTTGCGAGACGATCCTGATCGTCGACGACGAACCTTCGGTGCGCATGCTGCTCGATGACGCATTGGGCAGCCTCGGCTACCACCTGCTGGAGGCGGGCGACAGCCTTGCGGCCATGGCCACCCTGCGTTCGGGGGTGAAGATCGACCTGTTGATCACCGATGTCGGCCTGCCGGGTGGCATGAACGGGCGCCAGTTGGCCGATGCCGGGCGGGAACTGCGGCCAGGCCTGAAGACGCTGTTCATCACCGGCTACGCGGTCAACGCAGCCATTGGCCAAGGGCCCCTGCCACAAGGCATGCGGGTCCTGACCAAGCCGTTCGCCCTGGATGCCCTGGTGGGGCAGGTGCGGGAAATGCTGGCGACGGTGGATCAGGCCTGCACGGAGGTGGGACCGACCCAGGGCAGCGTGCGTCGCTGACGAAACCTCAGCGGTGTTGTTCTGCCATCCTTGCGGGGAGCCGAAGGGTGAACGTGGTGCCGGTTGCCGCAGTCGAAACGACGGTGATCGCGCCACCATGGGCCTGGGTGATCTCCCTGACGATAAACAGCCCGAGCCCCACCGAGCGCACCGCATCGGTGTGCTCGCTGGCACGCGTCATCGGTTCGAAAAGCTTGGGGATCAGCGCCTCGGGAATAGTGGGCCCATGGTTGTGCACGGCAATGATCGCCACGCCGTCGACAAGATCGCTGCTCAACGTGATGGGGTGCTGCAGATCGCCATAGGCGACACTGTTGGCCACCAGGTTGCCGATCATCTGTTGCAGGCGGTCCGGGTCGGCCTCGACCACCCCGCAGTGGCGGGCCAGGTGGCGAATACGGGCGTGGGCAAAGGCGACCCTGAGTTCGCCGACACTCTGGTCCACGGTCTTCTGCAAGTCGATCGGGCGGCGACGGATGGCGATGCCCTGGCCGATGCGTGCCGAGGCGAAGTCGAGCAGGTCGGCGATCATGCGCTGGGCGCGTTCGGAGCAATGGCTGATGTTGCCCAGCAGACGCCGCTCCTTTTCACGGCGTTCGCCACGTTCCAGCAGCTGCGTGGCCATCTTGATCGCGGTCAGCGGGTTCTTCAGGTCGTGGCTGGCAATCGCGACCATCTGCTCGGCCACTGCCGCACGCCGCTCGGCATTCCTGTACGCGGCAGCCAGTTCTGCCTTGGCCTGTTGCAGCGCCGCTTCGGCTGCGGTTTTTTCGCTCAGCAGCTCTTCGGCACGGCGGCGTGCGGCCAGCAGCTCACGTTCGTAGCGGTCGCGCTCGACGGTGCCGAACAGGGCCAGCTCGTAGTACACGCCGGCTTCGCGCTCGCGCCGCACGCCATTGAGCAGCATGGTGATGACATGGCCCTGGCGGTGCAGCAGGTCGAGTTTCACTTCCGCCACCGAGCCCTGCATTTTCATCAGCGGCGCCCAGTGGGTCTGGTGAAAGATCCGCCCGCCAACGGTGAGCAGGTCCTGGAAGCGCCGCTGCAGCAGCTGTGCCGGGTCAAGATCGAGCCAATTGCAGAAGGTCTGGTTGCTGCGCAGGATGGTGCCGTCTTCGCGCGTCACCACCAGGCCGCACGGCGCCTGTTCGAACAGCAGGTCGGCATCGGGCAGGCCCGGGTTATCCATGGTCCTGGCTCCAGGGCGCGAGAAACGCGTCCATGGCGGTGGAGCAGGCACTGGGAGCGCTCATGTGCGGGCAATGGCCAATGTTGTCGATCAGGCTCAACTGGCTGTTCGGCAGCACGCGGTGCAGGTATTCGCCCACGGCCACGGAGGCGATCAGGTCGTCGGTGGATTGCAGGATCAGCACGGGTGTCTGCAGGCCCTGGATGTCCTGGCGGTTGTCCGAGAGAAAGGTCACGCGGGCAAACTGCCGGGCGATTTCCGGGTCCGTGCGGCAGAAGCTGTTGGTCAGTTCTTCGCTGAGCGCCGGTTGCCCCGGTGCGCCCATGATGACCGGGGCCATGGTGCTGGACCAACCCAGGTAGTTGCTGTCCAGGGTGTCGAGCAGCGCGTGGATGTCCTGTTCCTTGAAACCGCCCTGGTAATCGTCGGCGTCGATGTAGCAAGGGGAGGGGCCGACCATCACATGGGCGTCGATACGTCCGGGCTGGAGGCGATCGGCCAGTGCGCCGATCATCGCGCTGACCGAGTGGCCAACGAGTATCACCGGGCCTGCGGCGACGTTCGTGATGACCTCGTTGAGATCGGCGGCGTAGCCTGAAAGCGACTCGTACTTCGCGCTGTCGTAGGCGCTCAGGTCCGAGCCGCCTGCGCCCACCAGGTCATAGGCAACGCACCTGAACCGCGCCTTGAAATGCGGCAGCAGGTACTTCCACATCGACTGGTCGCAGCCAAAGCCATGGGAAAAGATCAGCGTCGTCTTGCCATCGCCGTGCACGTGCACGTTGTTGCGCCGTTCTATGTCCATAACTGTCCCGTTGCTCGGCAGCGACCTGCTCCGCAGAGTTCATTTGCATTGATGGGTAACGAACATAGGCGAAGCGAGTGTGAGTCGACATGGCCGTGTGTGTCAAAGTTTCATCCCCTGGCAAACCCGTGAGCTATTTTGCCCTTGGCGTTGTCCAGATAGGACGGAAACACAGCAGTGATCAAGGAGTCCCCGTGGCCAGCAAAAAGGCGCGTGTCAGCAACCAGGCATCAGGTGATATCTCGCAACTGCCGCACGACCTGTTCTTCGCGGCGGTGGAAACCACCCGCATGCCCATGATCGTCACCGACCCGAACCGTGAGGACAACCCGATCATTTTCGCCAATCGGGCGTTTCTGGAAATGACCGGCTATGACCTCGAGGAGATCATGGGGCGCAACTGCCGGTTCCTGCAGGGGCCCGAAACCGAGGTGTCTGTGGTCGACAGCCTGCGCGACGCGATCGGCCGGCGCGTGGATATCGCCACGGAGGTACTCAATTACCGCAAGGACGGCTCCAGCTTCTGGAATGCGCTGTTCATATCGCCGATCTTCAATGAGCGTGGCGACCTGATCTACTTCTTCGCCTCGCAACTGGACGTCAGCCGGCGCCGGGATGCCGAGGACGCGTTGCGCCAGGCACAGAAGATGGAGGCGCTTGGGCAACTGACCGGGGGCATCGCCCATGACTTCAACAACCTGCTGCAGGTCATGGGCGGTTACCTGGGGCTGATCGCCAACGAAGCGAACAAGGCCCAGGTGGACATGAACCGCGTCCGCCGCAGTGTCGGCCATGCCCAGACCGCGGTCGAGCGCGCCAGCACCCTGACCAAGCAGTTGCTGGCCTTCGCCCGCAAGCAGAAGCTGCAGGGGCGGGTCCTCAACCTGAACCACCTGGTCGACGATGTACGGCCTATCATCGAGCGCACCTTCAATGCCGAAGTGACGGTGGAATTCGACCTCGAAGACAACTTGCGCAACTGCCGGATCGATGCGACCCAGGCGGAAGTGGCGCTGCTCAATATCTTCATGAACGCCCGCGACGCGTTGATCGGGCGCAAGCGCCCACATGTCTTCATCGAAACCCGCAACGTGCAGGTCAGCGACATCAACCTGTCCTTCGACGGCCTGCTGCCTGGCAGCTATGCAAGCATCTCCATCACCGACAACGGCATCGGCATGCCCGCCAGCATCCGTGACCGGGTGATGGACCCCTTCTTCACCACCAAGGAGGAGGGCAAGGGTTCAGGCCTGGGCTTGTCCATGGTCTATGGCTTCGCCAGGCAGTCCGGTGGCGCGGCGCGCATCTACACCGAGGAGGGCGAAGGCACGACCCTGCGCCTGTATTTCCCGGTGGACGATGCCAAGGTGACCCAGCCCCAGCAGGTGAAACCGGCAGACCGTAGCGCCGGCACCGAGCGCATCCTCATCGTCGAGGACCGGCCTGACGTGGCGGAGCTGGCCAAGATGGTGCTGGAGGACTATGGCTACGCCGCCGACATGGTGCTCAACGCGCGCGAGGCACTGAAGCTGATCCAGGCAGGGGAACGCTACGACCTGTTGTTCACCGACCTGATCATGCCGGGCGGCATGAACGGCGTGATGCTCGCCCGCGAAGTGCGGCGCCTGCAACCGCAGATCAAGGTATTGCTGACCACCGGTTATGCGGAAAACTCGATCGAACGCACGGACATCGGTGGTTCGGAGTTCGAGGTGATCTCCAAGCCCTGCCAGCCCCACGACCTCGCGCGCAGGGTGAGGCAGGTGCTGGACGGCCCGACCGGGGTAGGTTGAAACCGACGGCAGGTTCTAGCCGCGATAACGCCCGGCTTTGTGCCAGCTGATCAGCACCAGGTTCATGGCGACGGTGCCTGTCGTCGTCCAGAGCGGTATGCCGTGGGCGGTGTCACTTGTGCTCATAAGGTGTGCTCATCAACGTGGTGGCAGGCTTGCGTAGCCCTTCCATGGCCGTGATCCGGGCAATTTCGATACCCTGGCGTACGATAATGACCTCGGTCCCGTAGATGACCTGTTCGAGGATGAACTCGAGACTCGATTGTGCATCGGGCATTTCGTACTTGACCTGTTGCATGGCATTTCCTTTTGGGTTCTGGCCTTCCCGGCACGGCTGGGTGGGTTGCACCGTTGGATCCGTGCATTGACGTTGGTGGATTCGGGAGTGGAACCATTGTCTGCGCCTTCTCGCAAAAAGTGCTTTTGAATTGTTTGGCTTTCGGCCTAGGATTCAGCAAATATTTTTGAGATTTGAGAAAAATGCAGAAAAACAATCTGGACGACATGGACAAGCGCATTCTTCAGGTCCTGAGCCGTGACGGTCGTGCCAGCCTGCAGGAGATCGGCAAGCAGGTCGGCCTGTCCGCGAGCCCGTGCTGGCAAAGGATCAAGCGGATGGAGGAAAGTGGTGTCATCCAGGGTTACCAGGCGCGCATCGACATGGCCCAACTCGGCTACGGCGAAGGCCTGATCGTCATGGTGACCCTGGATCAGCATGACGATCAGGTGCTGCACCGGTTCGAGAAGGCGCTGGCGGAAATTCCCGAGGTGATCGAGGCCTACCTGGTGTCTGGCGAGTACGACTACTTCCTGCGCCTGGCCGTGCGGGATACCCGTGACTATGAGCGGCTGCTGCGCGAGAAGCTGTACAAGATCCCTGGCTTGCGGCATTCGGTGTCGAGCTTCGTGCTGCGGCAGCTCAAGGCCGCCAGCGTGCCGCTCTGAACTTCAAAGGGGCGAGCCAGGCGATCACGTGCATGGCTCGTGTCCAATACCGACTATTGATTAATGCAGCCTTTAACGCATGTGATATGTACGCTGCGATATATGAACTAACTTGAATGAGTCTGCGCTGAACCTTCCCCGCGCGCCGGTTGCATGTCAATTTGCGCCGCCGTCATCATATAGTAAAAATGCCGTTGACCCTCCTCGAATCCTTCGTCTATTCTGCGCCGACAAATTGTAGACAGAGAGTAGACACCTGTTCAGATTGAGCTGTGATGTCTTTTCAGCGCCGTTTTCCGGCGCACTCTCACGCCTGGCGATGGCGTGGAAATATTTGATAAAAACTTGATTTTGCTCAACTTGAAGCAGGGTTTTCTGCACCTGGAATAATTATTTGTCCAGTAGCGGAAGTTCTGACTTGTTGAGCGTGGACCGAATGTCTTCAGGCACTAAAAATAATTAATACCACAGGAGATTCTTCACGGTGACTCATCACAACGCTTCCATCGAAGATGCGCCATTAAATAACTTCCATCAGTTGATGACCGTGCGCGCAGGGGGTGGCTGGATCCTCGACGGCTATATCCTCAGCATCATCGGCGTGGTGATCGTGCAGTTTTCCGATTACCTGAAGCTCGACTCGTTCTGGCAGGGCCTGGTTGCCGCTTCGGCGATGCTGGGTACCTTCTTCAGTGGTTTTCTCGGGGGCTGGCTGACCGACAAGGTGGGGCGCAAGCGCCTGTTCTTCGTCGGCCCGATCCTGTTCATCGTGGGTTCAGTGGGCAGCTTCTGGGCCGAATCTGGCATGGCGTTGTTCATCCTGCGCTTCCTGGTCGGTGTCGGCGTTGGCCTGGAATACCCGGTCGCAGGCTCCTTGCTGACCGAATTCCTGCCGCAGAAGCATCGCGGTCAACGCCTGGCCGGGCTGACCATCCTCTGGTTCGCCGGTGCCGCGCTGGCGTACATCGTCGGCAACTTCATCCTGGCGCGGGGTGGCGACGATGCCTGGCGCCTGGTGCTGGCCAGCTCGGCGGTGCTGGGCGTGCTGCTGTTCATCGTCCGCCTGCGTACCCCTGAATCGCCGCGCTGGCTGGTGAGCAAGGGGCGCCTGGACGAAGCCGAGCGGATCATCAAGCAGGTCTACGGGCCGACATATTCGCTGGCCAGCATGCCCGAGCAGTCGACCGAGCAGAAAGTTTCGCTGGGTGACCTGCTGCGTTCCGGGTATGGCAAGCGCATGCTGTTCGTCGCGGTGTTCTGGAGCGCGGCGGTGGTACCGATGTTCGCCGTGTACTCGTTTGCTCCCGTGGTACTGCAGGCCCTGAACCTCAAGGGCGACTGGGCATCCTACGGCTCGGTGCTGATCACCTTGCTGTTCGTGGTCGGCTGCATCGTCGCCACCCGCATGATCGATTCGCTGGGGCGCCGCCCGCTGATCATCCACAGCTTCCTCTGGTCGACCCTGGCGCTCCTGGGGCTGGGCCTGTTCGCCGATGGTTCGCAGGTGCTGGTGCTGACGCTGTTCGGTGCCTACGCGCTGTTCATCGGGGGGGCGCAGGTGCTGGAACTGGTGTACCCCAACGAGCTGTTCCCCACGGAAATCCGCGCGTTCGCCGTAGGCATGGGCTCGTCCATGTCGCGTATCGGCTCGGCCGCAGGGACCTGGCTGGTGCCGGTCTCGCTGTTGCACCTGGGCATCGGCAACACCATGCTGGCGGCTGCGCTGGTGTCCTTGGCCGGGTTGGTGGTGTCGGTCTGGCTGGCGCCGGAAACCCGTGGCATGAGCCTGGAAATGGCGTCTTCCCTGGAGCGCTGAGGATCGATGCCGCCGCAGGCGTGCCTGCGGCGGGCAACTCAACCGTGCGCGTGCAAGGCATCGACCAGTTGCGCCTTGTTCATGCTCGAGCGCCCCTTGATGTCCTTGCTCCGCGCCTCCTTGAGCAGACTGGCCTTGGTCTGGCTTTGCAGCGAAGCGCCTGAGGTCCGCGAATGGCCCTCGCGCGTCTTCACTGCACGCTTTGCCGAGTCTCTGCGTGCGGTTTGCTTCTCGCTGGCAGTGGTCTTGCTGCCTGAGCCGCCTGGCTTGTCGCCACCACCGGATTGCTTGTTGACCGTGGCCCAGGCGCGCGCCTCGGCTTCCTCCTTGGGCACGCCTTTGTGCTCGTAGCTCTGCTCGATGTGTTCGGCCTTGCGCTTCTGCTTCTCGGTGTATTTGTCCTTGTCGCCGCGTGGCATGGCAGTCACCCCTGCGTGGATTGCATGCACGGTTGAAGGCCGGGGCATGCCCCGAGTGCCCTTTGCCGGACGAGTGGCGACAGGTTTCTTGTCGAGTCAGATTTGTCAATGAACGGTGTGGTGAGGCTGTGGGTGTATTCCGCCCCGTTTCCTACGACACGCGTCCCCTCGCGTCCTACATACCCTGCTGGAGCATCTGTTGAAGCTGCGCTGAACGGGGACGAAGGCAGCATTGTGGCAAGCGAAAGTGGCTGGTACCGTTGCCGCGATATCCACCCTTGATGACCCTCTGGAGTCCGTTGCATGAAAGCAGCCATCGTACAGGCCTTCGACCAACCACCGCGCTACGGCGAAATCGAGGCCCCGGTGGCCGGGCCAGGGGAGGTACTGGTCAAGGTGCGTGCCGCCGCGCTCAGCCAACTGGTGCGCGCCCAGGCCAGCGGCAAGCACTACAGCAGCGGCAAGACCTTGCCCCTGGTGCCGGGCGCCGACGGCATCGGCCTGCTCGAAGACGGCACCCGGGTGTATTTCGCCTTTCCGCGTGCACCGATTGGTGCGATGGCCGAGGTCGTCGCGGTGAAGGCAAGTCACTGTGTGCCAGTGCCGGACGATGTCGATGACATCACCGCGGCGGCCATTGCCAACCCCGGGATGTCCTCCTGGGCGGCGTTGCAGGCCCGCGCAGGGTTCAAGCCCGGCGAGCGGGTGTTGATCAACGGTGCTGCCGGCGCGTCCGGGCGCCTGGCGATCCAGGTGGCCAGGTACCTGGGCGCAGCGCATATCGTCGCCACCGCGCGCAATCCTGCGGTGCAGGATGAACTGCGGGCGCTGGGTGCGGATGCCTTCATCTGCCTCGATCAGCCAACCGAGCAACTGACCGCTGGGTTGCGCGAGGAAATCCAGGGCGGCGGCATCGACATCGTGCTGGACTACCTCTGGGGCCAGCCGGCCGCCTGCATCCTCGATGCGCTGGCAGGCTACGGTAGCGGTGAAGCTTCGCCACGTCTGCGTTTCGTCAATATCGGCGCGGTTGCCGGGGCGACCTTGCCGATGAATCCCGGGGTACTGCGCAGCTCCGGGCTGGAAATGTACGGTAGCGGGCTGGGTAGCGTTTCCACCGAGGAACTGGTGCGGGTGGTCGGGCAGTTGTTGAACGTGATCCGGCCGGCCGGTATCAAGGTCGAGGCGCAAGCGGTCCCGCTGAATGATGTCGAGGCCGCGTGGCAACGCAGCTCCGCCAGCCGGGTCGTCCTGGTGATCTGATGTGTCGGATGCCGACCGGCGCGGTTCAGGCCGAGGCGATGGCTTCGCCCGCGCAGGTCGCACAACCTCGGTGAGCCAGCGACAACCTTTTCAGCAATGGTAACAACAGCAGCGCCAGGCACATGCCCGCGAGTGCCGCCCAGCCCAGCCCGTTGAACAAGCCTACGTAGAGCGGCAACGACAGGCTCGCCTGCATGCCGGCTGGCGGCAACTGCGCAAGGTTGGCCACTGCACTCCCCAGGTACTGCGCCACGCCGGCGGCAACGAAGTAGGCGCCCATCATGAAGCCGCTCATGCGCACCGGCACGTAGCGCGAGATCATCGCCAGGCCCAGGCCGCTGATCAGCAAGTCGCCGAGTGCGTACAGCGCATAGCTCCAGACCACGAACCAGGACGAGACGCGGCCGGCTACCGCGAACTGGCCGCTCACCGCGAGCAGGAAGAAACTGGCCGCGACCGCCGCGAAACCCAGGGTGAACTTCACGGCGACCGGTGCGTCGTGGCCACGCTTGGCCAGCCTGTCGTAAAGCAGCACCAGCAGGGGCCCCAGCACGATGATCCAGATGCCGCTGAGCGCCTGGAACTGGGCCGCGCTCCAGGTGAACAGCGTGTGCCCCAGGAAGGTGAAGCGGGGGTCGACATTGCGCAGCGCGAACAGCGTGATCGAGGTGTACTGCTGCTGATAGAAGATGAAGAACAGGAACACCTGGGCGGTCAGCAGGAGGGCAGCGATCAGGCCGGCGCGTTCCGCCGGCGCCGCCTTGACGGTCAGATAAAGAAAGATCGACAGGATGCCGAGCCCGGCGGCCCACAGCGTGAAGGTCGCCAGCAAGCTGTGTTCGAGTACCTGCGCAGTGAACAGGCTCAGGACGACAGCGCCGGCGGCGATGCCGCCGACGCGTTTCCAGCAGACCGGTCGCTCGTCGGCCGGCGTGCCGATGCGCGCCAGCGTACGGTACCTCAACAGGAAATTCAGGATGCCCATGCCCATGCCGGCGCAACAGACGGCGAATGCCGCGTTCCAGCCCCAGTGGTCCTTGATCCAGGGGGTCGCCAGCATCGAGGCGGCTGCGCCAAGGTTGATCGCCAGGTAGTAGGTGGTGAACGCACTGTCGATGCGTGCCTCATCGCCTTGGTAAATACGGCGTACCAGGCTGGCGGCGTTGGCCTTGAACAGGCCGTTGCCGACCACGACGACACTCAGCGCCGCGAACAGGCTGGGCAAATCCTGGCTGGCCAGCGCCAGCATCAGGTAGCCGCTGCACAGCACCACGGCACCGGTCACCATGGTGCGGCGTGCGCCGAGCACCCGGTCGCCGAGCCAGCCACCGATGGCGGGTGCGGCGAACGCCAGGGCACTGAAGGCGCCCCAGGTCAGGTTGGCGCGGCTGTCCTCGAAGCCGAGGTTGTCGACCATGTACAACACCAGCAGTGCGGCCATGCCATAGAAGCCGAAGCGCTCCCATAACTCGACCAGGAAAACAGTGGTGAAGGCGCGGTGTTTCGATGTTTCACGCATGAAGGGCTCTCCGATTCTTGTTCTTCGAGTGATCGAGCTCAGGTTGTCGTGCGCCGCACCCAGGCTTCCCCGGTGGACGCAGGGCAAGGCTACGGGCTCCAAGGCGCGTTAACGAGCCAACGAATAGCCACGGTGTTCACCGTGGTTTGCCACCTGCGGGCGGGCGGCTCAGGCAAGCCGCCGTCTTCTGGCAGCGTCGCGCAGGCAATCGATCAACAGGCTGGCCGCCGGGGTAGGCGGGCTGTTGCGCCGGGTGATGATCTGCATCGAGATGGGCGGGATGGCGTGGGCAAGGGGCAGTACCGACACCGAGCTCTGCCACTTGAAGTCCAGCAACTGGCGCGGCATCGCCGTGATCAGGTCGGAGCCCTGGACCAGGCCGTGGGAGACGCCGTAGCTCAGGCACTCGACGATACGCGTCGGAATCGGCAGACCCTGTTGGTGGAAGACGTCGAACAGCACCTGGGCCGAGCTGTCCGGCGCCAGGTTCAGCAGCCAGTCGGCATCGACCAGGTCGGCCAGTTGCGTTGCCTGTGCCAGCGGGTGCCCGTGGCGTGCGACCACCACCAGCTCGCTCTGGTAGAGCTCGGTGTGTTCGAACGCGTCGGCGATGGCGTCGGTGCCCATCGCCAGCACGGCGAAGTCGAGCGTGCCGTCCTGCAATTGGCGTAACGCGGTGCCTGGAAAGCCCTCGCTGATGTTGACCCGCGCTGCCGGGAAGCGCCGGCGGAACGCAGCGAAGGCTTCCGGCAGGATGGTCAGGGCCGTCGCCGGGGTGATGGCTGCGGCCAGCGAGCCGACGGCCCCGTCGCGCGCCTGTTCGACGTCTTCGCGGGCACGCTGCATTTCGGCGACGATGAGCCGGGCGCGGACGTTGAGCTGCTGGCCGACCGTGGTCAACTGCACGCCCCGCGTCGTGCGCACGATCAGCGAAACGCCCAGGACGTGCTCGAGCTCCTTGATGGCCTTGGTCAGTGCCGCCGGTGACAGGTGCAGATGCCGTGCTGCCGCGCGAATGCTGCCTTCCTCGACAACGGTGACGAAGGCTTTGAGCTGGTGGTACTTCATGGATGGTCCATTGCCTCGACGGGGGAGCGGATTATCGGTGCTGCGCCGCTGGCTGCCCAGCGGCAATCCGCGGTGAACACCGCCACCATTGATTGGCTTATGAGCGGCGGCCATGGGCGATAGGCTGCTGTCACACAACAACTGCCCCATGAGGAAACACCATGTCCCCTGTTCTGCCCGGCATCGCTGCCATCGCAGCCGAGTCGATCGCGTTGCGCCGACGCATTCATGCCTGTCCCGAACTTGCCTTCGAGGAAACCGTGACCAGCGACCTGGTCGCCGAGTGCCTCACCGAATGGGGCTACGAAGTCCATCGAGGCCTGGGCGGCACCGGTGTGGTCGGCGTGCTGCGATCGGGCAGCGGGGCGCGCACCCTGGGCCTGCGCGCGGACATGGATGCATTGCCGCTGACAGAGAATACCGGCCTGCCCTATGCCAGCGTGAACCCGGGCAAGATGCACGCCTGCGGGCATGATGGCCATACCGCCATGTTGCTCTGCGCGGCCCGCTACCTGGCGCAGGCGGGTGGCTTCGAGGGGACCTTGAACCTGATTTTCCAACCGGCCGAGGAGGGCTTTGGCGGCGCCAGGGCGATGATGGATGATGGCCTGTTCGACAGGTTCCCGTGCGATGCGGTCTTCGCCCTGCACAACATGCCAGGCCTCGCGGCGGGGGACATGGCGTTCTGCGAGGGGCCGATGACGGCGTCCTCCGACAACGTCACCGTCACCTTGCGTGGCGAGGGCGGCCACGGTGCGTTTCCCCACCGTGCGCGTGACCCGATGCCGGCGGCAGGCGCCATTATCCTGGCGTTGCAGACGATCGTCGGGCGTGATGTCGACCCCCTCGATGCCGCGGTGATTTCGGTCGGTAGCGTGCAGGCGGGCGAGGCGTTCAACATCATCCCCGAACAGGTCGAGATGCGCCTGTCGGTGCGCACGCTGGACGCCGAGGTACGGCAGCGGGTCGAACAGCGCATCCGCGCGCTGGTCGCAGGCCAGGCGCAAGGCTTCGGGCTGCAGGCCGATATCCGCTACGACCGTGGCTACCCGGTACTGGTCAACGACCGACGCATGACCGAGTTCGCCGCCGCTATCGCGCGCGACCTGCTGGGCGATGCGCGAGTGGACGCGCAATTCCGGCCGGTGATGGGCAGCGAGGATTTCGCCTACATGCTCGAACAGGTACCCGGCTGCTATGCCTATATCGGCAATGGCACTGGCAGCCGGGGCGGGTGCATGGTGCATAACCCGGGCTACGACTTCAACGACCAGATCCTGGCCGTCGGTGCCAGCTTCTGGGTAAGGCTGGTACAGGGCTGGCTGGCCTAGCGCGTCGCCGTCAGGCATCGACGGTCGTCAGCGGCGCCGCGCTGGCGAATCAGCCCGCCGCACAGCACGCCGATCTCGAACAGCAGCCACATGGGCACGGCGAGCAGGGTCTGGGAGAAGATGTCCGGTGGCGTGAGGATCATGCCGACCACGAAGCAGCCGATGATCACGTACGGGCGGATCCTTTTCAGGTACTTCACGTCGACCACGCCGATCCACACCAGCAGCACCACCGCCACCGGGATCTCGAAGGCGACGCCGAAGGCGAAGAACAGGGTCATGACGAAATCGAGGTAATTTGCGATGTCGGTCATCATGGCCACGCCGGCCGGGGTGGCGGCGGCGAAGAAACTGAACATCAGCGGGAACACCAGGAAGTAGGCGAAGGCCATGCCTGCGTAGAACAGCAGGATGCTCGACACCAGCAGCGGCACTGCGATGCGTTTTTCCTGGCGGTACAGCCCGGGCGCGATGAAGCCCCAGATCTGCTGGAGGATGAACGGGATGGCCAGGAACAGCGAGACGATCATGGTCAGCTTGAACGGCGTCAGGAACGGCGAGGCCACGTCGGTGGCGATCATCGTCGCGTTGGCCGGCAGGTGATCGCGCAGGGGCGCCGAGACCAGGGTGTAGATCTGCTGGGCGAAGGAGAACAGCCCGGCAAAGATCACGAAGATGACCGCCACGCAGCGCAGCAGACGGGTACGCAGTTCGGTCAGGTGCGAGACCAGCGGCATAGGCTGGTCGTGTTGCGGGTTTTCGCTCATGGGGCTCGCGGCGGTTGAGGCGGTTCGGGCGCGGTGGTGGGGGGTTGCAACAGATGCTCGTCGTGCAGCTGGCGACGGATATCGTCGGCACCGAGTTCGCGTTCGACCTCGGCCTTGATGGCGTTGAAGCTGCGTTTCAGGCGGCCGATCCACAGCCCGGCGGTACGTGCGGCGCCCGGCAGGCGCTCAGGGCCGAGCACCAGCAAGGCGACCAGGCCGACGAGCAGCAGTTCGCTGAAGCTGATTCCGAACATGCTTCAGACGTTCTGCTGCTGTTGTGCACTGTTCTGTACCGGCTGTGCAGTGGCGGGGTTGGGCGAGTGCTCATCTTCGCTCATGGCTTTGCGAAAGCCCTTGATCGATTCGCCCAGGTCGCCGCCGAAGTTCTTCAGCTTCTTGGTGCCGAAGACCAGGACCACGACGCCCAGCAGGACGATCCAGTGTTTCCAATCAAAAATGCCCATGGTGTTCTCTGCTTGTGAAAAAGGAAGAAGGCTGGCGCGCGCGGCGCCAGCCTGTCGGGTCAGGCTTCCAGGCCAGCTTTCGCCTGGCCGGTGCGCAGGGTGAAGTTGACGCCCATCGACAGCACCGGCTGTGGCGGGTTCCAGTTAGGCTTGGGTGCGGACAGCAGGAACTCGGTCAGTGGCTCCATCTTGCCTGCCAGCATGTTGGCCAGCAGGGTGCCGGTGGCGGTGCCGCGCACGGTGCCCAGGCCGTTGCAGGCCAGTGCGCCGTAGACGTTCTCGCGCAGTTCGCCGAAGAAGCCGGCACCGTTGCGGGTCATGCCCAGGCCACCGCCCCAGGTGTGCTCGAACGGCACCTCGGTGAGGGTCGGGAAGCGGCGCTCGAACGACAGGCGGTGGGCGGCACGGACCTTGTCGGTGTAGCCATCCTTGGAGCGGCCATCCGGGTTGAAGCTGAAGCTGTTGCGCACCAGGATGCGGTTGTCGTGGGTACGGCGCAGGGTGGAGCCGAACGGGTCGGCCGGGATCACGCCCCAGAATTCCTGGCCACCGATGCTGGCCTGTTCGGCCGCGGTCAGCGGACGGGTCAGGCTGCCGTAGGTGAAGATCGGCAGCATGCGGTTCTGCAGGAAGCCGAAGTGCTGGCCGAAGTGGTTGTTGCCCAGGATCAGCTTGCCCGCAGTGATGCGGCCGGTCGGGTGATGCAGGACGATCTGCTGGCCATAGTCGACGGCGGTGATCACCGTGTCTTCGTACAGGGTGACGTTCTCCGGCAGGCTGTCGGCCAGGCCTTTGACCAGTGCCGAGGGCTGCACCAGCATGGTGCCCGGAGTGTACAGCGCCTTGCGGTAGAACGAGGTGCCGATGCGGTCCTTCAGCTCGTTGCCTTCGATCAGCTCGACCTTCTCGCCCAGGGCTTCGAGGCCGCCACGGTAGGCGTTGAGTACCGCGATGCCCTTGTCCTCGATGGCAGCCTGGTATTTGCCGGAGTGGCGCAGGTGGGCGTCGACGATGTTGTGCTGTTCGACCAGGTCGCGAAGGATGCCCTGGCCACGCTGGTTCAGGTGCAGGATGTTCTTGGCGTTGGTCTTGTCGCCGATGTAGTCCGGTGCACCGATGTCGTGGGGCACGTCGATCAGGAAGCCGGCGTTACGGCCCGAGGTACCGAAGCCGACCTGCTGGGCTTCGACCAGGATCACCTTGTCCTGCGGGAAGTTCAGGGCCAGCTGGCGTGCGGCGGCAAGGCCGGTGAAGCCGCCACCGATCACCACCCACGGTGCCTGGTCGTCGCCGATCAATGGCGCCTTGGGCTGGCGCACGCGGCTGGTGTGGAACCAGCCTGGGGACGAATCGTCGCGTGGCAGCGCATCGACGCGCACCAGCGAGGCCGGGTCGGCCGGGATGCCGTCGTTGAGCAGCGTGGCTGCGCCACCGGCTGCAACCACACCTGCGCCGACGCCGGCCCCAATAAGTACTTTCCTGCGGGTAACTGCCATTTACATCCATCTCAATCAAAGGTGTCTGCGGCCGACTGCAACGCCCTGGCGCCAGCATTCGCCGGACGACCGGGCCGAATCGGTGAAACGCACTGATTCTCACTAGCGAAATACAGTGTGTATACAGATTGTATGATCGAGATGGAGGTGCGTCAATCTGCCCCTGCTTCAAAGTGTCGCCGGGCTGCAGAGGTCTGGGTCAAACGGGCACGAGAGTGCCCAGGCGCTGGTGCAGACGTTTCGCTCAGCAGCTTGCCCTTGGTCTCCGGGGCCAGGAAGTAGGTGACGATGACCCCGAAAAGGCTGATCCCCCCGGCAATCAGCACGGTTGTGGTGATGCCGTAGGCTTGCACGCACAGCGGCAGGAGGAAGGTGCCTGCCGCTGCGCCGACGCGTGAGGCTGCGGTCGCGAAGCCGACCCCGACGCCGCGGATTTCAGTCGGGAACACCTCGCCCGGATACACGCCGGTGAGGGTTGTGGAAATGGCGTTGGCCAGGGAAAACACCAGGAAACAGCCCACGGTCACCAGCGGCGATACGTTCCAGAAAAAGGCCACCACGAACAGGGCGAGGGTAGCGATGGCGAACGGTGGAATCGCCAGCTGGCGACGCCCGACCTTTTCGATCAGCAGTACGGCGATGAGCGTGCCGCCCACGGCGATGGCGTTGATGGCCAGCCCCCCGGTCAGGCCGTCTTCGAGGCCGAGGTGCTCGAGCACGGTGGGGACGAAGGTGCCGATTGCAAAGTACGGCGTCACCAGGCAGATCCAGAACACCGAGACGAAAATCGTCGCCTTGGCGTATGCCGGGGAAAACAGGCTGGCGAAACCCAGTGGCTTGCCTTGCGGTTTGGTTCCCAGGTCCGTTCGCTCATCCGCCGCCATGTACTGTTCGGCCAGGGCCAGCGCTTCCTCGGTTCGCCCTTTGCTCATCAGCCAGCGCGGCGACTCCGGTGTGCCCAGCCGGGCCAGCAGCACGATCACGGTCGGCACGGTGCTCAGCCCGAGGATGACGTTCCAGTTGGCGCTGTCGGAAACCGTCAGTACCCAGCCGATGGCATATGACGCCAGGTAGCCGACATACCAGCCAACCTCCTGCAGGCAGAGCAGCTTGCCACGCAGGCGCGCCGGCGCGAACTCGGCCAGCAGCGGCCAGCCGATGGCGTAGTCGGCGCCAATGGCGACCCCCATCACCAGGCGCACGGCAAACAGTTGCCAGGCCTCGGTCACGAAAAATTGCAGAACCGAGCCCACCAGGAATATCGCCAGGTCGATGGTGAACATGGGCTTGCGGCCAATCTTGTCGGCCAGCAAGCCACCCAGTGGCCCGCCGAGGAAAATGCCGATGAGGGCGGAGGCGCCGATCAGCCCCTGCCAGGCCAGGGAAAGTTGCAAGTCGTTGCTGATGGCCGGCATGACGATGCCGATGGCGCCGAGGATGAAACCATCGATCAACATGCCCCCAGCAATCAGCAGGGTGAGTTTCGTGATGAACTTTCGTTGTTTATCGGACATGGCCTTTACAGGCGGTAACGCATGCTTGGACACAATTGCATCTCCACGTTTTTTTTGTCATTGGACGGTTCAAGGCAGGCAGTGAGCGCAACCACGCTCATGACGCGCCAATACAGCGCGTCGAATCACAAGGCATTGCGGTATTCGGGCTACCGCTCAGATTTCATAGCGAATTTCTTTGGATGGCGGGTGCCCGAAGAAGGCGCTGTAGGACCTGCTGAAGTGCGTGCAGGAAACGAAGCCGCAGGCGATGGAAACATCGAAGATCGAGGCGCTGGAGTTTTGTATAAGCCGCCGCGCCTCGGTAATCCTTAGTTGGAAGTAATACTTCTGCGGGGTGGTGTTCAACTGGTCCTTGAACAGCCGCTGGACCTGGCGCACCGACAGCCCGACGACGTCGGCAAGTTGCCCTGGGCTCAGCGGCTCTTCAAGGTTCGACTCCATCAGTGCAATGACTTCGCGCAACGGCTTGCTGACCTTGGGCTGCTGCGGCCTCTGGACGCTGCGGTGCTTGCTCTGGTCGGCGTCGAGCCTGTCCAGCACCGCATCTGCGAGCTGCAGGCCGGCGCCATGGGCCAGCCAGTGAATCATCATGTCGAAGGCACCGTTGGGCGTGGCCGAGGTCATCCGGTTCCTGTCGAACACCGAGGGCTCATGGCAGACGTTGGCATGGGGCGCGCGTTCGGCCAGCGCCGTGCGTTGCTCGGCGTGGATGGCGCAGCGATAGCCATCCAGCAGCCCGGCGTCAGCCAGGTACCAGGCACCGTTCCACAGGCCGCCGAGGGCGATGGGGAGCCTGGCGATTTTCCGCAGCAGCGCCGATAACCAGCTCGGTACCGTCCTGGCCGCACGCAAGCCGCCGCAGATCACCATGAGGTCGAGGTCGGACAGGCGAATGTCGGTCAGCGGCGTGTCCGGCCTGACGGGGATGCCCAGGTCGCTGATGACTTCGCCGTGGTCATGGCTGAAGGTATGAACGCGAACGGCGCCCGGCGCGATCAGGTTTGCCGTGACCAGCACATCCAGTGCCTGGGTGAAGCACGGCAACGAGAAGTGCTCGAGCAGGAGAAAGCCTACCCTGGAGGTCTTGCGTTCGGTTTGCGCCTGGCTGATGAAGCCCAGGTTGCGGTCTGCGAACGTACGACTGAATGTTCTTGTAGTTGTATTCATCGGGGCACCCAGCAGCCCAAGCCAGATGCTTGACCCACTCATGTTTCCAGGCGTTTTGGATAACGTTTTGTTATCGGTTCAATGCACGACTTGCGAGTGCGAATAAGAGCGAGCGTATGACACTTGATGGCCAAGGTGTTTTTCTAACATACGGCCCTCTGTTGGCGGCTGTCCAGTGTGAAAGTTAAGTAAGTGTTCGCATGACTTCAAGTTATGCGACATGGAATTTTTATGCCGATGAAAAATCATGGGCACTGCGTAGTATGGGTGTCACTCGCGCTGGATGGGGTCAAGGACGATAGGCTACTTGTCGCCAAGGCACGATGATCCAGACACCGTGGTACTCAAAAATGGCACCAGGCAATACGGCGCTCAGGTGCGTGGAGGATAATAATGAACAGCAACGAAGCCGTGATTGGCCTGATCAAGCAGCGCAAGCCGCGCCATGTTTTGCCGCGTCAGCTTTATCTCGATCCTGAGGTGTATCGCCAGGACCTCGAGCACATCTGGCACAAGGACTGGGTGTTCGCCGGGCATTCGTTCGAAATCCCCAAGGCGGGCCAGTATTTCACCCTGCAGATCGGCGACTACCCGGTAGCCGTGGTGCGCGGCAAGGATGGCGAGGTGCGCGCCTTCCACAACGCCTGCCGCCATCGTGGCGCCAAGGTCTGCGAGCACGCCAGCGGCAAAGTGGCCAAGCTGGTGTGCCCTTATCACAAGTGGACGTTCGAGCTCGATGGCAACCTGATCTACGCCGGCAACATGGGCCCGGACTTCGACCGCGCCAACTACGGCCTGAAGACTGTTCATGTCGAAGTGGTGCACACCTACATCTATGTCTGCGTCGCCGAAAAAGCCCCTGATTTCTCCAGCTTCCGCGCGGCCGTCAGCCCCTTCATCGCGCCGCACTTCCTGGAAAACGCCAAGGTCGCCTTCGAGTCGAACCTGATCGAGAAGGGCAACTGGAAGCTGGTGTTCGAAAACAACCGTGAGTGCTACCACTGCGACGGTACCCATCCGGAACTGCTCAACTCCTTCGTCGAGAACCTGTCGGTGCAAGGCGTGGGCGGTGACGACGATCCAGAGCTGGTGGCCCACTGGGACCGCTGTGAAGCGGCGGGCATGCCAAGCCGCCTGAACATGGACCCGCTCGGGCGCTTCCGCATGACCCGTATTCCACTGTCCGCCGGCGCGGTCAGCTACACGATGGATGGCAAGCCGGCAGTGGCGGGGCGGCTGGACAAGAGCGGCGAGGCGGACATTGGTGCGCTGCTGTACTTCAACTACCCGTCGACCTGGAACCACTTCCTCGGCGACCACGCACTGAGTTTCCGCGTGTTGCCGATTGGCCCGGGCGAGACCCTGGTCACCACCAAGTGGCTGGTGCCTGAGTCTGCGGTGGAGGGCGTCGACTATGACCTGGAGCGCCTCACCAAGGTCTGGATCGCCACCAACGACCAGGATCGGCGCCTGGTGGAAGGGACCCACGCCGGTGTTTCCTCGCCGAGCTACGAGCCAGGTCCGTTCTCGGAGAACGCCGAAAATGGTGTCTGCCAGTTCGATGACTGGTACTGCTCGACGATGCTGGAGCGCCTTGAAGGGCGCCCGCAGTTGAAATCGGTAGGTTGATGCATTGAGAACGAGCGCCGCTCACGCGGCGCATCGCGAGCAAGACTCGCTCCTACCCGTTATTGTTGCCTTATCATCGCTGCTCCAATCGCTGATCGAGGCCGCCGTGTTCAACTTTCTGGTCATCGTCTTCCCCGACTTCAACGCCGCCGCCACCACCGCCTTCGTCGACCCGTTCCGGGCCGCCAACTACCTCAGTGGCGAAAGCCGCTTCCAATGGGCCTTCGCTTCGGTCGAGGGCGGGGGTATCCGCGCCTCCAACGGCATGGACCTGTTTACCCAGTCGCTGGCCAACCTGCGGGAGCAGGCCTGGGACCTGGTGATGCTGTCGTGCAGCTGGGCCCCGGAAAGGCACCACAGCAGTTACCTGCAGGGTGTACTCAGGGCTTGGGCGAGCAGGGGTTGCCTGCTCGGCGGGCTGGATACCGGCACATTCCTGCTGGCCGAAGCGGGGTTGCTCAAGGGGCGGCGGGCCACCGCGCACTACGAGCACATCGATGCGCTGCAGGAGCTGTATGCCGATGTCAGCATCGTCGAAGACCTGTATGTGTTCGACCAGCAGCGCATCACCTGTTGCGGCGGCGCGGCAGCGACCGACACCGCGTTGCAGCTGATTCGCAACCTGCACGGCGAGACCTTGGCCAATGAGGCGGCGCGCTATGTGTTTCATCAGCAGTTCCGCCCCGGCAGTGCCCAGCAGAACCCGGAGGCGCAACAGCCGCTGGGGCATACCATCCCGGTGCCGGTGCGCCAGGCGATCAAGCTGATGGAGCGGCACCTGGAGGAGGTCATCGGCATTCCGGCGCTGTGCGAACAGGTGGGCATCTCCCAGCGCCAGCTCGATCGCCTGTTCCGCCAGGTGGTGCACAAGAGCCCGGCGCTGTACTACCGCGATATCCGCCTGGACCGGGCGCGGGGTCTGGTTACCCAGACCGACCTGGCGCTGACCAAGGTCGGCGTCGCTTCGGGCTTCCCCAACCAGTCGCATTTCTGCCGTGCCTACCGCGAACGCTTCGGCCTGACTCCACGCCAGGACCGCCAGGAGGGCAGGGTGCCGTTCGATTACCGCGCCTGGCCGATGCACCAGCGCGGCATGGCGCGGCCATGACGGTCGTTTCCAGGTGACACTTGCTCAAAAACGACAATGTCCTGAAAAGCATAAAATACGGCGGATTTTGCACATTTAACCACTCGGCCCCAGACCATCATCAACCCCACAGAACGGGCAGGACACCTTGCCCGGAATAATAAAAGGGCCGTTGATATGTCTGAGTTGCTGCATCCTCGCCAATTCGAATCGATCAAACAGGGCTACCACCCGGATCCTTTGCTGTCCCAGTCGCTGCGTGCCGAAGCGTATGTCGAACCGCAATGGTTCCGTCTCGACCAGCAGGCCATCCTGGCGAAAAGCTGGCAGTGGGTGTGTCACGTCGAGAAGGTCCGCGAAGCGGGCAGCTACACCACCGTCGACATCGCCGGGCACCCGATCGCCGTGGTACGTGACCAGGACGGCAGCCTGCGGGCGTTCTACAACGTCTGCAAGCACCGTGCCCACCCGGTGCTGCAAGGTGAGGGCAAGACCCGCCGCATCGTCTGCCCTTACCACTCCTGGTGCTACGGCCTGAACGGCAACCTGGTCGCGGCGCCGCACGTGGGCGGCTTGAAAGACTTCAACAAGGAACAGATCCACCTGACGCCGGTGCAGGTCGAGGAGTTCTGTGGCTTCGTCTACGTCAACCTGGACCCGCTGGCTGCGCCCCTGCACGCGCAGTCCGGCGACCTGGCCAGGGAAATACAGCACTGGGCGCCAGACATCGACAGGCTCACCTTCGCCCACCGCCTGACCTACGAGATCAAGTCCAACTGGAAGAACGTGGTCGACAACTTCCTCGAGTGCTACCACTGCCCGACCGCGCACAAGGACTTCTGCACCCTGGTCGACATGGACACCTACAAGGTGCAGACCCACGGCATCTATTCCAGCCACATGGCCGAAGCCGGCAAAGGCCAGAACTCGGCCTACGACGTGTCCAAGGCCAGCGTGCGCACCCACGCCGTCTGGTGGCTGTGGCCCAACACCTGCCTGATGCGCTACCCCGGGCGCAGCTCGATGATCGTGCTCAACATCGTGCCCATGGGGCCGGACCGCACCTTCGAAACCTATGACTTCTTCCTGGAATCGCCCGAGCCGGACGACATGGAAAAAGAAGCCATTCGTTACCTGGACGAAGTGCTGCAGGTGGAGGACATCGCCCTGGTCGAGAACGTCCAGCGCGGCATGCAGACCCCGGCCTTCGACCAGGGCCGCATCGTCACCGACCCCAATGGCTCGGGCAAGTCCGAGCATGCCTTGCACCACTTCCACGGCCTGGTGCTCGACGCTTACGCACGCTCCGTGAAGCCCTGAGCAGCGGCGGCCTGCCGCCCGAATCCATCCCCTGAACCGCGAGCCTTGCCATGCCAAAGTCCGTCATCATCACCTGCGCCACCACCGGTGGCGTGCACACCCCGACCATGTCCGAGTACCTGCCGATCACCCCGCAGCAGATCGCCGATTCGTCGATCGAAGCGGCCAAGGCCGGCGCCTCGATCATCCACTTGCATGCCCGCAACCCTGAAACCGGCAAGCCCGACCCTCGTCCTGAGCTGTTCCAGGACTTCATGGGGCAGATCCACCGCCAGAGCGACGCGGTGCTGAACGTATCCACCGGCGGGGGCCTGGGCATGACCCGCGAAGAGCGCCTGCGTGCCGCCCTGGCGGTCAGCCCGGAAATGGCGTCGCTGAACGTGGGTTCGATGAACTTCGGCATCTTCCCGATGAAGGCCAAGTACGCCAACTGGAAGCATGACTGGGAGCCGGCTTTTCTCGACAGCACCCGCGACTTCATTTTCCGCAACACCTTTGCCGACATCGAGTACATCGTCAAGGAACTGGGCGACGGCCACGGCACCCGTTTCGAGTTCGAATGCTACGACCTCGGGCACCTGTACAACCTGGCGTGGATCATCGACCAGGGCTGGGTCAAGCCACCGTTCCTGATCCAGATCGTGTTCGGCGTGCTCGGTGGCGTGGGTGCGGACCCGGACAACCTGATGCACATGCACAGCGTGGCGCAGAAGCTGTTCGGCAAGGACTACGAGTGGTCGGTGCTGGCGGCGGGCAAGCACCAGATGGCATTTGCCACCCAGGCGGCGATGCTCGGCGGCAACGTCCGGGTGGGCCTGGAAGACAGCCTGTTCATCGGCGCCGGCGAGAAGGCCAGGAGCAATGCCGAGCAGGTGCTGAAGATCCGTTCGATCGTCGAGCACCTTGGGCTCGAGGTGGCCACGCCTGAAGAAGCCCGGGCGCGCCTGGGCTTGAAAGGTCGCGACAAGATCACCCTGTGAGTGGGGATACGCCATGCATACCAGACTATTGATCAACGGCGAGCTCGTCGAAGGCGCCGCTGCCCCCCTGGCGGTCATCGACCCGTCCACCGGGGAGGCAATCACCAGCGTCGGCCAGGCCGACGAGGCGCAACTGGACGCTGCCGTGCGCGGCGCCCGGGAAGCCTTCGAGGGTTACTCGAAAACCACCCCGGCGCAGCGGGCCGGGCTGCTGCTGGACATTGCCGAGGTGGTCGGGCAACACGCCGAAGCACTCGCCGCACTGGAAAGCCAGAATGTCGGCAAGCCCTGGCCATCGGCGCTCGAAGACGAGATGCCGCTGACCCTCGACACCTTCCGCTTCTTTGCCGGTGCGGCGCGCACCCTGGCCGGCGTGGCGGCCGGCGAGTACGTGGCTGGGCATACCAGCCTGATCCGGCGCGACCCGATCGGCCCGGTGGCGGCCATCGCGCCGTGGAACTACCCGCTGATGATGGCGGCCTGGAAGCTGGCGGCGCCGCTGGCCGCCGGCTGCAGCGTGGTGCTCAAGCCCTCCGAGCTGACCCCGCTGTCGACCCTGCGGCTGGGGCAGCTGCTGGCCGATGTGCTGCCCAAGGGGGTCGTCAACATCGTGCACGGGGTCGGCAGCACCCTGGGGGCCCGGCTGATCAATGCCGACGGCATCGAAGCCGTGAGCATCACCGGCTCGCCGGCTACCGGCAGCGCGGCCATGCGCGCCGCGGCGCAGCAGATGCGCCAGGTGCATGTCGAGCTGGGCGGCAAGGCGCCGGTGATCGTCTACGAAGACGCCGATATCGACAAGCTGGTCGCCACCTTGCGCGCCACGGCGTTCTTCAATGCCGGCCAGGACTGCGCCCAACCCTGCCGGGTGCTGGTCGCCAGCAAGGTCTACGAGCGCGTCGTCTGCGCCCTGGCCGAGGCAGCCGCGTCGATCAAGGTCGGCGCGCCGCGGGCGAGCGGGACGGAAATGGGGCCGCTGGTGAGCGAGCTGCACCGGCAACGGGTGGCGGGGTTCGTCGAGCGTGCCCGCGCCTGTGCCGAGGTGGTCAGCGGGGGCATGGCGCAGCCTGGCGGCGGGTTCTTCTATAGCCCGACCGTGGTGGCCGATGTCGACCACCACGCGGAAATCGCCACCCAGGAGCTATTCGGCCCAGTGATCTCGCTGTCGCGCTTCACGCCGGACCAGGACCCGGTGGCGATCGTCAATGCCAGCCGCTATGGCTTGGCCTCGTCGCTCTGGACCCGTGACAGTGGCCGCGCCATGGCGGCCAGCAGCCGGCTTCGCTACGGCTTTACCTGGGTCAATACCCACGGCGTCGCCACGCCGGAAATGCCCTGGGCCGCGATGAAAGGTTCAGGCCACGGTTGCGACATGTCGGTGTTTGCCCTCGACGCCTACACCAGCATTCGCCACGTCATGCTCGCGCACCATTGAGTGCCAGGCTTTCCCTTCAAAACCGAGGTTCTACTGATGAGTGAATTCCACAATGTCGCGGTAATCGGCGCCGGGGTGATCGGTGCCAGCTGGGCTGCACTGTTCCTGGCGTCGGGGCGCAACGTCGCGGTGCATGATCCGTCACCGACCCAGCAAGCCGATGTGCGCAGCTACATCGACAATGCCTGGCCGACCCTGCGCGAGCTGGGCCTGGTGAATGCCGAGCCGGGCCAACTGAGTTTCCATGACGATGTGGCGAGCGCCGTGCAGCATGCCGACTTCGTGCAGGAAAGCGTGCCGGAGCGCATTGCAGTCAAGCATGAACTCTTCGCCCGGCTGGAAGCGGCCCTCAAGCCAGGCGCCATCGTCGCTTCGTCCGCTTCCGGCCTGCGCCTGGGCGAGATGCAGGCGGGGTGGAAGAACCCGTCGCACTTCATTCTCGGCCATCCGTTCAACCCGCCACACCTGATCCCGCTGGTCGAGGTCATGGGCAACGACAAGACCGCTGCGGGCGTGGTCGAGCAGGCCGAACGGTTCTATGCACTGGTCGGCAAGGTGACCATCCGGGTCAACCGTGAGGTGAAGGGGCATGTCGCCAACCGCCTGCAAGCCGCGCTGTGGCGCGAAGCCATTCACCTGGTCAAGAGCGGCGTCGCCAGCGTCGAGGACGTCGACAAGGCGGTGTGGGCCGGGCCGGGGTTGCGCTGGGCGGCCATGGGGCCAACCCTGCTGTTCCACCTGGGCGGTGGGGCGCAAGGCCTGAGTGCCTTTTGCCAGAAGTACGGCGACAGCTTCAACGGCTGGTGGGATGACCTGGGTGACCCCCGGCTGGATGCACAGACGGCCGCCTTGCTGGTCGAGGGCGTCGCTCAGGAAGCCGGCGCCAGCAGCTGGGCATCACTGGCGAGCGATCGGGACCAGCTGATCACTCAGATGTTGAAGGCAACCGCGCCGCTGCGGCGCCGTTGAGTCCGGGCCCGAGGCGTGCAGCGTCTCGGGCCAGTTAGCCGTGCGTGAGGTTAGCCATGCCTGATGAAGTCCTGAACCTGCAGATAACCGACCTGACCGCCGAAGCCAAGGGCGTCATGGTCATCGAACTGCGCTCAACCACTGGCCAAGCGCTGCCACCGTTCAAGCCCGGCGCGCATGTCGAGCTGCATTTGCCTGGCAACATCGTTCGCCAATATTCCCTGTGCAATGACGCCCGGGAGACTCACCGCTATTGCCTGGGCGTGGGCCTGTCGCCCAGCAGTCGGGGTGGTTCCCGGCACGTGCATCGATCGCTGAAGGTGGGCGACACGCTGAAGGTCAGCCCGCCGCGCAACCATTTTCCACTGCAAGAAGACGCGCCGCAGTTGGTGTTCTTCGCTGGCGGCATCGGTATCACGCCGGTGTGGTCGATGATCCAGTGGTGCGAGGCCAACGGGCGTCCCTGGCACCTGTTCTATCTGGTGCGCAATCGTCAGCGTGCAGCCTTTCTCGAAACGCTTGGCGGGTTTGGCGACCGGGTCACCTTGCATGCCGACGATGAGGCCGGTGGCTTGTTCGACATCGCGGCCGCGATCGCCAGGCAACCGGCCAATGTTCACATCTACACCTGCGGGCCGACCCCGTTGATGCTTGCTGTCGAGGCCGCGGCCAGCGGCTTCCCCGATGGGCAGGTGCATTTCGAATGGTTCACGCCCCGGCAGCCCACGGCTTCGGGGGCGGACAAAGCCTTCACTGTCCAGCTCGCCCGCAGCGGCAGGTCGCTTGAAGTACCCGCGGACAAAAGCATCCTTGAGGTCCTCGAGGCCAATGGCCTTCGTGTGGAAAGTTCTTGCCGGGAAGGCACCTGCGCCTCGTGCGAAATCTGCGTGCTGGAGGGTATTCCCGAGCATCGCGACAGCGTGCTGACAGCCGCGGAGCGCAACAACAACGACGTGATGATGATCTGCGTCTCCCGCTCGCGTTCAGAAAACCTCGTGCTCGATCTCTGAACCGCCCCCCGACTTGTGCAAGGACATAGCCGTGAACGACCTGCTACTGATTCACCAGGCCACCATCGTCGAAGACTGGATCGATTACAACGGGCACCTGCGTGATGCCTTCTACTGCCTGCTGTTCAGCCATGCGACCGATGCCTTGATGGACCATATCGGCCTTGACACGCGCGGCCGCGCGATCCACGGCCATACGCTGTACACGCTCGAAGCCCATGTCAATTACCTGAGCGAGACCCGGCTGGGGGAACAGGTGCAGGTGTTTACCCAGGTGATCGACCATGACGGCAAACGGCTGCACATCGTCCATCACCTGTACCGGCCCAGGGATGGCGAGCTGTTGGCTGCCAGCGAACAGATGCTGATGAACATCGCCGGTGAAACCGGGCGCGGGGCGAAGTTCGCCACGGCCGTCGAGGCGAAGATCAGCGCGATCTTCTGCGCTCACCGGGCGCTACCACGCCCCGGATACTGCGGGCGTGTGATTGGCATTCGGCGCTGAAGCAGCCGTTGCTGCTGCCCGAAAACAACAAGACTGCGTTGCCTCTGAACAACAACAAACCGCCGCTTCCCATGGCTGCCATAGAGAGGACCTGCGTCATGAAACATGCATTGCCCGTCATCTTCCGTTTTACCTTGATCCCTGGCGTCAACGCGCAGGTGGCGCCATGAGAATCGAGACGCGAAGTATCGAGTTCGTGCCGCACAGCGAGCGCTACGGCAGGCCAAGGCGGCTGTTCACGGTGTGGTTCAGCTCCAACCTGCAGGTGACCGCCTTGATGGTCGGCACATTGGGCGTGGCTTCGGGGCTGAGCCTGATGTGGACGCTTGCAGGGTTGGTCGTCGGCTGCCTGCTGGGCACCCTGTTCATGGCGGCCCACTCGGCGCAAGGGCCACATCTGGGCGTGCCACAGATGATCCAGAGCCGCGCCCAGTTCGGTGTCTTCGGCGCCGCCATTCCGTTGCTGGTGATGGTCACGGCTGCCGTGCTGTTCATGGCCGCCAGCGGGGTGTTGCTGCGTGACCCGTTGAAAGCCCTGTTGCCGGTCAGTGACGACCAGGCCATCGTGATCGTCGGCGTGCTGACGATGATCATCGGCGTTGTCGGCTACGAGCTCATCCACCGCCTGGGCGCATGGATGAGCCTGTTGTCCTCGGTGGTGTTCGGCTCCGCCCTGGTCGTGCTGCTGGTGCGAGCGGGCGTGTCCGCGACCGCCCAGGTGGACGCGGGCGGTTTTTCGATGCCGGTCTTCAACCTGGTGATCGCCCAGGCGGCTTCCTGGACGCTGGGCTACGGTCCGTATGTGGCGGATTATTCCCGCTACCTGCCGGCCGATGTGCGCACCCGGGATACCTTCTGGACCACCTATTTTGGCTGCGCGCTGGGCTCCCTGGGCATGATGGCATTGGGGGCGACGCTGGCCGCCGTGGTGCCTGCCGCACTCCAGGTCGACCCCGGGACCGCCGTCGCCAGCCTGTTCGGCCCGTGGGCGAGAGCGGCGTTGCTGGTAGTCGCGCTTGGCGTGGTCCAGTACAACGTGTTGTGCCTCTACAGCGCCTACATGTCCACCACCACGATTTTCAGTGGCTTCGCCAGGCTGCAGCAGGTTCGACAGGGCAGCAAGACCTTGCTCATGGCGTTGCTCACGGTGCTGGCCTGTGCCATTGCCGTGCACACGCAATATCACTTCGACAGGTTCTTTGCCGATATCCTGGTCGGCCAGCTCTATCTTCTGATCCCCTGGAGTGCGATCAACCTGGTGGATTACTACCTGGTGCAACGCGGTCGCTACAGCATCGACGACCTCTACGATGCGCAGGGTCGATATGGCCGTTGGAACAGGGGCACCCTGATCGTCTATGGCGTCTCGATTATCGGCACCGTGCCGTTCATGAAGTTCTCGTTCTTCGAAGGCTACCTGGCCCAGCGCATAGGCGCAGACATCAGCTGGATCGCAGGCCTGGCACTGGCGGGCCTGCTTTACCTGATCCTGCACAGGGGGCAGGCCTTGTCAGGGCGTCGAAAGCCGCTCGAGACAGGCGGAGGGGGTGTCACGAGCGCACGCTAGCAGCTCGAGGCTGCCAACGTGCACCAGCGGTTGGATCAGTCATGAACGTCCAGCGACCTTATCAGCGGTCTTTGTCCTTGTGCTGCTGATGGTCGCTGGCGGGCTTGCCGCCCATGGCGCCCGACTTGTCGGGCGTTTGCTTGTCGCGGGCGTTTTCTCCTTGCCGGCCGGCGGTATCGCGGGTTGCATCCCAGTCCTTGTTCATCTTGTCTTCCGGCATCCGTCCCGATTGCTCACCGCCTTTGTGCTTGCCGGCCATGTCGCCGCCGGATCCATGGCCGCCTTGCTGGCCGGTTTTGCCGGCTTGGGGATTGGTCGTACCTTTGTCTTGATTGTTCGCCATGATCGCTTACCTCAAGTCCAGACACAGGAAGGTCTGTGTTCAACTGTGACTTGGCAGAAATTCAATGCGCTGCAAATGCTTTCTGCATTTCGGACGAGACGCTTTAAGTAACCTTGGGCAAACCTTTAGCGAGCGAAAAGCCAGAGGTATCGATCGAGCGCCGCGCAAGCGGCGCTCGATCTCACAGACGCTGCCGACGCTTCACCGGCCGCTCGGGCAACAGGGCCGCTTGCAGCGCTTGCCCGGCGGGGTGCTCGAAGGCCAGATCAGCGTCCACCACGCGGTCTTCGACGATGCGCCCGGCATCGAGCACCACGACCCGCTGGCAGAAGTGACGCACCAGGCTCAAGTCATGGGTGATCAGCAAAAAAGCCGTGCCGCTGTCCCGCCGCAGTGCCTCGAGCCGTTGCAGCAATTGCAGCTGCAGGACCCGGTCCAGGTTCGACAGCGCTTCGTCGAGTATCACCAGGCTGGGCGAGAGGGCCAGGGCCCGGGCGATGTTGGCCCGTTGCAGTTGGCCACCGCTGAGCTGGTGCGGCAGGCGTGCGGCATGTTCGCCGCGCAGCCCCATCTGCTCCAGCAGTTCGACGGTACGCTCGCGGCGAGCCGCTGCATCCAGGTCGCTCAGGTGCCGCAAGGGTTCGGCGATGCTCCAGCCAATGCTGCGCCGCGGGTTGAATGCACTGGGCGCGTCCTGAAACACCAACTGCACGTTGCGCTGGAATTGCCTTGCCCGCTCCCCCCGCAGTTGGTCGACCGCCGCCCCGGCAAAAACCACCTCGCCCTGGGAGGGCGTCTCCAGCCCCAGCAGCAGGCGGGCGAGGGTGCTCTTGCCACTGCCACTGGGCCCCAGCAGACCGAGCGATTCGCCTGCCTGCAACTGCAGGTCGATGCGGTCTAGCACCGCTAGCCAGCCGCGCCTGCGCAGCAGCCCGCCGGTGGCATAGCCGTGGCTGAGCCCGTGTACCTGCAGCAGGCTCATGGCTGGCTCCCGCAGAGCGTGCTGTGGGCTTGCAGCAGTGTGCGCGCGGTGTCGCTGGCAGGCTGCTCGAAAAGCGTGTGAACGGCCTCGCGCTCGACAACCTGGCCGGCGTCCATCACCACCACCTGGTCGGCGCAGCGGGCCACCACGCCCATGTCGTGGGTCACCAGCAGCACGCCCAGGCCATGCTGTTCGACCAGCTCCATGATCAGGTCGAGAAAACGTGCCTGATTGAGGGCGTCGAGGTCACTGGTAGGCTCGTCGGCCAGCAGGAACGGCGTCTCGGCCATCAGCGCCAGGGCGATCATCATGCGCTGCAGCATGCCGCCGCTGAGCTGGAAGGCAAAGGCCGGCAACACCCGGCCAGGGTCCTGCAGGCCAGCCGCTTGCAGGCAGTCGACCATGCGCGCCTCGGCGTCGGCGCCGCGGATGCCGCGCTGGCGCAGGGTTTCCAGGCCATGGCCGGCCATGTTGCGAACCGGGTTGAAGGCGCTGCGCGGGTTTTGCAGGATCAGGCTGGCCAGGCGGCCGCGCACCTGTGTGGCGGCGAGCGGCTGGCCGTCGAGCAGCAATTGGCCCTGGGTCAGCCTGAGGCCGGCCGGCAGCAGGTCGAGCATGCCCAGGCAGCTCAGGGACTTGCCCGAGCCACTGGCGCCGACCAGGGCGCAGACTTCGCCACGGCGCACTTGCAGGTCGACGCCGTGGACCAGCGCAGCGGTCCTGGATTCGATGCGCAGGCCGCGGGCTTCAAGGGAATAGGGGCTCATCTAGTGATGCTCCTGGGTCGGATCGAGGCGGTCGCGCAGTGCATCGCCCAGCAGGTTGAAGGCCATGACCGAGAAAAAGATCATCGACCCCGGCAGCAACAGCAGCTGCGGGTGGGTCCAGATGAATTCCTTGGCGTCGTTGATCATCACCCCCCATTCGGCGCTGGGCGGAGTGACCCCCAGGCCGAGGAACGACAGGCCCGAGACATGCAGCATCATGTGGCCGATGTCCATGGTCGCCAGTACCAGCAGGGGGCCGGCGATGTTGGGCAGTACATGCTGGCGCAGGCGCGTCCAGCGCGAGGCCCCGGCCAGGCGCGCGGCCAGCATGTATTCACGCCCGCGCTGGGCGATCACCATGCCGCGCACCATGCGCGCATACCAGGCCCAGTGCGACAGGGCGATGGCAATGATCACGTTGCTCAGACCGGTGCCGAGCAGGGCGACGAAGAAAAACGCCAGCACCAGGGTCGGGAAGGCCATGAACAGGTCGCACAGGCGCATCAGCAGCAGCTCGGTGCGCCCACCGACGAAGCCGGCCACGCCTCCGACCAGCAGCCCCAGGGCGAGCACCAGGGCCAGGGTCAGCATCACGCTGCCCAGCGACAGCCGGGTGCCGACGATCAGGCGTGACAGCAGGTCCCGGCCGAGGTGATCGGTGCCCAGCCAGTGGCTGGCGTCGGGCGCCAGCAAGCGTTGGCCGAGGTCGACCAGGTCAGGGTCGTGGGGTGCCAGCGATTGGCCGAACAGCGCCAGGACCAGCAGCAGGCCGACCAGTAGCAGCCCCAGCACGAGCCCCGCCTGGCCGCGCAGTGCCTGGCGTCGATGGATGGCAGACGCGATCATGCACAGGCTCCTTGCAGCCGGCTGCGTGGGTCGAGCCAGGCGTAGCACACGTCCACCACCAGGTTGCAGACCATCAGCAGCCCGGTCAGCAGCAGGGTGAAGCACTGCATGACCGGGAAGTCGCGGTTGAGCACTGCCGAGACTGCGAAGCGCCCCACGCCGGGCCAGGCGAAGATGGTCTCGATCACCAGCGCCCCCCCGATCAGCTCGCCGACCTGCATGCCGGTGGCCGTGACGAAGGGCAGCCAGGCATTGCGCAGCACATGGTCGCGCCAGACCAGGCGCTCGGGCAGGCCGCGGGCGCGGGCATAGGTGACATGGCGCTGGCCGCTGGCCTCCAGCAGGCTGGCGCGCAGCAGGCGGGCGCTGATCGACATCGACATCAGCGCGATGGCCAGCACCGGCATCACCAGGTGCCCGAGCGTGCCCCGGCCCAGCGGCGGTAGCCAGCCCAGCCACAACGAGAACAGCGCGATCAACAGAAAGGCCAGCCAGAAATTCGGCATCGACACACCGAGGAAGGTCACCGCACGCACCAGGTGATCGGGCCAACGGCCTTGCCAGCGTGCCGCCAGCAGCCCGAGTGGAATGGACAACAGCAGGGTGCAGGCCAGGGCCAGGCCACCGAGCTGCAGTGTCGCCGGCAGGTAGTAGAGCAGGTCGTCGAGCACCGGCCGGCCGGTCAGGTAGGACGTGCCGAAGTCCAGGTGCAGGGCCTTCCACAGCCAGGTCAGGTACTGGATGTACAAGGGCCGGTCCAGGCCCAGGGCGTGGCGGACTTCGGCCACGGCGGCATCGGTGGGGGGAATGTGCGACAGGCGCAGGTAATCCAGCGCCGGGTCGGTGCTGCCCAGGTGCAGCAGCGTGAACACCAGCAGCGACACACCGAGCATCACGGGTACCAGCAGCACCAGGCGCAGAAGGATATCGCGCAGCATCTCAGTTTCCTTGTTTTGGCGTCATGGCTTCGAACGGCACATCGAACAAGGTGCTGCCGAACTGCACCTGGTCCACCGAGCTTCGGCGCACGCTGATGGCGGTCAGGTACGACAGCGGCAGGTACACGGCCTGCTCGTGCAGGGTGGTGAGGATGAAGCGGTACTGCTCGGCGCGCTGCTGTTCATCGGTGCTGGCCAGCACCTGGCCGATGCGCGCATCCAGTTCGTCCTTGAGCGCCAAGCCGCGTTGGGCCATGTAGTCGGCGTGGCCGGGGTAGCGCATGGAACTGACGAACGAGTGCGGGTCGTAGGGCGCGCCCCAGGTATCGGCGAAGATCATGCCGAAATCGCCGTCGCGCTGGCGGCGTACCAGCGCGCCTTCTTCCACGGCGCGCAGGTCGATGTGGATACCGACTTTCGCCAGTTCCCCCTGCAGCACTTCGGCCAGGCTCTTCTGCAGGGCGCTGGTGCCGAGGAACACCAGTTCGATGGCCAGTGGCTCGCCCGCCTTGCTGCGCACCGTGGCGCCCGGTGCCAGTGTCCAGCCGGCGGCATCCAGGCCCTGGGCGGCGAGGGCGGGGTCGTAGGGGTAGGGCTTCAGGCCGAGGTCGGCGTAGGGCATGTTGCTGGCGAACAGGGTGTCGGCGCGGGGCTCCAGGCCGTACAGGATCTTGTCGATGATTGCCTGCTTGTGCACCGCCTGGTTGATCGCCCGGCGCACCGCCAGGTCGCGGGTCGCACCGCGCCCGGTGTTCATGGCCAGGGTGCGGGTGGCCAGCGGTGCCGACAGCGCCGTGGCGAAACCCTGGTCGCGCAGGCGCACGAAGGTGCCGGCGGTGATCTCGCTGGCAGCACCCTGGATCAGCTCGATTTCGCCGGCCTGCAAGGCCAGTGCGCGGCTGTTGGGGTCGGGGATGACCTTGACCATCACTGCGCCATAGGCCGGGGTCGGGCCCCAGTAGTGCGGGTTGCGCACGAAGCGGTCGTATTCGCCCAGGCGCGATTCGGCGCGCATCCACGGGCCGGTGCCCAGTGCCTGGCCGGGCTTGGCGCCTGGCGTTGCAAAGCGCAGCGGGCGGACCTGGGCCAGCTCCATCAGCGTGGGGTAGTAGGGGTGCTTGAGGACCAGGCGCAGGGTCAGGCGGTCGGGCGCTTCGATATGCTCGAGGGTGCTGACCAGCTCCATCCAGCGATGCCGCTGACGGTCGGCCAGCAGCGCATCCAGGTTGGCCTTGGCCGCCTCGGCATCGAACGGCGTGCCGTCACTGAACTGCACGCCGTCGCGCAGGGTGAAGGTGTACACCTTGCCATCGGCAGACACCTGCCAAGTCGTGGCCAGCCAAGGCGCCACGGTGCCGGCGGCGGTGTAGCGCACCAGCGGTTCGTAGACCATGGCCTGGGCGTACATCTGGTTGGGCGAGTAGCCGCGCGGGTCGAGCGGGCCGGCGTTGACCGGCCAGGAATACACCAGGGTGGGTGAAGGGTCGGTGTGGGTGTCAGCATGGGCGAATGCGTTCGCGGCCAGTAGAAGGATGCCCAACAGGGCGGGCTTTCGTTTACCTGGCTGCTGCATCACACTGCGTTCCCCTACTCGACGGAGGCGGTAGGCTAGAGAGTGACGGGGATGATGTCTATATAAAATCATCGTGCCGGAAGTAACAAAATGCAACCGATGACCAGGATCTGAACCGCTCTAGAACGGCCATTTCAGGCCGCGATGGCGGACCTGTAGCATGACGCAAGCGCTGATGCGGCCCATCCGACCCTCCCAACTTGAGCCAGGCATGAACCAGACCCTCGACCTTTCTTTTTTCTACCTGCTGGCCACCCAAGGCAGCCTGGCGGCCACTGCACGCGAGCTGGGTGTAACGCCACCGGCAGTGAGCAAGCGCCTGGCGGCGCTGGAAGCGCGATTCGGCGTGCGCCTGGTCAACCGCACCACCCGCTCCATGAGCCTGACGGCGGAGGGCGAGCTGTACTTTTCTCACGCAGCGCGGATCCTCACGCAGATCAATGAAGTGGAACAGCTGGTCAGCAGCAGCCGAGCCACGCCCAAGGGGCTGATCCGGGTGAACGCGTCCCTCGGCTTTGGGCGACGGCATATCGGCCCGGCCTTGGCGGCATTCTTCAGCCGCTACCCGGAAGTGGAAATCCAGCTGGAAATCACCGACCACCCGTTGGACCTGACGGCCCACGGCTTTGACCTGGGTATCCGCTTCGGTACCTTGCCGGATGCGGCCTTCCATGCCCGCAAGATCGCCTCCAACCGCCGCTTGCTGTGCGCCTCGCCGCTGTATCTGGAGAAGTACGGCACCCCGATGCGCCTGGCCGACCTGCAGCAGCACAACTGCATCTTCCTCCGCCAGAACGAGACGCCCTACGGGGTGTGGAGTTTCAACGCGGGCAGCCGCACGCAGAACATCAAGGTCCGCGGTGCGCTCGGCTGCAATGACGGCGAGGTGGCCCTGAACTGGGCCCTGGAGGGTTACGGGATCCTGCTGCGCGCCGAGTGGGACATCGCCCGTTATGTACGCAGCGGCCGCCTGCGCCTGGTGCTCGAAGACGAAACGCCAACCCGGGCGGACGTCTATGCGGTGTATCCCCAGCAACTGCACCTGTCGGCGCGGGTGCGCAACCTCATCGACTTCCTGGTCGAGCGTTTCGCCCACATCGATCATATCGACGACACCGAATGAACGGCGTGCGATTAGTAACTACAGGTTAATTATGTAGTGATTTTCAGTAGCTCATTTCATGGATGTTCCTACTTTACTCTACCCCTATCCGGTCGTACGGAAGTGGCGACAGGGCAAACAAGAACAATCAATGAAGGAAATGGCTGATGAATACATACAAGATTGCTGCTGTACCCGGTGACGGTATTGGGATCGAGGTGATTGCTGCCGGCGTTGAAGTACTCAAGGCCTTGTCGAAAAAGGCCGGCTTCGAGATCTCCTTCAAGGACTTCGACTGGAACTCGGAAAACTACCTCAAGGACGGCCACTATATTCCCGAGGGTGGCCTGGAAGAACTGAAGACCTTCGATGCCATTTTCTTCGGGGCCGTGGGCGCCCTGAATGTCCCGGACCATATTTCCCTGTGGGGCCTGCGTCTGCCGATCTGCCAAGGCTTCGACCAGTACGCCAACGTGCGGCCGGCCCGCGTGCTGCCCGGGGTAAAAAGCCCGTTGCACAACGGCGAGCAGATCGACTGGGTCGTGGTGCGGGAAAACTCGGAAGGCGAATACTCGGGTAATGGTGGCCGTGTGCACCGTGGGCTGCCGGAAGAAGTCGCCACCGAGGTGTCGGTGTTTACCCGTGCCGGTGTCGAGCGCATCCACCGCTTCGCCTTCGAGCTGGCGCAGCGTCGCCCGCGCAAGCATCTGACCCTGGTGACCAAGTCCAATGCCCAGCGGCATGGCATGGTGCTGTGGGACGAGATCTTCCAGGAAGTCGCCAAGGACTTCCCGGATGTGAAAGTCGACAAGGAGCTGGTCGACGCGGTAACCACGCGCATGGTGCTCAAGCCCGCCACACTGGATGTGATCGTGGCCAGCAACCTGCACGCCGACATCCTTTCCGACCTCGCCGCCGCCTTGTCAGGCAGCCTGGGTATCGCGCCGACCGCCAACCTCAATCCGTCGCGCCAGTTCCCTTCGATGTTCGAACCGATTCACGGGTCTGCTTTCGACATCACCGGCAAAGGCGTGGCCAACCCGATCGCGACCTTCTGGACGGCGGCGATGATGCTCGAGCATCTGGGTGAAACGGCGGCGGCCAGGCAGTTGATGTCAGCCATCGAGGCCGTGACCGAAAGCGGCCTGCACACCCCGGACCTGGGCGGCACAGCGACCACCCGCCAGGTCACCGATGCAGTGATCGAACTGATCGATCGCTGATTGCGTACCGCCGTCATCCAGACATAGGGCCGAGTGGCAGGTCGCTGACCTGTCGCTCCGGCATCTCCTGACAAAAATAAAAATTCAGGGTCCTGTCATGAAAAGTCTTCTGGGTAAGTTGTACGTGCAAGTGCTGATCGGCGTCGTCGCCGGTGTGCTGCTCGGTGTGTTCTGGCCAGCCATCGGCACCGACCTGAAACCCCTTGGCGATGCGTTCATCAAACTGATCAAGATGGTGTTCGCCCCCATCATCTTCGCCACCGTGGTGCTGGGCATTGCCAGGATGGAGAACATGAAGGAGCTGGGCCGGGTGGGCGCACGCGCGCTCATCTACTTCGAGGTGCTGTCCACCTTCGCGCTGGTCCTGGGCCTGGTGGTGGTCAACCTGGTCAAGCCAGGGGCCGGCATGAATGTCGATGCGGCGCACCTCGACGCCTCCAGTATCGCCAGCTATACCGCAGCGGCGCAGAGTGGCGGTGGTATCACTGACTTCCTGATGAAAATCATCCCTGCCAGCATCACCGAAGCCTTTGCCCAGAATCAGATCCTGCCGATCATTCTGTTTTCCACCTTGATGGGTATTGCCTTGGCGCACCTCGGCCCGCGGGGCAAACCCATGGTCGATGTGCTGGAGTCTTTCTCCCACGGCATGTTCTACATCGTCGGCATGATCATGCGCCTTGCACCGCTGGCAGCCTTTGGCGCGATGGCGTTCACCATCGGCAAGTACGGCCTGGGCTCGATCGTGTCGCTTGGGAAGTTGGTGGCGACCATGTACATGACCTGCTTCCTGTTCGTGGTGATTGTGCTCGGTTTGATTGCCCGGCTCTCCGGTTTCAGCCTGTGGAGGTTTCTCAGGTATCTCAAGGAGGAGCTGTTTACCGTGCTGGGCACCAGTTCGTCGGAGTCGGTGGTACCGCAACTCATGGGCAAACTGGAAAGGGCCGGCGTGTCGAAGCCGGTGGTCGGCCTGGTGATTCCTTCCGGGCTGACATTCAACCCGGATGGCCAATGCATCTACTACACCATGGCCGCGATCTTCATCGCGCAGGCAACCAACACGCCGCTGACGCTGATGGATCAACTGATCGTGCTGGGAGTATTGCTGCTGACATCCAAGGGCTCGGCGGGCGTCACCGGCTCTGGATTCATCACCCTGGCTGCCACCCTGGCGACGATGGACAAGATTCCGGTCGCCGGCATGGTGCTGCTGCTGGGTGTCGACCGCTTCATGTCCGAAGCGCGCGCGCTCACCAATACCATCGGCAACGCAGTGGGCACCATGGCGATCGCCAAGTGGGTCGGCGCACTGGATGAAAAGCAGATGGAACGGGCCCTCGATGAGCATTCGCGCCCGGCGCCAACGTCGACGAAAACGGCGTCGGCCTCGAATCAGGCGCTGAAAACCCCCGTCACCGGCGCCTGACGTTGCTGCACTAGACAGCCCGCTCGACGTTCACCCGGCCACATGACTCGAAAGGCAAGAGCTGGGCGTCGCTGGCGGCGTCGGTGATCAATGTCCAGCGGCCCTCCAGGGGCGCCCAGAATTGCTGATGGTCACGGCCAAGCTTGCTGGCGTCGGCCAGCACGAAGACCTCGCTGGCCTGCATCAGCATGCGCTCCTTGAGATAAGCCTGCTCGGCCGTTGCCTCGCACAAGCCGCGGCTGGCGACCACGCCATCGGCACTGACGAAAACCTTGTCGGCGCTCAGTCGCTCCAGCATCGCCAATGCCGCCGGGCCCATGGTCGACATGCTTTCGGTACGCAGGTCGCCACCGAGCAGGGTGACCCTGCCTCCCGGCAGTGAACGCAGATGGGGCATCGCCAGCAGATTGTTGGTGATCACATGCAGCCCCTGACGCTCGTTCAGCAAGCGGGCGAGTGCCGCCGTGCTGGTCCCGGCATCGAGCATCAGCGTGTCGTGATCCTGCACGTGCGTCAGCGCCAGGCGTGCCATGCGCGCTTTCTCGGCGGCCCACTGGCTGCTGCGTTGTTCCAGGGACAGTTCGGGTTCACGTGCACCGATGTGCGAGGCTCCGCCATAGGTGCGCATGACCAGGCCTTGCTCGGCCAGTGCCGTGAGGTCACGGCGGACCGTGGCTTCCGAAACGCCAAGCAACGCGCACAGGGTTTCCACATTCGCGTCGGCAGGATTGGCGTGAATGAAATCGAGCAGGTTCTGGCGGCGATTGGCAACTTTCATACGGTATCCGGCGGGCGGTAGGGCGGTAGGGCACTTTACCTCACAATGATGCCCCGCCGCAGATCAGCAAGGTCTGGCCGGTGATGGCGCCTGCCTCGGCGCCCAGGATGAAGGCGGTGTAGGCGGCCACTTCCTCTGCTGCCACGAAGCGGCCGAGGGGCGGCTTGACGGGGGGCGTCCCGACACGACGAGGGTCATGCAGCATCGGGGTGTCGGTGGCACCGGGTGCAATCAGGTTGACGGTAATCCGCCGCGGCGCCAGCTCCAGCGCCCAGCTGCGTACCAGCCCGACCAGCGCCGCCTTGCTCGCGGCATACTGGCTACGGCCGGCGGCACCGGCCATGGTCCGACTGCCGATCACGACGATTCGCCCACCGTCGTGCAGCTTTGCCAGCAACCGGTCCACCAGCTGCATGGCGGCTTCCACATGCACACGCCACATGGCCTGGCCCTCGTCCAGGTCCAATTGCCCCGCTGGCGCCGTGTGCATGAAACCTGCGGCGTGTACCACCGCATGGATCGGGCCGATTTCGGCCAACACCGCGTCGGTCATGGCGCGGTCCGAAAGGTCGACACTGCGCCAGGCAAAGTGTGGGTGATCGATGCCTGGCATCTGCCGCGACAGGCCGAGTACCTGCCAACCGTCCGCGAGCAGGCGGTTGGCGATCGCCAGGCCGATACCCGAACTGGCGCCCGTGACGACCGCTTTGAATTGTGCAACTGGCATGCTTGCCTCCAAGGCCAGGGGGGCTTGCGCCCCGTTGTCGATGTCAGCCAGAGACAGGCAATGGCAGATGCACGTGCTTGATCTTCTGCCGGTAGTACGTGAACGCGACCTGCAGACTGCCGTTGCGAGCCTGGATGATGCTCGGGTAGGAGTACTCACGGTTGAGCTTCTGCTGGGAGTTGTTGGTCAGGCAGAAGCCATCGCCCAGCTCCAGGTCGATGCGTTGCGGCCAGCTGCGCCCTTCGTCACGGGAGATGGCCAGGCTCATCGGCGCCCTGGGAATCCCCCACACCGCTGCACGGCCGTCGGCATTGGCCCCGGGTACCACCCGGTCATCACCCTCGTCCTCGATCTCGTCATACAGCGAGGTGCGTCGCTCGCTGACCCCTTCGGCATTGATCGGGTTGTAGACCAGCGCCAGTTCGCCGCTGGCCAGGCGCACAAACTGGATGGAGGAGTTGTTGTTCGGCAGTTCGGTCGGCACCGGGACGGACCAGGTGCGCCCGTTGTCGGTCGAGCGAGACTCATGCACATGGTCGGCCCAGCGGCTGCGGAACAACCCGAGCAAGCTGCCGTCGGCCATCTGCTGGACGTTCATGTGCACCAGGCCAGTGCTCTGCGGCACATCCCGGCGCTGCCAGGTACGCCCGGCATCGCTGGAAATCATGACTGCGCTGACATCGTGGCTGCCGACCCACTTCTCGCCGGGCAGGGCAATGCAGTACCAGACCGGCAAGACCCAGTCGCCGTTGGCGAGCACGGCCGGGGGATGCCGCACGAAGATGCCCGCCTGATCGAACAGGGTCTCGATCGGCCCCCAGCTCAGCCCGCCGTCGTTGCTCAAGCGACGGCGGATGATGGCGGTTTCCTGGTTGCCGGATACCTGGGCCGTCCAGATCAGCCACAACGGCCCGTCGGGCGCCTGGAACAGCAGCGGGTTCTGCTCCGATCGGGAGGGGTCGTCACTGAGCTTGACCGGCTCACTCCATTCACCGTCCGGCGCTTTGCGCGAGAGCAGCACGAAAATGTCGGGCATGCCCTCCTGGGTGCCTGCGAACCAGGTGCAGAGCAGCGTGCCGTCCGCCAGCTCATGCAGGTTGGCGGCGTGGTTTTGCGCATAGGGAGTAGGCAGGAACGCATCCTGGCGTGGGTCAATTGGCATTGGAAGTCTCCGGTTTGATGCTGGCGCGTGGGGCCGGCAGGCAGCGTTCGATGAGGATCACCAGCGCCGGGGTGGCCAGGGCAATGTACATGTTGTCGATGCCATAGGGGTTGTTCAGCAGGTACCAGGCGCTGGTGGTGACCGTGGATGCGGCCAGGCCCAGGGTCGCGCCACGGCTCGTTGCGAAGAACGGCAGGTAGATCGCGACCAGCGCCACCACGGTGATGGACAGCCGCAGCGCGCGGGTGAAGAACGACAGGTTGAGGATTTCCGGCACGAACAGCACGAACACCAGCGGCACGAAACCGATCACCAGGCCAATCAGCTTGGTCATGCGAAATTCACGCTCGGCGTTGGGCTTGAACATGGGCACGTAGAAGTCGCGCACCACCAGCGAGGCGATGGCCAGGGCCACGGTACTGACGCCGACGAAGATCGATGCGACCAGCGAGATGGTCACCACCCCGGCCATCCAAGGGCTCATGGACTGCAGGAACACCGGCATCGCGTACAAGCTGTTCATGTCCGGGTACAGATACTTCGCCGCGACACCGATGAAGCCGAGTGCCAGCGAGATCGGCAGGCACAGCAGCGCTGCCCAGAAGGTCGAGGCCTGCGCCGCTTTTGCATTGCGGGTGGAGCAGATCGCCTGAATGATGAACTGGGTGGAGAAAATCGCCCCCGCCGTACCAATGATCCAGGCCAGCACCCTGGAGCCGCCGATGGCGCCATCCCAGGTGAAGTAATGCTCGGGCAGGCCCTGGTGGACCTTGTCGAACCCGCCGCTCAGGGACAGCGCCGTGCCGACCACGATCAGGATCCCGGCATATTTCACGGCGGTATGCAGGATGCTGACGTAGGCAATGCTTTTCAAACCGCCAAACACGTAATAGAGCGTACTGATGATGGCCGTGATGAAGGCGGCGACCGGCAGGTTGATCTTCAGCACCGTGGCAATCGCCGCGGCGCCGCTGATGTAGTTGCCGACGTTCACCAGCAGCAGGGCATAGATCATGATCACCGAGACCATCAGCTTGGTCGAACGGCCGTACTTCTTCTCGATGAACCCGGAGATGGTGAACTCGCCCGAGTTGTACAGCTTGCGGGCCATCAGCAAGCCGAACAACGGGAAGCCGATTGCCGCGGCGATGACTGACCAGGAGGCGGCCATGCCGCTTTCGAATGCAGCCTGGGCCGTGCCCACGGTGGATTTGGCGCCGATGTATTCGCTCATCATCAGGATACCGACGACATAGGCCGGCATGCTGCGCGCTGCGACCATGTACTGTTCGCTGGTGCGGCTGCGCAGGCGCAGGCTGAGCCAGGTGGTGAACAGGATGTAGATCACCACCATGGCGATGATCAGTAGCGTGTCTTGGTTGTTGAAGGTTTCCATCTCTATCGCTCCGCAATTGTTGTTCTGGGTGGGGCGGATAAATGGGCGATCGGGCAATCAGGCGGTTGCGCGGGTGCTCACCTCCCGGTGGCTGACCAGCTCGACCGCCTGGCGCAGGGCCTCGATGAGGCTGCGTTCATCGGCAATGCCTTTGCCGGCGATGTCGAAGGCCGTGCCGTGGTCGACCGAGGTGCGGATCACCGGCAGGCCGATGGTGACGTTGACGCCGGCTTCCAGGCCCATGACCTTGACGGGCCCGTGGCCCTGGTCGTGGTACATGGCCACCACGGCGTCGAAGTCACCGCGGCCGGCGCGGAAGAACAGCGTGTCGGCCGGCAGCGGGCCTTCGACCCGCCAGCCGCGCTGGCGCAGCTGGTCGATCGCCGGCTGGATCTTCGAAGCCTCCTCGCCATAGCCGAACAGGCCGTTCTCACCGGCATGGGGGTTGATGCCGCAGACGGCGATCAGGGGGTCTTCGATGCCGGCGCGCAGCAAGGTCTGGTGGGCGCGCTCGATGGTGCGGCGCACCAACCCCGGTTCTATCCTGGCGATGGCGTCGATGATGCCGATGTGGGTGGTGACGTGGATGACCCGCAGGTTCGGGGTCATCAGCATCATCGAAACTTCTTCGGTGCCGGTGAGGTGGGCCAGCAGTTCGGTATGGCCGGGGAACACATGGCCACCGGCATGCAGCGCCTCCTTGTTCAGCGGCGCGGTGCAGATCGCTTGCAACTCACCGGCCTTGGCCAGTTCCACGGTGCGGGCGATGTAGCGATAGGCCGCGTCACCGGCGATGGCCGAGAGCTGGCCGAAGGGCAGGTCTTGCGGGATCAGGCCCAGATCGATGCAATCGATGGTGCCGGGCTGGTAGCGCGCCTGGGCCGGCTCATCGATGGCGCGCACCTGCAGGTCGGCACCGACCAGGCGTGCAGCGCGTTGCAGGCGTGCGGCATCGCCGATGACCAAGGGCTTGCAGAGGGTGTGCACAGCGGCATGGGCCAGGGACTTGACGATGATTTCGGGGCCTACGCCAGCGGCGTCGCCCATGGTGATGCCGATTACGGGACGTTCAGACATGTGGGCATTCCTGCGGCAGGGGGGCGGAAACTTCGGTGAGGTATCGCCAGGTGGCGACCAGTGCGTCGGGGTCGCCGAAGGCGCCCGCCTTGGTCACCACCGTCAAAGTGCGGCCTTGCACGCGGGCCTCGGCGTGGACCAAGCCAGGTGCGGGCTCACCGCGCAGCGACAGCTGCTCGATACCTGCCTGAGCGAGCAGGGCGCGGGCGGTTTCGCCGCCCGTGGCGATCAGCGTGCCGGCGTGCTGCAAGGCGGGCTGCAGGCAGCTGGCGAGGGTCTCGCTCAATTGCCGAGCGTGCTGCGTGGGGCGCTGCCCCTGGTGCAGGCGCACCACCACAGGGCGCCCGTCAGCCAGCAACCGGGCCAACGCCTGCGAGCATTCGGCGCGTTCATCTGCGCGCTCGGGGTCCAGCAGCCAGAGGGGATCGAATTGCACGGACTCGGCAGCGCTGATTGCAGCCAGGCGCTCTGCCTGGTCATGGGAATGGGAGGCCATCGAGCCGACCACGGCAAGCAGCGGCATCTGCGCTTGGCCGCATGGCTCGACAGACTGCGGTTCGATCCAGCGCGCCAATGCCTTGGCCAGCCCCGCCGAGCCCACCCAATAGAGACGCTCATGCAGATCCGCACTGGCGGCGGCCAGCAGGTCCAGGTCCTCATCGGCCTCTGCATCGCAAACGAGGGCGTCCAGCTTGCCCGCCAGCGCCTGCATGATCCGCTGCCTCAGTGTGTTCGGCCGGGCGTAGGTTTCGCGGTCGAGCAACGCGCAGCGCAGGCCTTGAGCTTGCAGCGCCGCGCAAATGTCCGACCCCCCTCGCAGGCCCTCGTTACGCCAGGTTTCACTGTGCTCGACGGGCACGCCATCGAGGTGTTGAATGCCCTTGCGCGTGGTGCGGCCCAAGGCCGGGTATGCCGGTGCCACCAATGCCATGCCGCGAGGAGCCAGCGCCGCGATTTCGGCGGAATAATGCCCGCGCAAGGTCGAATCGATCTTCTTGTACAGGGGCAGTCGAGCGACTGCCGGGTTGCCCAGCAAGTGCCGATGGGCGTCTGCCGCGGCCTGCATCGGCCTGTGGCGACTGTCGATATCCAGCGCCAGCACGGGCGTTTGCGGCAACTGCGCCGGGATGTTCAGCAGGACCTCGCAGCGCGCCTGCCCGCGCAAGCCTGCCGCGCAATCGGCAGCGCCGGTCAGGTCGTCGGCGACGATCAGCAGGCGCTTCATGGCAGCAGGCGGCGGTACACCGCCTCGATATCGGCCAGCGACATGGCTTTCGGGTTGTTGACCATCAACCGGGTGACCTTGCTGGCGGCGATGGCCAGTTGCGCCACATGGCGGTCATCGACGCCGAAGGCGCGCAGGTCCTGGGGAATCTGCAGGCGACGGGTCCAATCGACGATCTGCGCCACCAGCTGGCTGGCCGCCTGTTCCGCGCTGTCCTCCTGCCTGGCAATGCCACAGACGCAGGCCGCGCGCTTGAGCCGTTCGGCGCAGGCGTCCTGATTGAACAGCATGACGTGGGGCAGCAGCATGGCGTTGGCCACCCCATGGGTCACGTGGAATTGCCCACCCAGCGGATAGGCCAGGGCGTGCACGGCGGCGGTGCCTGCGGCCGTCAGGGCCAGGCCGCCATACATCGAGCCCAGCAGCATGTCGGCACGGGCCTGCACTGACTCGGGCTGTTCGTAGGACTGCACCAGGCTGCCGGCGATCAGGCGCATGGATTCCAGGGCGAAGCCGTCACTGACCGGGTTGGCCTTGGTGGAGATAAACGACTCGAGGGCGTGGGTGAAGGCGTCCATGCCCGTGGCGGCCGTGATCGACCTGGGCAGGCTGAGGGTCAGCAACGGATCGAGCAGGACCAGGCTGGGCAGCAGGTGGCGGCTGACCACGCCCACCTTCAGCGCCTCGTCCGGCAGGGTGACGATGGCGTTGGGGGTCACTTCCGAGCCGGTGCCGGCGGTGGTCGGCACCAGCACGGTGGCGATGCCTGCGCGGGGCACCTTGTCGATGCCGAGCATGTCGCGAAGCGGCACATCGTTGGTCAGCAGCACCGAGAACAGCTTGGCGGCGTCCAGCACGCTGCCGCCGCCGATGGCCAGCAGGGCATCCGGGGCATGGGGCGCCACCTGTTGGTGGAACACCCGCTCGATGTTGTCCAGCGTCGGCTCGATTTCCACCTCATCGACCACGTGCACGGCGATGCCCGCGGCCTCGAGCCTGTCGCTCACGCGCTGGGTAACACCCAGCCGGTGCATGGCGTCCTGGGTCACCAGTACCAGGCGCTTGACCTGGGTATCGAGCAGGGCCAGGCGTTCAGGCAGCTCATCCAGGCTGCCCGCGCCGTGTACCAGATGCTTGACGGTTTGGAAGTGGTAGCTCATCGACTCTCTCCGGGATCAGGCGTGGTAGACCGACAGGATGCTGGCCAGGCGCTCCGCGTTGGCGGGCTCCAGCGGCAGAATGGGCGAGCGGCAGGGCCCGACGGGCAGGTTGAGCAGGCTGGTGGCCTGCTTGAGCACCACCGGCAGGGTGCCCAGGGCAAAGGCATCGCGCAGCGGGCGCAGGTGCTCCTGGGCGGCGCGTGCGCCAGCGTGGTCGCCTGCCTGGAAGCGGTTCCAGATTTCCATCACCACCTGCGGGACGGCGTTCGCAGTGGCGGCCACGGCGCCGTCGCCCCCGGCCAACAGGTTCCAGTAGATGAGCGAATCGGTACCGGCGAACACGGCGAAATCATCGCTGCGGTAGTTCATCATCTGCACCAGGCTGTCGAAGTTGCCGGCACTGTCCTTGATGCCTTTGATCATCGGGTGCTGGCTCAGCGTGGCGACGGCCTTGATGCCGATGCTCATGCCGGTCTTGGCGGGGATGTTGTAGAGCATGACCGGCAGGCTCGAGGCTTCGGCGATGATTTCGTAGTGTCGAATCAGCTCGCGTTCGCTCACGGCGTTGAAATAGGGGGTGATGACCGACAGCCCGTCGACGCCGACGTCGGCCATGCGCTTGTTCATCTCCACCACTTCATGGGTGGAAAAGGCGCCGGTCCCTGCGATCACCGGCACCCGTCCGCCTGCGGCGTCGACCACCAACGCGGCGATGCGCAGTTTCTCTTCCTGGGAAAGGGCGAAGAATTCACCGTTGGTGCCGAGGGCGAACAGGGCGTGGACGCCATGGCCAAGCAGGTTTTCGACCAGGTTGCGCAGGGCGTTTTCGTCGACCTGCTGATCGGCGGTGAAGGGCGTGAGGAGGGCTGGAACGATCCCTTTGAATTTCATCGAGGGCGTCTCTTTGTGGTTTTTGTGGGAACGATACTGGCAGTGGTGATTGAATCAATCAAGAAATTTCTATAAGTGATTGCAGTAATCACTGCGTGGTGTGCGCTTGATCCCAGTTTTGGCCCGCTGAAGGAACGCCAATGGAAGAGCAGGAAGAGAGGTTTGATCTAGGAAGGAAAATGATTGGTTCAATCATTTTGTGCGCGCCGCCGACGTTGGCGGTGGGTGGCTGAAGCCAGCCTGATTTTTTCCAGCCCAGGGGACCAGGGTGGGGCGCGCAGGAAGGTCTCGCCAGCGGCGCGCTTGCGCCGCCACCTGGCGTTACAGCGGGGTCAGCGTATTCATCACCGTGTGCAGCGCCACGCGGGTGTCATCCAGTTGCACCAGCGACGCGTGCCGTGCGGCGAGGGCATCACGGTTCTGGATGGCGGTGAGAATAGCCTTGTGTCGAGGCAGGCTCAGGCACTGGATGTCCGGGTCGGGTCGACGGTTGGTGATGTTGATCGACTCGCGCAAAGGCAGCGACAGCATTTCGCACATGTAGGCGAGCAGGTCGTTGTGCGTGGCTTCGGCAATGGCGCGGTGGAAGTCCAGGTCGGCCTGCAGGAGGTCTTCGTGGTTGGTCGCGGTTTCCATGCCCCGGTAGGCTTTTTCGATGCTGGCAATGTCTTCGTCGGTGGCGGTGACCGCCGTCATTGCCGCGATTTCCGGCTCGAGAATGCGCCGCACCCCGGACAAGGTGTCGAAAAACTTGCTGTGGGGCGTGGACTGCATCAGCCAGGCCAGCACGTCCGGGTCGAGCAGGTGCCACTTGGACCGCGACCGCACCACCGCGCCTACCCGGGGCTTGGAGTACACCAGGCCCTTGGCGCTGAGCACGCGGGTAGCCTCACGCAGCACCGAGCGGCTGACCTTGTATTCTTCGCACAGGGTGGATTCCATGGGCAGTCTTTCTTCAGGCTTGAAGCGACCGGAAACGATCGACATGCCCAGGTCCTGAACGATCTGGGCATGCATGCTTTTACGCGGCTTGGGCGGCTGTTGATCCATGAAGAAGCGCGGCTCTGGTCAAATGGGCGGCATTATACTACCCCAATCAATGGGAATGCCGGGGGACTTCAGCCCCTCGGCAGCCGACCAGGAAGTCGAAGTCGCAACCTTGGTCGGCCTGCAGCACGTGATCGGTGTAGAGCTGGCGGTAGCCGCCGGCAAGCAATGGCTGTGGCGCTTGCAGGTCGGCCATGCGTGCGGCCAGTTCGGCATCCGCAATGTCCAGGTGCAGGCGGCCGTTGGCGCAATCGAGCTCGATCCAGTCACCTTCCTGCACCGCTGCCAGCGGCCCGCCGGCTGCGGCTTCCGGCGCCACATGCAGGACCACGGTGCCATAGGCCGTACCGCTCATGCGTGCGTCGGAAATGCGCACCATGTCGGTCACGCCCTGGGCCAGCAGCTTGGCCGGCAGGCCCATGTTGCCGACCTCGGCCATGCCCGGATAGCCCTTGGGGCCGCAGTTCTTCATGACCAGGATCGAGCTGGCGTCGACCTCCAGTTGCGGGTCGTTGATGCGTGCCTTGTACATGTCGAAGTTCTCGAACACCACGGCGCGCCCGCGGTGCTGCATCAGCTCGGGCGTGGCGGCGGACGGCTTGAGCACGGCGCCCGAGGGCGCCAGGTTGCCGCGCAGCACGCAGATTCCGCCATCGGCGCGCAGCGGGTTGTCGAGCTTGCGGATCACCTGGTCTTCGCCGTAGATCGGCGCCTCCCGGGTGTTCTCGCCGATGGACTTGCCATTGACCGTCAAGGCGTTGGGGTGCGGAATCAGACCGGCCTCACCCAGGCGACGCAACACCGCAGGCAGGCCGCCTGCGTAGTAGAACTCCTCCATCAGGAAGCGCCCGGAAGGCTGCAGGTCGACGATGGTCGGCATGCCGCGCCCTATGCGGGTCCAGTCGTCCAGGTCCAGCGCGACGCCGATGCGCCCGGCAATGGCTTTGAGGTGGATCACCGCGTTGGTCGAACCGCCGATGGCCGCGTTGACCCGGATCGCATTCTCGAAGGCTTCCCGGGTGAGGATCTTCGACAGCCGCAGGTCTTCGCGGACCATCTCCACCGCGCGCATGCCGGACATGTGCGCCAGCACGTAGCGCCGCGCATCCACCGCCGGAATGGCCGCATTGTGGGGCAGGGAAGTGCCAAGCGCCTCCGCCATGCAGGCCATGGTCGAGGCGGTGCCCATGGTATTGCAGGTGCCAGCGGAACGGGACATGCCGCCCTCGGCGGCGAGGAAGTCATCGAGGCTGATGGTGCCGGCCTTGACCTGCTCGCTGAGCTGCCAGACCACGGTGCCCGAACCGATGTCCTTGCCCTTGTGCTTGCCATTGAGCATTGGCCCGCCGGTCACGACGATGGCCGGCACATCGCAACTGGCGGCACCCATCAGCAAGGCCGGGGTGGTCTTGTCGCAACCGGTCAGCAGCACCACGCCATCGATCGGGTTGCCACGGATTGCCTCTTCAACGTCCATGCTCGCCAGGTTGCGGGTGAGCATGGCCGTGGGGCGCAGGTTGGATTCACCGTTGGAGAACACCGGGAACTCCACCGGGAAGCCACCGGCCTCGATCACCCCGCGTTTGACATGTTCGGCAATCTGGCGGAAATGCGCGTTGCACGGGGTCAGCTCCGACCAGGTGTTGCAGATGCCGATGATGGGCTTGCCGTGGAACTGATGGTCGGCGATGCCCTGGTTTTTCATCCAGCTGCGGTACATGAAACCGTTCTTGTCGGCGGTGCCGAACCATTGGGCGGAGCGCAGGGCGGGCTTTTTATCAGTCATGATCTGTTCTCTTATTGTAAGACTATAGTGTTCGCCGTGAGGCTTAACATAGGCCAAATAACCGAGTCTTGGAAGTGTTGCCGGCTAAATAGTACTACTATATAGTCGTTGTCGCAGTTGCCTTGCCGTCTGTTCAAGCCCGTTTTCAGGAGAAAGCCATGCGTTTGGTTCAGTTCGAGTTGAGTGGCGGCGACCGCCGCGTCGGAGTGGTCGAGGGTGCCCTGGTGCGGGAGGTGCAGGCGGCGCGTACCGTTCGCGACCTGGCGCTGGCGTCGATCGAGGCGGGCGTCAAGCTCGAACAGCAGGTAGACGCCCTGGGCCTGGGCGCCAGCCACGACTATGCAGAGCTGTTGGCCACGCTGCGCATCCTGCCGCCACTGGACCATCCGGATCCTGCCCACCTGCTGGTCAGTGGCACCGGCCTGACCCACCTGGGCAGCGCTTCGGCGCGGGACAAGATGCATCAGCAGGCGGGCGACGAAGCGGCAATGACCGACACCATGCGCATCTTCAAGTGGGGCGTGGAGGGCGGCAAGCCGGCGGCCGGCCAGGCGGGCGTGCAGCCGGAATGGTTCTACAAGGGCGACGGCAGCATCGTCGTGCGCCCGGGGCAGCCATTCCCGCTGCCGCCGTTCGCCGAAGACGCCGGGGAAGAGCCCGAGCTCGCCGGCCTCTATGTGATCGGCCCCGACGGCAAGCCTTATCGCCTGGGTTTTGCCGTCGGCAACGAATTCTCCGACCATGTGATCGAGCGCAAGAACTACCTGTACCTGGCGCATTCCAAATTGCGCAGCTGCAGCTATGGCCCGGAGCTTCGGGTCGGTGACCTGCCGCAGCATCTGGCCGGTAGCAGCCGTATCCTCCGTGATGGCAAAGTGCTGTGGCAGAATGAGTTCCTCAGCGGCGAAGCCAACATGTGCCACAGCCTGGCGAACCTTGAATACCACCACTTCAAGTACCGCCAGTTCCAGCGCCCCGGGGACGTGCACATCCACTTCTTCGGTACGGCCACGCTGTCCTTCGCCGACGGCATTCGCACCCGGCCGGGCGATGTGTTCGAGATCAGCCAGGCGGAGTTCGGCGCACCCTTGATCAACGGTATCGCCCCCGCGGAAGCTGTATTCGAGCCGGGTGCAGTGGGCACACTCTAGGGCACTGAGCATCGAACCACTGTCACGCGGGCCTGAGAACATCAACAGCAAGGAGGCTTCATGTCGTGCATCGCTGTCACCCCGCATCGCGCGCAGTTGGGCGAAGGCCCGTTCTGGGACGCCGCCACGCAGGCCCTGTACTGGGTCGACATCGCCGGCAGACAGGCGCTGCGCCTGATGGGCAGGCAATTACAGGTGTGGCAGCTGCCCGAGCACGTCTCGGCATTCATTCCCTGTGCAAGCGGCGATGCGCTGGTGACGCTGAGCAGTGGTGTCTATCGGCTGGACCTGGCCAGCGAAGCCCTGACCCTGTTGTGCGTGGCCGACCCGCAACCGGGCAACCGCGGCAACGAAGCGCGCTGCGATGCCCGCGGCCGCCTCTGGCTGGGCACCATGCAGAACAACCTTGGCGAACAGGGTGAAGAGCTGCCGGTCAGCCGCCGCAGCGGCGGCCTGTTTCGCATCGACGCCACCGGCCAGGTCACCCCGCTGCTGCACGGCCTGGGCATTCCCAATACCTTGCTGTGGAGCGAGGACGGCAGCCAGCTGTATTTTGCCGACAGCCTGGACGGCACGCTGTATCGGCACCGGATCGATCCGGGCGACAGGCTCTCTTCTGCGCAGGCCTGGTTCGGGCCCCATGAGCGGGGTGTGCCGGACGGCTCGGCCATGGACAGCCAAGGCTTTGTCTGGAACGCCCGTTGGGACGGCAGCTGCCTGCTGCGGCTGGCACCGGACGGCAGCATCGACCGCATCATCGAATTGCCCGTCAGCCGGCCCACCAGTTGCGTCTTCGGTGGGCCGGACCTGACCACCCTGTATATCACCAGTGCCGCCAGCCCAGCGGGCCATCCCCTGGACGGCGCGCTGCTGGCCATCGAACTGGACGTGGCCGGCACACCCTGTCACCGCTTCGCCGGTTAACCGCAGCACTCAAAACAAAAACAAGGAGTCACCCGTATGAATCGTCATCGAGGTATCCGTTCGTTGTGCGCCGCCGTGGCGGTCTCGGCCATGAGCCTGAGCGGCTTGTCGCTGGCCGCCGACACTGTGAAGATCGGTTTCCTGGTCAAGCAGGCCGAAGAACCCTGGTTCCAGACCGAATGGGCCTTTGCCGAAAAGGCCGGCAAGGAACACGGTTTCGAGGTGATCAAGATCGCCGTGCCGGACGGCGAGAAAACCTTGTCGGCCATCGACAGCCTGGCCGCCAACGGCGCGAAGGGTTTCGTCATCTGCCCGCCGGACGTGTCCCTGGGCCCGGCCATCGTCGCCAAGGCCAAGGTCAACGACCTGAAGGTGATCGCCGTGGATGACCGCTTTGTCGATGCCAAGGGCAAGTTCATGGAAGACGTGCCGTACCTGGGCATGGCCGCGTTCGAAGTGGGCCAGAAGCAGGGCGCCGCCATGGCTGACGAAGCGAAGAAGCGCCAATGGGACTGGAACGACACCTATGCGGTGATCACCACCTTCAATGAACTGGATACCGGCAAGCAGCGTACCGACGGCTCGATCAAATCCCTGGAGGCGGCCGGCCTGCCCAAGGAGCATATCCTTGTCGCCCCCCTCAAGACCCTGGACGTGCCAGGCAGCATGGACGCCACCAATTCGGCCCTGGTCAAGCTGCCCGGCGGGGCGAAGAACCTGATCATCGGCGGCATGAACGACAACACCGTGCTCGGCGGCGTGCGCGCCACCGAAAGTGCCGGCTTTGCCGCTGCCAATGTCATCGGTATCGGCATCAATGGCACCGATGCCATCGGCGAGCTGAAGAAGGCCGACAGCGGTTTCTTCGGTTCGATGCTGCCCAGCCCGCACCTCGAGGGCTACAACACGGCACTGATGATGTACGAGTGGGTCACCAAGGGTACCGAGCCGCCGAAGTATACCGGGATGGAGCAGGTGACCCTGATCACCCGCGACAACTTCAAGCAGGAACTGGAAAAGATCGGCCTGTGGAAATAAGGCGGCTCGCTTCCCTTGACGGCACCGGTGACGGTGCCGCCTGACCGGTATGAAGAGGTGGTCATGCACGCACAACGGAACGTACAACAGCACAAGGCCGGGGCCAGTCTGCGGTTTGACGGCATCAGCAAGAGCTTCCCCGGCGTCAAGGCGCTGGACGGCATCAGTTTCACCGCCCACCCGGGGCAGGTCCACGCCCTGATGGGCGAAAACGGCGCCGGCAAATCCACCCTCCTGAAGATTCTCGGCGGCGCCTACATCCCCACCCGCGGCACCTTGCAGATCGGTGGGCAGACAATGGCCTTCAGGTGCGCCTCCGACAGCCTCGACTGCGGCGTCGCGGTGATTCACCAGGAACTGCACCTGGTGCCGGAAATGAGCGTCGCGGAAAACCTGTTCCTCGGGCATCTGCCGTCGCGCTTTGGCGTGGTCAACCGGCGCCTGCTGCGCCAGCAGGCGCTGGAATGCCTCAAGGGCCTGGCCGACGAGATCGACCCGGAGGCAAAGCTTGGCCGCCTGTCCCTGGGCCAGCGGCAACTGGTGGAAATCGCCAAGGCGCTGTCCCATGGTGCCCATGTGATTGCCTTCGACGAACCCACCAGCAGCCTTTCCGCCCGCGAGATCGATCGGCTGATGGCGATCATCGCGCGCCTGCGCGACGAGGGCAAAGTGGTGCTGTACGTGTCCCACCGCATGGAAGAGGTGTTTCGCATCTGCGACGCGGTGACGGTGTTCAAGGACGGTCGCTACGTGCGCACCTTCGAGGACATGAGCGCCTTGACCCATGACACCCTGGTGACCTGCATGGTCGGGCGCAATATCCAGGACATCTATGACTACCGCCCGCGCCAGCACGGCGAGGTTGCGCTCAAGGCTGAAGGCCTGCTTGGCCCCGGCCTGCGCGAACCGGTCAGCTTCCAGGTGCACAAGGGCGAGGTGCTGGGCCTGTTCGGGCTGGTCGGCGCCGGGCGTACCGAGTTGTTCCGCCTGTTGAGCGGCCTGGAGCGGGCCAGCGCCGGGCAGCTGGAGCTCTGCGGCCAGCCCCTGCAACTGCGCTCACCCCGTGATGCCATCGCCGCCGGCGTGCTGCTGTGCCCGGAGGACCGCAAGAAGGAGGGCATCATTCCGTTGGCCAGCGTGGCTGAAAACATCAACATCAGCGCCCGTGGCAGCCATTCCAGGTTTGGCTGGCTGTTGCAGGGGAACTGGGAAACGGGCAATGCCGACCGGCAGATCAAGGCCATGCGGGTCAAGACCCCGAACCCTGCGCAGAAGATCAAGTTCCTGTCCGGTGGCAATCAGCAGAAGGCCATTCTCGGCCGCTGGCTGTCGATGCCGATGAAAGTCCTGCTGCTGGACGAACCGACCCGGGGCATCGATATCGGCGCCAAGGCCGAGATCTATCAGATCATCCATAACCTGGCGGCCGAGGGCATCGCGGTGATCGTGGTGTCGAGCGACCTGATGGAAGTGATGGGCATTTCCGACCGCATCCTGGTGCTGTGCGAAGGCGCAATGAGCGGCGAACACACCCGCGAACATGCCACCGAATCCAACTTGCTGCAGCTGGCCTTGCCGCGCGGCCTGGCGAACTGAGAGAAGACCATGAGTACTCAAAACGACGCTTTGCCGACCACCGCCAAACCCCTGGACCTGCGCGCGCTGCTCGACAACTGGGCGATGCCGCTGGTGGCGGTCGGCATCTTCGTGCTGTGCGCGATGCTGATCGACAACTTCCTTTCACCCCTGAACATGCGCGGGCTGGGCCTGGCGATTTCCACCGTGGGCATCGCCGCGTGCACCATGCTGTTCTGCCTGGCGTCCGGGCACTTCGACTTGTCGGTGGGCTCGGTGATTGCCTGTGCCGGCGTGGTGGCGGCGATCGTGATGCGCGATACCGAAAGCGTCCTGCTGGGTGTCGGCGCGGCGCTGCTGATGGGCCTGGTTGTGGGGCTGATCAACGGCATCGTCATCGCCAGGCTGCGGGTCAACGCGTTGATCACCACCTTGGCGACCATGCAGATCGTGCGCGGCCTGGCCTACATCTTTGCCGATGGCAAGGCGGTCGGTGTGTCGCAGGATCAGTTCTTTTCCCTGGGCAACGGCCAGTTGTTCGGCGTGCCGGTGCCGATCCTGATCACCATCCTGTGCTTCCTGTTCTTCGGCTGGCTGCTCAACTACACCACCTACGGGCGCAACACCATGGCCATCGGCGGCAACCCGGAAGCGGCGTTGCTGGCGGGGGTGAATGTCGACCGCACCAAGGTGCTGATCTTTGCCGTGCATGGCCTGATCGGCGCTTTGGCGGGGGTGATCCTGGCGTCGCGCATGACCTCCGGCCAACCGATGATCGGCCAGGGGTTCGAGCTCACGGTGATTTCCGCATGCGTGCTGGGCGGGGTGTCGTTGAGCGGCGGCATCGGCATGATCCGCCATGTGATCGCCGGGGTGTTGATCCTGGCAATCATCGAGAATGCGATGAACCTGAAGAACATCGACACCTTCTACCAGTACGTGATTCGCGGTTCGATCCTGTTGCTGGCCGTGGTCATCGACCGCATGAAGCAACGTTGATCAAGCCGGCCGAGCCTGCGATGGCGGTGCTTTCAGGCCACCGTCATCGCAGCTTGGTCGACGCTCTGCAGCAACCTGCGATCAGTCGGCGGAGAACTTCAAGAAGGTGTGTTGGGTGTAGGTCTGCCCTGGGTTCAGGCGGGTCGAGGCAAAGCCGGGCTGGTTCGGTGCATCCGGAAAGTGCTGAGTCTCCAGGGTAAAACCACCCCAATGCGGGTAAGCCTTGCCAGCCTTGCCCTTGACTGAGCCATCAAGGAAGTTGCTGGTATAGAACTGCACGCCCGGTTCGCTGGTGTAGAGCTGCAAGCGCCGACCGGACTGCGGGTCATGCACTTCGGCGGCGAGTTGCTTGAGTTCGCCCTTGCCATCGAGCGCCCAGTTGAAGTCGAACCCGCCTTGTTTCGGCTCGGCGAATTTGAGCTGTGGATGATCGTCGCTGATGTGCTGGCCGATCGGCGTCGGTTTCAGGAAGTCCATCGGCGTGCCCTTGACGGGGGCCAGTTCGCCCGTCGGGATCAAGGTCGCGTTGACCGGCGTGTAATGGCTGGCATGCAAGGTGGCGACTTGCTTGAGTATGTCGCCGTTACCCGCGCCGGCGAGGTTGAAGTAGCTGTGGTTGGTGAGGTTGACCAGCGTGGGCTTGTCGGTGCTGGCCTTGTAGTCGATGTGCAGTTCGTTCTGCTCGTTCAGGCTATAGGTGACCTCGGTCTTCAGGTTGCCGGGAAAGCCCATTTCGCCGTCCCTGGACAGGTAGGTGAGGGTGACGCCGACCCAGTCCGTGCCCTTGACCGGCCTGGCTTGCCAGACCTGCTTGTCGAAGCCTCGGGCGCCGCCATGCAGCGAATTGGGGCCGTCATTGAGCGGCACCTGGTAGCGCTTGCCATCGAGTTCGAAGGTGCCGCCGGCCAGGCGGTTGCCGAAACGGCCGATGGTCGCGCCGAAAAACGCGGTACCGCCCTGGTAGCCCTGGACGTCGTCGAAGCCCAGCACCACATCCTCAACCTTGCCATGCCGGTCTGGCACCATCAGCGACTGCAGCACGCCGCCATAGGTGATCACCGTGGCTTGCATGCCCTGGCTGTTGCGCAAGATGTACTGATCGACCACGGTGCCGTCATTGGTTTGCCCGAACGCCTTGTGCTCGGTGCTGAGCCCTGCGGCCTGGGCGCAGCCGGTGGCAATCATCACGGGGATGGCCAGGCCCGAAAGCAGGTAGAGAGATCGCTTCATCATCGCCTTCCTTTTGTTATTTTGAGTGAAATAGTTCTACTAATGTGCGATATTTTGCCGGTGACACAGCGCATGTATAGCTTCTGACGCCAATTCTGCAAAATAAAATAAGACTATTTGAATGAGGCCTTGAGCAATGACCGACCACACCCCGAACGCCGTCTACCCCGACCTCGAAGGTAAAACCGTACTGATTTCAGGAGGCGCCTCCGGGATCGGCGAATTCATGGTGCGGGCGTTCGCCGCGCAAGGTGCCAGGGTCGGCTTCGTCGACCGTGCGCAACGCCAGGGCGAACGCCTGGAGACGCTTCTGCGCAGCCAGGGGCACAGCGTCGAGTTCGTCCATTGCGACATCACCGATGACCTCGACTACAGGGCCGCCATCGGGGGCTTCGAGCAATCCCTGGGGCCGATCACGGTGCTGGTGAACAACGCGGCCAATGACCTGCGCCACAGCCTCGAAGAGGTGGATTCGGAGACCTTCGACAGGCTGATCGCGGTCAACCTGAAACACGCGTTCTTCGCTGCCAAGGCCGTGGTACCGATGATGACGCGCGCGGGTGGGGGCTCGATCATCAACCTGGGATCTGTGGGCTGGATGATGGCCTCTGCCGGCTACCCGGTGTACGCAGCCAGCAAAGCCGCCGCCCACGGCATGACCCGGGCGCTGGCGCGGGAGCTGGGGCCGCAGCATATTCGGGTCAATACCCTGGTGCCGGGTTGGGTGATGACGGAAAAGCAGCTGGCGATGTGGGTCGACGATGCCGCCAAGGAGCTGATCAGCCGCAGCCAGTGCCTGCCGGGCAGCGTGATGCCGGAACATATCGCCGACATGGCGCTGTTCCTGGCGTCGGATGCCTCGAGGATGTGTTCGGCGCAGAACTTCATCGTCGACGGTGGCTGGGTCTAGGTGCCCGGTGGTTCCAGGCCTTGTTTTTGCAGTTTAAAGTGGCCGGTGTCATTGAACCGGGCTGCTGACAACAACGCTAACAACAAGGTACCGACGGTTGAAACTTCACCAACTCAGGGCGCTGGTCGCCATTCATCAGGCAGGAAGCATTCTCGAGGCCTCCAAGACCCTGCACATTACCCAGCCGGCGTTGAGCCGCTCGATCAAGGAGCTGGAACGCGAGCTGGGGTTTGCGCTGTTGCAGCGCTCGCACAAGGGCATGGCGCTGACCGAGGATGGCAAACGGGTGATCCGCCACGCCAACCTTGTGGTGGAAAGCATTCGCCGCCTGCAGATCGAGGCCGCGAGCATTCAGGACGCGGCGCTGGGTGCGGTGTCCATCGGGGTCACGTCGCTGACGGCGATGCTCAACGGTGTCGACGAAAGCATCCTGGCATTCCGGCGCAAATACCCGCGGGTGAAAATCACCATCACCGACCTGCGGCCCAGCCAGATCCTGCAACGCCTGCGCGATGGCAGCCTGGATTTCGCCATCACCTCGCAGCAGCCGCTGAGCCGCCTGAACCTGGATTGGGAGGCACTGGGCAGCATCAAGGGCAGGGTGATCTGCCATGCGTCCAACCAGCAGAAGTTTTCCCACTCGTTGCGCTCGCTGCAGTATGCCAACTGGATCAGCCTGGACGAGCTTGCCGACCAGGCGTCGCAGTTTCATCAGCTGTTCGAGGTCAACGGCCTGCAGGTGCCGCAGAACACTGTCGAATGCACCTCCATCATGATGGCGCTCAAGTTGCTGAAGAACACCGAGTCGCTGATGACCATCAGTGAACTGGCCGTGGACGAGGTGTTCACCATTGGCTTCAATCCCGAATTCGTTGCCATGACAGTGCAGGAGCTGATTCCGGATTACCCGGTCAACCTGGTCTGCATCGACCGCCACAGCCTCACGGCACCCGCCCAGGAGCTGTTCCACAGCTTGCGCGGGCGGGTGCTGAAGCGGTCGCAGCCGGCCCAGTCAGAAGTGGTAGTACATGCCTAGGGAAACGTTACTGGGGTTGTCGCCGGCCTGTTCCAACGGGGTGCCGGCGTAGGTGACCGACGACGCGCGCTGGTTCGCGATCATCCCGAGCCGGCCATAAACGGCCCACTGCGGGGTGAGGAAGTGGTCATAGCCGATCATCACGCCCAGCGCGTCTTTGTCGCGGGCGGTGACGGTGCGCTGCATCACCGCCAGCCGTACCACGTCGCGTTCGCCGGCAGGCGCCATCAGGCCGAAGGTGTACAGCGTGGTGCTGGGCGTGCCCGCCTGATCCACCTCCTGGCGCTGCCAGGTCAGGCTGGTGGCCAACGGGCCGAAATCGTAGAACGCCGACAGGCTCTTGAAATGGTTGGCAGTCTGTCGCGTTGACCCGCCATCGTCCCACGGGTCGCTGTAGTACAGGTTGTAGGATGCCAGCAGCATCACCCGGCTGTTGCGATATTGCAGCCTGGCGCCGCCGCCTCTCACGGTGCGCCCTTGGCTTGCGGCATCATCGAAACCGAAGCTCATGGCGGCCCCGAGGCTGAACCCATTCAGGCTCGGGCTGCTGTAGGCCAGCGTGTGCTTGGGGCGCAGGTCCAGGTAATACGCGCCTTTGCCGGCGGCGGGTATGGCCAGGTAGGTATAGGGCGAGCCGTAGGTGGCCAGGAACGGGTCGGCGTAGGTGGGCGTACTCATGCCGTAGGTCTTGCCGAACTCCAGTTTGCCCAACGTGCGCGAGCGCAGGGCGAGCGTGGCCAGGCGCAGGGTGCCGATGCTGTCCCAGGTGCCGTCCAGCGCCGTGCCGTTAAGGTTGAAGCCTTCTTCCACGTCGACTTCCAGGGCCGTGTCCGGGCTCAGCTCTTTTCGCCCGTACAGCCCGAGTTTGTTGGTCCAGGCACCGCCGCCGGCCAGCCTGAAACCTGAGTGGTGCTGCGAGTCGTGATAGCTGGCGAACGCATCGACGCTGCCGTAGACCTTCAGCTTGTCATCGAAGCCAGAGTCGACCCCGTAGTAACCGAAACCTGCAGAAATCCTGTTGAGGGTAGGGAAACCCTCGGCTTGTGCCTGCGCGGCAAGACAAGCCCCATGGCACATCAACAGCAACGATGCAGTGCGAGTGTTCATTCACGACTCCAGGCCAGCACGGTGATGGGGTAGCGCTAGCGTCGGTGAACAGCGGGTGTCAGCGTGATTGCTTATTCGGCCATGCCATGCCGTTTGGTTAAGCATGCTCGGGCGCGGCCCTGTGCGCGCCGCGTCGGTCCGTTTCAGAGCGGTTGCGCAATGGCAGCGAGGCGGGTGCCGGACGGGGTTGGGGGGGCGGTACGTGCGCGGTGACGGGGCAGGCCGGCGACAACGGGCAATCTGCGCGCCATCTCAGGGCGATTCGGCCAGCGTCGACAGGTGTCGATTAACCATTGGTTAAGCGCATGCCGAACGCGCAAGTGTGTTGATCGTTCGATTGGCTGATAGTCACTGCACGCCGTGATTTGCCATCGGAGATAACAATGACCAGACCGCTCCCCGCCCCGACAGCCATGCACACGGGCCCTGAGCCTGCTGTGCAGGCATCCTCCTCGCGAAAGACCTTGATTGCCTGTTCGTTGGGCAATGCGCTGGAAATGTACGACTTCACCATCTACAGCTTCTTCGCTGTATTGATCGGTCGGCATTTCTTCCCCTCCGATTCGCCGATGGCCTCGTTGCTGATGTCGCTGGCCACCTTCGGCGTGGGCTTCCTGATGCGCCCGGTGGGCGCGATGGTGATCGGGCTTTATGCCGACAGGCGAGGGCGCAAGGCGGCATTGAGCCTGACCATCGGCTTGATGACCCTGGGCACCGCGTTGATCGCTTTCGCGCCGACGTATTCGCAGGTCGGCATCTTCGCGACGGCGATGCTGGTGGCCGGGCGGCTGATCCAGGGCTTGTCGGCCGGGGGCGAGATTGGAACGGCGGCGGTATTCCTGATGGAGTCGAGCACGCCCGGCAAGCGCTGCCATAGCGTCAGCTGGCAGGCCGCCAGCCAAGGCTATGCCGCATTGGTGGGGGCGGGGTTCGGTCTTGCGCTCAGCCAGGCGCTCGATGCGCACGCCCTTGAAAGCTGGGGGTGGCGCATACCCTTCATCTTCGGGCTGCTGATCGGCCCGGTCGGCTTGTACATTCGCAACCGCCTGCCAGAAACCCATGACGCCGCACGCGCCCCGCAGGGTGCACAGGGCATGGATGGCGAACTGCTCAGGCGCATCGCCCTGGGCATCGGCCTGATGGCCAGCTCGACCATTGGCATGTACCTGTTCGTGTTCTACATGCCCACCTACCTGACCACCGCGCTGCATTACCCGTCTGGCAGCGCCATGGCCATCGCCTGTATCAGCAGCGGCTGCATGGCGATCATCTGCCCACTGGCGGGCAAGTTTGCCGACAAGTACCAACTGCGAAAACGCTTGCTGGTGTGGACCATTGCCGCACCGGTGCTGCTCACCCTGCCGATGTTCTACCTGCTCGGGCAGGTCGAGCACATGGGCCTGGCGATGATGTGCGTCGCCGCGCTGATCCTGCCCACCTGCATCGGCGCCGGCGCCTACTTCGCATTGATCATGGAGGGCTTCCCGAAAGCCCGGCGATCGTTTGGCACCTCGGTCAGCTACAGCCTGGGCGTGACGATCTTCGGGGGCTTCTCACCCCTGGTCGCCACTTGGCTGATCGCCGCGCTGGGCACCCCGATGGCGCCGGCTTATTACCTGCTGGCCGGAGGTGTTGTCAGCCTGGCTTGCCTCAAGTACTTCCCGGAAAACAAAGGATGCGAATGACATGGGCACTTTTCAAGGCAATCAACCGCAACATCAGGCGCAAGCGCTGGACACGTTCATCGAAATCCGTCGGCAGATCCACGCGGCGCCGGAACTGGGCGGCGACACGCCCGAGACGGCCAGGCTGGTAGCCGAGCAGCTGCAGGCCTGGGGCTATGAAGTCCATCGCAATGTCGGTGGGCATGGCGTGGTCGGGGTGTTGAAAGTGGGCGACAGCCCGCGCAGCATTGGCCTGCGCGCCGACATGGACGCCTTGCCCATGAGCGAGAAAAACCCGTTCGCGCATGCCAGCAAGATCCCCGGCCGGATGCATGCCTGTGGGCATGACGGGCATACCGCGATCCTGCTGGCGGCGGCTTCGCAACTGGCCGCGACGAAACGCTTCAATGGCACCCTGAACGTGATTTTCCAGCCTGACGAAGAGGGCCTGGCCGGCGCCAAGGCCATGATCGACGACGGCCTGTTCGAACGCTTCCCGTGTGACTCGGTGTACGCGCTGCACAACATGCCAGGCCTGCCGGTGGGCGCGTGCGTGGTGCAGTCCGGGCCGACCATGGCGTCGTCCCTGCGCGTCAGCATCCGCATCACGGGCAAGGGTGGGCACGGGGCGATGCCGGAGCTTTCGGTGGACCCGATTTCGGCGTTGAACAGCCTGATCAGTGGCATCCAGACCATCAAGTCGCGCAACCTGAGTGTCGAGGAATACGCGGTCATCAGCATCGGCATGATACAGAGCGGTTCGGTCTACAACATCATTCCGGATGAAGCCAGCATGCTGTTGAGCGTGCGCACCGACACCGCTGAAACCCAAGCCAAGATCCAGCGCCGCCTCGAGGCCTTGGTCACGGGGCATGAGGCAAGCTTCGGGGTACAGATCGAGTTGCAGTACACGCCGCTGGCTCCCGCGTTGATCAACACTGACGAAGAGAGCGAGCAGTTGCGCGAAAGCCTGCGCCCGCTGTTCGGCGAAGGCATGTTGCTGAACAGGATGCCCCGCAAGATCATGGGTACCGAAGATTTTGCCTACATGCTGCAGCAGCGGCCGGGCTGCTACTTCATCCTGGGCAACGGAACTGGCGAGTTCCATGGTTGCTCGGTGCACAACCCGCACTACGACTTCAATGATGCGCTGGTGAAAATCGGCTCTGAATGTTGGGTGAAATGGGTCCAGGACTGTCTCTGCTGACGTACCTTCATAGGGGGGCGAAGCAGGCGAGCCGCTGATCAAGCAGGCCATCGAGGCCGTGCGCCAGGCGGCTACGTCTCCAGCATGCTGGCCGGCGTTCAGCCAGGCCAGTTCTCCAGGACGCGCCTGCGCACCTCTTCCGGATAGCCCTGTGCGAACGAGGCGTGCAGATGGCGCTGGCTTTGCAGCGTATCGAATACCACCTTGGCGCCCTTGCCGGCGAGGTATTCCTCCTCCTCGTAGCATTGCGGCAGGCGGATCACCCGCTGGTCGTCGAATACCGCACGACGCCCCACCGGATGGACGCGTGTCGACAGCACCCAGGCGACCTCGCGCAGGTTGGTGGGATCGAAGTCATCGTCCACGACGTAGACTTTCGGGATGAACACCATCGCATCGGTCTTGAACAGCACTTCGCCAATGCGCTGTGCCAGCGCCTGGCTGCTGAGTTCCGGCAACTGCTCGCGCCAATCCTGCGGCATGACCACGAGCAGCCAGTGCACCGTGGAGTCTTCCGGGATCCAGGCGGTCTTCACCGGCAACCCGGCCTCGCGCAGGTGGGTCAGCGCATCGGCGGCCAGGCCCATGGCCCAAAGGGTATGGGATTCGTCGGTCGGTCGGCCGGTCACCGACATCGGCCAGATCGGGTCATCGCGATGGGTGATGGTTTCGACGTGGAAGGTCGGTTGCGCGGACGAGCCGGCGCCCAGGTAACCACCGTACTCGCCGTAGGGCCCCTCCTGGCAGTCGCGGGTGATGGAGACATGGCCTTCGATGACGATTTCCGCGGTGGCTGGCACATCCAGGTCCACACTGACGGCTTTCACCACCGGCACCGGCGCGCCTGCCAGCGTACCGATGTAGTCCGCCTCGTCGGCGTGGGCCGGAATCGGGATGCCGGAAACACAGGAAATCGCCGGGGCCGGGCCCTGTACCAGGGCGTAGGGCATGGGCTCACCGCGCTGCACCCACTGGGTCCAGATCTGGCCGATATGCTGGCTCGGCACGATCAGGCCGACCATGCGCTTGCCATCCACCTTCATGACCCGGGCAATGGACCAGTTCACCCACTTGCCGTCGGGCGTCTTGACGATCAGCGTGCCCCAGGTGTTGGCATAACGGCCGCCATCCTGGTCGTGGGCATAGGGAATCGGAAAGCGGTCCAGGTTGGCGTCGTCGCCACGCAGGATGTTTTCGTGGCACCGGGCATCTGCGCTGGCCACCCGCACCGGCGGGATCCCAGGCTGCTGCCGGGCCGCCGCCAGTGCTTCGATGATCTGCGGCCCGGTGGATTGTGCGGCCAGCCCCAGTGACAGGGCCACCCGGGCATAGGGCATGTCGCGGCGCGAAGACAACGAGGCCGGTGCGCCGAACAGGCGAAACCCTGGTGCCACGCCGGCCACCTGATGGAACAGCGGCGCCGGCGACTGGATCTCGTAGCTGCGTCGGGTGATGGCGCTGGGTTCGAAATCGCAATCCACTTCCCGGCGCACGTGCATGATGTCGCCCAGGGCGTCCAGCGCCGCGATGTAGCTTCTCAGGTCGTCGTAATACGTCATGGCATTTTCCTCAAGACAGGGCTGCACCGCCCCAGGGGTTGCCCGGTAGGAGCGAGCAAGGCGGTTTCGGCCGATAACGGGCACCCCAAAAAGGATGATCAGGCTGGATGAATCATCACGCTGATGCGGCGACGCTCAATGAGCTTCCGAGCGCCGGGCGCCCCGGCAAGCTTGTCGAAGGTGACGGTGGTATCGGCATTTGTTGCCGGATTCGGTATGACTCGTATGACCTGATAACCCTGGCCTTCCTGCGCTTGCGGCTGGAGCTCGACCGTAGCGGTATCCGGGGTACTGGCAACCCAGGTTTCGCCGGGGGACACCTCAAGCCGGGCAGAGTAGGTGTCACCGGCCACGCTGTGGAAGGTGCAGCCATCGATGACCTGCGCTTCGGCAGGGCAATGGGCTGCCTTGGCGCCGGGACGCAATGGGTTTTCGATGGCGTAGGTGATGCCGGAAGTATCGGCGAATGCCGGCGTTCCGAGGGTGCTGGCCAGTACAGCGATAAAGAGTCTTACCCGCATTGCAGAGCTTCCTTGTATGCAAAACCAGAATGTATACAAACTGTATAATCGTTCTCGAGCAGGCGTCAACGTGTCCTTGCAATCGAACAATTTCACCAAGGTGCTTGACCGGGGAGAGCGATCGTTCTGCCTTGGATGCATGGAGAAGCCAATGACCGATACACGCGAAAAAATCCTGGCCACTGCCGAGCGACTTATTTACGAGAATGGGATTCACGCCACCGGCATGGACCTGTTGGTAAAGACCTCGGGCGTGGCACGTAAAAGTATCTATCGCTATTTTGCGAACAAAGAAGATGTCAGTTTTTCGTGCTGATAGAGGGCACGATAACCGTGGCCCGCGTCATGGATGATTTCAGCGCGCTCGATAGTGCAAGGGAAATCGCGCGTCGACCCTCTGCCCGTCGAGGGTGAACACGCCCGCTCCGCTGTCGGCGCCAGCGACCACGCGGCGGGCCCAGTCCAGTTCAGTTGCCGAAGGCAGTAGCGCCCGGCGGCAGGCACGCGGACGTTGCCTGAAGCAGCAACCGGCAAGAGTCGAGCACTGAGCTTTGTCGATGCGACGTAAGCGTCTGCTGAAGTCACCTTGCATAAACTGCGTGATCAAAGAGCGCCACAGCGAGCAATTCCAAGGGGGCAGTTGCTGTAGGAGGTTTGCTGCAGCACACTCAACTGCTCGCTTCTCCCAAAGGACTGAAATACATGAAGGATCAACCTAGCCCCATCCCTCTCGTTATCCTTGACGTTCAGGACGCCATAGATCGCCCGAACTGGGATGGAAAAAATAATCCTGGATATTTGGCCGTGATCCAACGGCTTCTCGCCCTCTGGCGGTCGAACGGCTGGCCAGTTCTTCACGTGAAGCATGATGAACGGACACCGACATCCAGCTATTACGCCTATGGGCCGTGGAATGGCATCAAGAACGACGTAGCCCCCATTGAGGGAGAAACCGTTATTATCAAGCAGGAAAACTGCGCATTCATCGGCACCGAACTGGACGCTATTCTTACCAAGATGCGAGTAAAACGTTTGGTGCTAACGGGGGTTGTCATTCATAACAGCATGGATGCTACTGTTCGTGCGGGAAAAGCACTCGGATACAACATCGTTCTTCCCTCAGACGCTACGACAGCTGTGCCAGTTGTCGGGCCGCATGGAAAGTCGTGGGATGCCACAACCGTACATGAACTGACCTTGGCAATACTCGGTGATGAATACGCCGATGTCATGTCGTCGGATGAAGTGGTTGCACAGCTCACACCGTGAAGTTTGAGGGTATCCACTGCTGTGGAAGCAGTAGATGTCTCCTCAAGCCCAGTCCCCCTGTACTGTACGTCTGCGCTAATCGAGTACTTTCACCGATGGGCAGCTACAAGGGATCATCCATCAGAACCCAATGAATCGGGCGTTATTGGAGACCCTCTACTGCAACGGTCTGCGGTGGCGATATCCCGACATCGTTGAGGCAGTTGTGTGCTCGGACATCAAGGGCGTCGTGCGGCTGAAGGAGCGCAAACAGGTGTGGATTTAACAAATGGGAAGCATTACCATCCGCAGCCCTGTCTTCCAGGCGAGCGCATGGGCCACCGCATGACCAACGAAGAGCTTGAAACTGCCTTCAAGGCCCACGCTGGCGAACTGCGCGCCTTTCTGCACCGTCACCTGAAGAACCCCGAGACAGCCGCCGACTTCACCCAAGAAACGTATCTGCGCGTGCTGCGTCAGCCACCTCGCAGCTCGGTGCGAAACCTGCGTGGCTTGCTGTTCCGCATTGCCCGGAACCTGGTCATCGATCATTCGCGCAGCCGTGTGACCCGGGGGCAGCATGACCAAGGCATGGCTTACCTCTACGAAGTCACGGGCGAAAGCCCGGAGTTGTTCGATGTCGTGGCGTCGTATCAGGATTTGAGGCTGATGACTGAAGCGTTGGGACGATTGCCCACACGCAGCCAAGAGATTTTCCTGTTGTGCCGTCTGCAGGGAATGGCCCACCGTGAGGTCGCCGAGCAACTGGGTGTTTCCCTCAGTACGGTGGAGAAACACTTGGCCCAGGCCCTCGACTTTCTCAGCACGAGCCTGCAACGTTGACCGTCATGCGCGATCCTTCCATTTCCGACCTGCACGATGCTGCCATCCGCCGTCAGGCCCAAGCCTGGGTGGTACTGCTGACCTCCGGCGAGGCTGGCGCTGACGACGTGGCCGCTGCACGCGCCTGGTGCGGGGCTGCGCCTGCGCATCAGGCCGCGTTCGTCGAGGCCCGCCGCGTGTGGATGCTCTCCGGGCAGGTGCCAGTGCCGACCCGTCGTAGCCCGTTGCGTCGCTACCTGGCTGCCGCTTGTGCGGCGGTGCTGGTGTTGGGTGTCGGCGCCACGGGCATGCGCCACTTCGCCTGGGATGCCGACTACAGAACGGGTGCAGGCGAGCGTCGCAGCGTCACGTTGGCCGACGGCTCGCGCATCGTACTGGATGCGGACTCCGCTGTGGACGTCTCGCTGTTTCCGGCTGAGCGGCGTATTACGCTGCGCCGAGGCGATGCATTTTTCCAGGTGCAGCACGATCCGGATCGGCCCTTTGTCGTCCAGGCGGGTACGGTCAGCGCCACCGCACTGGGCACGGAATATGGTGTTAGCCGCGAGTCGACGCGTGTTGACGTGATTGTGCGCACTGGCCGAGTGCGCGTGCAGGCCATGGGCAGGCACGTGGACGTGCCAGCAGGGCAGCGGGTATCGGTGGATGGGCAGGGCGTGGGCCAGGTGCTTTCGGTGGATGCCGATGGCCTTCTGGCCTGGCATGGCGGGCGTCTGGTGTTCAACCAGACGCCGCTGCCCGTCGTCGTTGCACAATTGCAGCGTTATCGCCCTGGGCTGATCTACATCGCCGATGACCAGCTGCGCTCGATCAAGGTCAGCGGTACCTTTCAGCTTGACCGCATCGATGCTGCGCTGTCGACCCTGGAGCAGACCTTCCCACTGCGCGTGACCCGCTATACCGATCACCTGCTGGTGTTCACCGCGCGCCAATAAAAACTTTTACGGGTTCGTCGCATCCACACGTCTTCCCTGTGCAAAAACGAATGCTTCGTATTTTCTAGGGAGGAAACCATGCACCGTCCGTTCTATCCTCGCGGCAGCCGCCGTTCGCTGGCGCAGGCCGTTGGTACGTTGTCGCTGGTGTACGTGTTGTCGGTTCCAGTAGCACAGGCTCAGCCTCGTCACTTCGACATCAGTGCGCAACCGTTGGCTAACGCACTCAACCTGTTGGCCGCCCAGAGTGGCCTGCAGGTAATTTTCGACGGTGACTTGGTCCAAGGCAAGAACAGCCCGACGGTGCAGGGCGATCGGGAGCCCGAGCAGGCGCTGACCGAGTTGCTGCAAGGCAGTGGGCTGAGCTGGCGCAGCACAGGGGAAGGCACGGTCACGCTCGAAAGGTTGGTCGATACCCACGGCGCACTCGAGTTGGGCGCATTGACCATTCTGGGGCAGGGCATGGGTGAGATGACCGAGAACTCTGGAGCCTATACCACCGGCGCAGTCAGTGTGGGAAGCAAGTCTCCGACCAGTTTGCGCTACACCCCGCAGTCGGTCTCGGTGATTACCCGGCAGATGATCGAGGATACCGCTGCCAATGAACTCGAAGACGCGCTGCGTTACGCGCCAGGCGTGACGGTGAACAAGACCGGAAGCAGTAACTATGACTACTACTCGCGCGGCTTCAACATCGACAGTATCCAGATCGACGGCGCCGCGCCCATGGCGCTGACCTCCAACGCCAGCAGTTTCTACTCGCAACGCCTGTACAACCTTGTCGAGTTCGATCACGTCGAAGTACTGCGAGGAGCCGGCGCGCTGTTCAGCGGCGTTGGCGACCCCGGTGGCGTCATCAACGTGGTGCGCAAGCGCGCATTGCCGACGTATCAGCTCAAGCTCGAAGCCGCGGCGGGTTCCTGGGACACCTACCGCAGCATGCTCGACGTGACTGGCCCGCTCAACGACAGCGGCAGCTTGCGCGGGCGATTGGTTACCGCGTACACCGATCGAAAGTACTTCGTCGATGACATGTCGACCGAAAAACCGACCGTATACGGCGTACTGGAGTGGGACCTTACCCCTTCGGACACCTTTACCCTGGGCGGCATGTACGAAAAGATCCACGCCCGCAACTATGCAGGCCTTCCTCGCTACAGCGATGGCCGCGATATCGGTTTGCCGCGCCATACCAGCCTGAGCCAGAAGTGGGCCTATTCCGACACGGTATCCCAGGAGATATTCACCAAGTGGGACCATTATTTCGATAACGGCTGGAAAGCCAACCTGACCTACACCAACACCCACGACGCGGGCGAGGCGTTGTCGGCGGTGACGACCCGCGCGCTCGATCCCGTCACGCTGACCGGACCCATCGGGCGTGGGAGCATAAACCGCTTCTGGACCAACCAGAACCTGTTCGACACCAACCTGTCCGGCAGTTTTGAGGCCTATGGACGGGAGCACGAGTTCGTCATTGGCGGCGACTGGCAGCACGTGACCAGCAAATGGAAGGGGGCAGGGGCGTTGAGCAATACCAACCAGCCGGTCGATGTGTTCGACCCTCAGCCCTGGGACCCGAATCCGATCACCAAGACTTATCCTCGGGTCTATAGCCCCAACACGCAAGTGCAGTACGGGTTGTATGGCCGCTTGAGCTTGCAGGTGGCTGACCCGCTGAAGGTGATTCTTGGCGGCCGAGTGTCACGCTATCACTTCGAGCAGGTTTACAAGAGTTCCGGGGTGGTCCAAAGCAATGTGGACATGCGCGAGCCGACGCGTCTGGTGCCCTACGGTGGCGTGATCTACGACCTGACAGACAACTGGTCGGCCTACGGCAGTTATTCGGAAATCTACAAACCGCAGCAGAACAAGCTCGTGGGCCCGGTGGGGAGCGGCAGCGTGGTAGACCCCATGGTTGGGAAAACCTACGAAGCCGGCCTCAAGGGTGAGCATTTTGACGGTCGGCTGAGTTCGGGCATTGCCTTGTTCTATACAAAACGCAAGGGCGGTGCGATCGAAGACCCGAACTATCCGCGCGATGACGTTTTGTGGGGCGGCAGTTGCTGCTATCTGAGCCAGGGCGAAGTGATCAGCAAAGGCATCGAGTTGCAGGCGTCCGGCGAGCTTTCGCCTGGCTGGAACTTGATGGCGAGCTACGTGTTCAACCTTAATCGCAACCGTACCGAAGGTGGCGGATTGAGCACCATCACACCCAAGCATGAAGGCAAGCTCTGGACCACCTACCAGTTGCCGGGCAACTGGCATGACTGGACCCTGGGCGGTGGGGTCACGGTGCAGAGTGCCACCTACGTCACTGGCAGTGCACTGACCTATGATGCCGCGGGTAACTCGACCGGGACCAATACCGACTACGCCTATAGCCAGGCGGGTTACACGCTATACGATGCCATGGCACGTTACCGCGTCAACCAGCACTGGGATGTGACGTTCAACGGTAACAACCTGTTCGACAAACACTACTACCGCACGGTGTCCAGTTCAGCGAACGGTAACTACTACGGCGAGCCACGTAACTTCTCGGTGACGTTGCGAGGTCAATACTGAGACGGTGGGCGGGACGTAGGCCGGTTGAGGTAAATGGTCGCTTCCGTCTCGTTGAGCACAAAGCGCATGTCACGTAGGGGGGCATGGTAGGCAGGCATTGCGATTTCTCTTGTTGTGGGTCAGTCCCGTTAGAACCGTTTCGATGTGTACGCAGATGCCCATCGGAAAAGGTGTTCTAAAAACATCTATTGATGACTTCATCAAAAATGATGAATATATCAATAACGCTCCAATCGGGTGACACCGCCAGCACCCGGGGCTGATAACAACAACATGAAAAAGGTGACGCTATGACCGCAGTTCTTCCCCCTGAACCGACCTTGTCCGGCACCTCGGCTGCCGCCGCGCTGCTCGACCACGCCCGCGCCCTGCTGCCGGCCCTCAAGGCCCGAAGCAAGGACACCGCGCGGCTCGGCCACTTGCCGGCCGAGACCATTGCCGACCTTGAAGCCGGTGGCCTGCTGACCATGACCACGCCCCGTCGTTACGGTGGCAGCCAGGTGTCGGTGCGCACGTTCCTCAACGTGGTCGCCGAGCTGGGGCGCGCCGATGCCTCCGTGGCCTGGGTCGCCGCGCTGACCAATGTCACCACCTGGTGCGCTGCGGCCTTCTTCGGCGAGGACGCCGCCAGGGAAGTGTTCGCTGGCGCCAAGCCGGCGCGGGTGACCGGCGTGCTTTCGCCGCGCAAAGCCGTTGTACGCAAGGTGGACGGCGGCTACCTGATCGAAGAGGGCATGTGGGGCTTCAACTCCGGCGTCAGGCACGCGACCTGGGACATGCTCGGGATCCCGCTGGTTGACGAAGCCGGCAAGGTGGTGGACCAGGGCGTGGCGCTGATCCCGGTCGAGCAACTGCAGGTCCTCGACGACTGGAACGTCATTGGCATCAGTGGCAGCGGTAGCTGCACCGTCACGGCGAGCCAGGTGTTCGTGCCGCAATCGCGGATCGCCTCCGTGACCGAAGCCATTGAGGGTCGGTACCTGGCCAGCCATCTGGCCGAAGAGTCGCTGTACCAGAGCGCCTGCATGCCGATGCTGGCGATTATCCTGGCGTTCCCGGCCCTGGGCCTTGGGGTGGCGGCGTTGGAAACCTTCCTCGAATCGCTGCCACGGCGTGGCATTCAGTACTCCTGGTACGCCAAGCAGGCCGAGGCACCGGTTACCCATCTTCAGGTCGGCGAGGCATCGGCCAAGATCGACGCCGCGCGGGTGATCCTGGAGCGCCATGCCGATGCCATCGATGCCAGCGCGGCCTCCGGCATCTACATGGCCTTCGAGGAGCGGGCCAAGGTGCGCCGCGACGTGGGCTATGCCGAGAAACTGATCTGGGAAGCCGTCGACCTGCTGGCCTCGGCGTCTGGGGGCTCGCTGGCCTCGGTCGGTAATCCGATGACGCGCATCTGGCAGGACGCGCGCATTGCCTCGCTGCACGGCATCGTCAGCCCCAACACCAACTTCGAAACCTACGGCCGGATTCTCTGCGGCAACACGCCGGGTACGCCTTTCATCTGAATGGCGAAGCCACAACGCGTTTGTCTGAGGAGTGCCGAGCATGCAGAGCAAACAGCTGGACGCGCGGGCCTTTCGCCGCGTGATGGGCAAATTCGCCACCGGCGTGACGGTGGTGACTTTCAATCATGAGGGAGAACCCAGCGGCATGACCGCCAATGCCTTCATGTCACTGTCGGTGGACCCGCCCATGGTCCTGATCGCGGTGCGTAACCCGGCGCGCTTCGCCGCCAGCGTGAGGCCAGGCGATGCCTTTGGCATCAACTTCCTGCGCGAGGAGGATGAAGCGTTGAGCAGTCACTTCGGCGGTCGCCCGCAGGCAGCGCTAAGCGCCGACTTTCGCCAGCTGGGCGAGTCGCCGGTATTGGGCGGTGCGCTGGTGCAGTTGGCCGTGCGCGCCAACGCGGTGCACCCGGGGGGCGATCACCTGATCTACACCGCCGACGTCGAGGCCATCGAGGAGTCGGATGGGCGCCCGTTGCTGTTCTTCTCGGGCGCCTACAAGCAGTTGCATGCACTGGACCCGTCCACCTGCTGGTTCGACCGCGGCTAGCCACGCAGCGTCACCGTCCCCACAACAACGACAGGAGGAGTGCAGCATGATTGCTGTACGCGATATCGCTTACGTGCGTTATCAGGTGCCGGACCTGGATGTTCAGGCCGGCTTCCTGCGCGACTTCGGCCTGCGGCACCACGCCCGCACGGCCACAAGCCTGCAGATGGCCGCCTATCAAGGGGGGTATCCCGCCTACATTGCCGAACAGGGCCCCGCCAAAGCCGTGGGTGCTGGTTACCGGCTCGACAGCCTGCAAGCCTTGCAGGGTATTGCTGCACGGTTCGGCACCGAGGTGCTGGCCAACGACGAGCTGGGTGCGGGCTGGGTGGTCACCCTGCATGACCCGGACGGGCTGCGCGTCGATTTGCTGTATGGCGGCGATTGTGTCGAGGCCGAGCCGGTAAGGCCGGCCCTGATGCTCAACACGGCCGATCGGCGCCAGCGCCGGGGCACCACCAACCGGGTCGCACTGCAGCCTTCGCGGGTGATGCGCCTGGGCCATGTGGTGCTCAAGACCGTCGATTATCCGGCCATGTTCGCCTTCTACCACGACGTGCTGGGGCTAAGGGTTTCCGACAGCTACTTTGCCGGCCAGCAGGACAATACCGTGGCGGCATTCATGCACTGCGGACTGGGCGAGACCTACACCGACCACCACACGGTGGCCTTGCTCAACCTGGGTACTGAGCAGGCCGGCTTCGATCACTGTGCCTTCGAGGTACTGGACTGGGACGACCTGGCCAGTGGCAGCCATTTTCTCCAGCAGCAGGGCCGCCGCCACTCCTGGGGCATCGGCCGGCACGTGCAGGGCAGCCAGGTGTTCGACTACTGGCTCGACCCGTTCGGCAACAAGGTCGAGCACTGGACCGATGGCGACCTGGTCAACGACAGCATGCCTGCAGGCCACGAACCCCTCAGCCCTGATGCCTTGGCGCAGTGGGCGCCACCGTTGTCGCCGGACTTCCTCGGTTGATCACGCTTCTTCTCCCCATTCAAAGGTACACCCATGAAACTGGCTCGCTATACCCATGATGGCAAGACTTCCGTTGGCCTGGTCCAGGGCCACCGTGTGATCAATCTGGATCACCTGCTACCGGCATCGGCGCCGACAGACGTTGCGTCCCTGCTGGCCCGCGCCGATGCACTGGCTGACGCCCGCACGCTCCTGGCCACCGCTGAAAACAGCGTGGCGTTGGAGCACGTGCGGCTGCAAGCGCCCATTCTGCGCCCCGGCAAGTTCATGGCGTTGGGCATGAACTACAAGGACCACGAAGCCGAAGCACGGCGCCTCAACGTGCCTATCCCGGCTTCGCAGGTGTGGTTCAGCAAGCAGATCAGCTGCATCAACGGCCCTTACGACGACGTTCATCATCCTGCGGTCTGCGAACGCCTGGACTACGAAGCAGAACTGGGCGTGGTGATTGGCAAGGGCGGCCGGCGCATCGACGCGCGCGACGCGCTGCAGCATGTTGCCGGCTACTTCGTGGCCAATGATGTCAGCGCCCGCGACTGGCAGGCCAAGAGCCCGACCTGGACCCTTGGCAAGTCGTTCGATACCCACGGGCCGATCGGGCCATGGATTACCACCGCAGACGAAGTTGCCGACCCGCAGCAACTGACCGTGAGCCTGAGCGTGAATGGCGAGCAACGCCAGAAGTCCTCCACCGCGCTGATGACCTACAGCATCGCGCAACAGATCGCCTACCTCAGCGAAGTGATGACCCTTGAGCCCGGCGACATCCTCATCACCGGCACGCCGGCCGGCGTCGGCATCGGCATGCAACCGCCGGTGTTCCTCAAGGCCGGTGATGTGGTGCGGGTCGAGATCTCGGGCCTGGGCCACATCGAAAACACCATTGTCGACGAACCTCGCTAACCAGGCCCGGCGGCTTTGCCCAGCAAGGCCGTCTTTATGGAAGGAAACAGACATGGCTGCAAAAGCTTCCAAAGTGATCATCACCTGCGCCATTACCGGCTCGATCCACACGCCGTCGATGTCGCCCCATCTACCCATAACACCTGAACAGATTGCCCGCTCCGCGATCGAGGCGGCCGAGGCGGGGGCCGCGGTGGTGCACCTGCATGCCCGCGATCCGCAGAGCGGCATGCCGAGCCAGGACCCACGCCTGTTCGAGCAGTTTCTGCCGCAGATCAAGCGCGAATCCGATGTGGTGGTCAACCTCACCACCGGGGGGGCACCGACCATGTCGGTGGAGGAGCGCATAGCCCCGGCCCTGCAATTCAGCCCTGAGATCGCCTCGCTGAACATGGGCTCGATGAACTTCGGCATGTACGAGTTGCTGCAGCGCTACAGCGAATTTCAGCATGACTGGGAACGGCCTTATCTGCAGGCCAGTGAAGAGCGGATCTTCCGCAATACCTTCAAGGACATCGCACAGATACTGGCGGCCTGCGGCGAGAACAACACGCGCTTCGAGATCGAGTGCTACGACATTGGGCACTTGTATACCGCTGCGCACTTCCGCGATCGCCTGTTGTTGCAAGACCCGTTGTTCATCCAGTCGGTGTTCGGCATTCGCGGCGGCATCGGTACCCACCCTGAAGATGTGGCGCACATGAAGCGAACTGCCGACCGCCTGTTCGGTGACCGCTATCACTGGTCGGTGCTTGGCGTAGGGGCGATGCAGCCGCGCATCGCCATGCAGTCGCTGTTGCTGGGCGGCCACGTGCGTGTGGGCCTGGAGGACAACCTGTGGTTGGGCAAGGGCCGCCTGGCGCAGAGCAACGCCGAACAGGTGCGGGCCATCAAGGCGCTGATCGAGTCGCTGGGTTTTGCCGTGGCGACGCCTGATGAGGCACGCGCGCTCATGCAGTTGAAAGGCCGCGACAACGTCGCCTTCTGATCATCGCTTGACCTCTGCAAGTGTGTAAACCGGCCGCGCCCGCTGTTGCGGCGGCGGGTACGGCTGGCCGCGATCTGCTGCAAACGCTTCGAGTCATCAGTTCCAAAAACAATAAATAAACTGTGCAGGCGTAACCATGAACATTAAAGCGATGCAGGCCGGTGGCGTGCTGTTTTTCTTCGCGTGCCCGTTGGCCCAGGCCATGAACTTCAATATTCCCACTTCCAGCAGCATCGAGTCGGCGCAGATGGGCGGCGCCTCGCTGGCCTTCCCCCAGTCTGCGGCCATTGCCAGTGACAACCCCGCCGGCATGAGCGAACTGGGCAACCGCATCGACGGCGGGCTGCAGCTGTTCTTCGGCAGTTTCCGCGCAAGCTTCGGTAACGAGAACAACCGCGACGATTTCAAGGTGCGGGCGCCGATCCCCAGTGGCGGTATCAGTTACCAGCTCGATGAACGCACCGCGCTGGGCCTGTCGATGTACTCGATTGGCTCAGGTTCCGACTACAGCCACGCGGCCGTGCCTGGCATGGGTTTCCCGGCGGTGAAGACCAAGATCGCCTACGTGAACTTCGCCCCCACGCTGGCCTATAAGGTCACCCCGGACTTGTCGCTGGGGCTGTCGGCACTGGTCGGTGTGCAGCAGGTGCAGGCGCGTGGCCTGGTGGTGCCGCAGGCGGACGGCAGCCTTGGCGTTTCGCCGACCCATGGCATTGCCACCAGCACTGGTCTGGGCTGGCGGGCAGGGGTGCTATGGAAGGTCGATTCGCGGTTCAGCCTGGGTGCGGCGTATTCACCGAAGATGCGCTTCAGTGACGCCGATGGCTACAAGGATGACCTGCTGGCGATCGCCGGCGGCCATCTGGACTTGCCGGAGCAGTACGGGGTCGGCGTTGCCGTGCGCCTGACCCCGGCGCTGACCGTGGCCGCGGACTACCTGCGTATCGAATGGGCCGAGGTCGGTTTCTTCAACAACCCCGATGGCGCTGGCATGAACAGCCAGGATGTCTGGCGGGTCGGGATGTCGTGGGAGGCGAGCACGGCGTGGACGTTGCGTGCCGGCCTCAAGCGCGCCACGGCGGCAGTGGATGCGCAACATACCAATGCCAACTACTTCTCGCCGGGCATACTCAACAACTCGGTGTCGGCTGGTTTTACCTATCACCTGTCGCCGGCCACCGACCTGTCGCTGGGCTACGAGTACGAGATCCCCGAGACGCTGCGCGGCAAAGGCCCGAGCAGCGGCACCAACATCGGCGCGCATTATTCGTCGGTGCTGCTGGGGCTCGGCATGCGCTACTGAGCGGGCGCGGTTGGCTGGCGCTGCAGGGCGAGTCGGGTATCATGGTCCGCACCCCCCATCAGTGCCAGCCGATCGCTACCATGAATGAAGACAACAACCCCAAGGCAGCCGAGCCACGCAAGCCACGGGTCAATGAGAAGGCGCGCCAGCGCACCCGCGGCAAGCTGTTGCGTGCTGCGCGTTCGGTAATGGGGCGCAAGGGCATCGAAGCCACTGCCATCAATGACATCACCGAAGAGGCCGAATTGTCGTTCGGCTCGTTCTACAACTACTTCTCGAGCAAGGAAGAAGTGGCGCGTGCGGTGTTCATCGACGACGCCTTGCAGATGATCGAAGCGCTGGATGCCGCTACCTGCCCGGCTGCGGGCATCGCCGAGCGGGTAGGGGTCAATATCCGTCGCACCGTTTACCGCGGCCTGACCGACCCGGTCTGGGGCTGGTTCCTGGTGCACTCGGTATACAGCATCAACGACATGATCGAGACCATGGGCAATCCGCTGGCACGGGATATCCAGGTCGGTAACGAAGAAGGCGTTTTTCAGGTGGTCGACATCGTTTCCACGGTCGATTGCATCATCGGGGGCATGCTCTACCTGTTGCGCAAGGTGCTGGAGGGCGCCCGCCCGCCGTCGGCAGTGGAAAGCATGGTGCATTTCGTGCTCAGCGGCCTGGGTGTGGATCACCACGAGGCCGAGCGGATCATCAGCATCGACCTGGATACGTACGGTAATCAGCCCGCCTGATCGTGCCTGCCCAGCGGCGTGTCAGCCCGCTGGGCGGCGGTAGGCCAGAAACTCCCGGCCATCACGGGAGTTGAGGTTCAGCGCCCACACCGGTCGTGGCAACTCCAGCGCCCCGGAGCCCCAGTCCTGCAGATAGGTCAGCGAAAAATCCACGCCGCGCTGGCAGGTTGCAGGGTCGACGCCCAGGCTGATCAACGCCATGTGCACACAGGCGTCCATGTAGTCATTGACGTTTTCCACACCTTGCAGGATGGCCTGGATGGCATGCGCGGACGCGCCCATCAAGAAGTCGGTGGCGGCGTCCAGCCTTGCGAAGGCCAACTGCCCCGCGGCACGGCCACTTTCCAGGTCGCGGCCCATGTACTCGGCCACCAGTGCGTGGTGCGGCCATACATCCACACGGGTCACGAAACCGGCCCACTTGCGGTCCAGAAGGGCACGCACCAGGAACACCCGAAAGCCCACCGAAACGCGCTTCCATGGTTCCTCGAGAATATCGTAGAGCGGCAGGATGTCGGTGGTCATCTGGTTGCTCAGCTCCTGGCCGAGCGCGATCAGCACCTGGTCCAGCGAATCGAAGTAACGATAGAACGTGCCACGGGACACCTTGGCCTCGCGGATAACATCGTCGATCACTGGTGTGGCACCGGCCGCTTCGGCAAATACGCGCATGGCCGAGTCGAGCAAGCGCGTTCTCATCATCAGGCGTTTCTTTTCCGCCATACGTGGGCGGTGGTCGCTGCAGGTTCGCCCGGCAGGGGCAAGCGAGTCATGGCTGGGCATGGGTAATCTCGTCGAGTGACAAAATGTCATTGTTAAAAACTATGCATTTCATCGCATGAATAAATTTATTTGATAAAAGCTATTGAACAAGTCTGTGCCTTGTCCTACATTCTTGCAATGTCGGAATGACAAGTATGTTTTATCTAATGCTGAGTCACGCTGGCAGTTTCGTCATAAAAACAACAGGAGACGAAAAATGCTCGTTCAAGCCTTGACCCCCCGCGTATCCCGTCCGCTGCCACCGCCGCCGCGCCGCAAGCTTCTGCCCATTTGAAATAAGCGCATTCGCAGGTACTCCCGAGTAGTCGTCCGCACGCTCCGCTGATGACGGCGTGTGGATTCGTTCGCCCAGAATAAATAAATGACATTTTAGTCATTATTAAAGGTGGAAAACATGAAAGAAGCGATTAATGCGTTCGACGCAGACGTGTTGCCGCTGGCCGACAGGGGGCCTTCCTTGCAGGAGCTGGTCGAGCGCGCCGCCGCGCTGCAACCCCTGCTAAGCAAGAACGCCGCCGAATCCGAGACGAACCGCCGCGCAGCCGAGGAAAACATCCAGGCCATCCGTGACGCCGGCTTGTTTCGTCTGATGGTGCCGAAGCGGTTCGGTGGCCATGAAGGCACATTGCGCTCGCACCTGGAAGTGTCGGCTGCACTGGCAGAGGCATGCGGTGGCACGGCGTGGGTGGTGGCGCTCAGCAATGTCTGCGCCTGGTTCACCGGCCTGTTCGATGAGCGTGCGCAGCAAGAGGTCTTCGGTAACAACCCCGATGCCCGTGTGGCCGGTGTGTTCAACACCTCGCCAACCACACGAAGGGTCGAGGGCGGCCTGGTGATTTCCGGCAAGTGGTATTCCTCGTCCGGCAGCCTGCATGCCGACTGGGCCGCGATCGGCGCCGAGGAGCGCGACGCCAACGGCGCCCTGGTGGCCCAGTACCTGGCGCTGATCCCCAAGGCGCAGTACCGCATCGAAGACACCTGGTTCACCACCGGCATGCGTGCGTCCGGCAGCAACTGCATCATCGCCGAGGAGGTGTTCGTGCCCGACCACCGCCTGCTGAACATGGGCGCGGCCATCGAGGGAGAATATGCCACCCCGTTCAAGGACGAAGCCAGCTATCGGCCGCTATTCGTGCCGTTTGCCGCGCTGATTCTCAATGGCCCGCAGCTTGGCCTGGGGCGAGCCGCCCTGAAGTACGTGATCGCCAATGCCCCGCGCCGCGCCGTGGCCTACACCTCGTTCGAAAAGCAGACCGACTCGGTGGTGTTCCAGACCCAAATCGCAGAAGCGGCACTGAAGATCGACAGCGCCCAATTGCGCGCCATGCGTGCTGCCGACGAGCTGGATGAGGCGGCCCGTCAAGGCATCAAGCTAGACAACGTGATCCGTGCGCGTATCCGTGCCGACGTCGGTCTGGTCAACACCCACGTCACCGATGCCATCAACATCCTGTTGTCCGCCCATGGCGCCGGCAGCTTCGCCGAAAGCAGCCCGATGCAGCGCTGGTGGCGCGACTCCAACACCGCCGCACGGCATGCCGTGGCGTTGCCGGCGATTGGTCTGGAGCTGTACGGAAAGGCACTGCTGGGCGTGGAAAACACGGTCACCGCACTGATCTGACAAGAGGGCAACCCCATGGACCCCAAACTTCTGCGCACGGTAATGGGCCAGTTCGCCACCGGCGTCACGGTGGTCACCTTCGTGGCCGACGGCGAGCCGGCAGGCATGACGGCCAATGCCTTCATGTCGGTATCGCTGGAGCCACCACTGATCCTCATCTCGGTACGCAACGCCTCGCGCTTCAACCAGTGGGTGAAGGAAGGGGTGTGCTATGGCGTCAATTTCCTGGCCGAGACCCAGCGCCCGCTGAGCGCCCACTTCGGTGGGCGGCCAGAGGAAGGCCTGGCGCTGCCGTACTGTTTCCACGAGCAGACCCCCTTGCTCGACGGCAGCCTGGTGCAACTGGTGGCGCGCACGGTGGACGTGCACCCGGCTGGCGACCACCTGCTGTACATCGGCGAAGTCGAGCACCTGCGCATCGGTGAGCAACGCAAGCCGCTGCTGTTCTACAGCGGCCGTTATCACCAAGTCCACGCCCGCGCGCCGGGCGTGGAGTGGAGCGGTTGCCGCGACGGTTGGTAAACCAGCCAAGAACCTGATTGTGCGCAAGTGCACCCGGGCCTGCCCGTTGTCGGGCAGCCATGGGCGGCTTGCGCCTGTAAAACCTGATTGAGCCTTATGCCATGACCGCCAAGATCACCGATATACCGCGCGATCGCACCGAGCACGACAGCGACCGCCAGGAAACCCATGAATGGCTCGACGCCCTGGAGGCCGTGGCGCATAGCGCCGGCGGCGAGCGCGTGGATTTCCTTCTGCAGCGCCTGGCCGAGCACGCCAGCCACCTGGGCATACGCCCGTCCGCCCCCCCTTGCTCGTTGTACCAGAACAGCATCGCCCTGGATGACCAACCGGTATTTCCAGGCGACCTGGCCATGGAGGAGCGCATCACCTCGATCATCCGCTGGAACGCCCTGGCCATGGTGGCACGGGCTAACAAGGCCTATGGCGAACTGGGTGGGCATATCGCCAGCTACGCTTCGGCGGCCGAGATCTTCGAGGTTGGCTTCAACCATTTCTTCCGCGCCGACAACGAGCAGGGCAAGGGCGACCTGGTGTACTTCCAGCCCCATTCGGCGCCTGGGGTGTACGCCCGGGCCTTTCTCGAAGGGCGCATGAGCGAAGAGCAACTGCAGCGCTACCGCCAGGAAGTCGATGGCGGTGGCTTGTGCTCCTATCCACACCCCTGGCTGATGCCGGACTTCTGGCAATTCCCCACCGGCTCCATGGGCATCGGCCCGATCAGCTCGATCTACCAGGCGCGCTTCCTGCGTTACCTGCAGCACCGCAAACTGGCCGATACCGCGCAGCGCCATGTCTGGGGCGTGTTCGGCGACGGCGAGATGGACGAGCCGGAGTCCATCGCGGCGTTGTCCCTGGCTGCCCGCGAAAAACTCGACAACCTGACCTTCGTCATCAACTGCAACCTGCAACGCCTGGACGGCCCGGTGCGGGGCAACGGGCAGATCATCCAGGAACTGGAGTCGCTGTTCAGCGGCGCCGGCTGGAACGTGATCAAGGTGGTCTGGGGCTCGGACTGGGACGCGCTGTTCGCCCGTGATCGCCACCATGTGCTGCTGCGCCGTTTCGCCCATACCGTCGACGGCCAGTACCAGACACTGGGCGCGAACGACGGCGCATACAACCGCGCGCATTTCTTCGACCTCGACCCGGAACTGCAAGCACTGGTTGCGCACATGAGCCCGGCCGAGATCGACGGCCTGCGCCGCGGTGGCCATGACTTTAAAAAGTTGCATGCCGCCTTCGCTGCTGCCAAAGCACACAAGGGCCGGCCAACGGTGATCCTGGCCAAGACCAAGAAAGGCTATGGCATGGGCCAGGCCGGCGAATCGCGTAACACGTCGCACATGCAGAAAAAGCTCGACGTCGAGGCACTCAAGGCATTTCGCGACCGCTTCGCACTGCCTATGGATGACCAGGCGCTGGAGGAAATGCGCTTCTGCAAACCCGCTGAAGACAGTGCGGAAATGCGCTACCTGCATGCTCGCCGGGCGGACCTGGGTGGCTACATGCCGTGCCGCAGCAGCATTGCCGAAGCCCTGCAGGTGCCGGCGCTGGAGAGCTATGCGCAGTTCGCGCTGACCCCCGATGACCGTGCGGCGTCGACGACCACCGCCGTTGTCCGGCTGTTCACCAACCTGCTCAAGGACAAACAGTTGGGCCCGCGTATCGTGCCCATCGTCGCCGACGAAGCACGCACCTTTGGCATGGCCAACCTGTTCCGCCAGGTCGGCATCTACGCGCCGCTAGGGCAGCTGTACGAGCCGGAGGACGCCGGGGCGATGCTCTACTACAAAGAGTCCCAGGATGGGCAGTTGCTGGAGGAGGGGATCACCGAAGCCGGCGCGATCTCGTCCTGGGTGGCGGCGGCGACCTCCTACAGTGTCAACGGCGTGCCCATGCTGCCGTTCTACATCTACTACTCGATGTTCGGCTTCCAGCGTATCGGCGACCTGATCTGGGCCGCTGCCGACCAGCGTGCCCGTGGCTTCCTGATCGGCGCCACGGCCGGGCGTACCACCCTCGCCGGCGAAGGTCTGCAGCACCAGGATGGCAGCAGCCAGCTGATCGCCGCCACGGTGCCGAGCTGCCGCGCCTACGACCCGGCCTTCGCCGCCGAAGTGGCGGTGATCATCGACCACGGCAGCCGGCGCATGCTCGAAGCGCAGCATGACGAGTTCTACTACCTGACCGTGACCAACGAGAACTACGTACAGGCGCCACTGGACCCCGCCCAGCACGCCGACGTGCTCAAGGGCATGCGTTTGTTCGGCACGCGTGGCGAGGGCAAGCCCGCTGTGCGCCTGCTCGGCTCCGGGGCCATCTTGCGTGAAGTGATCGCGGCCGCCGAGCTGCTGGCCGAAGAGTGGGGCGTGGCCAGCGAGATCTGGAGCGTCACCAGTTTTTCGGAGCTGGCCCGCGAGGCCCGCGAGGTCGAGCGCCAGCAATTGTTCGGCACTGAGGCCAAGGGTACCAGCCACCTGCAGGCCTGCCTGCCCGGCAGCACCCCGGTGGTCGCGGCCAGCGACTATGTGCGCGGCTATGCGCAACTGATCGCCCCCTACCTGCAGGCGCCCTATACCGCGCTGGGCACCGACGGTTTCGGCCGCAGCGACACCCGCCAGGCATTACGCCGCTTCTTCGAGATGGACCGCCAGCACATCGCGTTGGCGGCGCTGGCCGGCGTCGACCGTGACAAGCATGCCCAAGCCCGTGAGCGTTATGCCATCGATGGCCGCAGTGCCGCCCCGTGGAACCGTTGAGGAGTGAATGCCATGCAACAACTGATGGTTCCGGATATCGGCGACTTCAAGGACCTGCCCGTCGTGGAGGTGTTGATCAAGGCCGGTGACGTGGTCGCCGTGGAGCAGCCGCTGCTTGTCCTCGAGTCCGACAAGGCGGTGATGGATGTGCCCAGCACCTTGCAGTGCATCATTCGCCAGGTGCTGATAAAGCCAGGTGACAAGGTCTCGCGCGGCAGTGTAATCGCCGATATCGAGCCGGCTGGAGAGCGTCCAGCGACCATCGAGGCCGCGCCGCTGTTGGTGAGCCTTGAGCCGCTGGCCGCCGCGCCTGCCGCCGCACCGGCACTTGCCACTGAAAGCGCACGCAAGCCACAACTGGCGCTGGCAGGCCCGGCCGTGCGCAAGCTGGCACGTGAACTGGCGGTCGAACTCGACCAGGTAGCAGCCACCGGCCCCAACGGCCGGCTGCTGCGCGAGGACGTGCTGGCCTTCGTCAAGGCACAGCGCGATCGGCCGACTGCCAGTGTTGGCGGGGAGTTGGGCCTGCTGCCCTGGCCGCAAGTGGACTTCAGCCAGTTCGGCCCGGTCGAGCGCCGTTCGCTGTCGCGCATCAAGCGCCTTTCGGCGGCCAACCTGCACCGCAACTGGGTTCGTATTCCCCACGTCACCAACCACAGCCAGGCCGATGTCAGCGATATCGAAGCCTTGCGCGTGCAACTCAACCAGGAGGCGCGAGAAGGGCAGGCCAAGGTCACCTTGCTGGCCTTCCTGATCAAGGCGTGCGCGGCGGCGCTGCAGCGCTTCCCGCAGTTCAACGTGAGCCTGGAGGGCGACGAGGTGGTGCACAAGCACTACTGCCACATCGGCTTCGCCGCCGACACGCCCAATGGCCTGGTGGTGCCGGTGATCCGGGATGCCGACCGCAAGGGCATCGCCGCGCTGGCGGCGGAAATGGCCGAGCTTTCGCAACTGGCGCGTACCGGCAAGCTTTCGCCGGCACAGATGCAGGGTGGCTGCTTCTCCATCTCGTCCCTGGGCGGCATTGGCGGAGGCCATTTCACGCCGATCATCAATGCCCCCGAGGTGGCGATCCTCGGCGTCGGTCGCGCCGAGTTGCAACCGCGCTGGGACGGCAATGCCTTCCAGCCGCGCCTGCAACTGCCGCTGTCGCTGTCCTGGGACCACCGCGCAGTGGATGGTGCCGAGGCCGGCCGCTTCCTTGCCTACCTGGCGACGCTGCTCGGCGACTTCCGTCGGGTGCTGGTCTGACGACAACAAGCAGGAGAATCGAAATGAGCGTTTCCCCAACCCGCAGCGCGGTGATCGCCGCAGGCGAACGCGTGGTGCCGATGAAAATGGCGCACCTGGTGTTCCGCTGTGCCGACCGCCAGGCCATGGTCACCTGGTACCGCAAGCTGTTCCAGGCCGAGCTGGTGTTCGAGGACGAGATCCTCACCTTCATCACCTATGACGACGAGCACCACCGGCTGGCCTTCTTCAACATGCCGCACCTGCCGCCGAAGGCCGACGAAGTCACCGGCGTACACCACATCGCCTACAGCTACGCGCACATCGACGACCTGTTGCGCACCTACCTGCGCCTGAAGGAGGAGGGCATCCGCCCCTATTGGTGCATCAACCACGGCCCCACCACCTCGCTGTATTTCCGCGACCCGGAAGGCAACGACATCGAGCTGCAGGTGGACAACTTCAGGGAGGCCGCCGACGCCGCAGCGTTCTTCCACAGCGACACCTTCGCCAACGACCCGATTGGCCTGGAGTTCGACCCCGACGCCATGGTCGAGCTATGGCTTGACGGCGCCAGCGAAACCGAACTGTGCCGCCTGGGAACCGCCGGTACCGGTACTCGCACCCTGCTTGGATGAGGAGAGACCCATGAAACTGTGTACGTTCAAGACCCCTGGCGGCCTGCAGGGCGTCGGTATCGTCGTGGCGGGGGGCGTGATTCGCATCGCCGATCACCTGTCCGCCGCGCCGCGTGAAATGGCTGGGCTGATCGCTGAATGGAACCTCTGGCAGGAGCCGCTGCGGCGCCTGGTGCAGCTGCAGCCTGCAGATTTCGCCCTCGACGAAGTGACCCTCATGGCGCCGGTGCCGCGCCCTGGGAAAATCCTCGGTATCGGCCTGAACTACGCCGATCACGTTGCCGAGTCCGGCATGGCAACACCGGCCGATCAGCTGTGGTTCGCCAAGATGAACACGTCAGCCAACGGGCCCTACGCGGCCATCGACCTGCCGCAGGTGTCGGCGCAGTTGGACTACGAGGCGGAAATGGTTTTCGTGATCGGCAAACGCTGCCGCCACGTCAGCCGCGAACAGGCCCCCGAGGTGATCTTCGGATACTGCGTGGGTAACGACGTGAGCGTGCGCGACTGGCAACTGCGCACTTCGCAATTCGTGCTGGGCAAAGCTTTTGACGGGCACGCGCCGTTCGGCCCTTGGCTGGTCACCCCGGATGAAGTGGGCAACCCCCATGAACTCGGCATCCGCTGCTTCGTCAACGGTGAGCAGCGCCAGGGCTCCAATACCCGGGAGTTGATCTTCGACTGTTACCAGCAAGTCGAGCACCTTTCCAAGGTGATGACCCTCGAGCCGGGTGACGTGATCTACACCGGCACGCCGGGCGGGGTCGGCGTCGGTTTCAAACCGCCTCGCTGGCTGCGCGAAGGTGATCGGGTACGGGTGGAGATCGACGGCCTGGGGAGCATCGAGAATGTCGTCCGTGCAGAGCAACCAGGGGGGAATGGCCATGCAGCTTGAAACGATCGAGCAGCACATCCTGCACCTGGAAAGCGAGCGCTGCCGGGCACTGGTGCAGCGCGACGTACAAGCCCTGGCCGAGTTGATGGACGACCGCCTGGTACACGTTCATGCCACCGGCAAGGTGGACGACAAGGCGCAGTACCTGGAAATGGTCGCCGGGCACATCGACTTTCTCAGCGTCGAGCGCGCCGACATGCGTGTGCGAGTGCAGGGTGATACGGCCATCGCCACTGGCCGCCTGGAGCAGGCCATCGTCCTGCGCGAGAGTGGCGAACAGCGGTTTATGAAAGCCTACACCACCCAGGTATGGATTCGCAGCGAGGGCGCCTGGCGCCAGTGTGCCTTCCAGGCCACCAGCACCTGACCCACGCAAAGGCCGGCCCCGGCCTGCGCCGGCAGGGACGCCGGCCCCCACGATAACGACACAGAACAACAACAAGAGTCCCTCTCCATGAATAACATCCGGGTGAAAGCGCTGGGTGCGGTGCTGGCCGCCTTCGCGATTATCGATTGCCATGCCGAACCGGCCGAGGAACCCGCCGAAGGCACTTTGTTCCGCAGCCTGTTTGGCGACAGCCTGCGACGCGACTACGGCATCAGTACGTTCTTCCTGCTCGACATCGGCTATTCGCGCAACAACCGCTCAACCCATGATGAGCGCCGCGACGGGCTGAGCAACTTACCCATCAGTGGGTTTTCCGACGAAGGTTTCGAGCTGGGCAGCCTGCATCTGTTCGTCGACAAGCCTCTCAAGGCCAACCTCATCCCGCGCATCACCCCGTTGCCTGGCCCCGCACCGGAAATAGCGGATTTCGGTTTCACCTTCGAAACCTTGTACGGGCGCAACGCGCAGTTCTCCAGGGCCTTTGGCTGGGACATGCACTGGGGTGTCAATTCGCCCGGTGACGATGACACTGAAAAAGCCCGGCGGGACAGGCAGAACTTCGTTTCCACGCCCAACCTCGCCGCCACCGCCTATCTGCCGTACGGGCCTGGTTTCACGGTGATGGCGGGTATCTTCGGCCCGGCTTTCGGCTACGAGATCCCGCCAAACATTCGCCTGGCCCGCAACCCCTTCGCCAGCCGGACCTACGCCTTCGTCAGCAACCTGGTGACTGTCAGCGGCGTCATGATCAGCAGCCGTCTGGTCGACAGCCCGCAGGGTCTGTTGGGGGTGGAACTGGGCGTGGCCCAGGGCTGGAGCAACCTGCGTGACAACAACGATGACAAGGCGCTGTTCGGTGCACTGCGCTGGCGCACGGCAGACATGCAGACCTGGGTCGACTATGAATTCATGGTCGGCAACCAGGAGAACCACAGTTTCAAGGACGTGCAAGCCCCAACCTCACGGCTGATCTCCCCAGACGGCCAGCTCAGGCAGCAGCATTCGCTGAACGGCTGGCACCGTTTCGATGAGCGTTGGTCGATGGGCGCGGAACTGGTTTACGGCCGTCAGGATGGCGATGGCAAACCGAGCACCGTCGACATCGTCACCGGGCCAGGCTTCGACGGTGCGCATTGGTGGGGCGCCAACGCGGTGCTTACCTATCAGGTGCGGCCGGACTTGTCATTCTCGGTGCGCGGCGAGCACTTCAGCGACCCGGACGGCTTCACGCTGTTCCCCACGACCACCGCGCGCGGGGACTTTAACGCGATCACCACGGGCTTTCGCTACGACGTCAGCAAGCACCTCTCGCTACGCCCGGAGCTGCGCTATGACTGGTTCGATGCCTGCGAACATGACCGCCCATTCGGCAATGGTCGTGACCGCACACAGCTGACCGCGATGGTGGAAGCGTTGCTGTACTTCTGAGCGCAATGAAAAAAGCCCTGGCAGTTCGCACTGTCAGGGCCAGGTTGCTCGCTCAATTCACGCGTTGATGGCACAGCGTCTGGCAAAGGCCAGTTGCTGGAACTGGAACGCATCGCCCATGCGGTGAAAGTCGATGCAATGGCCAGCGTCTCTGAACAGTGCGGCATCCATGGCCGGGCAATTGACAAAGGTTTGGGCAAAACGCTGCACCGTGGCTTCATCGACAGGCCACAACTGCTCGAACTCCGGTTGCCGATAGTGCACGGGCACCTTCACCTGGGCTGCGAGATGGCCGACCTGCCTGGGCCACTGCATGCCGATGTCCACCAGCTCGCTGCGCGGGGCAGGGGCGCACGCGGCATGGCTGGCCTGGGGCATGACGGCATGGTCGTAGGTGGCCGGTGGCCCGAAGAAAAAGCCATCCATTGCCTCTGGCGGCACGCTGACCAGCGCCTGATGTGCAGGCACACCGTTCCACTTGTCTTTGGAAGCGGTTACCGGGTCGAGCCCGACGCCAGAAATCGCGATGCCCAGCAGCGGCCAGGAAGGCTGGCGCGCAGCGATGGCGATGCTGATGGCCGCGCCGATGGAATGCCCGATCAGGACGATACCGCTGGCGTTGTGCGGGTAGTTGTGCCACAGGTCCTGGATGGCGGAGTCGAGGATCTCTGCGTTGTCCAGGATGCTCGGGGCATTCTCGGCGTAGGCTGCGCTGATGCCGTAGCCAGGGCGGTCGATGGCAAAGATGGGCAGCCCTTGCGCCTGCGCCCGGTCCAGCAGTGAATGGCCCGGCACGTCGAAGTAACGGGAGCTGTAGGTGCTACCATGGATGGCCACAATCAGTGGCAGCGGCTCCACGCTCCCGGTTTCGGGTACGTGGCCGCGTCCCGACAGCGAGACGCCCAGCCCGCGGAAAACATATTCCTGTTTGCACATCGGTTTCGCTCCTCTTGTTGTTCTTGTGTGGCGCTGTAATCGGCTGTCAGGCGGCGAGCCAGGCCTGTGCGTTCTCGCGAATGGCGCTTTCCAGCTCGCTACCGCGGGTGGCGAACGTGCGGTTCAGCGGGAAACCGCTTTTCTCCAACAGGTAGGCCAAGGGCGCATACTCGCGCGGATAGCGCGCCAGCACCTGCGCATCGATGGCCAGCGGGCCACGGGGGAAGGTGAAGCCACCCATGTCATAGATGCTCTGGCGCTTGAGCAGCTTCCATTGGCCATCGCGTTTTTCCGCAAGGTCATAGAAGCGGTTGTGCACGCTGCAGCCCAGCTCCAGGCGCAGGTTTTCGGCGACGATCACCGCATTGGTCTCGACGATGGCGCGGTTGCCGTTGATCTGTACCACCGGCGTACCGATCAGGTGCTTGGTACGCAGGTCGGAGGCGCCCATGCGCCGCGAGCCTTCGATGAACCCGGTGAACGAGCCTTCGTACCAGGTGATTTCGATCACCCCGTCGGGGTGGAACAGCGTGGCCAGTTGCTCCCATTGGCCCAGGTCGCGATGGATCCAGCCGGTGATGAGGTCGGTAATCTGTTGGCGGTCGTGCAGGTAGCTGTTCATGGTGCAGTGCTCTTGGGGATAGACGATCAGCCCAAGCTTCGTCCCGTTCTGGAGTAAACTCAAATAGATTGATCTGAACGATTTATCATTAAAAATGAATGGAGATGAAGATGGAGCTGCGTCACCTGCGGTACTTCCTGGCCGTGGCTGAAGAGGGGCATTTCGGCCGTGCGGCCAAGCGCCTGCATATCGTGCAGTCGGCGCTGAGCATGCAGATACGGGCACTGGAGGAGGAGCTGGGTGGCCCGCTGTTCGTGCGCACCAGCCGCCGGGTCGAGCTGACCGAGGCCGGCACGCTGTTCTGCGCAGAAGCACAACGCACCTTGGCGCAGGCCGAACATGCCCAGCAGACGGTACAACGGGCGATGCGCGGCGAGATGGGCACCGTGCGCATCGGCTTTGCCGGCAATGCGGTATTCAGCGGGCGGCTGATGGTCGCCGTGCGGGCGTTTCATGCGGCCTATCCGCAGGCCGAGGTGGTGCTGCGCGAACTGGCGCCGCAGCAGCAGGTCGAAGCGATACAGGCAGGGCAGCTGGATGTTGGATATGCCCCCAGCCATGGCGGGCAGATCGTCGATGCGTCGCTTTGTTTCGAGCGTGTCGGTACCTGGCCACTGCTGGTGGCGATGCCCGACAGTCATCCGCTGGTCGACGCCAGCCCCTTGCAGGTCTGCATGTTTGGCGACGCGCCATTGATCGTCTATGCCGCCCATGGCGCCGACGAGAACATGCTGCGTGGCTTGCGCCAGGCACTGGGGCGCGAGCCCAGGGTGCACCGCACCGGCAGCACCCTCAGCCTGCTGGCGCTGGTGGCCGCAGGCCTGGGTGTGGCGCTGGTACCCGAACCGCTGCTGCAGGTGAACATACCAGGTGTGGCCTATCGCCGGCTCGACGGCATCGAACAGCAGGCAGACCTGTTGTTGGTCAGCCGCAATGACGAGATCAACGGAGCCGTACGGGCCTTTCTGCAGGTGGCACGCCAGGCGCTGGCACAGGGCTAGGCGCGGGGCTGGCCAATGGCGTCGCGTGCGGCTTCCAAGGCCTGGCGGAACTCGTCCTTGCGGGCTGCGAAGCGTGCAGTAGGCACCACCACCGAAACAGCGTGAGGCCCCATCAGCGTCGGTAGCAGAACACTGATGGCGCTGACGCCGGGGGTATGCTCTTCGTTGTCCTGGGCGATGCCTGTGCGGCGGATCTGCTCGATCTGCTCGAGCAGTGCCGGCAGCTCCAGTGTGTTGGCCGTGAGTTTTTGCGGTGCAGGTGTCAGCCATTGAGCGATGCTTTCGTCCGTCAAGGTCGACAGCAGCACCTTGCCGTCCGCCGTGGCATGCATGGGCATCGAGCGGCCCAGCGGAATCACCACACGCAGTTCACCTTCCCCGATCACCCGGAAAATCGCGTGGGTCTGCTGGCCGCGGATGCACGACAGCACCACGGTCTCGCCAAGCGCCTCGCCAAGTTCTTCCAATGACTGCCTGGCGATGGAAATGATGTCGCCGTGGGCCTGGTGAATCAGCTCGCCCAGTGCCGGCCCCAGGCGATAGCCGCTGCCGGGCAGGGCCTCCACCAGCTTCTCCACCTCCAGCGCGGCAATGATGCGCTGCACGGTAGAGCGTGGCAGGCCGACGGCCTGGGCGATGGCCGCCAGGCTCAGGCCCTGCGGTTGCGCGCCCAGTGCACGCATGATGGCGCTCGCCCGGGCAATGACCTGGATACCACCACTGCGCAGCTCTTCTGCTGCCTTGTCTTTCTCAACGCTCATTTCTTTCCTCGAAAACCGACGTGCCGGCTGCGCCTTGGCGGCCGGCCCGAGTGTACAGGTTCATCGCCTGATCGACAGCGGCTGGTGTTTCTTCAAAATCTGCGTGTATCATAATGCGATACAAAGTACTGCATTGTGGTTAAGTATCGCTTGCCGAGGTTGGCCTCTGGCAAGTGGCCGCCCCGGTGCCATACCCAAGGAGAAATGATGAACGTCAGAATCATGCAGAACCTCGGCGCGTTGCTTTCGATGACACTCGTGCTGTCGGCCTGCGAAAAGGCGCAGCAGACGATGGATACCCCGGCCCCCGAGGTGGGCGTGGTCGAACTCAAGGAACAGGATGTGCTGCTCAGCAGCGACCTGCCTGGGCGAACCTCGGCCTACCGGGTGGCTGAAGTGCGTCCGCAGGTCAGCGGTATCGTGCACAGGCGCCTGTTCACCGAAGGCGCCGTGGTACGCAAAGGGCAGCAGCTGTATCAGATCGAACCGGCGTTGTATCAGGCGGCGTTCGACAAGGCCGAGGCCAGCCGCGATACCGCGCGCAACCTGGCCCAACGCTACCAGCGCCTGCTCGAGACCAAGGCCATCAGCCGCCAGCAGTTCGACGATGCCCAGGCCAACTGGAAACAGGCCGAGGCCGAATTGAAGACCGCGGGCATCAACCTGGAGTACACCCGTGTGCTGTCGCCGATCGACGGCCGCATCAGCCGTTCCAACGTCACCGAAGGCGCCCTGGTCAGCGCCCAGCAGAGTCAGGAACTGGCCACCATCAACCAGCTGGACCCGATCTACGTGGACGTCACCCAGGCCTCCACTGACCTGTTGCGGCTGCGCCGCGAGCTGGACGCCGGGCATCTGGCCTTGGTGGGGCCTGGCGAGGTGAAGGTCGACCTGACGCTGGAGGACGGTACGCCCTACGCCCACCCCGGGGCACTGAAGTTCTCCGAGGTGACGGTTGACCCGAGTACGGGCGCGGTGACGCTACGTGCGCAGTTTCCCAACCCGGACGGCATCCTGATGCCCGGGATGTTCGTCCATGGCGCGCTGGCCGAAGGGGTGCGCCACAAGGCGGTCCTGGTGCCGCAACAAGGCGTGACCCGTGATCTCAAAGGCGAGGCTACCGCCTGGGTCGTAGGCGAGGGCGACAAGGCCGAGCTTCGGCACATTCGCACCACGCGCACGGTCGGCAACCAATGGCTCGTGGAGTCTGGCCTGAGTGCCGGCGAGCGGGTCGTCACCGAAGGCGTCCAGCGTGTGCGCCCAGGCATCGTGCTCGAGCCTGTCGCCGCCAGCAACGTCGCGCCGCTGCAAACAATCGCAAGCTCGCAGCAATAGAACTGCCCCGGCATAGCCGTCACTTTCCGGTACATACAAATGGCATCGTTTTTCATCAACCGGCCGATCTTCGCCTGGGTGATCGCTATCGTGATCATGCTCGCGGGCTGTTTCAGCATCCTCAAGCTGCCGGTCAACCAATATCCCAACATCGCCGCCCCGGCGGTGAGCATCACCGTCACCTATCCAGGCGCTTCGGCGCAGACCGTTCAGGACACGGTGGTACAGGTGATCGAGCAACAGCTGAACAACCTCGACGGCCTGCGCTATATCTCGTCGGAGAGCAACAGCGATGGCAGCATGACCATCATCGTCACCTTCGACCAGGGCACCGACCCGGACATCGCCCAGGTGCAGGTGCAGAACAAGCTGCAGCTGGCGACCCCTTTGCTGCCTGAAGAAGTGCAGCGCCAAGGGCTGCGGGTCGCCAAGTACCAGATCAACTTCATGCTGATCGTCGGGCTGTACTCCGAAGACGGCAAGATGGATGATTTCGACATCGGCAACTACATCGCGTCCAACCTCAAGGACCCGATTACCCGGGTGAAAGGCGTGGGCGATTTCCAGATGCTGGCGGCGCAGTATGCGATGCGTATCTGGATGGACCCGCAGAAACTGCTCGGTTACCAACTGACGCCTCAGGATGTCATCGAGGCGGTGAAGTCGGAGAACGTCCAGGTCTCCTCGGGTGCTCTCGGTGGTTTGCCGACGCATAAAGGTGTGCAGCTCAACGCCACGGTGCTGGGCATGACGCGCATGACCAGTGCCAATCAGTTCCTCGAGATCCTGCTCAAGGTCAATCCGGACGGCTCCCAGGTACGTCTCAAGGATGTCGCCACGGTGGCACTGGGGGCAGAAGACTTTTCCATTTCCGGCACCTACAACGGCAAGCCTGCGGCTGCCATCGCGCTGCGCCTGGCCACCGGTGCCAACCTGCTGGACACGGTGCAACGGGTACGCGACACGGTGGGTGAGCTGGAACCCTTCCTGCCAGCGGGCCTGAAAGTGGTCTATCCCTACGACACCTCGCCAGCAGTCGGTGCGTCGATCCACGAAGTGGTGAAGACCCTGTTCGAAGGCATCGTGCTGGTGTTTCTGGTGATGTACCTGTTCATGCAGAACCTGCGTGCGACGCTGATCCCCACGTTGGCCGTGCCGGTGGTGTTGCTGGGCACTTTCGGGGTACTGGCGGCGTTCGGCTTCACCATCAACATCCTGACGATGTTCGGCATGGTGCTGGCTATCGGCCTGTTGGTGGATGACGCCATCGTGGTGGTGGAGAACGTCGAACGGGTGATGGTGGAAGACAAGCTTTCGCCCAAGCAGGCGACACGCAAATCGATGGGGCAGATCCAGGGCGCGCTGGTAGGTATCGCCATGGTGCTGTCGGCGGTGTTCGTGCCGATGGCGTTCTTTGGTGGCGCCACCGGCATCATCTACCGCCAGTTCTCCATCACCATCGTTTCGGCCATGGCGTTGTCGGTGGTGGTGGCAATGATCTTCACCCCGGCGCTGTGCGCGACACTGCTCAAGCCCGTCGGCCATGACCATCATGAGAAGAAGGGGTTCTTCGGCTGGTTCAACCGAACCTTCGATCGCAGTGCCGATCGCTACAAGGCCGGCGTGCTGGGCATTGCCAAGCGCAAGGCGTTGTTCCTGGGGGTCTACGCCGTGATCGTGGTAGCGCTCGGCTGGTTGTTCCCCAAGATCCCGACGGCATTTTTGCCCGGTGAGGACCAGGGCACGATGTTCGTTCAGGTCCAGATGCCGACCAACACCAGCGCTGCACGCACGCAAGTGGTGCTCAACGAGGTCCGTGACTACCTGCTTCAGGAAGAAGGCGGGCTGATTGACTCCGCGTACACGGTGAACGGCTTCAACTTCGCCGGCCGGGGCCAAAGTTCGGGGATGCTGTTCATCGGGCTCAAGCCGTGGGAGGAGCGCGCGGGCACCGATGATACGACCATTTTCGCGTTGGCCCAGCGCCTGCAGGCGCGAGCCTCGCAGATCAAGGATGGCACCGTGATCGCCATCGTGCCGCCAGCGATCCTGGAACTGGGCAATGCCATGGGCTTCGATTTCTATCTGCAGGACCGTGTGGGTCTGGGGCATGAGAAGTTGATCGCTGCCCGCGACCAGTTCCTGCAGATGGCTGCTGCCGACCCGGTGCTGGCCAACGTTCGCCCCAATGGCATGAACGATGAGCCGCAGTATCAAATCGTCATCGATAAAGAAAAGGCCCGTGCGCTGCAGGTGAGCATCAGCGACATCAACAACACGATGAGCAGCGCATGGGGAGCGTCGTATATCAACGACTTCATCGATCGCGGGCGGGTCAAGAAGGTGTACGTGCAGGGCGAAATCAGTTCGCGGATATCGCCTGAAGATTTCAGCAAGTGGTACGTGCGCAACGCGAAGGGAGAAATGGTCAAGTTCTCCTCCTTTGCCCATGGTTACTGGACCTACGGTTCGCCAAAGCTTGAGCGCTTCAATGGTGTGCCGGCGGTGGAGATTCAGGGTGAGCCTGCGCCGGGCTACAGCTCGGGGGATGCGATGCAGGCAGTTGCGCGCATCATCGCCAAGCTGCCCGAGGGGGTTGGCCTGCAGTACACCGGTATTTCCTATGAGGAACGCCTGTCGGGCTCGCAAGCGCCGGCGCTTTATGCGATCTCGGTGCTGATCGTGTTCCTGTGCCTGGCCGCCCTCTACGAGAGCTGGTCGGTGCCACTGGCCGTCATCCTGGTGGTGCCGCTGGGGGTGATCGGTGCGGTGCTGGCCACCCTTGGGCGTGGCTTGGCCAACGACGTGTTCTTCCAGGTCGGCTTGCTGACCACGGTGGGCCTGTCGGCGAAGAACGCCATCCTGATCGTCGAGTTCGCCAAGGCGCTGCACGAGCAGGGCATGCCACTGATGCAGGCGGCCGCAGAGGCGGCACGCCAGCGGCTGCGCCCGATCATCATGACGTCCCTGGCCTTTGTCCTCGGGGTGCTGCCGCTGGCTATCTCCAGCGGGCCTGGGTCGGGCAGCCAGCACTCCATCGGTACCGGTGTGGTAGGTGGCATGTTCACCGCTACCTTCCTGGCGGTGTTCTTCGTGCCGTTGTTCTTCCTGGTCATCACCCGCCTGTTCAGCCGCAAGGCGCAGCAGGCCAATACCGAGGCTCAAGGAGAGCGCGCATGAAACACGGCAAACTGAAAACCGCCTTGGCACTGGCCGTGAGCCTGGTCAGCGGTTGCTCGCTGATCCCGCAATACCACCGGCCAGTGGCGCCGGTGGCCAATGACTGGGTAGATGCGCAGGCTGGTGCGCATCCGCTTCTGCCGTGGAGGACGTTCTTCGAGGACCCACAGCTCAAGGCTCTGATCGCAGAAGCGCTGGAGCACAACCGAGACCTGCGCGTGTCGTTGCTCAATATCGAGAAGGCCCAGGCGCAGTACCGTATACGGCGTGCCGACTTGTTGCCGTCGATCGATGCCACGGTGTCCGGCAGCAGCCAGCGCACGCCAGCGGATGTGTCCAGCGACGGCCGCACGGGCACCAGCCATCGGTATGACGCAGGTGTCGGCTTCGCTTCCTACGAGCTGGATTTCTTCGGCCGTGTGCGCAGCCTCGATGAGCAGGCGCTGCAGCTTTACTTGCAGACCGTCGAGGCGCAGCGCAGTGCCCAGATTGCACTGGTCGCGGAGGTTGCAAACGCGTACTACCAGCTGCAGGCGGACATGCAATTGCTGGCGTTGGGCAAGCAGACCCTGGAGAGCCAGCAACAAAGCTACCTCACCACACGTAGCAGCTACCAGGAGGACATTGCCACGGAGCTGGACCTGAGCCAGGCGGAAAGCACCGTGCGCTCGGCCCAGGCCAGCCAGGCCAAGTACCAGCGGCTGGTGGAGCAGGATCGCAATGCGCTGGTGATGCTGGTGGGCAAGCCGCAGGCCCCTGAGCGAGTGGCCCAAGTCAGGCCTGAGGTGTTTGAGCTGCCTGAGGCCCTGCCAGCAGGGCTACCCTCGCAGATACTGACCCAGCGCCCGGACATACTCGCTGCCGAACACGCGCTCAAGGCCGCCAATGCAAACATCGGCGCCGCCCGTGCAGCATTCTTCCCAAGCATCAGCCTGACCGCTTCGGCGGGATCGGCCAGCAGGCAGCTGGGCGATCTGTTTTCGGGCGGGCAGGGGGCCTGGAGTTTCGTGCCGTCGATCAATGTGCCGATCTTCAACTGGGGCCGCAATCAGGCCAATCTCGACGTAGCCAAGGTGCAGACCTCGATCGAGGTGGCCAACTACCAGAAGGCCATCCAGGTGGCATTCCAGGAGGTGTCCGATGGCCTGGTCGCGCGCGACGAACTGGGCAAGCAGGCCACGGCCCAGGAGCTGCTGGTGAAGGCCAATAGCCGCAGCTACGCACTGGCCGTGCAGCGATTCCAGACCGGCGTGGACACTTACCTCAACAGCTTGGATGCCCAGCGCAACCTCTTCGCTGCGCAGCAAGAGCTGGTGAGCACCTACTTGGCGCGTAGCCAGAACCTGATCGCGCTATACAAGGCGCTGGGTGGCGGGCGCGAGTGATGGGCACTGGTCTCGGCGCACGGACGCGCAGGGCAAGCGATGAGGCGATGCAAGGCTGAGGCCGAGCGCGTGTTCAGCGCTTGAGTGCCTGATGAGCCAGCACGTTGTGCGTAGTGGTCTGGTAGTGCTTGGCCAGCAAGGCGCAGGCCTTGTCGACATCCCGTGCCAGAGCGACCTCGAGCAAAGCCCGGTGTTCCTGGGGCACATCCCGCTCGGTGTCGCCCTGGTAATGCACGGACAGCATGCGGTAGCGCGCCGTCTGGTCACGTAGCAGGTGCGACAGGCGCAACAGCCAGGGCGAGCGGCAGTTGGCGATCAAGGCCTGGTGAAAGGTTTCGTGGGCGCTCTCCCACTCGGGCTTGATGAGCCGCTCGGGGCCTTCGGTAACCGGCAGGCGATCGAGACGGTGGTGGGCAGCGATCAGCTGGCTTTCCCATTCCAGGTCGCCCTGGCGAATGGACTCGGCCAACGCCTGGCATTCGATGAGCAGGCGCGTGCGGGTGATATCGAGCAACTCATCGGCCGAGATGCGCCCGACACTGAAGCCTTTCTGGTCTTCGGAGGCGACGAAGCCGCTGGTGGCCAGCCGTGACAGGGCCTCGCGCAACGGGATGACCCCGGCGTCGTAATGCTCGGCGAGCTCCTTCAGGCGCAGGCGGCTGCCCGGCGCAAGGCGGCCGTTGATGATGTCTTCACGCACGCGGGCCTCCAGTTGCGAGGCCATGGTGCGTTTTTCCGAGGCTACGGGCTGGGCGGCCCAGCGTTCGGTTTGATTCATGGGCGATACCACGGATGAGGGCTGGTGAGTCCGATCATACACAGATGGCTTGTTTATCGATAATTCCTGAAAAATATATTTTCCAATTGACTGCATATTTTCTTGGGATTAGCTTAGAACCACGTCGCAGTGTCTGGCGGCGTTCACGAATCACAACAAGAGGTGTGTTCCATGCGTTATGTCCGCTTCTCCCATCAGGGCCGCCCGGTGTTGGGCGTCCGCACTGCCGAAGGTGTCCGGATTCTTGGCGAGGAATCGCTGGAATCGTTGCTTGCACGCGGTGTCGACCTCACTGCATACGGTGCCCAGGCGCAGGGTGCGCTGGTCGAGATTGGCGAACAGGACTACCTGCCGCTGATGAGCCGGCCGAGCAAGATCATCTGCGTGGGCTTGAACTACGCCGACCACACCAAGGAATCGCCTTACGCCCAGCCGGATTACCCAACGCTGTTCCCGCGCTTCAACAGCAGCCTCACGGCCCACAACCAACCGCTGATCCGCCCGCGCATTTCCGACACCCTGGACTACGAGGGCGAAATGGCGGTAGTGCTCAAGAGCGGCGGGCGGCACATCAGCAAGGAACAGGCGTTGCAGCACGTTGCCGGTTACGCGCTGTTCAACGAAGGCTCGGTGCGCGAGTACCAGTTCAAGTCACCGCAATGGACCGTGGGCAAGAACTTCGACGACACCGGCGCGTTCGGCCCGGACCTGGTGACGGCGGATGAGCTGCCGGCTGGCGGCAAGGGCCTGCTGCTGCAGACCAAGGTCAATGGCAAGGTAGTGCAGTCGGCCAACACCGATGACATGCTGTTCGACGTGGCCACCATCATCTCCACCTTGAGTGAGGCGGTAACCCTGGAAGCAGGTGACGTGATCGTCAGTGGCACCCCGGCAGGCGTTGGCTTCGGGATGGACCCAAAGGTCTACCTGAAAGCAGGCGACGTGGTTGAAGTGTCCATCGAAGGCATCGGTACCCTGGTCAACCCAGTCGTCGACGAAGCCTGATTGATTCCGGGCATTCCCGGCCTGATCGAAGCCTCCCGCTCCGAGGCTTCGACGAAAGAACAAGAATTGGAGGCGATCATGACTATCACGACCCGTGGTGTGCATTCGATCGATCATTACGCGTTGTCTGTGCCTTCGCTGGCCGACGCGCAGGCATTTTTCGCCAGCTTCGGCCTGAACGTCGACGCAACCCCGGACAGCCTGAACCTCACTGCAGCCGATGGCCATCGCTGGGCCAGGGTTTTGCCAGGGCGCAGCAAGAGCCTGGCTTATCTGAGCTTGAGCTGCTTCGCCGGGGACTACGCCGCCTTGCGCGAGCAGGCCGAGGCCGCTGGCGCCAGGTTCGAGGAAGGCGACGGTGAAGGTTTCTGGTTCCGCGACCCTGACGGCAATCTGCTGCAGGTGAAAGTGGGCGCCAAGCACATGCCCGACAACAAGCATGCGCTCGCCGTGCGACCACCTGCCGTGCGAGGTGCCAGCACGCGCGATGCCGTGGCGCAGGTACGCCCGCGTCGCTTGTCCCATGTGCTGTTGTTCAGCCCTGACGTGGCCCGTGCCGTCGACTTCTATGGCCGCGTACTGGGGCTGCGTCTTTCCGACCATTCCCAGGACATCATTGCATTCACCCACGCCCCTCACGGCTGCGACCATCATCTGCTGGCCTTCTGCAAGAGCAGCGCCAAAGGTTTCCACCACGCCGCCTGGGAAGTCGACAGTGTCGACGAAGTGGGCAACGGTGCCGAGCAGATGGCCAATGCCGGCTACCGCGAAGGCTGGGGTACGGGGCGGCATTGCCTGGGTTCCAACTACTTCCACTACATCCGTGATCCCTGGGGATCGTTCTGCGAATACTCGGCCGACATGGACTTCATCGACGCTGGCAGCCAATGGTCGGCGGGTGACTTCCCGCCAGAGAATTCGCTGTACCTGTGGGGGCCGCACGTCCCCGAGTACTTCGTCCTCAACACCGAGACGGACACCCCAGCCGTCGAGGGCTAACGCCCCAGCGATGCAGGCCGCAGATGGCCCGGTATCTTCCTGGTCCCCAGGGAGACAGGGAGCGGCTTGCCCAAACCCACCCGGTTTCAGGTCAACACAGATGAACGAAAACAAGATTCATGACGTAGCCATCGTCGGTTACGGCCCTGTCGGGCAGACCCTCGCCATTCTCCTGGGGCGCATGGGCTATGACGTTGCCGTGTACGAACGCTGGCAATCCCTTTATCCACTGCCGCGCGCGGTGTTCCACGACCACGAGATCCGTCGTGTCTTTCGCATGATGGGGCTGGAAGAAGAACTGCAGAAGATCTCCCAGCCATCGGCCTGCTACCAGTGGTTCAATGCCGACTGGAAGGTGCTGGTGGAAATCGACTGGTCCGCCGAGTCGATCAGCGACGGTCCCTTCGGCTACCTGTTCAATCAGCCCGGCCTGGAGGCCATTCTCGACCGCACCGCCAAGGCAAGTGGCAACGTCGAGGTGCACCAGGGCTGGGAAGTACTGGCGCTGGATCACGACAGCCACGGCTGCGAGCTGCGCATGCAGCGCACCCTGCGCGATGGCCAGGCGCAAGCCAGCGAGGAGCGTCAGGTCAAGGCGCGCTATGTGATCGGTGCCGATGGCGCCAACAGCCTGATCCGCCGCCAATGCGGCATCGACTGGCAGGATCTGGGCTTTCAGGAAGACTGGCTGGTGGTCGACCTGCAACCCAAGCCAGGCGTGCAACTGGATGTGCCGGACATCGGCCAGTGGTGCAACCCGGCGCGTCCGACTACCATGGTGCCTGGCGGGCCAGGCTATCGCCGCTGGGAGTTCATGCGCCTGCCGCAGGAAACGTTGCAAGACCTGCAGAACGAGGACAAGGTCTGGGAATTGCTCGCGCCCTGGGTCAATCCGGACACCGCCACCCTGGTGCGTCATGCCGTGTACCAGTTCCGCTCGCGCATCGCCCAGACCTGGCGCCATGGCCGAGTGCTGCTGGCCGGTGACGCCGCGCACCTGATGCCGCCTTTCATGGGGCAGGGGATGTGCTCGGGGATTCGCGATGCCTGGAACCTGTCCTGGCGCCTGGACCTGATTCTCAAAGGCCTGTGCGGCGACAGCTTGCTCGACAGCTACACCCTGGAGCGCAAGCCGCAGATCCGTGCCGTGATCGATGCCTCGGTGGAAATGGGCAAGGTGGTCTGCGTGCCCGACCCGCAAAAGGCTGCCGAGCGCGATGCTGCGTTTCTTGCCGGAGAAGTGCCGCCATTGCCGCCGTTCCCCGGCCTGGACGGTGGCGCGGTATTCAAGGACCCGCTCAGCGGTAGCGCAATCGGATCTGCCGGCTGCCTGGGGGTGCATGGTGAAATCGAGCACGATGGCCGCAACCAGCGCTACGACGATGTATTCGGTCGCGGCTTCCACCTGCTGAGCATCGGCGACGATCCATTGCCCGGCTTGAGCCCTTCACACAAAGCCGTGCTCGAACACCTGCAGGTGAAAAACGTGCGCCTGAGCCGTGACGGTGCGCCGGGCACTTGCCGCGACCTTTCCGGCAAGTATCACCGCTTCCTCGATGAGGTCGGGTTGCAGGTGGTACTGGTACGTCCGGACTTCTACCTCTACGGCGGGGTCAGCGACCTGGGCGAACTGCCGCAGCTGTTGGACGCGCTGGGTCGCGACCTTTGCATACAACAGGCCCGAGGCGGGGTGCTACAGCAGAAGCAACCATTCGCTGCACAGGTTTAAGCCGCCGATGCCGCAGGCCCCCCCTGCGGTAGCGTTCAGAAAATAACGACAAGAGTCAGGTCGATGCGAACATCAAGGTAACAACGGCCAGGGCGAACCGCAGGCGCTCGGCGGCATCTACCCGGCGGATTCAATCGTCGCTGGCCAACCTTCCCGCGCGGCGCTACGGATGCCTTCGAGCAACATGGCAAAGGCCGGGTTGTCATTGTCCTGGTGCCATACCAGGTGCAGTTCGCTCAGCATGCCTTCACCCAGGTCGATTTCGCGGAACACCACGTTTCTGAACACCACGCTGGTGGCGCAGCGCGGCACCAGTGCCAGGCCCATCCCGGCATTGACCAGCGCCAGGATGGTCAGCGACGAACCGAGCCATTGCACGAACTGCGGCGCGACCCGCGCCGAGCGCAGCCGGCCGGTGAGCAGTTCGTTGAAAGGCGGGTAGGCCGAGTGGGCATACATCAGAAACGGTTGCGCATCCAGGTCGTGGATCGACACTGAATCGGCATTGGCCAGCCGGTGACTGCGGTGTACCGCCAGCACGAACGGCTCGCGCACCAGGCATTCGTTGGCATATCCCGACTCCAGCAACGGAGCACGCACGATCCCAAGGTCGACGCGGCGGGCGCGCAGGGCCTCGTGCTGCTGGTAAGTGTTCATTTCCGACAGCTCGATCTTCACCTGCGGCTGCTTGAGCCGGGCCTCGGCGATGACTTTTGGCAAAAATTCGTACACCGCGCTGCCGACAAAGCTGACGTTTACCGTGCCGATATCGCCCTCGGCAAAGCGCCTGGCGCTAGCCGCTGCCTGTTGTGCGCGCTCCAGCAGGTTCTGCGCTTCGACGAAGAACGCACGGCCGGCGGCGGTGAGAGCCACCGTGCGCGTCGTGCGCGTGAACAGCTCGACCCCCAGCGCATGTTCAAGCAGTTGAATCTGCCGGCTGAGGGGTGGTTGGGTCATGTTGAGCCGTTGCGCAGCGCGGCGGAAGTTCAGCTCCGTGGCGACGGTAGTGAAACAGCGAAGTTGCGAGAGTTCGAACATTGATCCAATCCGAGTATCAATCAAGTGCCAGGTTAGATTAGACAGTAACAATACCTGGCGTCCATCATCGACTCGTCCCCAAAAAAATAATCACCGGGAGCCACCCTTGAAGACCTTTGCCAATACGCCAGACCCGGCAGTGCTCGCCCGCGCGGCTGCCAAGGTCAAACGCCATGTACTGCCGCTGTTCGTCATCATGTTCATCGTCAACTACATCGATCGGGTCAACATCGGGTTCGTGCGCAGCCACATGGAAACCGACCTCGGTATCGGTGCGGCCGCCTACGGCCTGGGGGCCGGCCTGTTCTTCATCGGCTACGCAATCTTCGAGGTGCCATCGAACATGCTGCTGCAACGCTACGGCGCCCGCGCCTGGCTGACCCGCATCATGTTCACCTGGGGCGCGGCCGCCATGGCCATGGCCTTCGTGCGCGGCGAAACCAGCTTCTATGTGCTGCGCTTCATCCTTGGCGCCGCCGAAGCCGGGTTCTTTCCAGGCATCATCTACTACTTCACCCAATGGTTGCCGGCTGCCGAGCGGGGCAAGGCGATGGCGATCTTCCTCAGCGGCTCGGCCATTGCCTCGGTGATTTCCGGGCCGGTATCGGGCGCCTTGCTGCACATCGACGGCCTGAGCCTGCATGGCTGGCAATGGATGTTCCTGATCGAAGGTTTTGCCTCGATCGTGTTGTGCGGGTTCGTCTGGTTCTGGCTACAGTCGCACCCACGCCAGGCCCGCTGGCTCAGCAAGGAAGAACAAGCGGCGCTGGTCGCAGCCATCGAGCTGGAGCAGCAAGCCCGCGAGGCCAACCAGGTCAGCCGTCCCTCTGTGTTCAGATTGCTGGCCGACCGGCAGATCGCGCTGTTCTGTTTCATCTATTTCGCCATTGCCCTGACCATCTATGGCGCGACCTTCTGGCTGCCAAGCATGATCAAGCAGATGGGCAGCCTCAGCGACTTCGAGGTCGGGCTGTTCAACTCGATTCCGTGGCTGATCTCGATCGTCGCGATGTACGGGTTCGCCGCCATGGCCAGCAAGTGGAAACACCAACAGGCCTGGGTCGCGCTGATGCTGGTGATCGCCGCGTTCGGCATGTTCATGTCGACCACCGGCGGGGCGGTGTTCGCCTTCGTCGCCATCTGCTTCGCCGCGATTGGCTTCAAGGCTGCGTCGGCCTTGTTCTGGCCCATCCCTCAGGGCTACCTCGATGCGCGCATCGCCGCGGCGGTGATTGCCCTGATCAACTCGATCGGCAACCTGGGCGGCTTCGTGGCGCCAACGGCCTTCGGCTTCCTCGAACAGACCACCGGCTCCATCGAGGGCGGGCTTTACGGCCTCGCGGTTACTTCGCTACTGGCCGCAGCAGCGGTGTTTCTCGCCCGCACCGCGCCGCGCAATGGCGCCTCCAGCCAGCTCACGCCTAAGCAGGTCACCCAGATCACCACTCAAACGCCAACCCATCATCACGCCATGCGTTGCGGTCCACAGGGAGCAGCCTCTTGAAAATCGTCCGCGTCACCGTCACCCCGATCGCCTTTCGCGACCCACCGCTGCTCAACGCCAGCGGCATCCATGAACCCTACGCCTTGCGTTCGATCATCGAGATTGAAAGCGACAACGGCTACATCGGCCTGGGCGAAAGCTATGGCGATGCCCCGGCGCTGGCCATCCAGCAGGCGCTGCAGCAGCAACTGATCGGGCTCGACCCATTCAACCTCAACCAGCTGCGGGCCATCGTCAAATCCACCGTGGCCGCCCACCGTCCGGCTTCCGTGGCCGGCGCCGAACTGGCGCCGGGCTCCCATGCCAGCAAGGCGGTGAGCAATGCCTACTCGGCCTTTGAAGTGGCCTTTCTCGACCTGCAGGCGCATTCATTGAACGTGCCGCTGGTGGACCTGCTCGGTGGCGCGGTCCGCGAGCGCATTCCATTCAGTGCCTACCTGTTCTTCAAGTACGCCGAGCACATCGACTCGCCCTACAAACCGGACAGCTGGGGCGAAGCGATCAGTGAAGAGCAGATCGTCGCCCAGGCCCGGCGCATGATCGAGGCCTACGGTTTCCAGAGCATCAAGCTCAAGGCTGGCGCTCTGGCGCCGGAGCACGAGGTGTCGTGCATCAAAGCCTTGAAAAAAGCCTTCCCAGGCCTGCCGCTGCGTATCGACCCCAACGGTAACTGGTCGCTGCAAACCGCCATCCGCATGGCCGAGCTGCTGGGTGATGACCTGCAGTACTACGAGGACCCGACGCCGAACCTGGAAGGCATGGCCGAGCTGCACCGGCGCACCGGCCTGGCGCTGGCGACCAACATGGTGGTCACCGATTTCGACGAGTTCCGCCGCAGCGTTGCCCAGGACAGCGTGCAGATCGTGCTCGCCGACCACCATTACTGGGGCGGTCTGCGCGACACCCAGACCCTGGCGAAGATGTGCGACACCTTTGGCCTGGGCGTGTCGATGCACTCCAACTCGCACCTGGGCATCAGCCTGATGGCCATGGCCCATGTGGCTGCCGCGGTGCCCAACCTCGACTATGCCTGCGACACCCATTACCCGTGGCAGGAGCCGGACGAAGAAGTGATCAAGGGCGGCAAGCTGCCGATCGTCGATGGCTGCGTGCAGATCACCCGCGCGCCGGGCCTGGGCGTGGCACTCGACCACGACCAGTTGGGCAAACTGCATGACCAGTACCTGAGCTGTGGTATCCGCCAGCGTGACGACGTCAAGCAGATGCAGCGTTACCGAGCGGACTGGAAAGCCGTCAAACCGCGCTTCTGAAGCGCGTCTACTCCCGCTGCAATGCCAGCGGGAGTTCATCCTGGCTCGTCAGCTTTTCCGTTCACGCCAAAAACAACAAGGTGATCGTGATGCAGACCGAACAGAGGACTCACGTCCGTTTCCAGGTGCTGGCCATGCTGTTCGTGGTCTCGTCAATCAACTACGCCGACCGTGCCGCACTGTCGATCGCAGGCTCGGCGCTGTCGGCCGACCTCGACCTGCAACCCATTGCCCTGGGCTATGTATTCTCGGCCTTCGGCTGGGCCTACGTGCTGGGGCAGATCCCCGGCGGTTGGCTGCTGGATCGTTATGGTTCGAAAACCATTTATGGCCTGAGCCTGGTGCTGTGGTCGGCGATGACCTTCCTGCAGGCCTTCGTCGAAGGTTTCGAGGCCACGACAGCAGTGATGATGTTGTTCTTCCTGCGGTTGATGCTGGGTCTGGTCGAAGCTCCGGCGTTCCCTGCCAATGGCCGGCTTGCGGCGTCGTGGTTCCCTGCCTCGGAGCGCGGCATGGCCACCTCGATCTTCGCTTCGGCACAGTATTTTGCAGTGGTGTTGTTCTCGCCGATCATGGGCTACATCGTGCATGCCTTCGGCTGGCAGTACGTGTTCCTGTTCATGGGCGGGGTGGGCTTCGTGCTGGCGCTGGGCTGGGTGAAGACCATCCATACACCCAAGGACCACCCGCGCATCAACCAGGCCGAGTTCGATTACATCGAGCAGGGTGGGGGGCTGGTGAACATGGACGAGGAGGGGCGCAACGATCGTGCGCCCAAGCTGAAGTACCTCAAGGACCTGGTGCGCAACCGCATGCTCATGGGTATTTATCTTGGCCAGTACTGCATCGTGTCGATGTCGTACTTCTTCATCACCTGGTTTCCGCTGTACCTGGTCCAGGCGCGCCACCTGGACATCCTCCAGGTCGGTTTCATCTCCGTGCTGCCAGCGGTATGCGGCTTCCTCGGCGGGTTGCTGTCGGGCATCAGCTCGGACCGGCTGCTCAAGCGCGGCATTTCCCTGACGTGGGCGCGCAAGATCCCGGCCATCGTCGGCTTCGTGTTGGCGAGTACCCTGGTGCTTTGCAACTTCGTCGATTCACTGTGGCTGATGGTACCGCTGATGGCCGTGGCCTTCTTCGGCAAGGGATACGCCGCCATCGGCTGGGCATGCATCGCCGATGCCTCGCCCAAGCGCCTGACCGGGCTCAGCGGTGCGGTGTTCAACACCGTTGGCAACGTGGGCAGCATCGTCACGCCGATCGCCATTGGCTATATCGTCGGCATCACTGGCGGTTACGAAGCCGCGCTGGTGTATGTCGCCGCACACTGCATCCTCGGTGTAGTCACCTATGTCTTCATCATTCCCGACATCAAGCGCGTCGAGCTTTCGGACGACGCCGAATTTGCCGCAAGCGCGCAGCTTTCGCCAGTGCGGAACTGACGCTGCTACACACTTCAAGGAGCTTTCATGCCATCTGCAAACACCCAGGACATTTCGGTACTGATCGTCGGCGCGCTGCTGCCCAGCCTGCAGCAGGCCATCGAGGCGTCCTACGACGCCACCCGCTACTGGGAGCTGGATGAGCCGCAAGCCTGGCTCGCGGCCAACGGCAACCGGGTTCGGGCCATCATCACCAGTGGCGGCTGGGGGGCAAGTGCCGACCTGATCGGCCAATTGCCCAACCTCGAGGGCATTTTCAGCTTCGGCGTCGGCTATGACTCCATCGCCGTGGATGTGGCCCGGGCGCGCGGGGTGGTGGTGACCAACACCCCCAATGTGCTCGATGAGTGCGTGGCCGATACCGCCATGGCGCTGATTCTCGATAGCTTGCGCCGCCTCAGCGAGGCAGAGCGCTATGTCCGTGCCGGCAAATGGGCCGCCGCGCGCTTCCCGCTGGCCACCAAGGTCGGGGGCAAGCGCCTGGGTGTGGTCGGGCTAGGCAATATCGGCCGGGCCATCGCCATCCGCGCCCAGGCCTTCGGAATGCAGATCGCTTATCACAATCGCAACCCCAGGGCGGGGATCGACTACCTCTACTTCGCCGACCTCGATGCGCTGATCGAGCACAGCGACGTGCTGGTACTGGCAGTGCCCGGTGGCAAGGCAACCGACAAGCTGATCGATGCCCGGCGCCTGGCGTTACTGGGTGGCAAAGGGTACCTGGTCAACATTGCACGCGGATCGGTGGTGGACCAGCCGGCATTGATTCATGCACTGGAAAACGGTGTGATCGCCGGTGCCGGGCTGGATGTGCTCGATGGCGAGCCGCAGGTCCCTGATCGCCTGCTGGCGCTGGAGAACCTGGTGCTGCTGCCGCATCTGGCGAGCGGCACCGTTGAAACACGCGAAGCCATGGGCGCGTTGGTATGGGACAACTTGCAAGGCTGGTTCACAGGCAACAAACGCGTGCTGACTCCTGTTGAATGATAGGGGGTGAAGTTATTACTGTCTTTTTTAGCTTTTCTTACGAAATTGTAATTTTCCAGCCACCCCTCTGATAGGTAGCGCTTTTTAGAGTGCCATCACCTAATCCAGTGGGGCTTGGCAGCTGTTTCGGCGTTCTCGCCAAGCTTTTACGAAGTTTGTGCACGAGGACCAAGAAAGTGCTCCGGTATAACCGCAATGTCTTATCCAGGACCTACGTTTCACCGTGGAAGATCGCCGCGCTCTGTGCGGTGATTTCCGGGTTGCTGGCACACTCTGCATTCGCCCAGAGCATCAGCTTGGCCCAAGCGCTGTCGACGGCAATGGATGCCAACCCAGACCTCGCGGCGGCACGTCAGGAAATCGGCATCGCGGACGGTGCACGCAAGCAAGCCGGGCTGATTCCCAACCCCGAAATCTCGTATGAAATGGAGGACACACGGCGCAATACCAGCACAACGACCGTTACGCTCAGTCAGACCCTGGAGCTCGGTGGTAAGCGGGGAGCCCGCGTAGATGTCGCCACATACGGCCAGAGTGTTGCACAACTGGAGTTGGACCGACGCCTGAATGGTCTGCGTGCAGACGTCGTGCAGGCGTTTTACGCCGCATTACGAGCCCAGGCCGGACTCGACCTGGCCAAACAATCCCTTGAACTGACCGAGCGCGGCCTTCGCATTGTCGAGGGTCGTGTTCGCGCAGGTAAATCTTCACCCGTGGAGGCTACCCGCGCCCAGGTTCAACTGGCTGAAGCCCGGTTGCAGGTTCGTCGCGCCGAAACGGAAAAAGCGACCGCCTACCAGCAACTCGCCCAGGTCACGGGGAGTTCTGTGACGGTATTCGATCGCCTTGAATCACCAACGCTGTCTCCTGGCTTGCCGCCGCGTACTGAAGCGTTGCTGGCAAAGCTCGATCAGACTCCGGAAATGCGCCAGTCAGTGGTGCAGATTGACAAGAGCGATGCCTCGCTTGGCGCAGAGAAAGCTCAGCGCATTCCAAACCTCACGGTAAGCATGGGTAGCCAGTACGACCGCTCGGTGCGCGAGCGAGTCAATGTCGTTGGTCTGTCCATGCCTTTGCCGCTGTTCGATCGTAACCAAGGCAACATTCTTTCCGCTTCCCGACGTGCCGATCAGGCCCGCGACCTGCGTAACGCTGTCGAGCTGAGACTGCGCGCCGAAACCCAGACCGCGCTGAACCAGTGGGCCACCGCCATGCAAGAAGTCGAGTCCTACGACAAGACCATTCTGCCCTCAGCCCAGCAGGCTGTGGACACCGCAACCCGCGGATTCGAAATGGGGAAATTCGGCTTTATCGAAGTGCTGGACGCCCAGCGCACCTTGATCGCCGCCCGTGGCCAGTACCTCGACTCGCTGGCAGCGGCGACCAATGCGCGTGCGCAAGTGGAAAGGGTTTATGGCGAAGTCGGTTCGACTGCCGGCGCACGTTGAACGGGCCATACATTCTCTTCGGCACTCGGCGTCAAGCACGCCGGTGTCTACGATCAGCAGGAGTAGCAATGGATAACAAACGCAAGATCGCCCTCGCGGTTGCCGCTGTGACAGCCCTTGGATTTGGCAGCCTCGCCTGGAACAACAGTTCCGGACAGCAAGCGGCAACGAACACCGAACACGGTACTGACGATGGTCATGGCCATGAAAAGAAGGCCGGATCAGCCAGTAAAGAGAAGGGCGAAGCGGGCCATGGTGAAGACGGTCATGGCGAAGAGGGCCACAGTGAAGAGGGCGGTGAGGAAGAGGGCAAGCTGACCCTCAGCGCTGAACAGATCAAAGCAGCGGGCGTTTCTCTGGAATCTGCAGCGCCTCGTGACCTGGGAACTGTCGTCAGCTTCCCGGGCGAGATTCGTTTCGACGAAGACCGCACTGCACACGTCGTTCCTCGTGTCCCTGGCGTCGTCGAAACTGTTCAGGCCAACCTTGGCGAGACCGTCAAGAAGGGCCAGGTCCTGGCAGTGATTGCCAGCCAACAGATCTCCGACCTACGTAGCGAGCAACAGGCTGCACAGCGTCGTGTCGAACTGGCGCGAGTGACCTTCGATCGAGAGAAGCAGTTGTGGCAAGACAAGATTTCGGCTGAGCAGGACTACCTCCAAGCGCGCCAGGCGCTGCAGGAAGCAGAGATCTCTTTGGCCAACGCCAAACAGAAGGTCGGAGCGATCGGCGCCTCGGTGAACTCTGTCGGGGGTAACCGTTACGAGCTTCGGGCACCCTTCGATGCCGTGGTGGTGGAGAAGCACCTGACCGTCGGTGAAGTCGTCAGTGAGGCGACTAACGCCTTCATCCTGTCCGACCTCAACCAGGTCTGGGCCACTTTCGCCGTTCCGCCTACTGACTTGGGCAAGGTCACGACCGGTCGTGCCGTGAAGGTTTCTTCGCCTGACATGAACGTCGAGGTCGAAGGCAAGGTCGGTTATGTCGGCAGCCTGTTGGGCGAGCAGAATCGTGCAGCAACCGTCCGTGTCACCCTGACCAATCCCAGCGGGGCTTGGCGCCCTGGCCTTTTCGTCAACATCGCGGTGACTTCCCAGACTGATCGCGTGGCGGTGGCCGTCCCTGAACATGCCGTGCAGACCGTTGAGGACAAACCCTCGGTATTCGTCCGCACCGCTGAAGGCTTCGACACCCGCCCAGTGAAACTCGGCCGTCGTGACAATGGGTACGTGGAAATTACCGACGGCATCGAAGCGGGCGTCCAAGTGGCTGCCAATGGCAGCTTCACACTCAAGTCCGAGCTCGGCAAAGCATCTGCCGAGCACAGCCACTGATGCGAACTGACAGGATGATTTCTCATGTTTGAACGCATCATCAGATTTGCCATCGAGCAGCGCATCGTTGTCATGATCGCTGTCCTGATCATGGCCGGCATCGGCATCTACAGCTACCAAAAGCTGCCCATCGATGCAGTACCCGACATCACCAACGTCCAGGTGCAGATCAACGCTGCCGCGCCTGGGTATTCACCATTGGAAACCGAGCAGCGGATCACATTTCCCGTCGAAACGGCCATGGCCGGTCTCCCAGGCCTGCAGCAGACCCGTTCCCTGTCTCGCTCTGGCCTGTCTCAGGTCACCGTGATCTTCAAGGATGGCACCGACATCTTCTTTGCCCGCCAGCTGATCAACGAGCGGCTACAGGTTGCGAAGGAACAGCTGCCAGAGGGCGTAGAAGCTGTCATGGGGCCGGTATCCACCGGGCTCGGGGAGATTTTCCTGTGGACCGTGGAAGCCGAAGATGGCGCGGTCAAAGAAGACGGCACGCCCTATACGCCCACCGACTTGCGGGTGATCCAGGACTGGATCATCAAGCCTCAGTTGCGCAACGTGCCCGGCGTGGCCGAGATCAACACCATCGGTGGCTTTGCCAAGCAGTTCCTCGTTGCGCCGGATCCGAAGCGCCTGGCTACCTACAAGCTGACCCTGAATGATGTGGTCGCAGCGTTGGAAAGCAACAACGCCAACGTCGGTGCCGGTTACATCGAGCGTAATGGCGAGCAGTTGCTCATCCGTGCGCCTGGCCAAGTCGGCAATATCGAAGACATCGCCAACATCGTGATCACCAGTGTGGACGGTGCACCGATTCGCATCAGCAACGTTGCTGACGTCAGCATCGGTAAAGAGCTGCGTACGGGTGCTGCTACCGAGAATGGCCGCGAGGTCGTGCTCGGTACCGTGTTCATGCTGATCGGTGAAAACAGCCGTAGCGTGTCCCAGGCTGTCTCTGCCAAGCTGGCTGACATCAACCGCACCCTGCCAAAGGGCGTGGTCGCCGTCACCGTTTACGACCGTACCAACCTGGTTGAAAAAGCCATTGCGACGGTGAAGAAGAACCTGGTGGAAGGCGCGATCCTGGTTATCGCCATCCTCTTCCTGTTCCTCGGCAACATCCGTGCTGCGCTGATCACGGCGATGGTCATCCCACTCTCCATGCTGTTCACCTTCACTGGCATGTTCAACAACAAGGTCAGTGCCAACCTGATGAGTCTGGGCGCCCTCGACTTCGGCATCATCGTCGACGGTGCCGTGGTTATCGTGGAGAACGCGATCCGTCGATTGGCCCATGCGCAGCACAAGCATGGCCGCATGCTTACCAAGAGCGAACGCTTCCATGAAGTCTTTGCTGCTGCCCGTGAAGCGCGTCGGCCGCTGATCTTCGGACAACTGATCATCATGGTGGTGTACCTGCCGATCTTCGCCCTAACCGGCGTCGAGGGCAAAATGTTCCACCCCATGGCCTTCACCGTCGTGATGGCGCTACTGGGCGCAATGATCCTCTCCGTCACCTTCGTGCCTGCGGCAATTGCCATGTTCGTCACGGGCAAGGTCAAGGAGGAGGAGGGCGTGGTCATGCGCACCGCGCGGCTGCGTTACGAGCCGATTTTGCAATGGGTGCTTGGACACCGCAATATCGCTTTCTCGGCCGTAGTCGCCCTGGTCGTGCTCAGCGGTGTACTTGCCAGCCGTATGGGCAGTGAGTTCATCCCGAGCTTGAGCGAAGGTGACTTCGCTCTTCAAGCACTTCGTGTACCGGGTACCAGCCTGAGTCAGTCGGTGGACATGCAGCAGCGCTTGGAAAAGGCCGTGGTCGAACAGGTACCGGAAGTCGAGCGGATGTTCGCCCGTACCGGTACTGCTGAAATCGCCTCTGACCCAATGCCGCCGAATATCTCCGACGCCTACGTCATGCTCAAGCCAAAGGACCAATGGGCCGATCCCGGCAAGTCGCGAGACGCGCTCATCGCCGATGTACAGAAGGCAGCTGCGAGTGTGCCGGGCAGCAACTATGAGATGTCCCAGCCGATCCAGCTGCGTTTCAACGAACTGATCTCCGGGGTGCGCAGCGACGTTGCCGTCAAGGTCTACGGTGATGACATGGACGTGCTCAACAACACGGCCAACAGAATCGCTGCAGCGCTCAAAGCGGTGCCAGGCTCCTCAGAGGTCAAGGTTGAGCAGACCACCGGCCTGCCGGTGCTGACCATCAATATTGATCGGGAGAAAGCAGCACGCTACGGCCTGAACATTGCGGATGTGCAGAATTCGATCGCGATTGCTGTAGGGGGGCGCACGGCCGGAACCTTGTACGAAGGTGATCGTCGATTCGACATGGTGGTTCGCCTGCCTGAGGCCGTACGTACAGACGTAGCGGGTATGTCTGGCCTGTTGATCCCTGTTCCTGCCAATGCGGCTCAGGGCTCCAATCAAATTGGCTTCATTGCGCTGTCGCAGGTCGCCAACCTGGACTTGCAGTTGGGCCCGAACCAGATCAGCCGCGAGAATGGCAAACGTCTGATCATCGTTAGCGCCAACGTTCGAGGGCGCGACCTTGGGTCATTCGTTGATGAGGCTGCAACCACACTGGCAACGGAGGTCGAAATCCCTGCCGGTTACTGGACCAGCTGGGGCGGTCAGTTCGAGCAGCTGCAATCGGCAGCCAAGCGCCTGCAGATCGTTGTACCGGTCGCCTTGCTGCTGGTCATGACCTTGCTGTTCCTGATGTTCAACAACCTGAAGGACGGCATGCTGGTCTTCACCGGTATTCCATTCGCACTGACCGGTGGCGTCGTGGCGTTGTGGCTGCGGGATATCCCGCTGTCGATCTCGGCAGGGGTCGGCTTCATTGCACTGTCCGGTGTCGCGGTATTGAACGGCCTGGTGATGATTGCCTTCATCCGCGGGTTGCGGGAGGAGGGGCGAACGCTCAGGCAGGCCGTTGACGAAGGCGCTCTGACCCGACTGCGACCTGTGCTGATGACAGCGCTGGTGGCTTCCCTGGGCTTCATCCCGATGGCATTGGCCACCGGTACCGGCGCCGAGGTCCAACGGCCGCTGGCAACGGTGGTGATTGGCGGGATTCTGTCCTCCACCGCGCTGACCTTGCTGGTACTGCCTGCTCTGTATCACTGGGCACACCGAAAAGATGAAGATGGCGATGAGGTCGAAGTGGTCAGCTGATAGCCACTGAAAGACAAGCCCACAACCCCTGTTGTGGGCTTTTTTGATTTATATGAAGAGTGGACGCACTGAGGGGCGGTGTTGAACGTGTTATCACTCGCCAAAGCGTGCCGCTTACGCTTTGGGCTTGTTCCAGTCGCTACGCGTCGCAGCAGTCAGCGCATCCCAGTCATCAGGAGGATTGCCGCGGCCCAGCATTTACTCGAATACGGCGTAGGGGTCGGATTTGCTGCCTGCGGACCGTAGGGTATTTTCGTCGTTGACCCATGCATAGACGATGACTTTGGACCTTGAGTCGTAGCGAAAGAACAGCCGAAAGCGCCTACCGATTTTTGCCCGCCGCCAATGTCGGTAGGCGGTGCCCAGCGTGTTGCCTTGGCGAAATTCATCACGGCCCGGGTCGGCTGGTACAGCCTCCATGATCAGATGGCTCAATGCCCGAAACAGCTTCACGTTGGCGTTGCTTTCAAAACCTTGTGGGTCGTTCTGCTCGGCCCGGGCGGCGGCTTCTTGCAATTTGCGTAGCTGTAAAGTCACACCTTCATGGAACAACAGTGTCCAGCCATGTCGCACCATCAGATCGCGACCTCACCATCGATATCTTCGTCCAGGTTTACGGAGTGCTTTGCGTTGGCGAGCATAGTTTGCGCCAAGTCTTCCGGCAGGGTGGTGAGGTTGCGTCCGCTTCGGATATCAGCCTCCAGCAAACCCAGGAATGCACCGATGGCAGGGTCTTCGTGGGTGGTTTCTACGCGGCTTACCACGATTTCACCCCCGCGTACGTCGAATGCGATCTTGTCACCGGTATCAATGCCCAGTAGCTGGCGAACGGATTTGGGCAGGGTGACCTGCCCCTTCGAGGTCAGTGTGGCGATTTCGTGGATGGCAGGCATGAGCGTTCTCCCGGATGTACCGATTGAAGGGCAAGGAATTATCCTTACGTGGTCAATCTTTGTTTTTTCTGATCAAGCATAGGCGGGGCGGACGCTCAATAGCGCCGCAGGATGAGTTACACCACTTCCTGGGACACGATCGAACTGCCCTACCTGTTGGAGCAAGACTGCCCCAACATGGATAGGTAGATACCCAGCACAGACGGCCGTAGCCTTGAGGCTGCTTGGGTCAGCGTTTTTTCGGCAGATGGGGAGTTCTTCATCAGCGCCTACAGTCAGGGCTACCGTTTATGGTCATCTTGAAGACTTCACCCCCAGCGGCGGCTCTTGCGAAAACGACGTTGCGTTGTTTTCCCACCCTGGGAACTAGAGACTCTCAGGATCCCCAAAAAACATTTGGACAGGGCTCTAGGGCGGCATTTCAGGGTCGAAAAATCATAAATGTACCCCCAAAAATACCCCCGATACCTCCAGCAGGCTGCGCGATCGAGAATGGCGATTCGTGACATCTCTGGCAGTGGTACACATCGGCCTTCAGTGTACCTCTGCGGCAGAATGGTCGAAAGGAGCATTGCGCATGCATTGGGCCGGTTGTGGTGAACGGCGTCCATCGACATCAGCCTAAATCGATGGAATTGCCTCACCGCGCGCTGCCGTACGGTTTTGATGAGCGAGCGACAGCCTCTTCAGCAACGGCAACAACACCAGCGCCAGCAGCATTCCGGCGATAGCTGCCCAGCCAAGCCCGCTGAACAGGCGCATATACAGCGGCAACGATAGGCTCGCCTCCATGCCTGCGGGTGGCAACTGGGCGAGGTTGGCCACCGCACTGCCCAGGTACTGGGCTACGCCAGGCGCCCATCATGAAGCCACTCACCCGTATTGGCACATAGCGTGAAATCATCGCCAGGCCCAGGCCACTGATTAGCAAGTCGCCAAGTGCGTACAGCGCATAGCTCCAGACCACGAACCATGACGACACTCTGCCGTCCACCGCGAACTGGCCGCTTACCGCGAGCAGAAAGAAGCTGGCTGCTACCGCAGCGAAGCCAAGGGTGAACTTCACCGCGACCGGGGCATCGTTGCCACGGTTGCCCAGCCTGTTGTAGAGCAAGACCAGGAACGGCCCCAGCATGATGATCCAGATAGCGCTGAGCGCCTGGAACTGCGCCGCACTCCAGGTGAACAGGGTGTGCCCGAAGAAAGTGAAGCGCGGATCGACATTGCGCAGCGCGAACAGCGTGATGGAGGTGTATTGCTGCTGGTAGAAGATGAAGAACAGGAAGACCTGCAGGGTCAGTAACAGCGCAGCGATCAGGCCGGCACGTTCCGCTGGCGCCGCTCTGACGGTCATGTAAAGGAAGATTGACAGAATGGTGAGCCCGGCGGCCCAGATGGTGAAGGTTGCCAGCAAGGTGTGTTCCAGCACCAAGGCGGTGAAGGCGCTCAGCGCGACGGCTCCGGCCACGATGCCAGCGACGCGCTTCCAGCATACCGGTTCGCTATCGGGCGGCGTGCCGATGTGGGCCAGGGTGCGGTACATCAGCGTGCTTGACGGCATGGGGTTACGAGGTCCATCGAGGCCTCGGCGGCACCGGCGTGGTCGGCGTGTTGCGAGCCGGTAGCGGCACTCGCAGCGTTGGCATGCGTGCGGACATGGATGCCTTGCCGCTCACTGAGAATACCGGCCTGCCTTATGCCAGCGTGAATACCGGGAAGATGCATGCCTGCGGGCATGATGGGCATACCGCCATGCTGCTGTGTGCGGCCCGCAACCTGGCACAGAGCCGCGCGTTCAGCGGCACCTTGAACCTGATTTTCCAGCCGGCCGAGGAAGGCTTCGGTGGCGCCAAGGCGATGATGGATGACGGCCTGTTCGACAGATTCCCTTGCGACGCCGTGTTCGCCCTGCACAACATGCCGGGCATCGCCGCTGGGGACATGGCTTTTTGCGTGGGACCGATGACGGCATCCTCCGACAACGTGACCATCACCTTGCGCGGCGTAGGCGGGCATGGCGCATTTCCCCACCGCGCGCACGACCCGATGCCAGCGGCCGGTGCCATCATGGTTGCGCTGCAGACAATCGTCGGGCGTGACGTCGACCCGCTCGATGCCGCCGTGATCTCGGTGGGCAGCGTGCATGCGGGCGAGGCCTTCAACATCATCCCCGAGGCTGTTGAAATGAGGTTGTCGGTGCGCACGCTGGATGCCACGGTGCGGCAACGGGTCGAGCAACGTATCCGGACGCTGGTGGTCGGCCAGGCGGAAAGCTTCGGGCTGCACGCCGAAATCCGTTATGAGCGCGGTTACCCGGTATTGGTCAACGACCGGCAGATGACTGAGTTCGCCACGGGTATCGCACGCGATATGTTGGGTAAAGCTCGCGTGGATGCGCAATCCAGGCCCGTAATGGGCAGTGAGGACTTTGCCTACATGCTCGAACAGGTCCCTGGCTGCTATGCCTATATCGGCAATGGCATCGGCAGCCAGGGAGGGTGCATGGTGCATAACCCGGAGTATGACTTCAACGACGACATCCTCGCGGTCGGCGCCAGCTTCTGGGTGCGGCTGACGCAAGCCTGGCTGGTCTGATCCGTACGCATAGGCGTGTCATATCTGATATGCCTCGATTGAATAGCAGCAAGACGGAGCCGCCTTTTAATATGGCGAAGGTTTTCTCCATCTGAAGGTTGTAGTGTGAACAGTGCTGTGCGTCTTCCCGGGGTTCTGGGCATTTTCTGCCTGGGTATGCTGCAGATCCTGGTCTGGGGCGGTTCGTTTTTTCTGCTGGCGGTGATGGCCGAGCCGATCACGCAGGAGATGGGCTGGGACAGGCATTGGGTGTATGGCGCGCTGTCGCTTGGCTTGATGGTCTCGGCGCTACTGGCACCGCTTTCCAGCCGGCTGGTGGCGCGCCATGGCGGGCGCATGCAGCTGGCTGGCAGCGGCCTGGTAGTGGGTATCGGCATGTTGATCGTTGCAAACTGCCAGAGCCTGCCGGTGTTCATGCTTGCCTGGCTCGTCATCGGTACGGGCATGGCGATGGGGCTGTACGAGGCTTTGTTCGCCACCCTGGGGGCGCTCTATGCCGAGCGGGCAGGCAGGGCAATTACCGGCATCACGTTGATCTCCGGCTTCGCTACCACGGTGACCTGGCCGCTGCTGGCCCTGGCCATCGAACAGCTCGGCTGGCGTGCGGCGTGCGTGGGCTACGGCATCTTGCTGATTATCGCGGTGGCGCCGTTGTACCTGTGGGTGCTGCCAGCGGGGCAACACAAACAAACGTCAAAAGACGTACCCACCTCGACCACGGCAATCGTGGATCGGCGCTTGTACCTGCTGCTGACCAGCATCTTTGCCCTCGGTGCGATCATCATGACCGCCATCTCCGTGCAGCTTGTGGCAGTGCTGCAAGGGTTGGGTCATTCGTTGGCTGCTGCAATCGGGCTCAGCGCCTTGCTGGGGCCGAGCCAGGTCGCCTCGCGCGTTCTGCAGATCCTCGCCAGCAAACGCCACCCGATATGGACTGCGCTGGTGTCTTCGCTGCTGGTCGCGGTGGGCGTGGCATTGGTGGCACTGGCGCCCGGAGCGACCGCACTGGGCCTGCTGCTGTATGGCAGTGGCAACGGTCTGCGGGCCATCGTCAGGGGCTTGTTGCCGCTCGCATTGATGCCGCCGGCGCAGTATGTTGCGCTGATGGGCAAGATGTCGCGCCCCTCACTGATCGGCCAGGCACTGACGCCATTGGTTGGTGGGTATCTGTTGCAGCACTTTGGTGCCATGGGCGTGCTCGCCGCGCTTTGCGCACTGGCGCTGGCCAACGTCGTGCTGGTAGTGCTCGTGCTTCGTTCGCTGTCACGTAACGCGGATGCGCAGCACGGGGTGTGACGACCACGATTTTTTGTTTTCAGGATGCAATGACATGTCGAGCACAGAGCGGGAAGAAGTACTGATCGATGGGCCGGTCGGGCGCATCCAGTTGTTGGTGGATCATCCCGAGGGCCAGTCCAAAGGCATCGTGCTGGTCAGCCACCCACAGCCGCTGCTGGGTGGAAACCCGCGTCATGTGGTGCCGTTGACCCTGGCCCGGCAACTCTGTGCTAGCGGCTGGCGGGTAGTTCGGCCGAGCTTTCGGGGTGTCGGGCTGACCGAAGGCGAGCACGACGTCGGCTTCGGTGAGACTGAAGACAGTCTTGCCGTCATTGAGTATCTCGGCAAGCAGTATCCGCAGTTGCCCATTTCCATCGTCGGTTTCTCTTTCGGCGCGTACGTATTCGCCCGGGTTGCCTGCGCGCTCTCCGGGCGATTGCAAGCCGTTGCCTTGCTCGGCCTGCCGGTCGGCGATGTGCCAGGTGGGCGGCATTACCCGGCGTTGCCTGTGCCGACCGATTGCCTGCTGGCCCATGGCGAACGCGATGAAATGGCGCCGCTGGAAAACCTGCTGCAATGGGCGGCGCCCGAGCATCGCAGTGTCACGGTCTATGCAGGCGTCAATCACTTCTTCAAGGGCTGCCTGAATAGCGTGGCCGACCTGGTGATCGCTCACCTTGAGCAGAAACGGCTCTCCAACCTGTGATACAGCGGGCCATGCCCGCCAGGCATAGCTGATAGGCCGCGGTCAGGTCTTCTCCCCAAACAGCGCTGTGCAAAGCTGTACCCGAGTCAGTAAAACAAGAACAACAAGGGTACCTCCATGAACGCAGAGCAAAGCACGGCGCGCCCGTTGACGCGCAAAGAACGCACCACCGCAATCGTCGGCGTCTGTTCCGGCAACCTGGTGGAGTGGTATGACTTCTTCATCTACGCCTACACCTCGATCTACTTCGCATCCCTGTTCTTCCCCGCCGGTGACCAGACCAGCCAGCTGCTCGCCACGGCCGGGATCTTTGCCGTGGGCTTCTTCATGCGGCCACTGGGTGGCTGGATCTTCGGCTACATCGCTGACACCCGCGGTCGCAAGATTTCGATGATCATCTCGGTGTTCATGATGTGCGGCGGCTCATTGATGATCGCCGTCATGCCCACCTATGCGTCGATCGGTGTGGCTGCGCCAGTCCTGCTGGTCATCGCGCGGCTGATGCAGGGCTTGTCGGTCGGGGCCGAATACGGCACTGGCGCCACATACATCAGCGAGGTGTCCAGTGCCGGGCGACGCTCGTTCTTCGGCTCCTTCCAGTACATGACCATCATTGCCGGCCAATTGCTCGCGCTGTTGACGGTGGCAATACTGCAGATGCTGCTGAGCGAGCAGGACCTGAAAGCATGGGGCTGGCGTGTGCCATTCCTGATCGGTGCGCTGGCTTCCATCGTCGTGGTGTATCTGCGCCGGACCATGCGTGAGACCGCGACCGAACAGGACATGAAACGCAAGGAGTCCGGCTCGATCAAGGCCCTGATGCAGCACAAGCGAGCCGTGTTGCTGACCTTCACCATCACTATTGGCTGCTCCCTGTACTTCTATACGTTCACGGCGTACATGCAGAAGTTCCTGGTGGTCAGCGTCGGCCTCGCCGCGCCGACCGTGAGTATCATCATGGCGGCGGCGCTGGTGATCTTCATGTTTTGCCAGCCGGTATTCGGGCTCCTCGCCGACAGGATCGGGGTGCGCCGCAACATGATCATCTTCGGTGTGCTTTCAACTTTCCTGGTGATCCCGCTACTCACCGCGATCAAGCAGGTGCACGATCCACTGAGTGCCTTCGCGCTCGTGCTCTGTGGCTTGCTCATTGCCGCTTTCTACACCCCGGTTACTGGTGTACTGAAAGCTGATCTGTATCCGTCAACGGTACGTGCTCTGGGGGTAGGTCTGCCTTATGCGCTGGGTAATGCGATGTTTGGTGGCACGGCCGAGTATGTTGCGCTGAGCTTCCGCTCGATGGGCAGGGAAGATGTGTTTTACCTTTACGTGGCGATGATCGGTGCGATCACACTGATATCGGCCTGGCTGATGCCGGACATGGGTAAGCATGGCTATCTGGACGGCGACGGCAAGGTCGAGGAAAACATCGGCATCCGCAAGTTCATGGCACGCAAGCGGCTACCGGGTCAGGTTGGCAATTGACCTTGTGACGTTGGTCATGGATGGCGCTGCACCAGCATGTTGCTAAGACGCACCGTCGCAATCAGCACGAAGCCCAGGACGATGCCCTCAAGTCGCACCAGGCCGGGCGCGGCGCTGACCTGCAGGTATGAGTCGGGCACCATGACCACCAGATACACCAGGGCGAATTGCGTGCCCATGTAGGCGAACGGTTGGCCGCTGTTCTCGAGATGGCGGCCAATCCACACACCCAGGCACATCACCAGGGTCATGGCGACCCAACTCGAACCCAGCAGCCAGAGCGCGAGGCCTGCGAGCAACGCACCAGCACCACATCCGAGCAGGCGATGCAGGTTGCGACGCTGCACGCTACGACCACCCTCGGCCAATGCCGCGGCAGGTACCATCATCACTGCCATGATGGTGATCGCCGCCTGGCTGAGGCCGTCCTCGGCGATCCAACCTGAGAACAGCGGCACCAGGGCAAGGGCGACAGCGGCCTGCACGGCATGGGTGAGCTGCACGCGGTCCACGCGTTCATGGGGAGCTACCCCGGCCGTGTAGGGCGAAAGATGGCGCTGGAGCCCTTGATGCTGCACGGCGCTGGAGAAAATGCGGATGAACCAGCAGGCCACGGTACCGCAGGCCACTTCTTCCACCCGAGTACGAGCGAAATGAAATATCTGCTCAGTGCTTGTGGCCTGCATGGCCGCGATGGCGACCATGGCAAAGGTGAGGCCGGTGAATAGCCAGGCGTACCCGTGTGCATGGCGAATCGCGAGCAGCAGGGTGGTACCGCCCACTAGGCCGACGACCAGGCCGAGTACCTGTGGGGCGATGGCTAGCTGTGACGTCAGTGAAGCAGCGGCCACCGCCCCCGCGGCAGTGCCGATGATCCTCAGGCCGCCGCGATAGACACATTCATGCAGGCTTGCACGCATTACCATATAGCCACTGAAAGCTGCCCAGCCGACGTTTTCTACCCGCAGGTAATGGGCGATGGCTATGGCTTGCAACACCGACAGCAAGGTCTCGATCTCGTCGGTGAGTCTGGGCCTGAGGCGGGCCGGCGCAAGGAACTCGTTACGCAGCGCTTGCAGGAAGGTTACCAAAGGGGCCCAGAACGAAGACAGCCGGCTCATCGTACGAGGGTACCTTTGACGAAGTTGAGATGGGGCGACTGGGCGTGACTCCAGAACCTTGGCGCGCCACGCGACTATCACGCAGGTGCAGGCGAGTTATCCAGGACGCTACCTTGGGGTAACCATAGACCTGCAGGCGCGATCTTCAAGGCACATCGCGCTCAGCGCATCGGCTGGGTTGCGCTGTACAGAACCCTGAGGCTGGCCGAGCAAGAGGCGACTCATGCAGATCACCCAGCGTTCGATCGCTGGTTCATCCATGGGCGCATCCCTGCGGCGCAGATTGTCGGCCGAGTCGAGCAGGGCCAGTATCGCTTCGCAGGCCCCAGAAACGTCATCGGCGCAGTGCTGCTCGATCGCGATGTATTGCCGCAGCGGCTCACGCAACCGTTGTTGTGCGGCCTGCACCCAGCCACGTTGTTGCGCGCTGACATGCCGCGACTCATGGCGCAGGAGAAGTTCTTCGCCGGCGTGGGTGCGCTGACGGTCCAGCATGAACCGCAGGTAGCCTTGCAGATTGCGTGGGAAGGTGCAGCTGCGCCACGCTTCCAGGCGCTGGGCGAGGACGTACAGCAGCACGTCCAGAAGCAGGTCCTGCTTGCTGGCGACATGATGGTAGAGGCTGCCAGGCTGCAGACCGGCGCGTGCCGCCAGTTGGCGCATGCTCATGGCGGCATAGCCGATTTCGGCCATCAGTTCGCTTGCCACCTGGAGCAAGCCGTCGCGGCAAGAGTGTGCGTGCTGGGGCATGGCGATGGGCATCTCGGGGTTGTCGAGGAGCCCCTGGTGTCGGGTGCCCGGTCCGTCAGAACGTGGGCAGCCCGGCACCAGGGGCGGTAACGCGGATCAAGCCTGCGGATCGACGAGCTGCAGCAGTGCACGGGCGCGCAGGATCACTGGCGCGTCGACCATTTGCCCGTCGAGGGTGAAGACGCCTGCACCGCTGTCAGCGCCTGCGATCACGCGGCGGGACCAGTCCAGTTCAGCTGCCGATGGTTGCAATGCACGGTGAATAACCGCGACCTGGCTGGGGTGGATGCACAGGGCGCCGCCAAAGCCCATGTCCCGGGCGAACTGCACGTGCTCATGGAGCCCGTCAGCGTCCTGGATGTTCGGGTAAACGCCATCGAGCGGTGCCGCCAGACCCGCTGCCCTGCTGTGTAGGACCACCGCGTAGCGGGCGTGGGACAGCACCTGCGCAGCCGCTTCGCTGTCGGTACGCAGATTCAGGTCAAGGCTCAGGTCCAGACTACCGAACGACAGGCGCTCGACGCCACTTGCCGCTGCCAGTTGGGGCAGGGCGACAAGGCCCCTTGCACTCTCGATGATCGGCAGTACCGGTTTGCCGGTGGCATGCGCGCGCTCGATCTGCTGCACGGTTTCGGCCTTGGGCAAGAGGATGCCGATCACCCCGGCATGGCGGTGGCAGAGTGCAAGGTCGGCATCGAACGCCCAGTGCCCGGGAGCATTGGTCCGCACGAGGACCTTGGCATGCGGATGATCGCTGAGGAACTGGTGCAAGTTTTCTCGCGCCTGCTCCTTGGCGGCTTCTTCGACGGCGTCTTCAAGGTCGACGATCACGCGGTCGGCACCACTGGCCAGCGCTTTGCCTATCCGCTCAGGCCGAGTGGCGGGGACGAACAGTGCCGTTCTGACAACTACCGGGCTCATTGCGTGTGCTCCAGGGTGAATTCGATTTCGCCGGTCTGGGCCGTGCCTTGCGCTGCCGTCGCCCAGACTTGGGCCTTGCCCGCTTCGAGCAGACGCCCGCCGACGTCGAAGGGCGCTGGCGAGATCAACGGGCGCAGGCCACGGAATGCAAAGCGCTGCACCTGCGCGTTCGGGTTGGCGCGCTGGAAGGCGCGCAGGTTCAGGGTCGCGATCAACGGGCCATGTACCACCAGCCCCGGGTAACCTTCGGTTTCGGTGACATAGGGCCAGTCGTAATGAATGCGGTGGCCATTGAAGGTGACAGCCGAGTAGCGGAACAGCAGGGTCGCGTCCGGTGTGACCGGTTCCCGCCATTGCGCCTCGGGCGCGGCATCCGTACCGCCGAGCTTGGGCGGGCTGGGCTCACGGTAGACGATGTCGTGCTCCTCGATCAGTGCCACGTGGCCGTCCTGCAGGTACTCGTGTTGCACCGTCACGAACAGCAGCGCACCGGTACGGCCCTGTTTCTCTTCGGCCTTGATGACCGTCGAGCGACGCGTGACATCGGCTTCGACGCGTAGCGGGCTGATGAACTGCAGGCGGCTGCCGGCCCACATGCGGTTACGGTTTTCAGCCGGAGGAAGGAAGCCGCCACGTGCCGGATGGCCGTCGCTACCCAGGCCTGCTGCGTCTACTGTCGGCTGGAAGAACGCCCAGTGCCAGAGCAGCGGCAAGGCTTCGCCGGGGGCCGGGCAGGGCTCGCTCAAGGTCGCAGCGATGCGCTTCACCAGATTATGGGTAAGACGTTCCTCGAAGTTTTCACTGCGGCCGATCCAGGCGCTGAAGTCTTGTGTGGTCATGTCGATGTCCTCTTGTGGTCAGAGCTGGTCGCTGAGTTCAGGCACGGCTTCGAACAGATCAGCCACCAGACCATAATCGGCCACCTGGAAGATCGGGGCCTCTTCGTCCTTGTTGATCGCAACGATCACTTTGGAATCCTTCATGCCGGCCAGATGCTGGATCGCGCCGGAGATACCGACGGCGATGTACAGTTGTGGCGCAACGATCTTGCCGGTCTGGCCGACCTGCATGTCGTTCGGCACGAAGCCAGCGTCAACCGCGGCGCGCGATGCACCGACGGCAGCGCCGAGCTTGTCGGCCAGGCTGTACAGGTGCTTGAAGTTGTCACCGTTGCCCATGCCACGCCCGCCCGACACGACGATCTTGGCAGCGGTCAGCTCTGGGCGGTCGGACTTGGCCAACTCTTCGCCGACGAAGGCCGAGATACCAACGTTGTGCGCGGCACCGATGGCTTCCACGGCAGCCGAGCCACCTTCGGCGGCCACGGCGTCGAAGCCGGTGGTACGCACGGTGATGACCTTGACCGCAGCGCTCGATTGCACGGTGGCAATGGCGTTACCGGCGTAGATCGGGCGCTTGAAAGTGTCGGCCGATTCAACCGAGATGATCTCGGAGATCTGGTCCACATCCAGCAGCGCAGCAACCCGCGGCAGGATGTTCTTGCCGTTGCTGGTCGCCGGCGCCAGTACATGGCTGAAATCCCGGCCCAGATTGGCAAGCAGGGGAGCGACATTTTCCGGCAACTGGTGTGCATAGGCTGCATCATCGGCCAGCAGTACCTTGCTGACACCGGCAATTTGCGCAGCAGCAGAGGCTACATCCGCCACGTTGAAGCCGGCGACCAGCACGACGATTTCGCCGCTGATCTGTTTGGCCGCTGCCAGAGTGTTGAGGGTGGCGGCAGCCAGTGTGTGATTGTCGTGTTCTGCAACTACCAGAATGGCCATCAGATTACCTTCGCCTCGTTTTTCAGTTTCTCGACCAGTTCGGCGACCGATTTGACCTTGATGCCAGCGCTGCGGGCAGCCGGGGCTTCAACCTTGACGGTCTTGTTGGTGGAGGCGAGGGAAACGCCCAGCGCGTCTGGCGTGACGGTTTCCAGCGGCTTCTTCTTGGCCTTCATGATGTTCGGCAGCGACGCATAGCGTGGCTCGTTCAGGCGCAGGTCGGTGGTGACGATTGCCGGCAGGTTCAGCGCAACGGTCTGCAGGCCTCCGTCGATCTCACGGGTGACGTTCAGCTTGTCGCCAGCCACTTCAACCTTGGAGGCGAAGGTGCCCTGGGCAAAGCCGGTCAGCGCGGCCAGCATCTGGCCGGTCTGGTTGTTGTCACTGTCGATGGCCTGCTTGCCGAGGATGACCAGCTGTGGCTGCTCCTTGTCGAGAACGGCCTTCAGCGCCTTGGCCACGGCCAGGGAATGCAGTTCGTCAGCGGCTTCGACCAGGATGGCGCGGTCGGCACCCAGGGCCAGGGCGGTACGCAACTGCTCCTGGGCAGTGGCCGGGCCGACGGAAACCACGACGATCTCGGTGGCGACGCCTTTTTCCTTCAGGCGCACGGCTTCTTCCACGGCGATTTCACAGAAGGGGTTCATGGCCATTTTCACATTGGCCAGGTCGACACTGGAGTTGTCCGCCTTGACGCGGACTTTCACGTTGTAGTCGACCACACGTTTGATAGCGACCAGCACTTTCATAAGCAGTAATACTCGCTCTGGATCAGGGAACAGCAGGCGATGAGAAAGAGGGGTCAGATGACCCCTGAAGTGCGCAGCTGTTGAATACGTTCGGTTGGCAAACCCAGCTCAGCCAGGATGGCCTCACTGTGCTCGCCAAGGGCAGGGACAGGGTCCATGCGCGGTGTATAGGCGTTGCTGGTGGCCGGTGGCAGCAAGCTGGGTACGCTGCCGGTAGCCGTGTCGATCTGCCGCCAACGTTCACGCGCCTTCAACTGTGGGTGCTGCCAGACACCCTGCATGTCGTTGACCTTGGCGTTGGCGATGCTGGCGCCTTCCAGGCGCTGGATCACCGTGTCGAAGTCGAGCGCGGCGAAGGCTTGGACGATCAGGGCGCGCAGGGCATCGCGATTGGCCACCCGCTTGTAGTTGGCGGCAAACCGCTCGTCCTCGGCCAGCGCCGGGTCCAGCAGCACTTCCTGGCAGAACAGCTGCCACTCCCGTTCGTTCTGCAAGCCGAGCATCACCGTGCTGCCATCGCCAATCGGGAAAGGCCCGTAGGGATAGATCGTGGCATGGGCGGCACCGGCGCGCGGGGGCGGCGGGGCGCCCTCGTAGGCGTAGTACATCGGGTAGTTCATCCACTCGACCAGGCTTTCCAGCATCGAAATCTCGACCTGGCTGCCGACACCGGTCTTCTCCCGCAGCAATACGGCCGAAAGGATGCCGGTGTAGGCATACATGCCGGCGGCGATGTCGGCGATGGAATTGCCCGCCTTGGCCATCTGGTCATCACCCGGGCCACCGGTTACCGAGAGGAAACCGCCTTCGCTCTGGATCAACAGGTCGTAGGCTTTCTTCTGCTCGTAAGGCCCGCCAGCGCCATAGCCGGAGATGTCACAGACGATCAACCTGGGGAAGCGCTCTTGCAGCGCCTCGAAACTCAGGCCAAGGCGGGCGGCGGCGCCGGGTGCCAGGTTCTGCACCAGCACATCGGCCTGCTCCAGCAACTGATCGAGGATGTCACCGGCGATACCCTGCTTGAGGTCCAGGGTGAGGCTTTCCTTCGAACGGTTGGTCCAGACGAAGTGCGAAGCCAGGCCATTGACGCGTTGGTCGTAACCCCGGGCGAAGTCGCCGCTGCCGGGGCGTTCGACTTTAATGACCCGGGCACCCAGATCGGCCAGCTGACGCGTACAGAAGGGCGCCGCGATGGCGTGTTCGAGGCTGATGACGGTAATGCCATCGAGGGGGCGCTGGGCCTTGGACTGGCTCATGAGTATCGTCTCTCTTGTCATGGCAGCCCCCTTGCCTGGGCAAGGGGGGCGCTGAATCAGAACGAGCGTGGCAGTTCCAGAAGGTGTTCGGCCACGTAAGACAGGATCAGGTTGGTGGAGATCGGCGCCACCTGGTACAGGCGGGTTTCGCGGAACTTGCGCTCCACGTCGTATTCGTTGGCAAAGCCGAAGCCACCGTGGGTCTGCAGGCAGGCGTTGGCGGCTTCCCAACTGGCTTTGGCGGCCAGGTACTTGGCCATGTTTGCGGCAGCGCCGGCGTTCTGCCCGCTGTCGTACTGGCGGCAAGCTTCCCAGCGCATCAGGTCGGCCGCTTCGATCTCGATGTGTGCTTCGGCGATTGGGAACTGCACGCCCTGGTTCTGGCCGATCGGCCGGCCGAACACCACGCGGTCACGGGCGTACTGGGCAGACTTTTCGGTGAACCAGCGGCCATCACCGATGCACTCGGCGGCAATCAGCGTGCGCTCGGCGTTCAGGCCGTCGAGGATGTAGCGGAAGCCCTTGCCTTCTTCGCCAATCAGGCTGTCGGCCGGGATTTCCAGGTTGTCGAAGAACAGTTCGTTGGTTTCGTGGTTGACCAGGTTGGCGATCGGTTGCACGGTCAGGCCGTTGCCGATGGCTTCGCGCAGGTCGACCAGGAAGATCGACATGCCGTCGACCTTTTTCTTCACCTCGGCCAGTGGCGTGGTGCGCGCCAGCAGGATCATCAGGTCGGAGTGCTGGATACGGGAGATCCAGACCTTCTGCCCGTTGATGATGTACTTGTCACCTTTGCGCACGGCAGTGGTCTTGATCTTGGTGGTGTCGGTGCCGGTGGTTGGCTCCGTGACCCCCATCGACTGCAGGCGCAGCTCGCCACTGGCCAGCTTGGGCAGGTAATAGCGTTTCTGTTCTTCGCTGCCGTTACGCAGCAGGGTGAACATGTTGTACATCTGCCCGTGGATGGTCCCGGAGTTGCCGCCGCAACGGTTCACTTCTTCCAGGATGACCGAGGCCTCTGCCAGGCCCAGCCCGGAGCCGCCGAATTCCTCGGGGATCATCGCCGACAGCCAGCCGGCGTCGGTCATGGCTTTGACGAAGGCCTCGGGAAAGCCTTTTTCTTCATCGATCTTGCGCCAGTACTCGGCAGGGAAGTCGCCGCACAGGGCGCGCACGCCTTCGCGGATGGCGTTGAGTTCTTCGTGGTTGTATTCGGTCATGGTCGCTCTCCAGGGTGGGCAGGGCCGGTGGCATCATCGTGGTTCCGCCACCAGCCCCACCCGTAAACAGGTCAAATGGGCTGGAAGCCCAGCGCGGCGCGGAAACGGTTCTTGATGTAATAACCGTCGCGCGGCGGCAGCACCCGCGGTGGGTTTTCGGCCTTGATCTTCACGGTGGCGAGCTTGACCCCGTCGCGGTTGGCGAAGCGCTCCCGCAGACCGTGCACGCCGTCCATCTCGCGGATCTCATCAGTCCAGGCAAAACCGCAGGTAGCGGCGACCTGGTCGAGCTTGATGCCGAATCCGGCGTGGCTGACTTGCATGCCGGTCTCGCCGAAGTGGCCATTGTCGAGCACCACGATGGTCAGGTTCTGCGGCTGCTGCAGGGACACGGTCGCCAGCGCGCCAAAGCCCATCAGCAATTCGCCGTCACCGGTGATCACCACCACGCTCTTGTCCGGCTGGGCATTGGCCAGGCCCAGGCCGACGGTGATGGCGCTGCCCATGGCGGCCCACAGGTAGTAGTTGTTGTCGTGATCGCCGGCGGCCATCACGTCGTAGGAGGCGGAGCCCAGGCCGGTGACGACCAGCAGGTCGCTACGGTCGGCGAGCAGCGTGCGCACCACTTCGCGGCGGCACAGCACGTGGTTGGCGCTTACTTGACCCATTGCTTTTCTCCGATCAGGCGCTGACCGAGCAGCAGGGCGGTGGCGGCATCGCCGTTGAAGGCCATGGTGGCGGCGCCATGCAGCAGCGGGGCGACGTCTTCTGGCTTGTCGGCGCGCCAGGTCATGACTTTCATGAGGTTCAGCGAGGCTTCGGTGGCCTGGCCCATGGGGTTCTGCCAGGCGTTGAACTCAGCCCAGTCACCGCGCATGGTCACCACCATCAGCAGAGGGAAACCCGCGCAATTCTGCAGGGCGAGGGTATTGATGCAGTTACCGACGCCGCTGGACTGCATCAGCAAGGCGCCACGCTCGCCGCCAAGCCAGGCACCCGCGAGGTAGCCGATGCCTTCTTCTTCAGTGGTCAGGACCACGGCCTTGATATCGGGGTCTTCATAGGACATGCGGATGGCGGCCGAGTGGCCGGCGTCCGGTACGAACACGACATGCTTGACGTCGTGGGCCTTGAGGACGCGGAACACGTCTTCTTGCCAGTGCTGTTCAGCTTCTTGCGATGACATGGGTATCTCCCGGCAGGGCTGCTCTTGTTTTTCCACATCATGGCGAGAGAAGGCCGGGACGACGACTACCGTTTTTTTCTTTGAGATATGCCGCAAAAGCATAGCTTCAGGCGCGAGGCCACGTGTTCGCGGGGTGTGCGACCGTCAGACGCATCACTTGGGGTATGGCTGCGCAGCGGCATGCAGGGTTATAGAAAATCGGCATAGCTGTTAGGCCCGGGTAGCGGTTAGTGAAGTGGCGGGCCAGACGTTAGTTTGAATGCGCGGCTGGGCAGTACCGGCACAGCCGTTCAAAACAACAATAAGACTGAGGGTCGCATCATGTTCATTCGCAAACTGGGCAATCTCGTTTGGCGCTCGATCGAGCGAGAGCAGTCATCTGCAGCCGCTCTGTCCCCTCACAGCCGATTCCGGCTGCTTGCACTGTCCTATCTCGTTCCGTGACGGCCTTGGTGCTGACGGTTTTCCTTACTTGATAAAACAGGTGCTACATGAAATTCAGACTTCCGCTGGCGGGCTGGATACTGCTGGCCATGGCGCTGGGTGTGCTGCTGGGCTATGTCATTTTTCTCACCAGCCCGGACAAAGCCCAGGCGGTGGCGACTGCGGGCTACATTTCCGTCATTTCTGATGTATTTCTGCGTCTGATCAAAATGCTCATAGGGCCGCTGGTGTTTTCCACGCTGGTGGTCGGCATTGCCCACATGGGCGATGCCGGCGCGGTTGGGCGTGTGTTCGGCAAGGCCATGCTGTGGTTCATCAGTGCCTCGCTGCTGTCGCTGGCGGTGGGGTTGATAATGGCCAACCTCCTGCAGCCGGGGCTTCACTTGGCGTTGCCATTGCCTGACATTCACCAGAGCGCTTCGCTTGAGACCTCAGCATTCACGCTCAAGGCCTTTGTCACCCATTTGGTGCCGAGGTCCTTTGCCGAGGCGTTGGCCAACAACGAGATCCTGCAGATCGTGGTGTTCTCGCTGTTCTTCGGCGTATCGCTGGCTGCGCTGGGTGAAAAAGCCAAAGGCCTGGTACGCCTGACGGATGAGCTGGCACAGGCCATGCTGAAGATCACAGGCTACGTGATGAAACTGGCGCCTCTGGCCGTCATGGCCGCCATGGCGTCAACCGTGGCGGTCAATGGCCTGTCGATCCTTGCGACCTTCGCCGTGTTCATGCGCGACTTCTATATGGGCCTGGTGCTGCTGTGGGGCCTGCTTGTGCTGGCGGGCATGCTGTTCCTCGGGCGCCGCGTGTTTGAGCTATTGGCACTGATCAAGGAGGCATTCCTGCTGGCCTTCGCCACCGCAAGTTCCGAGTCCGCCTACCCGAAACTGCTTGCGGCGCTCGATCGCTTCGGTGTGAGCCGGAAGATCTCGAGTTTCATCATGCCCATGGGCTATTCGTTCAACCTGGACGGCTCGATGATGTACTGCACCTTTGCCGTACTGTTCATCGCGCAGGCCTACGGCATCGAAATGACGCTCGGAACACAGATTCTCATGCTGCTGACGCTGATGCTCACCTCCAAAGGACTCGCGGGTGTACCACGTGCGTCATTGGTGGTGATCGCCGCCACGCTGGTGCAGTTCGATATCCCGGAGGCTGGGTTGTTGCTGATCCTGGGTATCGATACCTTCCTCGATATGGGGCGCTCGGCGACAAATGCGGTGGGCAACTCCATTGCCACCGCCGTCGTGGCCAAATGGGAAGGGGAGTTGCGGGTGCCCGGGCTGCAAGAGCCTGGCCTTGGCAAACCGGATGTAGCGGCTGCACCCAGCAGAGCGGACAAGGCTGTTATGAATTGAGTGCAGGCATTGGTCATGCCAGATCAGCGGTGTGGCCAATGCCTCCACCTGCGAATGCTGCAGGTGACTATCTGATATATCCAAATTGTATAGCTGCTGCCCTGGCCGCTGATTAGACTGTCCCGAAAGCGCCGGTTACACGGCGCTGCCTTCCTGTTCGCAATGGTTGACCGATGGACGTAGTGCAACTCAAGACCCTCATCCATGTGGCCGAGCTTGGCAGCTTGAGCAAGGCGTCAGATCGCCTGCACGTGGCGCAACCTGCCTTGAGCCGGCAGATCCGGCAGTTGGAGAAGGAACTGGGCGTCTACCTCTTCGAACGGCACGGCCGCGGCATGGAAATCACCCCTGCCGGGCTCGAGGTGTTGGAGCGTGCCACGCGCATCATGGATGAGCTCGAAGCCATCCGCAGCTCAGTCGCCGGCGGGCGCGCTGCGTTTCGTGGCATGGTCGCCATCGGCACCACGCCGACCATCGCCGAGATCGTCACGGTGCCTTTGGTCAAGCGCATTCGCGACACCCACCCGGACCTGTCCATCCGCTTTTCTTCGGCGTTCAGTGGCTACCTGCTGGACTGGCTGCAGCGTGGCGAGCTGGAACTCGCCATCTCTTATGACCCGCAACCCTTGCATACGCTGCGTATCGAGCCGGTGATGATGGAAAACCTGGTGCTGGTCGGCCCACCCGATGCAGGTCTGGACCGCGATACCGCTGTGCATTTCGCCGAACTGGCTGACGAGCAGATGGTGCTGCCAAGCCCGCGCCACGGCTTGCGCAAGATCATGGACCAGTGCGCGCTGGAGCGCGGGTTCAAGATCACCACCAGCGTCGAGGCCGACTCCTTCGGTGCCATGATCGACCTCGTGCGTAACGGGTTCGGTTTCACGGCTTTGCCCTTGGCGTCGATCTACGCGCAGTTGAAGGACGGCACCTTGTGCGCCGCGCCACTGATCGACCCGACTCCCATGCGCAAGCTGGTGCTGGTGTCCCCGGCAGACCGGCACGTCAGCCCGGCCACGCGTTACGTTGGCCAGACGTTCGTCGAGATTGCCTCGGAGTTGGTGGAGCAGGGGATCTGGGCCGGGCATATGCTCTGAGCCGTCACGCCTGAGCTATTCAATCGCAGCATAACTGCTAGAGCGCTTGCGGTCTGGCCGCTGTCAGGGCGAGGGCGTAGCTTTGCCCGGGAATAAGAGTCAGTGCCCTTTGACTGACTTGTAAAATAATAGATCCCCAAAGGTACCCCAAGATGTGTGTTCCATCGCCTCGTGTTCTGCCGTCCTCCTCATTCATACCTGCAACGACTCCCAGCCAGTAATCCGACGCCGCTGTTCCTTTCTTGCGTTCGCCCTGAATCTGGAGTCACCCCATGCACGCCAACAACAATAATGCTGCTTCGCCCGACATCCGTAACCTGACCAACCGCCAACGCATCCGCGCCATTCTCGGCGCCTGCTCCGGCAATCTGGTGGAGTGGTACGACTTCTTCATCTACGCCTATACCTCGATCTACTTCGCTGCGCTGTTCTTCCCGCAAGGCGACCAGACCACGCAACTGCTCGCCACGGCAGGCATCTTCGCCGTCGGCTTTTTCATGCGCCCGCTGGGCGGATGGATCTTTGGCTACCTGGCCGACACCCGCGGCCGGCGATTCTCCATGATCATCTCGGTGTTCCTGATGTGCGGCGGCTCGCTGATGATCGCCGTATTGCCGACCTATGAAAGCGTCGGCATGGCCGCCCCGGTGCTCCTGCTTATCGCCCGCTTGATGCAGGGGCTTTCGGTCGGCGCCGAATACGGCACTGGCGCAACCTACATCAGCGAAGTGTCGAGCACTGGCAAGCGCTGCTTCTTCGGCTCGTTCCAGTACTTCACCATCATTGCCGGCCAGTTGCTGGCATTACTGACCGTGGTGGTGCTGCAGAATGTGCTGGCGCTGGACGAGCTGAAGGCCTGGGGCTGGCGAATCCCGTTCCTGATCGGCGCGGTGAGTGCGCTGGTAGTGGTGTACCTGCGCCGCTCGATGCTGGAAACCGCCCATGCCGAGGACAGCCAGCACAAAGAGGCCGGGTCGATCAAAGCCTTGATGCGTCACAAGAAGGCGGTGTTGCTGACCATGGCGATCACGGCAGGCTGCTCGCTGCACTTCTATACGTTCTCGACCTACATGCAGAAGTACCTGGTGGTCTCCGCAGGCTTCGACCCCGCCACCGTCAGTTTCATCATGACCGCAGCGCTGATCGTGTTCATGTGCCTGCAGCCGGTCTACGGGATGCTGGCTGACCGGATCGGCTCGCGCAACAGCATGATCGCATTCGGTGTGCTTTCCAGTGTGTTCATCGTGCCATTGCTGAGCGGGCTGAAGAACGTCAGTAACCCCTACGAGGCCTTTGCGCTGGTCATGGGCGGGTTGCTGATCGCCGCGTTCTACACGCCAGTGACCGGCGTGCTGAAAGCCGACCTGTACCCGGCCACGGTGCGTGCGCTCGGTGTTGGCTTGCCTTATGCGATTGGCAATGCCTTGTGCGGCGGCACGGCCGAGTACGTCGCGTTGATGTTGCGAGGCGCCGGTGTCGAGTCGATTTTCTATTACTACGTTGCCGCCATGAGCGCGATCACCTTGCTGGCTGCGGTGCTCATGCCCGATCTGCGCAAGCACGGCTATCTTGACGGTTCCGGTGCGGTCGAAGAAAACACCGGCTGGCGCTCGAGCCCGGACTATACGACCGCCCGTCACTGACGTCCGCAGGCTTCGGGCAACGGCACGATGGGTTGCCTGAAGCCTTCAATACTGCGTATTCATTAACAACTATCAGTACAGAAAGATGTCGCCCGTGGGCCATTTATCCCGGTCCGGTGCGGAAATAGGCTAACCACCCTTTTCTCAACCGGAGTCATCTGATGAACGCAATGAACCAGAAATTCAGCCATGTCGTGCGGCACCGCCGTTCGATGCGAGAATTTCTGCCCCAGGCGGTACCCGCAGAGTTGCTGCAGAACGTTCTGGAAGAAGCCCAGCAATCTCCCTCAAACTGCAATACCCAGCCTTGGCAGGTTCATATTGTGTCCGGCGCCAAACGTGACGAGCTGGCTGTGGCGCTGATGGCGGCAGATGACGCCGGCCAATTCACGCCCGATTACTATTTTGACATGACGGAGTATCCACAGCTGTATGCCGAGCGAGCTCAGTCGAGTGCCAAAGCTCGCTACGACGCGATCAAGGTTACCCGCGAAGACAGGGAAGGCCGGGCCAAGGCCATGCGTCTGAACCTGGATTTTTTCGGAGCCCCACATGTGGCATTGCTATTTATGCCTGCGCTCGGTGACAGCGTTCGAGTGGCCAGCGACATGGGCATGTACGGCCAGACCTTCTTGCTCTCGTTGACTGCCCACGGCCTGGCAGGCATCCCCCAGACCCTGCTGGGAATGTATGCCGAAACCGTTCGTGAGGTGTTGGGCATCGATCCAGGAATGAAAATGCTGTTTGGTATCTCATTCGGCTACGCTGACCGAACCGCAACTGCCAATGACATGGTGGTGGGCCGTGTTCCGGTCTCGCAGAGCGTCAGCTTCCACGGTTGACCTGGTAAAGCCGACAGCGCTTGACCCACGCTTCGGGCGCTGTTGGCCGGCCAGTAATGACAATTGCCGCAACTTTAGATCAGGCGCGGTCTTGCAATGCCTTGATGTGCTGCCACATCAGCGCCGGATTGGAATACATCGGGAAGTGGCCACAATCGGGGATGCAAGCCAGTTGCACCCCTTGGGCCGCGATGTCGTCCAGATAGGAAAGGTGGGAATTGGTGACGCCGTACATGTACTGGCGCGGGAAAGGCAGCGCCAGGAATTTTTCCATCAGGCCGCCGTTATCCGACAGTTCGACCATGGACTCGAAGATGCCGCGGACCGCCCCGGTGCGCACCTTGTGCGCCAGGCTAGCGGCATAAAGCGCGCTGGCAGGGTCGGCAGCAAGTCGGGTGCGTTCGATGAAGTCGCGGAAGAAGCGTGCATCATCCTCGCGTTTGTGATCGTGGATCTGTCGGCTGAGGAAGCAATCCTCGGGCGCGATGTTGCCCTCGATGTCGACGAAACTCAGCACGCGCTCTGGCGCCGCGTCAGCGAGCATCAGCCCGGTCAGGCCTCCCATGGAGTGACCGACCAGATGGAATTTGTCGATGCCAAAGTGGGCAAGTACGGCCTGGGCAGTCTTCACCAGCAAGGGGATGTTGATGCGGGAGAGATCGCAGCATTCGGTTTCTCCGCAGCCGGGCGCATCGTAGGCAATGAAGGGGTGACCTTCGAATGCGGGCTGCAGCGTGATGTCGGCATAGTCTTCTTTGGTCGAACCGAACCCATGCAGGAAGAGGATGGGTGTTTTGGGACCGGATCGATGGATCACTGCCAGATCCAGCAACGTGCCGTCGATGTTCAACGACAATGTCTCGTGAGTGAAGCGAGCAGGGTTTGCCACGGTGGAACTCCTTTTACAGAGGCCTCAATGTCGGTCCGGCCCCGCCTTTTGTAAAATACGAAGCCGCGAACCCAGTCATATGCCCAGCCTATGATGGAAAAATCTGTTTGGCTTGGTCGATCATCGCATCCACCAGCGGGTTACGGTTGACCCCATGCCATGCCATAGCGGTGGTGACAACCTTCACTTCCGGCTGCAAAGGCCGCACCAGCACATTTTCCGGCGCCAGTTTGTCCATGGACGTCGGCACCAGGGCGATGCCCTGGCCACAACTGACGAACGCCACCTGCGACGAGACCGAGCGGACCTGATGCACGATACGCGGTGCGAAGCCGCTGGCTTTGCATAGCCCCACCAGATAATCGAAATACACAGGGCTTACATCTCTTGAGGCCATCACCAACGTTTCATCGGCAAGCGTCTTCAGGTCGATGGCTTCACTGGCGGCAAGAGGGTGGTCCATGGGCATCGCGACGGCCAGGCGGTCCTCTGACAGAGGCATCGACTGCAGGTGCCGGCCAATGTTGCCTTCAAGGCGCGCAAACGCGATGTCGATATCGCCGGCCTCGAGCGCCGGAATCGCCTCCGCGCTGTCGATCTCCCGAACCGAAACCGTGATCAACGGGTGGTCCTGCTTGAAGCGCTCGATCAGTTGGGGCAGCACATCGATCATGGCCGATGTGATCGCCCCGATGGTCAGCACACCGGCGTGACCGGTCACGGCTTCGTGGACCGCCAACTCCAGGCGCTCCAATTGATCCGCAAACTTTCGCACTGCCGGGAGGATTGCAGCGCCGGCGGCAGTGAGCTGAGCGCCACGGCGCGAGCGGGTGAACAGTTGCACGCGGAGGGACTGTTCGAGCGCCTGGATTTGCTCGGTCAACGGTGGCTGCGACATGCCCAGTCGCTTGGCTGCGCGGCTGAAGTTCTGGTCCTCGGCAACTGCCAGGAACAGCCAGAGGTGGCGTATCAAGCGAAAGTTGATCACAGCACGCTTCCATAGGTTTGGGGTATGACAAGCTTAGCTTCTTCGTAATATACGTATCAAATCTCGGCGCAGATACTCAAGCCTCACCTACAAGAGGCCTGCAACCGATGAGCTTGAAAGCCCCGCTTGATCGCCTGGCTGCGCTCGATACCAACACGGTGTCGGACGCGCTGGACTTCCTCCAGCTGCCGGGTGCCACCAACGGCCTGATGCCGCTCTGGAACTGCCCGAAGATTGTTGGCCGCGCCAGTACTGTGCAGCTGGGGCCAAAGCAGGACGTGGCGCCCACCGTGCACCTGATTACCCCGGTCGTGGAGCAGATCACCACCGATGACCGCGTGCTGGTGATCGCCGGTGGTGTCGACGGTATCTCCAGCTGGGGCGACATCCTCGCCAACGCAGCCCAGCGCAAAGGCATTCGTGGCTCGATCATCGATGGCTTCAGTCGCGACATCCGCGGCAGCGCCGATATTGGCTACCCGGTTTTCGGCCGCGGCGTGACCATGATCAGCGCACGCAACCGGCTCATCCAGATCGACGCGGCCGTGAAAGTTCGCATGGCCGGCGTTGAGGTCGAGGAGGGCGACTACGTGATCGCCGATGAATGCGGCACGGTTTTTGTCCCAGCCCACGCTATCGAAAAGGTGCTCGACCTGGCCGAGCGTATCGATCGCCGCCAGGCCGGCATGGTCGACGCCGTCCGTGCGGGCCGCTCGGTCGAGGACGTGATGCACGACAGCCAATTCGAAGCCATCAAGGTGGAGCACTGATATGAGCCTTTCCGATAAAGATCTCGTCGCCTTGTTCGAAGGCCTGGATACCCCAGGTGTGTCCGATGCGATGGACAAGCTGGGCCTTCCAGGCCAGGCCTTCGGTATCGCGCCACTGGCCAACTACAGCCAGGTCGTGGTCGGCCCGGCCTTCACCGTTCAGTACGTCAGTGCGAGCACGCCGCCCGGCACTGTGGGCGACTTCATTGATGAAGTAGCACCCGGTGACGTCGTGGTCATTGCCAACGGCGGCCGTACCGATTGCACGGTGTGGGGCGACATCATGACCCAGTACGCCCTGGCTCGCGGTATCGCCGGCACGGTCATTGATGGCGTCTGCCGCGATGTGAACAAGGCGCTGGGCGAAGGCTACCCGCTGTTCAGCAAGGGCCGCTTCATGCGTACCGGCAAGGACCGCGTGGAAGTCGTGGCCGTCAACCAGCCGGTATCGGTTGGTCAAGCCCGGGTGTGTGCCCGCGACATCGTCGTGGCTGACGCCAATGGCGTCGTCATCGTCCCGCGTGATCGTGCCCGGGAAGTCGCTGAAACAGCACGGCGTATCGAACACGTCGAAGCGCAGATCCGCGAACAGATCGCCACTGGCATGAGCCTCAAACAAGCCCGTGCCGCCCTCGGTTACCACGCCCTGCAGAGCAAACAACCATGAGCCTTCCACACGACTATCAGAACATCGCAAAAGTCCTCGGCACTTCCACCCTGTACGAGGCCTCTGGGCTGCCGTGCGCGGTCGATCGCGAAATTCGCGCGGTCTGGAAAGGCGCGTTCATCGCCGCCCCGGCATTCCCGCTGCAATGCTCGCCAGGTGACAACCTGGGCCTGCACCTGGCTGTGGCGAAAGCGCCGCGCGGTAGCGTCCTGGTCTGTGATACGGCCGACTTCGTCGCCGGCTACTGGGGTGAAGTGCTCACTGTTGCGGCTGAAACCGCAGGCATTGTCGGCCTGGTGACCAACGGCGGCGTGCGCGATATCGCCGCGCTTGAAGCCCACGGCTTCCCGGTGTTTGCGCGGGGCATCTCGGTCAAAGGTACCGTCAAGGCGACCACCCCTTCGGTAGGCAAGTCTTTCGACTTCAGCGGTGCGCAAGTCAGCGTCGGCGATCTGGTAGTTGCGGACGAGGACGGCGTCATCATCATCCCGGCCGATGCCGTTGAAAGCACGCTACGCGAAGGCCAGAAGCGCGCTGACAAAGAGGCCGTGTTCATGGCCAAGCTGCGCGAAGGTCAAACCACCATGGACCTGATGGGCCTTTCCCACCCGGAGGAGCACGCGTGAGCCTGGAAACGCTGAACCGTCGCCTGGAGGCTGCCAAGCCTTCGGCAACCTACAAGATCATCGACCGCGTCGCGGCGCGCCGCGCAGAAGGGGCGAAGATCATTTCGCTCTGTGCAGGCGAGCCTGACTTCGATACGCCGGAGCACATCCGTGCTGCCGCCATCAGTGCGATCAACAATGGCCACACGCGATACACCCAGGTGGCTGGCCTTCGGGCTTTGCGTGAAGCCATTGCCCGCAAGTACCAGCGTGAAAATGGCCTGGATGTCAGCTGGCAGGACACGCTGGTGTGCAGCGGTGGCAAGCAGGTGATCTTCAATGCCTTGGCCGCAACCTTGAACGACGGCGACGAAGTGGTCATTCCTGCGCCGTACTGGGTCAGCTATCCAGAAATGGTCGAGCTGTGCGGTGGCGAGTCGCGGATTGTTGCCTGTGGCGCCGCGTCGAGCTTCAAGCTGACCCCGCAAGCGTTGGCCGAAGCCATCGGGCCGAAAACCCGCTGGCTGATTTTGAACTCGCCGTCCAACCCCACGGGCGCCGTGTACGACCGCGACGAGTTGCTGGCGCTGGCCGAGGTGTTGCTGGCTCACCCGCAGGTACTGATTCTGGCGGACGACATCTATGAGCACCTGATTTTCGACGGCCGTGAGTTCCTCACGCTTGCCCAGGTCGAGCCACGACTGGCGGCACGGACACTGACCATGAACGGCGTGTCGAAAGCCTATGCCATGACCGGCTGGCGCATCGGGTTCGCCACGGGCCCTCGCTGGCTGCTCGAGGCCATGGAAAAGCTGCAAGGTCAGCAGACCTCGGGCGCCTGTTCCATCTCGCAGCACGCTGCAATCGCTGCCCTGGACGGTCCGAAGGACTTCATCGCGCACAGCCGCGAAGTCTTCCAGCGGCGCCGCGATTTCATGGTCGAACTGCTCAACCAGGCGCCGGGTATCAACTGCGAAGTCCCGGGCGGTGCCTTCTACGCTTTTGCTGACTGCTCTGGGTTGATCGGCAAGCGCTCGCCGGGCGGCAGTGATCTCGTTGACGATGAGGCGGTGGCGATGGCATTGCTTGAAGAAGCCAACGTGGCGGTTGTGCAAGGTAGTGCGTTTGGCCTGCCAGGCTACCTGCGAATCGCCTATGCGCTCGATGATGAGTCGCTTCGCGCTGCCTGTCAGGCGATTCACCTCTTCTGCAAAAGTGCTCAGTAACCTTGCCTGATTCTGCCTCAGGTATCCCACGCTGTTGTGGGGTACTTGGGGTTGTCTCCACTCTACGATTGCCCTGATGCTTGATCGCCTGCGTTCCATGGAAGTGTTCATAGCTGCGGCTACGGCCGGCTCATTTGCAGCTGCTGCGGTGCAGTTGGGTATGTCCGCGCAGATGGTGGCCCGGCATGTTCAGGCGCTGGAGGATCGGCTGCAGGTACGGCTCATCAACCGGACCACGCGCAAGCAGAGCCTGACCGAAACTGGCCACCTGTATCTTATGCGGTGCAAGGCAGCGCTGGCTGCCGTGGATGCTGCCGACCTGCTAGCCATGGAAGCACACGATCAACCCCATGGGCGGTTGCGCGTCAGTGCGCCGCATCAGTTCGGCTCGCACAGCCTGATCAGGTTCGTCGCCGGGTTCATGCAGCGATACCCGAACATCGAGATCGACCTCAACCTCTCCGACCGATCTGTAAATATCATCGAAGAGGGCTACGAGGTGGTCGTGCGCATCGGGGATCCTGGTATTGGTGACAGCAGCAGTCTGGTCGCAAGGCCGCTTGGCCGTTATCAGATGTACGTCTGTGCGTCCCCAGAGTACCTGGAGCGTCACGGTGCACTTGCTCACCCAAGTGATCTGCAGCATCACCAGTGCCTGGGTTATGTGTTCTGGGATCGGGCAGTAGATGAACAATGGCTGTTCACTAAAGGCAGCGAACAACTCAGCGTTCGCGTGGCGGGGCGGCTTCAGGTAAATGACGCAGTCGCACAGCTCAACGCGGCACGTGCCGGCGTGGGTATCTTGTTGGGCGCCGAGGACCTGGTCCGCAGCAGCCTGAATTCGGGAGAACTGGTTCAGATCCTCCCTGACTACAGCGCCCCCTCCAAGCCAATGCATCTGATCTACCCGGCGGACAGGCAGCGCAGCGTCAAGTTGCGGCGGTTCATTGATGAGGCGATGATCGAATTTACTGCGCCAGGGCCCAGCTGAGGGGCCCTGGCAGTAAGCACCTGAGCTTGCATTTGCGTTCAGCCAAGCTCGCGTTTGAGCACGTCAGCGTCTAATGCACCATCCCACCGCGCGATAAATAGTGTGGCAACACCGTTGCCAATCACGTTGATCAAGGCGCCGCCCTCAGAGATGAAACGGTAGACGCCCAGCACCAGGACCAGGCCGGCGGCGGGGATGACGTCCAGCGAGCCGAGTGTCGCCGCCAAGGTAATGAATGCCCCTCCGGTGACACTGGCCGCGCCCTTGGAGGTCAGCAACAGGATCAACAGCAAGGTCACCTGGTGGTACAGCGAGACGTCGATGTCCAGCGCCTGGGCGATGAAGATCGCCAGCACGGTCATGTTGATGCAGCTGCCGTCGAGGTTGAAGCAGTAGCCCGAAGGCACCACCAGGCCTACGGTGGACTTCTCGCAGCCGAGCTTCTCCAGCTTGCCCATCAGCCTCGGCAGGGCCGATTCCGACGAGGAGGTGCCGAGTACCAGCACCAGTTCTTCGCGGGTGTACTTGAGGAACTTCCACAGGCTGAACCCGGCCAGGCGGGCGACCAGGTTCAACACCACGAAGACGAACGCCAGCCCGGTCAGGTAGTAGCACAGCAGCAGGTGGCCATAGGCACCGAGTGACTGCACGCCGTATTTGCCGACAGTGAAGGCCATGCCGCCGAAGGCGCCCAGTGGCGCCACGTACATGACGATCTTGAGCATGCGGAAGAACGCCTTGGCGACCAGATCGATGGTGTCCAGCAGGGGTTTGCCGACATCGCCCAGCAACTGCAGGCCGAAGGCGAACAGCACGGAGATGAACAGCACCTGGAGGATGTCACCCTCGCTGAACGCGCCGAATACCGTGGTCGGTACGATATGGGTCAGGAAGCCGACCACGCTCTGGTCGTGGGCCGCCTTGCTGTAGCCGGCAATCGCGCTGGCGTCGAGGGTGGCCGGGTCGATGTGCATGCCCGCACCCGGCTTGAGCAGGTTGACCCCGACCAGGCCGATGACCAGGGCGATGGTGGTCAGCACCTCGAAATACACCAGCGCCTTGAAGCCGATGCGGCCAATGCGTTTGAGGCTCTGCATGCCGGCGATGCCGCTGACTACCGTGCAGAAGATGATCGGGGCGATGAGCATCTTGATCAGCTTGATGAAGGTGTCGCCCAGTGGCTTCATCTGCTCGCCCAGGCCGGGGCTGAAGTGGCCGAGCAGGATGCCCAGGGCGATGGCGGCCAGCACTTGCACGTACAGGTGCTGGTAGAACGGTTTGCGGCGGATCGCCGGCAGGTCGTGCGTAGAGCTGATTGTTGTTGTCATGGTGCTCTGCCTTTGTTGATTTCTGAGCCTGCGGTGGTCAAGAAACCAGGTTGATCGGCTGCCCCTTGGCGAATGCCTCGATATTGGCCAGCAGCACTTGCTTCAGGCGCGCCACGCTGCTCTGGCTGGCCCAGGCCACATGCGGGGTGATCAGCAGATTGGGCAGCCCGGCCTGCAGCAGCGGGTGGTCGGCACGCGGTGGTTCGCCGTCCAGCACATCGAGTGCGGCACCGCCCAGGTGGCCATCGAGCAAGGCGGCGAGCAGGGCGTGTTCATCCACCAGTGGCCCGCGGGCGGTGTTGATCAGCAGTGCACCGGGCTTCATCCGCGCCAGTTGCGCTGCGCCGATCAGGTGGCGGGTGCGCGGGGTCAGCGGGCAGTGCAGGGTGATGGCGTCGGCCTGCTCCAGCAGGCTGTCGAAGGCGACGTAGCCCTCGCGCACGCAGCTGGCGCCCTGGTGTTCGGCGAACAGCACCTTCATCTCCAAGGCCTTGGCCAGGCGCGCGACCCGGCTGCCGATATCGCCGCGGCCAACGATGCCCAGGGTCATGCCCTGGATGTCGTCGATCGGTGCCTGGTGCACGCAGAAGTGGCTGGAGGTTGGCCAGGCGCTGACGGCTGCCTGGCGATAGGCGAACAGATGCCGGCGCAAGGCGAACAGCGAGGCGATCACCGACTCGGCCACGCTGACGGCCGAATAGGCCGGCACGTTGCACACGCTGATGCCAAGGTCGCGGCAGGCGGCGAGGTCGATGCAGTCGTAACCGGTGGCGGCCACGCAGATCAGTTTCAACGTCGTGAGTTGCTCAAGCTGCGCGCGCTCCAGGCGGACCTTGTTGGTGATCGCCACCTCGGCGTTGGCCAGGGCGCCGAGCACTTCTTGCGGTGTGGTGCTGGGGCGGATTTCGAAGCGAGTGGCCTGGGCGGGACGATTCAAGGGCGCAGGCAGGCTCGCACCGTCGAGAAAAACGATGTTCATGGGTCACCTCGGTTGAGTGGTCAGGCAGGCAGTTGTTCGGCGATCTCGATCAGGTTCAGGTCCGGGTCGCGCAGGTACACCGAGCGGATCGGGCCGGTGGCACCGGTGCGTTGCACCGGCCCTTCGACGATGGGCCAGTGCACCTTGTGCAGGTGGGCGATCACGGCCTCGAGGGGGATGCTGGCGATGAAGCACAGGTCCAGCGCGCCGGGCACCGGCAAGTGGGCCTTGGGCTCGAACTCATGGCCGCGCACATGCACGTTGATCTTCTGGTTGCCGAAACGGAACGCCAGGCGGCCGGCGCCGAAGGTTTCCGGCTGCATGCCCAGCACGCGGGTGTAGAAGTCGCGGCAGGCGTCGACATCGAGGGTGGTGAGTACCAGGTGGTCCAGGTGGTCGATCATTGGGCGGCCTCCGCGTGGTTCGATACCACTTGCTTGCTGAGCGTATGCACGTGTTCGGGGATGGGGTGCAGGTCCAGGCGCTTGCCGGCCTTGAGGATCTGGCTGGGCGTGCCGTGGCCGATCAGCCCGGGCAGGCGCGCCGAGGCTGCCAACACCTGGTCCAGGTCTACACCGGTGTCGTAGCCCATCAGGTCCAGCATGTGCAACAGGTCTTCGGTGCAGACGTTGCCACTGGCACCGGGTGCATACGGGCAACCACCCAGGCCGCCGAGCGAGGCGTCGAAGCGCTCGACCCCGGCCTGCAGCGCGGCCACGGTGTTGGCCAGGGCCATGCCGCGGGTGTTGTGGAGGTGCAGGGTGACCTGCAGTTCGGGGAAGCGTTCGAGCACCCTGGCGCTCAGCTGTTGAACCTGGCTGGGGAAGGCCATGCCGGTGGTGTCGCACAGGGTGACGCCGCGAACACCCAGGTGGGCGAAGCGGTCGACCCAGCCGAGCACTTCGTCATCGTCGACGTCGCCTTGCATCGGGCAGCCGAACACGGTCGACAGCGAGACATTGATAGCCACGTCGCTGTGGCCGATCACACTGACCACCTCGTGCAACTGGGCGAAGGATTGCTCGCGGGTCATGCGGAGGTTGGAGCGGTTGTGTGGCTCGCTCACCGACATCACCAGGTTGGCTTCGTCGATGCCGCAGCCCAGGGCGCGTTCGGCGCCACGCACGTTGGGCACCAGCACGGTGTATTCGACGCCGGGCTGGCGGGTGATGCCGCGCATCACCGCCTCGGCATCACGCAGCGCCGGGATGGCCTTGGGCGAGGTGAAGGAGGTGACCTCGACTTTGGCAAAGCCGCACAGGCTCAGGGCATCGACCATGGCGATCTTGTCGGCGGTGTCGATGAAGGTGGCTTCGTTCTGGAAGCCGTCGCGGGTGGCGACTTCCTGCAGATACAGGCGTTTCATGGTGAGTGCCTCCTGTTCAGATGATGCCGCGGCTGCGCCACAGCGTGCGGGTGTCGGCGTCGAACCCGAGGGCCTCGAGCACGCGGTCGGTGTGCTCGCCGAGCTTCGGTGCCGGGCTGCGCACCTGGCCGGGGGTGGCCTGCAGCTTCGGTACGATGCCGGGCAGGGTCACCGGGGTACCGTCGTCCAGTTGGGCGCTGAGCAGCATGTCGCGGGCCTGGTAATGCGGGTCGCTGGCGATGTCCTGGGCGTCGTAGATCTTGCCGGCGGGGATGCGCGCATCGTTCAGCGCCGCCAGCACGTCGTCGAGCGGGCGCTCGGCAGTCCAGGCCGAGATCGCCGCGTCGATGCGCGCCACGTGGCGTACGCGGCCGTCGTTGTGGGCCAGGGCTGGGTCATTGGCCAGGTCGAGGCGGTCGATCTTCTCCATCAGGCGCCGGTAGATGCTGTCGCCATTGCCGGCAATCAGCGCGTACTTGCCGCACTGGCAGCGGTAGGCGTTGGTCGGCGCGATGCCCGGCAGGCTGCTGCCGGCCGGCTGGCGCACGGTCTGGAACACCGAAAACTCGGGCAGCAGGCTTTCCATCATGTTGAACACTGACTCGTACAGCGCCACGTCCACCTGCTGGCCTTCGCCGTTGTTCTGCTCGCGGTGACGCAGGGCCAGGAGCACGCCGATCACGCCGTGCAAGGCCGACAGCGAGTCACCGATGGACACGCCGACCCGCACCGGCGTGCGCCCGGGCTCCCCGGACAGGTGCCGCAGGCCGCCCATGGCTTCGCCGATCACACCGAAACCGGGGCGGTCGCGGTAGGGGCCGGTCTGGCCGTAGCCCGATACCCGCAGCATGATCAGCCGTGGGTTGAGTGCATGCAGGGCGTCCCAGCCAAGGCCCCAGTTTTCCAGGGTGCCAGGGCGGAAGTTCTCGATCAGGATGTCGGCGTCGGTCAACAGCCGTCTGGCCACCTCGCGCGCCTCGGGCTGGCGCAGGTCGAGGGTCACCGACTGTTTGTTGCGCGATTGCGCGGCCCACCACACCGAGGTGCCCTCGTGCAGCAGGCGCCATTTACGCAGCGGGTCGCCGGTGGTGGGGGGTTCGATCTTGATCACCTCGGCGCCGAATTCGGCAAGCATCTTGGCGGCGAACGGCCCGGCGATCAGCTGGCCCATCTCGACGACCTTGATGCCTTGCAAGGGCAGGGTCATGGCGTTATCCGCTCTTGTGGTTTGTCGTGTTGCGATAGTCACCGTTAGCCGGCGCTATGAAAATTGGCAATTTCTCCATTACCCTTTCGAAAACTGAAAGGCGGGGGCTTTAATTTGAACCTTCTTCATATGGATCTACTGTCGTTGCGCCTGCTGCTGTTCGTGGCGGAAACACGCAATCTCACCCAGGCGGCGCGAATGGCCAACATGTCGCTGTCCACGGCCAGCAAGCGCCTTGCCGAGCTGGAACGGCTGACTGAATGCGTGTTGCTCGACCGCCGTCCCCGCGGTGTTGAACTGACGCCCGCAGGCCGTGGCATGACCGAGCATGCCCGCCACATCGTCGACGGCATCAACCGCATGGCGTGCGATGCCAGTGACTACGCCATGGGCGCTCGCGGGCACGTGCGCCTTACGGCCAATACCTCGGCAGTCATTCAGTTCCTGCCACAGGATCTGTCGGTCTACCTGGCCTCCAACCCGTTTGTCAGAATCGGCATGGAGGAGGCACTGAGCGACGACATCGTGCAGGCGCTCATCCATGGGCGGGCGGATATCGGCATCTTTGCCGACAATGTGGCGTCAGAAGGGATCTGCAAACACCCTTATCGCACGGATCAGCTGGCGCTGCTGGTGCCAGCAGGGCACCCACTGGCCGGGAACCCGCGCCTTACTCTGGAGCGGGCGCTGGATTATGAGTTCGTCGCGTTGAACCAAGGCAGCTCACTGCTGCGCAGAATCAGTGACGAAGCAGTAGCGCATGGCAAAATACTGAAAGTGCGTATCCAGGTCAGCAGTTTTGACGGTATCTGCCGCATGATTGAAGCTGGGCTCGGCATCGGCATCCTGCCGCTAGGATCGGTGCGCAAGGCACTGTTGGGGCATCAGTTGCACGCGATCATGCTGGAGGGCGACTGGGCACAGCGGACGCTTTATGTCGGGGTTGCCGAGCATGTCGAGCTGGCGCCCGAGGCAAGGAATCTTTTCGAGCACCTGACACGGCTCGGTACTGCGGTCGAAGGATGACCCTGATGGGGGCCGGCCAGGCCGGCTTCTCCAGCACCGTGTCAGACAACGACTGGCTTCAGATCTGCATTTGCATCAGGCACCCCGAGTTAGGCGCACTGGCTAACGTTTCCAGCTGAAGGGCATGGCGGGCACTGGTAATGAACAGGGTGGTGCCATCCTCCCCACCAAAGCACAGATCGGTCGGGCTCGGCACCGGCAATCCGATCATTCGGTCCAGGTTGCCGTCGGCATCGAAACGCGCGAGGCTCCAGCCTTCCAGTTGTGTGGTCCACACCCCCCCTTTGCCATCCAGCGCGAGCCCACCCAGGCTGCCGCCGCCGCGTGGCAGCGAAGCCAGCCGGCGCACGCTGCTGCTTCCCGGTTGCAGTCGCAGGATGTCCCCGGCCTCCGGTGCCAAGGCATACACCGCGCTGCCCTTGGCGTCCCAGCGAAACGCACTGACCGTCTCCGGCAACGACCAGCCATGGCGCAGCTCGCCCTCGGCACTGAGCTCACCGATCAGGCAGCCGTTGCCACTCTTGGCGCAGGCCCACAACGCGCCGGACGGGTGAGTGGCCAAGGCCAGCAGGCGGCTGCCCAGCAGGTCCTGGCGGGGATGCTCGTTGCCTTGCCAGTCGATCAGCGACCAGCCGCCGGCCTGGGCCACCAGCAGGCCGTCGGGGTGCAGTTCCATGGCGCGCACCGGCAGGTCGAGGCGGGTCAGCAGGCGGCTGCTGTGGCCGTCCCAGCAATGAATGGCCGGGGCCAGGGTGTCGGCCCAGTACAGCATGCGCTGGTCCGCGTGCCAGCGAGGGAACGCGCCGTGAAATGCCCAAGGGCCTGGCACCACACCAAGCTCGCCGGTGGCGCGTGGGGCGTTGTCCGGGCGCAGTTGCTCGCCGACCCGGCGCGCCGCGTCGGCCAGTTCCGGGCCGAGCAGGGTCAGCCGCTCCAGCGTCAGGCGGTAAGCCGGCCCGGCCACGCTCAGCGCACCGCGTACCAGGCCCTGCTTGTCGACGATCGGCGCGGCGACGCAGCGGATGCCCAGACGGATTTCCTCGTCGTCCAGGGCGTAGCCGCGCGCCTGGGTGATCTGCAGTTCAGCCAACAGGCGGCGACGATCGGTAATGGTCAGCGGTGTCAGTGGCGTCAGCACCAGGCCCTTGAGGATTTCGTCGCGGGCCGAAGGGGAGAGCGCGGAGAGGATCGCCTTGCCCTGGCCGGTGCAGTACACCGGTTTGCCCTGGCCGAGGCTGGCAGCCGAGCGCTGGGTGTGGGCGCCTTCGCAGCGTTCAAGCGACAGCACCTGGTTGCCATCGAGCACCGCCAGGTAGGAGGTTTCGCCGGTCAGGTCGCGCAGGGCACGCAGCTCGGTGCTGGCGGCAGCCACCAGGTCCGGTTCCAGGTAGGCGTTGCGGACCATCTCCAGGTAATTGAAACCCAGGCGGTAGACCTTGCGTGTCGGGTCGCGGCGAATCATGCCGCGCTCCACCAGGGTGGCGATGATGCGGTACAGGGTGGTGCGCGGCAGCGGCACCTGCTCGGCCAGCTCGGCCTGGCTGATGCCGGTGGCGGTTGCGCCAATGGCCTGGAGCACGTCCAGGGCCTTTTCGAGCGCGGCGGTGCCTTCACCTGTTTTCATTGTTTGATTCCCATCTGTTGGAACTCGGCTGCCTGAGTGCTCATTCTGCCCCTTTTTCTCCCGGTTATCCGCCATAGAATCGGCCTCAGCAGGGCTTTCAGTGAATGCATGTTCCATATGCTGGGAATTTTCCCTGGCCGCCCATCGGATGAACCCGCGAGGAGAACCTACAACAATGTCCGTCATCCACAACTACGCCGATGCCCATGAGAGCGTCTCCGGCAAACAGGTCGTCGTCAGCGACGAAGTACTGGCCAAGCTCGCCACCTGCAGCAGCGGCTCGCTGACCACCCAGCTGTTCAAGCGCGGGTTCCGTCAGCCAGCCCTGGTCGGCCTGCGCGCCATGTGCCCCGATGCCAAGCCATTCGCCGGGCGTGCCTTCACCATGCGCTTCATCCCCGCCCGTGAAGACATCGACACCTACTCGACCATGACCACCAAACCCAACGACGACAACCTGCAATGGGTGGGCGTGGAGCAGATCCAGCCGGGCGACGTGCTGGTGATCGACAGCCGCAACGACCCGGCTGCCGCGTCAGCCGGCAACATCCTCGTGACCCGCCTGCTGGCCCGTGGCGCCAAAGCTATCGTCACCGACGGCGCACTGCGCGACGGCAGCGAGATTGCCGCCATGCGCCTGCCGGCCTATGCCCGTGAGATCACCGCCACTACGCGTATTTCCTATCACCACGTGGCCGACCTGCAGGTACCGATCGGGTGCGCCGGCGTTGCCGTATACCCGGGCGACATCATCGTCGGCGACGCCGACGGCCTGACCGTAGTGCCGGCGCATCTGGCTGAAGAGCTGGCCGAGGTGTGCAGCGTGCAGGACGACATCGAAGGCTACCTGGCCATGCGCATTGCCGCAGGCGAAGCGCTGTGGGGCGTGTACCCGCCGAGCCCTGCGTCGGTGTCCGACTACCACGCCTGGGTCGCCGCCGGGCGCCCGGCCATCCCGTCGATCATCGACCGCGAGGAGGGCTAAGCCATGATCGAGCACAAGCATGCACAACTGATCCGCCGCTATTTCGACGCCTGCAATGAAGGCGACTACGACAAGCTGGTGTCGTGCTTCACCCCGGACGCGGTGCACTACTTCCCCTCGGGGTTGCCGGAAATCCCGTGGCGCACGGCCGACACGATCGCTCGCAAGTGGGTGTGGTGCGTGGAGAACCTTGGCTCGCAGTGGACCATCGAGAAGATCCTGGTCAGCCACGACAGCAACGAGGCGGTAATCGAGTGGACCCACTGGAAGAGCAAGCTGGGTACGGCATTGCGCGGTGATGAGTGGTACGTGTTCGACGAGCAGAGCGGGTTGATCAAGGAAATCCGCGCCTATTACGCGTCGCCGGCCGAGAAGGACGTGTTGATCAACGAACTGGTCGATTTCGACTATGTCGGCCGGGGGTATCACCTGGAGCCGAAGGCGCGTTAAGGCCACTGGCCTCTTCGCGGGTAAACCCGCTCCCACAGGTACTGCACGGCTGCTGAACCCTGTGCTGTCCCTGTGGGAGCGGGCTTGCCCGCGAATGGCCGCACCGCAATTGTTGAAGGAGTTCCTTATGACCACCCCGCAGAACCCGAATTTCGCTGCCATCGACGCAGTCGTCGCCCAAGCGGCCGCCACTGCTGACTTCTGGGCCGATTCCAGCGCCACCCAGCGTGCCACCCTGCTGCGTGGCCTGGCCGATGCCTTGGAACAGCAGCAAGCCGAACTGGTCGCCATCGCCGACCGCGAAAGCGGCCTCGGTGAAGCCCGCCTGAACGGCGAAGTGGCCCGCACTGCCTTCCAGCTGCGCGGCTTCGCCAGCGAAGTGGAAGCTGGTGTGCCATACCGTCAGGTCGATGACCAAGCCATCGCTGGTGCGCCACCTGCCGGCCGTCCACGCCTGACCCGCGTGCAGCGCCCACTGGGTCCGGTGGCGATGTTCTCGGCCAGCAACTTCCCGTTCGCCTTCTCGGTACTGGGCGGCGATACCGCCTCGGCCCTGGCCGCCGGTTGCCCGGTGGTGATCAAGCCGCACTCCGGTCACCCGCAACTTTCCCGCGCAGTGTTCGCCCTGACCGCAGGCGTTGTTCACGCCCAGGGCCTGCCGGCAGGCCTGCTGACCCTGGCCGAAGCGCCCAATCGTGCCGCCGGCACCTACCTGGTCCAGCACCCGTCAATCGCTGCCGTGGCCTTCACCGGCTCCTACCAGGGTGGTAAAGCCCTGTGGCAGGCCGCCAATGACCGTGAACGTCCGGTGCCGTTCTTCGGCGAGCTGGGTTCGATCAACCCGCTGGTGGCCTTGCCGTCGGTGCTGGAAAAAGGCAGCGAGGCCCTGGCCAAGACCCTGGCGGGCTCGATCACTCTGGGCTGCGGCCAGTTCTGCACCAGCCCCGGCGTGATCGTGCTGCTCGATTCACCCCACAGTCAGCGTTTCGTCGCCCAGCTGGCCGAGGCCATTGCGCCTATCACCACGCACCGTATGCTGACCCCGGGCATGCAGCAGGGCTTCGAGGCGGCAGCTGCCACGGTCGCTGCCAACGCCGCAGCAGTGTTCGCCCCGCAGGCCGATGGCGCTGGCCCGGCGCCACGGCTGTTCGCCACCGACGCGGCATCGTTCATTGCCAACGCTCACTTGCGTGAAGAAATGTTCGGCCCGGCGGCGCTGATCGTCACCGCGCGTTCCGTGGCCCAGGCGGCCGACGTGCTCGACGCCATCGGCGGCACCCTGACCACTACCCTGTGGGGCCTGGAGGCCGACAACGCCGACAACCGCCAGCTGCTGCGCGCCGCCCAGCGAGTATCCGGGCGCGTGCTGTTCAGCGGCGTGCCGACCGGCGTCGCCGTGTGTCACGCCCAGCAGCACGGCGGACCATGGCCGTCATCCACCGCGCCACAGTCCACCTCGGTCGGCTTTGCCGCCATCGAGCGCTTCCTGCGCCCGGTTGCGCTGCAGGACGCACCGGCCTGGGCATTGGGTTGAGGAGGGCAGGGCGATGATGCGACATATCGTGCTGTTCCGCCGCCTGCCGGGCGTCGAAGCGCAGCCTGAACTGGAGTCGGTGCTGGTGGCGCGAATGCGCGACCTCACTGAAGAAATCGACTTCATCCGCGACTGGCGCGTCGCGGCCAATGAACTGGATCGGCCGATCTGCTGGGACTACATCCTCGAGTCCAGCTTCGACGACGCCGACGCGGTACAGCGTTACCTGCCACACCCGGCGCACCAGGCCCTGGTCGCCGACCTCAAGCAGTACTTCGAGTGGGTGGCGGTGGATTACAGCGTCTGATTGACCCCTGAGGCACCTGGCCCTCTGCGGGGGCCAGGCGTTAATAACAAAAAAGATCCGGCATCACAGGTGCCGGGCGGAGTCGTACATGAACAAGAAAAACAACTACCGCTGGACGATCCTGACCATGTTGTTCCTGGCCATGATCATCAACTATGTCGATCGCGCTGCCCTGTCGATCGCCATGCCGTTCATTACCCAGGAGTACCACCTCACACCCGCCGAGAAGGGCATGATCTTCAGCAGCTTCTTCTTCGGCTATGCGCTGTTCTGCTTCGTCGGTGGTTACCTGGCCGACCGCTTCGGGCCCAAACGTGTGCTGACCTGGTCGATGAGCTTCTGGTCGCTGCTGTGCGGTTCTACCGCGCTGGCCTTCAACTTCTGGTCACTGCTGATCGTGCGCGCGCTATTCGGCGTCGGCGAAGGCCCGGTTTCGACCACCGCCAACAAGACCGTCAACAGCTGGTTCCCGATCAAGGAGCGCGCCCGCGCCATCGGCATCAACCAGGCCGGCGGCCCGCTGGGCGGCGCCCTGGCGGGTCCGATCGTGGGTTTTCTCGCCCTGTGGCTGGGCTGGCGCGTGGCCTTCGTGGTGATCGCTGTCATCGGCGTGCTGTGGGCCATCGCCTGGTACCGCCTGGCGGCCTCGACGCCCAAGGAGCACCCGCAGGTGTCGGCCGAAGAGCTGGCGCTGATCAACGAGGGCCGTGAAGCCCCGGTCACTGCCGTCGCTGACGCTCCGCGCACCCCGGTGCTGCAGATCATCCTGCAGCGTTCGGTCCTGGTCACTGGCGTTTCGCTGTTCTGTTACAACTACATCCTGTACTTCTTCATGACCTGGTTCCCCAGCTACCTGATCGAGGCCAAGGGCATCGACCTCAAGGCCATGAGCATCGTCACCGCACTGCCGTGGCTGGTGGGCACCGTTGGCTTCGTCTGTGGCGGGCTGCTGATCGACTGGGTGTACAAGCGCACCGGCAAGCAGCTGTTCTCGCGCAAGGTCGTGCTAGTCAGTTGCCTGCTGGTGGCTGCGGTGTGCATCGGCCTGACCGGGCAAGTGGAAAGCGTTACCAGCACCGTGGTGGTGATGACCGTGGCCATCGGCTTCCTGATGCTGACCGCGCCCGCCTACTGGTCGCTGATCCAGGACGCCGTGCCGGACCATCAGGTGGGTACCGCCGGTGGCTTCATGCATGGCCTGGCCAACCTGTCTGGCATCGTTGCGCCGACCGTGACCGGCTTCATCATCCAGTCCACCGGCACCTACGGCAGCGGCTTCGGCCTGGCCGCCGGGCTCGGCATCGTCGGTGCGCTGATCGTGGCCTTGTTCGTCGGCCAGAAGCCGGCCCGGCAAGCCAACGTCATCGCCACCGCCTGAACTGACTGCTACCCACGTTTTACGGGAATACACCATGCCTACGCTTCTAGTCACCGGCGCCGCCGGTATCGTCGGAACCGCCCTGCGCCCATACTTGCGCGAGCGCTTCAATCTGCGCCTGCTGGACCGCCGGCCGGTCAGCGAGCTGACCGCCAATGAAACCGCCCTGGTTGGCGACCTGACTGACCCGGCCTTCGTCCGCCAGGCCTGCGAGGGTGTCGATGCCGTGCTGCACCTGGCCTGTGCCCACGGTACCGATATCCAGTTCCAGGCCACGGTGGAGCCCAACTACCACGCCACCCTGTACCTGCTCGAGGCCGCCCAGCGCGCCGGGGCACGGCGCTTCGTGTTCGCCAGCAGCCACCATGTGCTGGGCCAGTACCCCACGCAGGTTGCCGAACAGTTCGACGACCACCCGGTGGCGCCGGACAGCTACTACGCGCTGAGCAAGGTGTTCGGCGAAGCGGCCTGCGCCACCTTCTCCCAGCGCAGCGAGCTGGCCACGTTCATCGTGCGCATCGGCAATGCCGACGCCAAGGTCGCTGATGCCCGTCGCCTGCGCCTGTGGACCAGTGCCCGCGACCTGGCTCAGCTGGTACTGATCGGCCTGGAGCACCCCGAGGTGCGTCACGAGATCGTCTACGGCGTGTCGGAATGCCCCCAGGCGCTGTTCCACAACAACCGTGCCCGCGCCCTCGGTTACCGGCCGCAGGACGATGCGGCCGAGCACCTGGCCGACAACTTCCTCGCCTATGACGCCATGGCCTCGGTCGGTTCCGGTCGTGACCATGTGGGTGGCGCCTATGCCGGCGTGGCCCTGGCCAGTGTTCTGGAGCCAGCATGAAGATCGTCCGTATCGATACCCAGATCGTCGAAATCCCCTTCCATGACGGCGGTCGTGGGGTGGGTGGAACACCTTCGGCCTGGCGCACGCTGGAGAACGTGCTGGTGCGCGTTGAGGACGAACTGGGTAACGTTGGCTGGGGCGAAGCGTTCGGCTACTTCGTCGCCGACGCCACCAAGGCGCTGATCGACCGGCTGGTGGCGCCTCAAGTGCTGGGCCGCGAGGTAACCGACATTCCTGCGTTGAATCTGGAGCTGCAGCAGCGCCTGCACCTGTTCGGCCGCTACGGCGTGACGATGTTCGCCATTTCCGGTCTCGATATCGCCCTGTGGGACCTGGCCGCCCGCCGGCAGCGCCTGCCGTTGCACCGCCTGCTCGGCCAGGCCCATCGCGAACAGGTACCGGCCTACGCCAGCCTGGTGCGTTACGGCGATGACCAGGTGGCCCCGGCCACCTGCGAAAAAGCGCTGGAACAGGGGTTCAGCGACATCAAGCTGCACGAGGCCACCCTGCATGAAATCGGCGCTTGCCGACGTGCCATTGGCGATGACGTGCCGCTGTCCACTGACGTCAACTGTTCCTGGACGGTGCAGGGCACCCGCGACTGGCTGCCGGCGCTGGCAGAGCTGAAGTTGGCCTGGCTGGAAGAGCCGATCTTTCCGCCCGAGGACTTCGCCGCCCTGGGCAGTCTGCGCGGGCAGGGCGTGGATATTTCTGCCGGGGAGAACTGGTGCACTGCCGTGCAGTTCGAGCAGGCTCTGGTGACTGCTGCGGTGGACTCCATCCAGCCCAGCGTGACCAAGGTCGGCGGTATTTCCGAATGCCTGCGCATCGACCGCCTGGCCGAGCAGCATGAGGCGGTGATTCTGCCGCACTGCCCATACTTCGGCCCGGGCCTGATCGCCACCCTGCACCTGGCCGCGGTACAGCGGCGGGTGCCGCAGGTGGAATACCTGTTCGTCGAGCCGGCTGGCTGGTTGTACCCGGTGGAGCAACTGCGCCAGGGCAACCAGCTGCAGATCCCTCAGGGCCCAGGTTTAGGCTTGGACATCGACCTGCAAGTGGCCGAGCGCTTCCGCCGCTAGCCCGACCCTTTACCGCTTCACCGCCGTGCCTCGGCACGGCGGCAGGGGCCGTGCATGCCTGAAAAATGGCATTGGAGTTTCTATGCACACCGTGGTTCTGAGCAATGCCACCTGGTCGCTGGGCGCGCTGCCGGCCTGGGGCGGGCGTATCGCCCACCTCAATGCCGAGGGACTGGATATCCTGCTGCCGATCAACGCCAGCCACTTCGACCCACTGGACTGGCCACGGGCCGGCGCCTACCCGCTGATGCCGTACTCCAACCGCATCCGGAACGCGCGGTTGCAGTTCGCCGGCACCGAACACGCGCTGCCTGCGCATCCGGCTGCTCGGCCCCATACCTTGCATGGGGTGACCCACACCCAGCCTTGGCAAGTGGTGACTTCAGGCAGCGATCACTTGAGCATCGCCTGCGACTATCAAGGCGAGCACTGGCCCTGGGCGTTTCGCGCCGAACAGCACTTCGCACTCGACGGCGCATGCGTGCGCATCACCTTGGTGCTGATAAACCTGGGGCAGACGCCCATGCCTGGCGGCCTCGGGCTGCACCCGTATTTCCAGCGCCACCCTGGTATGCGCGTGCATTACCGCACCGGGCGCGAATGGCAGATCGATGGGGAGTACCTGGCTACCGGCGCATATCAGGAGGGTGCCAACGACTGGTCGATCGAAGCCGATGCCGGCGCGGCACTGGCGCATTACCAGTCGCGCTGGGATGGCCAGCTGCAACTCGAATACACCAATGGCCATTTGCACTTGCAGGCCTCACAGGTGCTGAACCACTTCGTCGCCTTCGCCCCGGTCGGCAGCGCGTACCTGTGCCTGGAGCCGGTATCGCACCTGGCTGACGCGTTCAACCAGCCCCGCGATAGCTGGGCCGAAACCGGCACCCATGAACTCGCCCCGGGCCAGCGCCTTGAGGCCACCCTCGAATTCATCTGGCAACACCGCTGACGCAACACCTCACATACCTATAAGAAGAGCACAACAACAATGAAACACTCCTCGACTGGAGCGGGCTTCGCTCGCGTTGCAAAACCCTTGTCCCTGCTGCTCGGGCTCGGCCCGCTGTATGCCCAGGGTGCATTCCTCGAAGACAGCAAGGCCAACCTGACCTTTCGCAACTTCTACTACAACCACGACCTGCGCGATTCGACCAAGCCTGCCCAGTCGAAGCTGGAGGAGTGGGCGCAGGGTTTCATCCTCAAGGGTGAGTCGGGTTATACCGATACGACGGTCGGGGTGGGCGTGGATGTGTACGCAGGCCTTGGCCTGAAGCTCGACTCGTCGCCCTCGCGCAGCGGCACCGGGCTGTTGCCGGGGGCCTATGACCGTGCCGGCGGGCCGCGCAATGCCGACCCGCGTTCGGTGGACGATTTCTCCGAGGCCACGGCGGCGGTCAAGTTCAAGTATTCGAAGAGCGAGCTCAAGGTGGGCGGGCTGTTCCCGAAGATTCCGCTGGTCAGTTCCGGTGACGCCCGGTTGCTGCCGCAGTTCTTCGAGGGTGCGATGCTGGATATTCGCGAGCTGAACAACCTTGACATCGGCCTGGGCCAGATGCGCCGGGTCAACCAGCGCGAATTTGCCGGCGCCCGGGATATCCAGGTGGGCAACTACTACAGCGTGTTCAGCGACCGCTTCGATTACCTCGGTGGCACCTGGCGCGCCACGTCGCAGACCTCGCTTGGGGTGTGGACTGGCCGGCTGGCAGATGTGTACCAGCAAACCTTGTACACCGGCACCCACACCGTAAAGGCCGGTGACTGGAACCTCTCCGGCACGCTCAACTACCTCGACACCGGCGAATCTGGCAGCGAAAAGGCCGGCCAGCTCGATAGTCGCATGACCTCGGCGATGCTCAGCGCCAACCTGCGCGCCCAGACCTTCCGCCTTGGCTACCAGTACAACGCCGGTGACAGCGCCTTGCCGTTCATCCACGACACCGACCTGCCCGGGGTGGCCAACGCCGTGCAGGTGCTGCGCTTCGACCGCGCCCAGGAGCGCTCCTGGCAGGCCCGCTACGACCTTGACTTCGCGCCCCTTGGTGTACCGGGGCTGACGGCGTTCGCCCGATACGTGAAGGGCGACAACTTCAAGGTGGCCGGCGAGGACGGCAGCGAATGGGAGCGCAACCTGGACATCACCTACGTGATCCAGAGCGGGCCGTTGAAGAACCTGGCGCTGCGCTGGCGCAACGTCGAACTGCAAGGCGATGCCACCGGCCGGCGTGATGAAAACCGGGTGATCATCGCCTACACCTTGCCCTTGCTCTGACCTGGAGGATTGCCCGTGGTATCCCGTCCGCTCGACCCTGCCATGCAGGCCTACATCGACAATAGCCGGCGCTTCGCCCCGCGTGACGACAGCCTAGCAGCCCGGCGCGAAGCCTTTCTCGCTGCCTGCCGTGCCTGCACGCCACCGCGGCCGCTGGGCTGGCAGGTGGCCGATATCGACCTGAATGGCCTGCGCCTGCGCTGTTATACACCCCTGGGCGAAGTGCCGCCCGGGGGGTGGCCGACGCTGCTGTACCTGCACGGCGGCGGCTGGGATCTGGGCAACCTCGACACCCATGACTGGTTTGCCCATGCCCTGATGCAGCGGGTGCCGCTGGCGATCGTTGCCGTGCAGTACCGGCTGGCGCCGGAGCATGCCTATCCGGCGCCGCTGGAGGACTGCCTGAAGGCATGGCTCGGTTTACGGGCGGGGGTCGTCGACTCCCGACTCAGCACGGCGTGCCTGATGGTGGCGGGGGACAGCGCGGGTGGCACGCTGGCTGCGGGCCTGTGCATGGCATTGCGCCGTGACGGGTTGGACCAGCCGCGGGGGCAGTTGCTGGTTTATCCGGTGCTGACGGCTCGGCAGGTCTTGCCATCGATGCATGAACACGCCGAGGCACCGATGATGACGGTGGCGGGGTTGATGAAGTCATTGGCTGGCTTCGTGCCCGCAGCGCCGCAGCGTAATGACCCCTGCGCCATGCCGCTGGAAGCTGAAGACTTTGCCGGGCTGGCACCGGCGCTGGTGCTGGTTGCACGAGTCGACCCGCTGTGCGATCACGGGCTGGCCTATGTCGATGAATTGGTGGCGGCGGGAGAGGTGGCCCGAGCCTGGGTGGGCGAGGGCATGGTGCATTCGAGCCTGCGCGCATTCGGGGTGGCCGAGGTCGAGCAGGCCTGGGATCACATGGCGGCGCAGCTGCAGCGCTGGGCTGGCGATTGACGCGTGCAGCCCTCAGGTGCTTTCGCGAACCACCAGGTTGAAGCCCACATCCTCCACCTGTTGCCCACGCCCCAGGCTGCCTTCGATTCGCTGCAGCAGCAACTCCGCCGTACGTAGGCCAATGCGCCCGCCGTCAACATTCACCGTGCTCAGGCGCGGGTGGGTATGCGCGGCGAATTCCAGGTTGCCGAAGCCCATCACCGCCAGGTCCTGAGGCACCCGCAGGCCGTTGGCCTGGGCCTCGGCCATGACCCCCTGGGCGAGCAGGTCGATGCTGCAGATCACCGCATCCATCGGCACCCTGGACGCCATCAGTCGAGCCATGGCCTCACGGCCGTGACCCATGTTCACCGGCACTGCTTCGAGCTCGCAGGCGACCACTTCAACGCCAGCGGCGCGCAGGGTATCGACACACGCCTGGCGCCGTTGGGTCGCGCGGGCGTCGTCGCTCCAGACAAGGCCCACGCGGCGGTGGCCGCGTTCGACGATGTGCTCGGCCATGGCCTGGCCAACGGCCTCGTGGGAAAAACCGACCACAGTGTCGATCGGGTCCTGCGTCAGCTCCCAGGTCTCCACTACCGGAATGCCACGGGCAATCAGTTTTTCCCGCGCTTCAGGGCTTTGCAGCTGGCGGGTCAGCACGATGCCGTCGGGGCGGCGGGCGAGGATCGCATCGATCAGTTCCGCTTCACTGCTGTTTGCCAGGTCTGACTGGCTCAGCAGCAACTGGTAGCGCGCCGTGGCCAGGCGCTGGCCGAGCTGAGTGATGGTGTCGACGAAGGCGCGGTTGGCCACATTCGGCACCACCACGATGACCAGCCGACTGCGCTGCGAAACCAGGGCGCCAGCAAGCATGTTCGGCACATACCCGGTCTTGCGGATGGCATTGCGCACCTTTTTCTGGGTTTTCTCCGACACCAGTTCCGGGCGGTTGATCACCCGGGAAACGGTGATGGGCGAGACCTTGGCCATCTTCGCCACGTCGTCGAGCGTGGCGGGGCCCAGTTTCAGTCCAGTGGTGATTGCGGGCGTTTCCAGCATGCGAAGCCTCAAGGCAGGCGGGTTGGGCGGGTGGGTCGATTCTACCGGAACGGCGCACGCTTTCCTGTTCTTTTGCAGCATTCCCAGTGCGTGGGAATTTCACCGCAAAGCCAATTTGCAACCCCCGAAGAATAAGGCCTAGGATTAATGACAGCGCTGTCATTTGATAACGCTGTCATTGGTCGGAAACAGCTCTGCCAAGGGCTGCAAACTGCCAAGATTCGAAGCAGGTGCCGGTGCAAGGCCCTGCACGACGCCAATAAAAACAATGAGGCAACCGCGATGCACAATCATGATACCTACGCCGCCGGGCCTGCCCCCGGCGCCGTGGCCGCATCCACCACGGCTACCCGCTATCGCTATCTGATCCTGGCCCTGATCACCATGGTCCTGGCCTTGAGCAGCGGTGACCGCGCAGCCCTGTCGGTGGCGGGCTCCGACATGAGCAAGGAGCTCGGCATCAGCTCGGTGGAAATGGGCTACCTGTTCTCGATCTTCAGCTGGGCCTACGTGATCTTCCTGATCCCCTCCGGCTGGCTGGCTGACCGCTTCGGCTCGAAGAAAACCATGGCCCTGGCCATCTCCGTGTGGTCGGTCTTCACGGTGTGCATGGGGCTGGTGCACTTCGTCGGCATGATCGTGCCGCTGCTGCTGGCTCTGCGCTTTTTGCTGGGCGTGGCCGAGGCGCCGGTGGGGCCGGCCTCGACGCGGGTGATCGCGTCCTGGTTCCCGTCGGCGGAGCGGGGCATGGCCGGGGCCATCTTCAACAGTGCGCAGTACATCTCGCTGGCGTTCTTCACCCCGTTCATGGGCTGGCTGTGCTACGCCTTCGGCTGGGAATACGTGTTCATCGTCATGGGCATCGTCGGCTTCGGTATCGCCGCGATCTGGTGGAAAAACTACTACCTGCCGGTCAGCCACCCGAAGATGAATGGCGAGGAGCTCGACTACCTGCGCAAGGGTGAAGCGCTGGTCGACCTCGAAGCCCAGGCCGCGCTGCCCAAGGAAAAGCGCCGCAACTCGCTGGCCGAAGTCGGCCTGCTGTTCAGGAGTCGCATGCTGCTGGGCATGTTCATCAGCCAATACTGCGTCAGCGCGGTCACCTGGTTCTACGTCACCTGGTTCCCCATCTACCTGGTCAAGGAGCGCGGCTTCGACATCCTCCAGGCCGGCCTGGTGGCATCCATCCCGGCGTTGTGCGGGCTGATCGGTGCGGTGTCGTCGGGCTTCTTCTCCGATTACCTGTTGCGCCGTACGAAGTCCCTGAGCATTGCCCGTAAAACGCCAATCATCACCGGGGTGCTGCTGAGCTCGACCATGATGCTGTGCAACTACGTCGATGCGCAGTGGTTGGTGATCGCGGTGATGAGCCTGGCCTTCTTCGGCAAAGGCTTCGGCAACCTCGGCTTCAGCGTGGTGGCCGACACCGCCCCGCGGGAAATGATCGGCATGACCGGTGGCGTGTTCAACGCCCTGGGCAATACCGCCGGCATCGTCACCCCCGTGGTGATCGGCTACTTGCTGCATTCCAGCGGCTCGTTCAACAGCGCACTCATCTATGTCGGCGCCCACGGCCTGCTGGCGGCGTTCGCCTACCTGGTGATCGTTGGCCGCATCCAGCGCCTGCAACTTTCCGACCTGACCGGCAAACCTGCCGACGCCCAGTGATTCCGAGGACCACGCCATGATCGAAAGCAACGTCTACATCGACCCGAAGATCGCTGCCCTGCAACCCGGGCCAGCGACCACCGACAGCATCGCCTGGATCAAGCTGTCGTACACCGTGCTGCCCCTGGGCGCGCCGATCAGCGATGCCAAGGTACTGACCGGGCGGCAGAAGCCGCTGACCGAAATCGCCTTCATCTTCGCCGAGATCCGTACCCGCGAAGGCCATGAAGGCATCGGCTTCGGCTATTCCAAGCGTGCTGGCGGCCCGGGCATGTACGCCCACGCCCAGGAAATCGCCCCGACCCTGCTGGGCGAGGACCCCAACGACATCGCCAAGCTCTACAACAAGCTGCTTTGGGCCGGCGCCTCGATGGGCCGCAGTGGCCTGACCACCCAGGCCATCGCGCCATTCGACATTGCCCTGTGGGACTTGAAAGCCAAGCGCGCCAGCCTGCCATTGGCCAAGCTGCTGGGCGCTCACCGCGATTCGGTGCAGTGCTACAACACCTCCGGCGGCTACCTGTCGACGCCGCTGGAAAAGGTCCTGGAAAACGTACAGACCTCCCGTGGCAACGGCATCGGCGGCATCAAGATCAAGGTCGGCCAACCGGACACCAGCATCGATTTCAAGCGTGTGCAGGCGGTGCGTGAGCAACTGGGCGAAGGCTTCCCGCTGATGGTCGACGCCAACCAGCAATGGGACCGCGTCACCGCTCAACGCTTCTGCCGCAAGCTCGAACAGTTCGACCTGACCTGGATCGAGGAGCCGCTGGACAGCGCCGACGTCGAGGGCCACGCCGCCCTGGCCGCGTCGCTGGACACCGCCATCGCCACCGGCGAAATGCTCACCAGCTTCAACGAGCACGCCCAGCTGATCACTGCCAACGCCTGCGATTTCATCCAGCCCGATGCGCCGCGGGTCGGCGGTATCACGCCGTTCCTGCAGATCATGAACCTGGCCAGTTTCAAGGGCCTGAAGCTGGCGCCGCATTTCGCCATGGAGATCCACCTGCACCTGGCAGCAGCGTACCCGGAAGAGCCATGGCTGGAGCACTTCGAATGGCTCGAACCAATGTTCAACGAGCGGCTGGAACTGCGCGAAGGCCGCATGTGGGTGCCCAACCGCCCGGGCCTGGGCTTCTCCCTCAGCGAACAGGCCCAGGCCTGGACCCAGCACCGCATCGAGTTCGGCAAACGCCCTTGAGCAAGCCATGGCGGTGGCGCTTGTGTCGCCACCGCCATGGGTGACAGCATCCATAGGAAAACACCATGAGTCACCGTGAAGTCAGCCCCGTCATTCGCCTCGATGCCGCCGACAATGTCGTGGTCGCGCGCATCGAAATCCCTGCCGGCACCGCCATCCCCGGTGAAGGTGTCATCACCCAGCAAGCTGTGCCGCTGGGGCACAAGGTCGCTGCCCGGCTGATCGCCAAGGGCGAGCCGGTGCTCAAGTACAACACGGTAATCGGTTATGCCGCCGAGGACCTGCGGCCTGGTACCTGGATGCACAGCCACAACATCGCCTTCGGCGAAACCGACCGCGACTACCGCTACGGCCTGGACTACATCCCCACCGACCTGCTGCCGGCCGAACAGCGCGCGACCTTCCAAGGCATCGTCCGCGAAGACGGCCGCGTGGCCACGCGCAATTACCTGGGCGTGTTCGTTGTTGGCAACTGCGGCGCCACGGTGGCGCGCAAGATCGCCAACCACTTCGACGAGCGCCGCCTGGCCGTCTTTCCCAGCATCGATGGCGTGGTGCCCTATGTGCACGAAATCGGCTGCGGCATGGAAATGACCGGCGAGCCGATGGACCTGCTGCGCCGCACCATCGGTGGCTACATCAAGCACCCCAACACCGTGGGCGCGGTGGTCATCGCCCTGGGCTGTGAGCGCAACAACATCCATGGCTTCTTCGAGCAGGAAGGGCTGGTGGAAGGCGACATGCTGAAGAAGCTGGTGATCCAGGACGTCGGCGGGGTGAAGAGCGCCACCGACCAGGGCATCGCGCTGATCGAAGGTATGCTCCCCAAGGCCGACCAGGCGCGACGCGAGCCGGTGTCCGCCGAGCACCTGATGATTGGCATGCAGTGCGGTGGCTCGGATGGTTTCTCCGGCCTTTCGGCCAACCCGGCGCTGGGCGCAGCGGTGGACATCCTGGTGCGCCATGGCGGCACCGCGATCCTTTCGGAAACCTCGGAAATCTTCGGCGTCGAGCATACACTGACCGCCCGCGCTGCCACCCCAGCGGTGGGCCGTAAGCTGATCGAGCGCATCGAGTGGTGGCTGGAGTACAACCGCGGCCGCGATACCCAGATCAATGGCCGGGTCAGCCCCGGCAACAACGCCGGTGGCCTGGCCAACGTGCTGGAAAAATCGCTGGGCGGCGCGAAGAAGGGCGGTAACGCGCCGTTGATGGATGTTTATGAGTATGCCCACCCGGTGAAGACCCACGGGCTGGTGTTCATGGACACTCCCGGCTACGACCCGGTTTCGGCCACCGGCCAGATCGCCGGCGGCGCCAACCTGATCGCCTTCACCACCGGCCGTGGCTCGTGCTTCGGCTCGGTGCCGGCGCCGACCTTCAAGCTGGCCAGCAACTCGCCCATGTACCAGCGCATGAGTGACGACATGGACATCAACTGCGGGCAGATCATCGACGGCGACAAGACCATAGCCCAGATGGGCCAGGAAATCTTCGAGCGCCTGCTCGCCCATGCCTCGGGGGAGGCGACCAAGAGCGAGCTCAACGGCCTGGGCGAGGATGAATTCTGCCCGTGGCAGATAGGCGTGCTCGCCTGACCCGGCCTCTTAGCGGCTAAAGCCGCTCCCGCAAGGTTCACCTTGATCTCAGGGGCTGTGCAGTCCCTGTGGGAGCGGCTTTAGCCGCGAAAGGGCCCTCTCGGAAAATCACAACAACAATGGCCGGTGCGAAACCCGGCCAAGGGACCTGTCATGCATAAAAACAACAAGACGCTGCCCGCTGCCATCCTGCTGTCCGCTACGCTCCCGGCCCACGCCGAAGGTTTCCTTGAAGATAGCCAGGCCTCGCTGAAAGCCCAGAACTTCTACCTCAACCGCGACTTCCGCGAAGACGCCGGCATCTCCAAGCGCGAAGAATGGGCCCAGGGCTTCATCCTCGATTTCCGCTCCGGCTACACCGCCGGCACTCTCGGCTTTGGCGTCGACGCCCTCGGCATGCTCGGCCTGAAGCTCGACTCAGGCCCAGGCCGCAGCGGTACCGGGCTGCTCCCGGTGGGCGACGACGGTCGCGCCCCGGACCAGTACAGCAAGTTCGGCATCACCGCCAAGGCGCGGCTGTCGAAGACCGAGCTGAAGATCGGCACCCAGTTGCTCAAGTACCCGACCATCGCCTCCAGCACTGGCCGCATCCTGCCGCAGACCTTCCAGGGCGGTGTGCTCACCTCCAAAGAGCTGGATAACCTGACTCTCACCTACGCCCAGATCGATCGCACCACCAAGCGTGATTATTCCCATACAGAGGCCATGAGCCTGGTCAACAAGAACCGGCGTTTCAGCGGCGCGCCCGAGGCTGACGACTTCCGCATGGGCGGCGTGGACTACGTGGTCAACGCCAACCTGAGCCTCAGCTACCAATACGGCGAGCTCGACGAGATCTACGGCCAGCACTATTTCGGCCTGCTCGGCAGCACCGCGCTGGGCCCCGGCAAGCTGGCTCTGGATGCGCGCTACTTCATCAGCGACGACAAGGGCGAGGCCCTGGCCGGCCCGGTCGACAACCGCACGCTCAACGTGCTGCTCAGCTACAGCCAGGCCGGGCATACCCTAGGCGTCGCCTATCAGGGGCTGTCTGGCTCCACGGCCATGCCTTACCTGATCGGCACCGACGCCTATCTGACCAACTACATGATGGCCGCCGACTTCATGGAAACCGGCGAGCGCACCTGGCAGCTGCGCTATGCCTACGACTTCGTCGCCCTGGGCATTCCGGGACTTACGTTTTCGACCCGTTACAACCATGCCGATCATGCAAACCCGGCCACCTTCGCCGGGGAAGGGCGTGAGTGGGAGCGCGATACCGACCTGGGATACACCATCCAGTCCGGACCACTGAAGAACGTCAACGTGCTGTGGCGCAACGCTGCGCTGCGCTCCAATTACCAACGCAATATCGATGAGAACCGGCTGATCGTGAGTTACACCTTGCCGCTGTTCTGATCGCTCAGGTCATGTACGAGGAGTGGCCGCCGGGTATTGGTGGTGTGGCCGGTAAAGACTTTTACCGGCCTTTTTTTCAATGGCGGGCTCAGAAATGGTTTTTCATTGGCGGCTGCAGGCCAAGGTGCTCCCGTGTGCGAGCTACCGCCTGTGCCTCGACTTCGGGGGCGGCGTTGCCCCAGCTATTGCGTACATAGGTCAGTACGGCGGCGATGTCGCTGTCGCTGAGTTTCCAATCGAATGAAGGCATGCCAGCCCCGGTTACGTTGCCTTCGGTGATCACCGCCTGGCCGCCCTTGAGCACCGTGCCCACCAGGTTCGCACCACTGGGCGTGCGGATTCCGGGGTTGTCGGCAAAACCGGTGACCATGCCGGGCAGGCCTTCGCCCTTGACGTTGTGGCAGGCCATGCAATTGAGCTCATACACCTGCGCACCGCGTTGCATGATCGGTTCGCTGGCGGCAATGGCGGGCGGCGGGATGGTCTTCGATCCGTCCACTGATTTGAGGTATTCGGCGATCGCGCCCAGATCCTGATCGCTCAGGTGCTGGGTGGAGAACTCGACCGCTTCGCCCATCGGCCCCGAGGCAATTGCCTGGTGGTTGGCTCCGGTCTTGAGGTAGACCGCTATCTGCTCCGCGCTCCAGCTTCCCAGCCCACGATAACGGTCGGCGGTGATTTCCGGCGCGTAGCTGCCGAGCAGCTCGGCGCCCTGCAGGTAGCGGCCGGTGTCGCCACCGAGCAGGTTCTTCGGCGTATGGCAGGCCGCGCAGTGGCCGGCGCCGTCCACCAGGTAGCGCCCGCGGTTCCATTGCGCGGACTGTTCGGGATGCGGTACGAACGGGGTGTTGTCGAAGAACAGCAGATTCCAGCCCAGCAGGGTCTGGCGAATGTTGAACGGGAACCCCAGGGTGTTGGGCGTGGGCGCCTGCTGCACCGGTTGCACTGTGCGCATGTACGCCCACAGGTCGTGCAGGTCGGTGTCACTGATCTTGACGTAGGCGTTGTAGGGCATGGCCGGGTACAGCCGTTGCCCGTCCTTGCGCTGGCCATGGCGTACCGCACGGAAGAAGTCGCGCTCGGTCCAGCGGCCGATGCCGGTCTGCGGGTCGGGGGTGATATTGGTCGAGTAGATCACGCCAAAGGGCGTCTGCAACCCGTAGCCGCCCGCAAACGGAGCGCCGCCCGGCTTGGTATGGCATGCCGCGCAGTCGGCCTGGGCCGAGACGTAGGCGCCGCGGGCGATGGCAGCAGGATCGGCGGCAAGGGCGTCGGCGGCTGTCAGTTGGTCATCGGCGACGTTGTCAGCGACACTGTCGCTGTTGTGCAGCACGGCGGCGGTGAGGCTGGCCAGCGCCAGTGCGATACAGCTGGCCAGCAAGGTCTTGGTCTTCATGGCAGCTCCTTTCACGCCTGCACCAGCGGGCCGGGGTTCTTGATGTACTGCTCGATGATCGCCTTGGCCGTCCACAAGGCCAGGGCGCCGATGGTCACGGTGGGGTTGTAGCCGGCGTTGTTGGGGAACGACGAGGCGCCGAGCACGAACACGTTGTGCGCTGCCCAGCACTGTTGGTAGCGGTTCAGGGCGCTGGTGCGCGGGTCGGTCCCCATCACCACACCGCCATTGGTGTGCGAGGAATCGTTGGTGCGGAACGGTGTGTAGTGGTCGGCGGCGAAGTTGTAGGACTCGATCTGCTGGCCACCGACGGCCTGGGCGATCCGTTCGCACTGCTTGCGGATGAATTCGCCCGAGCGCTTGTCGTTGAGGTTGTAGTCGAAGGTCATGCGCATCAGTGGCCGACCGTAGTTGTCCTTGTAGGTCGGGTCGAGGTCGAAGTACATGTCCTCGTGGGCATAGCTGGTACCCTGGCCCTGGATCATTGCCCAGTTCTGGTAGCTGTGCCGGAATGCCTGCTTCCAGCCTTTGCCCCAGGTCGGCGCGCCTTTGGGCAGCACGCCGGCCATGCCGATCGGCAGGCCGCTGTTGGACAGCGACTGTATGCCCGCGCCGCCAATGAAGCCCAGGCCGCTGTGGTCGAAGTTGTCGGCGTTGAAGTCGTCGATCTGGATGGCCAGGCAGCCGGTGTTGATGAACGGGTTGAGGTGTTCCTGCTCGAACCACAGGTAGGCGTAGGAGAGTGTCTGGAAACTGTAGTTGCGCCCGATCACGCCACGGCGGGTGCGCGGGTCATAGGGCTCGCCGATGCCCGAAAGCAGCATCAGGCGCACGTTGTCGAGCTGGTAGGCGGCGACGATGACGATGTCGGCGGGTTGTTCACCCTGCATGCCGTGCTTGTCGATGTAGCTGACCCCGGTGGCAGTCTTGCCGTCGGCGGACTTGTTGATGTGCAGCACTTCGGTTTCGGTCAGCAGTTCGAAGCTCGGGTGGCGCATCAGCGCCGGCACCACGCAGGCGTTGGGGCTGCTCTTGGACCAGTTGCCGCAGCCGAACATCTGGCAGTAACCGCAATAGGTGCAGGGCCCCATGCGCACGCCAAGCGGGTTGACGTAGGCCTGGGAAATCGTGCCGGCGGGGACCGGGAAGGGGTGGTAGCCCAGCTCGGTGGTCTTGCGGGTGAAGATGTCGTTCCAGTGGCTGGGCACCAGCGGCGGGGTCGGGAATTCACGGCTGCGCGAACCTTCGAAGGGGTTGCCGCCGGGTACTACCTGGCCTTCGATCACCCCCGCTTTGCCGCTGGTGCCGGCGATGCGCTCGAAGCGGTCGTAGAAGGGTTCGAGTTCGGCGTAGGTCACGCCCCAGTCCTGCACCTGCAGGCCTGGCACCAGTTGCTGCTTGCCGTAACGCTCCACGGTTCTGCTGTAAGGCTCGAAGTCGAACGGGTTGAAACGCCAGGACGCGGCGGCCCAGTGGGTACCGGCGCCGCCAACGTTGTTGCCGAGGGTCAGGTTGCTCCACTCGCGCACCGGCAGGGCCTGCTGGCCGGCGTGGTTGCGCACGGTGTAGGTCTCGAGGCGCGGCGGCTGGAGGATTTCCTTGCGGGTCGCCCAGCGCAGTTCGTCGGTGTCCACCGAGGGCGGGAAGTCGCTGGCGGTGTCGCGCCAGGCGCCACGCTCGATGGCCACCACCTTGAGCCCGGCCCGGGCCAGTTCCTCGGCGATGATCGAGCCTGACCAGCCCAGGCCGATCACCACCACATCCGCTTTGGCTCTTGTCGTTTTCATCTGTATTCCTTGGGGCGCGCGCAGGCGGGGGCCGGCAGGGCCACGGGGCTGCCTCGCGCAAATGGGGGGAGGGTGGCGGGTGGGCTCAGCCCGCCCGGTCGAGCAGGCTCACCGGCTCCAGGTCGAGCGGCAGGCCTTTCCTGTGCAGGTACGGGCGGTAGTCGTAGCGGGCGCCGGGGAAACCGATCAGCCGCCAGCCCACCATGTCGCGGTTGCCGCCATACATGGGGTCGGCCAGGTAGCCTTCGCGCACGTTCTGCAGCAGCAGGGCGAAGAAGTCGGCATCCAGGGGCGCGGTACCGGCTTCCATCGCTCGCAGCAGGGCATCCTGCTGTTCACCGGTCAGGCCGCTGAACGGCCGGGCGTGCTGCTGCTGGCAGTACTGACCGAGCCGCGCCAGGCCTTCGCGGTAGCGCTGCGCAGGCGTCAGCCTGAACTGCGGCCCTTGTTCGGGCGTGCCCTGAACGTATGGGCCGAGGCGGTAGGTGCTGGCGGCCTGGCCGTAGGGGCCGGCCAGTTGCCGGTCGATAAACACCACGCAGCCGGCCTGGCTGGCGCTCATGCCCAGTTCGTCCTCGGGGATCAGGCGGTCGAAGATGGCCGCCACTTCACGGGCTTCATCTGCGGTGAGGTAGGCGAGGGCGCCGGGTTTTGGCGGTTGGGGCAGGGCGTCGGCACGGGTGCCGATGGCCAACGGGCGGTCGCTGGCGAGCACACCGGCACTGGCGCTGCCGATGGCGCCAAGGGCGCTGAGTTGAACGAGTGAGATCAGGGCTTCACGTCGATTCATGTCCATCATCCTCAGGACGTGCGTCGGCCAAGAGACACTGGCGACGCGTGCGTTATTGTTATGGGGCCGGCCTTGTGGCTGGCGGGGCGAGTCTAGGGGCGCAGCGGCGGCCCGCGCCATGACTGTTTTGACGGGTTTCCTTCAAGATTGTCGCAGGCTACTCTTGCCCGACTTCAGCAACGGTGCATCCACGGGGTAGGGCGGGTATGGCTTCAGACGGCAAAGGGCAGGTGCGTGCGGCAGTCACCTTGAGCGATGTGGCGCGCTTGGCCGGCGTCGCGCCGATGACGGTGTCGCGCTACTTGAACCAGCCGGACACCGTGCGCGAACCAACCCGGCTCAAGGTGCGCCGGGCCATCGAGCAGACTGGCTACGTGCACAACCGCCTGGCCGGCGCGCTGAAGTCCAGCCGCACCCGGCTGGTGGCGGTGGTGGTGCCGATGGTCACCAACCCGATCTTCTCCGACACCTTCCAGGCCATCAACGAGCGCCTGATCAAGGCCGGCTACCAGGTGCTGCTGGGCGTGTCGGGCTACCAGACCGAGCAGGAGCAGGAGCTGCTGGAGGTGATCCTCAGCCGCCGCCCGGACGGCATCATCCTCACCGGCACCCTGCACACCAGCCTCAGCCGCAACCGCCTGCGCGCGGCTGGCGTGCCGGTGGTGGAAACCTGGGACCTGTCTGCCGAGCCGATCGACATGCTGGTCGGATTTTCCCACGAGCAGGCCGGGCGCGCGGTGGCGCGGCAACTCGTAGGGCTGGGTTACCGACGCTTCGCCCTGCTGGCCGTTGACGACCCGCGTGGCCTGCGCCGTGCCGACAGCTTCGTCCAGGCCCTGGCCGAACAGGGCATCACCGACGTGCAGCGCCAGACCTGGCAGGGCCTGCCGTCCCTGGCCCAAGGCCGTGAAGGCCTGAGCGTGCTGCTGGAGCAGCCCGCCCTCGACCGCGAAGGCCCTTGCGCCGTGGTGTGCACCTCCGACACCATTGCCCAGGGCGTGCTGACCGAAGCGGCCGCCCGCGGCATCGCGGTACCCGGGCAACTGGCGGTGATGGGCTTTGGTGACATGGCCTTCGCTGCGCACACCTTCCCGGCCTTGTCGACGGTGCGCATCGACGGCACCCTGATGGGCGACACCGCCGCCAGGCTGCTGCTGGAGCGCCTGGGCGGCGATGCGCAATCGCCCGCGACCGTAGATATCGGCTTCAGCCTGGTGCAGCGCGAGAGCACTCGAGCGCTGGAAAGTTAGCGTTAACATTCTCACGCTCAGGAAAACTTTTTTCTAAACCCTCTTGCCCTGATTTTTTCGATGCGCTAGCTTTTTTGGTAGAAATGGTAACGATACCATTTGCTGGAATGGACTCAGGACAAGAACAAAATGTCGAAGATCACCTGTGTTAGAACCCTGCGCCTGCCTGAACGCCCAAAGCTGTTGTGGCTTGAGGTTGAAACGGATGAAGGCCTGATTGGCCTGGGCGAAACCTTTCGCGGTGCTGCCACCGTCGAGGCGGCCATCCACGAACTCATCGCCCCAGGATTGATTGGCCGTGACTCGCGGCAGATCGAAGCAATCTCCCTGGAACTCACCACGCCCTACGTCGGTTACCACAGCGCCAGCGCCGAAATCCGCGCTGCCAGCGCTGTGGACATCGCCCTGTGGGACCTCATGGGCCAGCGCCACGGTATCCCCATCCATGAAGCGCTCGGCGGTGCCTGCCGCGAGCGCATCCGGGTGTACAACACCTGCGCCGGTTACGAATTCAACACCCAGCAGGGTGCCCGCCGCGAGATCAGCGCAAGCGACCGCGCCCAGGGCCCTTATGACGACCAGCTGGCCTTCAGCCGCGACGCCGGCGCCCTGGCCATCAGCCTGGTGGAGGAGGGCTACACGGCCATGAAGATCTGGCCGTTCGACCAGTTCGCCCGCCAGCCCGGCGCCAACACCATCAGCCTGGACGAAGTGCAGAAGGGCTGCGAAGCGTTCCGCCAGATTCGCGCGGCGGTGGGCAACCGCATCGAGATCATGTGCGAGCTGCACAGCCTGTGGGACACCACGGCAGCCCTGCGCATCTGCCAGGCACTGGAAGCCTTTGACGTGTACTGGGTGGAAGACCCGCTGTGCAAGATGGACGATGCCCAGGCCCTGGCCGACCTGCGCAAGCGCACGCGGGTGCCTATCTGCGCCAGCGAAACCCTGGGCGGCAGCACGGCCTATCGCGACCTGCTCAAAGCCGACAGCCTCGATTACCTGATGCTCGACCTGGTGTGGTGCGGCGGCTTCACCGAAGCGCGCAAGATCGCTGCGCTGGCGCAGGCCTACAACAAGCCGTTGGCGCCCCATGACTGCACGGGGCCGGTGGCGTTGTTCGCCGGTTTGCACCTTGGGCTGCATGCGCCCACGGCTGTGCTTCAGGAAGTGGTGCGGGCATCGCTGTCGAGCTGGTACGGCGAACTGGTTACCCAGCTTCCGCAGATCGATGCCGGCTTCGCCCTGGCACCGCAACGGCCTGGCCTGGGCACGGCACTGCGGCCTGAATTCCGCCAACGTGCCGATGCGATCGTGCGTGAAACCCACTGCTGACTGATTGCTGCGCGGCAGCCTCACAGGTTGCACGCGCTTGCAATCCGGTATCGAGAATACAATGAAAAAAATACATTCTCTGCGCCGCTTCATCGCCGAACATCGGCGCCATGAAGTCATTGCCCTGCTGTTCGTGATGATGATCATCAACCAGGGCGACCGCGCCACGCTGTCCATCGCCGGCGCCAGCCTGGCCGATGAAATGGGTTTGGGGCATGCCCAGATGGGCTGGCTGTTCTCGGCCTTCGCCTGGGCTTACATGCTCCTGCAACTGCCGGGTGGCCTGGCCATCGACCGCTTCGGCAGCATTCGCGTGCTGGGCCTGGCGATCGTCGCCTGGTCACTGTTCACCGGGTTGATCGGCACTGTCGCGATGATGCCGGTGGGTCTGGCCTTTGTCGCCGTATTCGCCTTGCGCTTTCTGGTCGGCGCTGCCGAGGCGCCGTGCTTTCCGGCCAACAGCAAGATCGTCTCGATGTGGTTCCCCACGGCTGAGCGCGGGACTGCCACGGCGATCTTCAATTCGTCCCAGTACTTCGCTGCGGTGGTGTTCACACCATTGCTGGCGTGGATTTCGACCCGCTGGGGCTGGCCATGGGTGTTCTATGTGATGGGCGCGGCGGGCGTCGCCATGGGCCTGGTGTTCATTCGCCGGATCAAGGCACCGGTCGAGCACCCGACGTTGACGCCAGTGGAGCTGGAAACCATGCGCATGGGCGGTGCCAGCCTGCGTGAGCATGCCGCCAGAAGAACGCAGGGGCAGGGCTGGCGCGACACCTGGGCGCGCGCCCGTGGCCTGCTGCGCCAGCGCATGTTCCTCGGCATCTACCTGGCGCAGTTCTGCATCAGCACGCTGACGTTCTTCTTCCTCACCTGGTTCCCGGTGTACCTGGTGCAGCAGCGCGGCCTGTCGCTGCTGGATGCCGGGCTGTTGGCGGCGGTGCCGGCGATCTGCGGATTTGTGGGCGGGATTACCGGGGGCATGGCTTCGGACTGGATGTTGCGCAAGGGGATGTCGCTGACGTTGGCGCGCAAGCTGCCGATCTTCATCGGCATGGCGCTGTCGATGAGCATGATCCTGTGCAACTACGTGGAAACCAACCTGCTGATCGTGCTGTTTATGGCCCTGGCGTTTTTTGGCAAAGGCGTGGGCGCGCTGGGTTGGGCAATCATCGCCGATGTCTCGCCCAAGGACAGCATCGGCATGAATGGCGCGATCTTCAACACCTTTGGCAGCCTGGCCGGCATCGTCACCCCGGTGGTGATCGGCTACATGGTGCAGTCGATGCACTCGTTCAACGGTGCTTTGGTGTATGTCGCGCTGAATGCCGTGGGGGCGTTCGTCAGCTACCTGCTCATCGTCGGCCCGCTGCAACGCCCCGACGACAGCTCGAACCCGCAAGACCGCGACCGGCCAGCGCCATCGCTCAAGCCTGCTACTGCGCGCTGACTTTATTACTGACAAGGACAATAACAATGAATACCTCAGGACGTACCTCCCGCGCATTGCGCATTGCCGGTTTTGCCCTCGGCCTGGCCTGCACCCCACTCATTCACGCGCAGGACCTGCCGCCCAGTGGCCAGCCGCTGACCGAAGTCGCCCGCCTGGACTGGCTGTGCAACGCCGTGGCACTGACTTCCGGCGGCCGACTGTTCGTTGGACTACCGCGCTGGCCGGGCTTCGAGAAGACTCCGTCGATCGCCGAGGTGCTGCCCGACGGCAGCCTCAAGCCGTTCCCGGGCGGCCAGTGGAATGCCTGGGCACCGGGCAAGCCGAGCGCCGCAGCGCTGGTGAAGATCAACACCATCCATATCTTCGACGACGACACCCTGTGGGCCATCGACCAGGGCGAGGATGCCGGGCCCAAGGGCATCAATCTGGGGCAGAAGATCCTGCAGTTCGACACCCGCGACGGCAAGCTGCTGCGCAGCATCAGCCTGCCCGCCAACGTGTTGCCGGCCGGGGCCAACCTCAACGACCTGCGCCTGGACAGCGAGCATGCCTATGTGACCGACTCGGGCCTGGGCGCGATCATCGTCATCAACCTGAAAACCGGCGAAGCCGTACGGCGCCTGGCCGGGCATCCATCGACGCAGATGGCGCCCGAGCGGCGGCCGATCGGTGAAAATGGCCAGCCGCTATTGCTGGCTGACGGCAGCGATCACCAGGTGCATTCCGACCCGATCGAGATCAGCCCCGACGGCCAATGGCTGTACTACCAGCCTCTGAGCGGGCCGTTGTGGCGGGTACCGACTGCAGCATTGCGCGACACGCGGATCAGCGAGGCGGAGCTGGGCAAGCAGGTCGAGTTCGTGCATGACACCAGCCCGCTGACCGGCACCGCGATGGACAGCGCCGGCAACGTCTACCTCGGTGAGTACGACCGGCCGCGGGTCTCGGTGTACGCGCCGGACGGCACGCTGCGCGTGGTCGCCGAGGACCCGCGGCTGTGGAACCCGGATGCGATGATCATTTCCGACCAGCGTGAGCTGTACATCCCGGTGCCGCAGAGTGCGCGCATGGCCTCCAATCGCGGTCCTGGCGGCCAGGACGCGATCGTGCGGCCATTCATGATCTACAAGGTGCAGTTGCCGGCAGCCCTGGGCGGGCGCGAGAAAGTCCCGGCCGTGGTCGGCAAGCCGCTGGCCACCGTCGCCCGCTGACCCACTTACCCCTTCGAACCCTTTGATGCACTTGCGAGCCCTGAGCGGCTCGCGAGCAGGGCGCCCCTGCGCCCGCATTCAGCCAGCCCTGCGCAATCACGCTCAGGGCACCACCCCAGGAGATGTACCGATGAAAACAACAATGACCATCGCCGCCTTGTCCCTTGCCTTCGCCATGGCGACCTCCGCCCAGGCGGCTAGCCCGGCAGCCACGGTGGTGGCCCAGGAAAACCTGTCGACCGCTGCTGCCCAGCAGCTGGCGCAGCAAGCCACCGAACTGGCCGCCAGCCGCGCCATGAAGATCTGCATCGCGGTCACCGATGCCGACGGCCACCTGCTGGCCTTCACCCGCATGCAGGGTGCCTATGCCGGTTGTGTCGAGGCCTCGATCGCCAAGGCCACTTCGGCCGCGCGCTTTGCCATCAACACCATCACCTTCTACGACCTGGCGCGCAAGGAGAACCTGGCCATCGGCACCATCCCCGGCATCCTGCCGGCGGTGGGCGGGGTGGTGGTCAAGCACGGCGGCAATGTCGTCGGCAGCGTTGGCGTCAGCGGCGCCACCGACCTGACCGAGCAGAAACTCGCCGAAGACGTGGCAGCGACCTTCCACTGATGGCCTTGGCCCTCTGCGCTTGTGCGTGGAGGGCCAACCTGGATCGATTGAAAAGGAATTGCAGATGAATGTTCATTTCCGGCGCCTGCTCTTGGCTGGCCTCACCCTGCTTGCCGTGCCATGGGCCCAGGCCAGTGAAGGAACTGCCTTGCGTGGCACCACCCAGCTGTCCCTGGGCGGCGCGGCAGCGCTGCTCGATACCGCCGTGGCCAAGGCCCGCGCCGAAGGCACTCACCCGTGCATCGCGGTGACCGACGCCAATGGTTACCTGCTGACCTTCAAACGCATGGACGGCGCCGCTCCGGGTTGCATCGAGGCGGCGATCAAGAAGGCCAACTCGGCGGCGATCAACGACGTCGACACCGTGGTGTTCTACGACCTGGCGCGGCAGAAGAACCTGCAACTGGGCAGCATCCCCGGGATCCTCCCCGCCGTCGCGGGAGTGGTGATCCGCCAGCAGGGCCAGGCTGTCGGTGCCTTGGGCGTGGCTGGCGGTGCCAGCGATGACCAGGAGCAGCGCATGGCCACCGAGCTTGCGCGTGCCTTCGAGAAATCCCTGCCTGTCAGCCACCCTTGAGCGAGGTTCGTGATGAACAGCCCTGTACGTTCCCTTGATGTGGTCGAGGGCGCTTATGCCAACGACTACGGTTTGCTCAAACCGTCGCGCATGCCCAACACGCTCAGCGTGGCAGGGCTGGCGGCGACCCTGGTGGCCGCTCTCTATTGCGGCTGGGGCAACCACTCGTTGCCGGATTTCGCGGCCTGGTCGAGTACGCTGTGGATGTGCGTCGCCCTGTTCAGTGCGGCGTTGATCACCCCCAGAACATTCGCCCCGGGCTTTCTGATGTCGTTGCTGCCGTTCCTGATCGCCTGGCGCGTGGCGGCAATGAACGATGCGCATGTCATGGTCTGGGTCGCAAGCATCGCCGCCGTGCCATTGCTGCTGCAGTTCGCCGACTGCGTGCTCAGCGACCTGCGCCGTGATCGCAACAAGCCAGGGGCCTGGCTGGGGTTGCTGTTGTGGCAGGCGACGATCGTGCGCATGTACTTCGGCCTGAACGAGCTATGCCACAGTTCCGAGAAGATCTTCGCCGGGCTGGGCTGGTTCCATCGGTTGGAGACGGGCTTCCAGGGTTTTGGCCTGGGCGAGGTCGCGGCGTACTTCGTGGTGCTGGGTGGGCTGATCGAGTTTGCCAGTGCCGTCAGCGTCGGGCTGGGATTGTTCGCACGGCTGGGGGCATTGGTGAGCCTGGTGTACTTCCTCGTGGCCACGGTCGGTTTCGGCGGGGAGTGGAGCCGAGGGTATGCCTGGGCCTCGGCGGGTGGGGGCGGCTGGGAGTACGTGATGCTGCTCATGGTGGTGTTTGCCGGCGTCATGGTGACCGGGGCCGGCAAGTTCTCGCTCGATGGCTGGCTGTTGCGTCGAGGCAGGATGCCGCGCCAATTGAGGTGGTTGGCGTTCAATGAAACGGGTGCTCGCCACACTGGGTAGGAGAAGTACGCGGAGTAGGCGAAAGCTGCGCTGGCATGGCAGACTCCGCGTCTTTGGTTACTGGATGTTTCTAGGTGGACAAGATTGACCGTCGCCAAGGCATGGCTGATGTCGCCCAACTGGCCGGCGTCAGCCTGAGTACTGTCGATCGTGTGCTGAACGAGCGCGGCAGCGTTTCCGACAGCAAGCGTCGCAAAGTGCTGCAGGCAGCCCAGGCGCTGGGGCTTAAACGCTTGCTGCCATCTGCGCTGCATGGCTTGCTGCGCTTCGATCTGCTGCTGGTGGACAGTGCCACCGACCATTACCGACGCTTGGCAGCCGCCTTCGTCAAGCAGGCGCAGATGCACCGCTCGCGGCTGGTGTTGCAGCGCCACATCTGGCAGGAGCGTGACCCGCAGCAATTGCTGGATCTCATCAACCAGCCCAGGGTGCCGCGCCAGGGGTTGATCGTGGTTGCCCAAGACACCCCGCAGGTGCGTGAAGCCCTCAGTGCGCAGGTCGCTGCTGGCGTGCCGGTGATACTGGTGACCAGCAGCCTGCCTGGGCTGGAGGGGGCTATCTACGCCGGCATCGACAACCATGTCGCCGGCCGCGCCGCCGGGCGATTGATGAGCCAATGGGTTGCGCCGGCCCAGGGCCGTGTGCTGCTGGTAACCAACTCATTGCTCTATCGCGCCCATCAGCAGCGTGTGCAGGGCTTTCTCGAGGTCATGGCCGAGCGGGCGCCGCAGGTCGAGGTGCTCGGCCCGGTGGAGTGCTTCGACGATAACCAGCTCAATGACGCAAAGATCAGCGAGTACCTGGCTCAGGACGCTGGGGTGGTCGGGCTGTACACCACTGGCAGCGGCTCGACGGGTGTGCACCAGGCGCTGTCCAGGCATGCCGGGCGCCTGGTCTGGATCAGCCATGAGGCGACTGCACAGCATGCCGACATGCTCCGCGAAGGGCTGTTGTCGCTGGTGCTCGATCAGGACCCTGAAGGACAGGCCGAAGCTGCTATCCAGCAACTGCTGTACGCCAACGGCGACCTGGACGCACCGCCGCAGGTGTGGCCGCAGCTGCGCATGGTGATCGACGAAACCCTCCCGCCTGCCACGTGTTGAAGCGATTTTGACGTAAACACGTCAACGCTTCGATGGCGCGGCGTTATGTCGCGCCATAGACTGGCGCCTGCCGTGATTGGCAGGTTGCCAGGTTCACTCCCCAGTACACCGCGTTTTTCGTTCATCCGCCCAATCCCCATCGCCCCCGACGAGCCCGTCCGTGCTCGCCGTGTGCCTTTGCGCGCCCGAAATTCCGCGACCTGCCGCACGGCTCCCCCGTGATTGTCGATAAGGAGAACTCCATGAAACGTAGGGACGCCTTGCGTTCAATGGGTGCGTTGTTCGCCGCCGCTGGCCTGGCCAAGGTCGGCGCAGTGGAACTCAAGTCGGTGCCGCCGGAAACCGGCCTGAACCGTGAAATGCTGCCATCGCCGGTGATGAGTGGCGGCCAGGGCAATGTGTTCAAGGGCCAGGCCCGCGCCACCCTGACTACCGTGTTCGACCGACTGATTCCCCATGATGAGCTGGGTGCCTCGGCCAGTGAGGCCGGCTGCGTCGACTACCTCGATGCGCAGATGAACGGTCCCTATGGCGAGTCCAAGGACCTGTACCTGGAACGCCCGCTGCAGGCCGACGAGTCCGCGCTGATGGGCCTGACCATCAGCCTGCGCACCCGCCGTGACTACACCCTGGCTGGCCTTGCGTTCATCGACCAGCACGCCCGCCAGCTGCACGGCCGTGCCTTCGCCGAACTCGACGGCGAGCAGATGGACGCGATCCTGCGCCAGCTGGACGAAGGCCGCCTGGACTGGGAAGGCGCCGGCAGCGGCAGCCGCCTGTTCGAATTCCTGCTGCTCAGTGTGCGCGAAGGCTACTTCGCCGACCCGCTCTATGGCGGCAACCGCGGCATGGTCGGCTGGAAGCTGGTGGGCTTCCCCGGCGCTCGCTACGACTACCGCCAGTACATCGACCGTCGCGGGCAGGACCTGGGCCTGGCGCCCATCAGCCTGATCCCAGTGAGCTGAGGCCAGAGGAAACCAACATGGCAACTACACGTAAAAAAGCTGACGTAGTCATCGTCGGCCTGGGTTGGGCTGGCTCGCTGATGGCCGAAGAACTGACCCGCGCCGGGCTGGCAGTGGTAGCGATCGACCGCGGCCCGTGGCTCGACACTTCTACCGACACACCGCCGGCCGTCGACCCCGACGAGCTGCGCTGGACCATCCGCCGCGAGCTGCTGCTGCAGCCGGGCGACTACACTCTGACGTTCCGCAACCACTCCGGCCAGACCGCGGTGCCGACCCGCGAACTGAAAGCCTTCCAGATGGGCAAATCGGTGGGCGGCGCGGGCTTTCACTGGGCCGGCATGGCTTGGCGTTTCTCCGAGTGGGACTTCCGCGTGCGTTCGGCCACCCTGGAGCGCTACGGCGCCAGCAAGCTCAAGGGCCTGGAGCAGGTTCAGGATTGGGGCATCACCTACGCCGATCTGGAGCCGTTCTACGACCGCTTCGAACGCATCGCCGGCATCTCCGGCATTGCCGGCAACCTCAACGGTGAGATCCGCCCCGGCGGCAACCCGTTCGAAGGGCCGCGCAGCCGCGAATTCCCGACGCCTGCGCTGAAAGACTCGCGGCTGATGCAGATGTACCGCGACAGCACCGCGCAGATGGGCCTGCACCCGTTCTACATCCCGGTAGCCCACGTTGGCGCGGCCTACGTCAACCCACTGGGCGTGAGCATGGCGCCGTGCACCTACTGCGGCTACTGCATGTTCCATGGCTGCGGCAACTACTCCAAGTCTTCGCCCCAGGCCTGCGTGATCCCAGCGTTGATGCGGCGCAAGAACTTCACCCTGATCACCCAGGGTTACGTGACGAAAATCCACAAGGCCGAAGACGGCAAGACCGCCACCGGCGTCAGCTACTTCGACGAGCAGGGTCGCGAGGTCATTCAGCCTGCCGATATCGTCGCGCTGTGCTCGTTCACCTACGACAACGCCCGCCTGATGTTGCTCAGCGACATAGGCAAGCAGTATGACCCGGTCAGCCAGACCGGCACCATCGGCCGCGCCTATAACTACCAGACTTGCGCAGGCGCCCACGTGTGGTTCGAGGACGAGACCCTCAACCCATTCATTGGTGCAGGCGGCCTGGGCATCCAGGTGGACGACTACAACGGCGACAACTTCGACCACAGCCAGCTCGACTTCATCGGCGGTGCCGGCTTGCTCACCGTGTCTCGCGAGGGCATGCCGATCGGCCGGGCAGGGCTGCTGCCGCCGGGCAGCCCGCGTTGGGGCAAGGGTTTCAAGCAGACCTACAAGGACAACTACCAGAACTACGGGATCATCTTCGGCCAGGGCACTTCGATGCCAGCCCGCGATGCCTACCTGTCGCTGGACCCGAACTATAAGGACCGTTGGGGCACGCCGCTGCTGCGCATGACCTTCGACTGGAACCAGAACGACCGCAACATGGCCCGTTTCATCGAGCAGCGTGCCGTCGACATCGGCAAGAAAATGGGTGCCAAGCACGTGCACACCTTCAACTCGGCCGCCAAGGCGTGGAGCCCGTACGACGAGAACTCCAACCACACCCAGGGCGGCATGGTCATGGGCGACGACCCGCGAACCAGTGCGGTCAACACCTACCTGCAGAGCTGGGACGCGCACAACGTGTTCGTGGTCGGCGCCTCGGCGTTCCCCACCAACGCCGGCTACAACCCCACCAGCACCGTGGGCGCCCTGGCCATCCGTACGGCGCGGGCGATCCATGAGAAGTACCAGCACAACCCAGGATCCCTGGTGTGAGGCCTGCCATGATCAACAAGAAAACCGCCCTGATCGGCGGCGGCGTGGTGGCCCTGGCCGGCGCCGTGATGCTCGGCCTGGTGATCCAGGCCAACTCCACCGCGCGCTCGCAGGTGGCCGATGACAGCCTGCGCCTGAGCGACTTCAAGTCCACCGACGCGGCACTGATCAAGCAGGGCGAGTACGTGATGCGCGGCGCCGACTGCGCGGCCTGTCACACGGCCAAAAGCGGCGACTTTGCCGGTGGCTACGTGATCGGCACGCCGTTTGGTGACATCCAGTCGTCGAACATCACCCCCGACCGTGAAACCGGCATCGGCAATTACACCCAGCGCGACTTCTTCAATGCCGTGCGCCAGGGCCAGGGCCGTCATGGCCTGTTGTTCCCGGCCATGCCGTACACCGACTACACGCGCATGAGCGACGATGACCTGCGCGCATTGTGGGCGTTCTTCAGCACACTCGAGCCGAAGGCGCACAAAGTCGATGAACTGGCCGGCATGAACTTCCCGTTCAACCAGCGCCTGCTGATGGCGGGCTGGAACTGGATGTTCTTCGACAACACGTCGTATGCCCCGGACCCGGCGCAAAGCCCCGAGTGGAACCGTGGCCGCTACCTGGTCGATGGCGCCGGCCACTGCGCCGCCTGCCACAGCCCGCGCAACGTTCTGGGCGGGCCCATCGCTGCCCAGGCGCTGCAAGGTGGCCTGGTCGGCACCTGGTTCGCGCCGAACATCACCAACGACCCGCACCGGGGCCTGGGCGACAGCAGCGTCGAGCAGATCGTCGACTACCTGAAGACCGGCAGCGATGGCGTTGCCGTGGCCAGCGGGCCGATGGCCGAAGCGATCGAGAACTCCACTCAGCACCTGACCGACCAGGACCTGCGCGCCATTGCGGTGTACCTCAAATCGTTGCCCGGCAACCCGCAGCCAGCACCGGCCGCGCTGGCCGTTAACGATGCGCGCATGCAGCGTGGTGGCCAGGGTTACGAGGTGCATTGTTCGGCCTGTCACGGCACGGCGGGCGAGGGTGTAAGCCATATGATCACCGGCTTTGCCGGCAACAAGGCGATCCTTGCGGACAACACCGACACGTTGACCAGCGTGGTGCTGGGCGGAGCGCGGGCGGTGCATACCCATACCTACGTCACCGGTGCGGGGATGCCGGCGTTCGACTGGAAGCTCAGCGACGCCGAGATTGCCGACATCCTCACCTTTGCACGCAACAGCTGGGGCAACAGTGCGCCGGCGGTGACGGCGGAGGAAGTGGCAAAGATGCGCGAGCAACTCGACCTGCCGGCACAGATGCGCGCCAGCGTTCAGTAATCAACCTGTCCCGGCCCCTTCGCGGGCAAGCCCGCTCCCACAGGTACTGCACCGGCCTCGAGACTGTGGAGGTCCCTGTGGGAGCGGGCTTGCCCGCGAAAGGGCCGGAACAGGCAGCACACCAATAATAAAGAGAACATCATGTTTGCATTCAAATACCGCGCCCTGCTGGTCGCCATGGCCTGCGCTCAAACGGCCCACGCAGCCGACCCTTTTGCCAGCAATTCCCCTTGGGCCCTCGGCGACTGGAACGGCGCTCGCAGCACCCTGGCCGAACAAGGCATCGACTTCGATTTCGCCTACGTCGGCGAGATCGGCGCCAACCTCGGCGGCGGCTACAACAACGACCGCAGCGCCAGCTACAGCGATCAGTACTCGCTCGGCGCCCGCTTCGACCTGCAGAAGCTGCTCGGCTGGCACGACGCCCGCTTCCAGCTGACCGTGGCTGACCGCAACGGCGACAACATCTCCAACGACCGCGTCGGTGACCCGCGTGTCGGCACCCTGAGCTCGTCCCAGGAAGTCTGGGGGCGTGGCTCGCACTGGCGCATGACCCAGCTGTACTACCAGCAAGCGTTCTTCGACCGGCGCCTGGATATCAAGGCGGGGCGCTTCGGCGAAGGCGAGGACTTCAACAGCTTTGACTGCAACTTCCAGAACCTGACCTTCTGCGGCTCGCAGGTCGGCAACTGGGGTGGCATCTGGTACAACTGGCCGATCACCCAATGGGCGCTGCGGGTCAAGTATCAGCTCACCCCCGAGCTGTTCGCGCAAATCGGTGCATACGAACAGAACCCGTCCAACACCCAGAACGACAACGGCTTCAAGCTCAGTGGCAGCGGCACCGAAGGCGCGGTCCTGCCTGTCGAACTGGTCTGGCAGCCGCGTATCGACGGCCTGCCGGGTGAGTACCGCGCCGGCTATTACTACAGCACCTCCGATTCCAAGGACGTGCTCAAGGACAGCAACGGTCAGCCGGCTGTGATCAGTGGCGCGGCTTACCGCAGTGCCTCGAGCAAGCACGGGCTGTGGCTGGGTGCAATGCAGCAGGTCACTCGCCAGGCAAGCGACGCGTCACGCGGATTGAGCCTGTTCGCCATGGCCACGGTGCATGACAAGAAGACCAGCAAGGTCGACCACTATGTGTCGGTCGGCGCGGTGTACAAGGGGCTGTTCGCGGCGCGGCCGCAGGATGACATCGGCCTGGCGGTTTCCGAGGTGCATGTGAACCCGGCGTACCGCAAGAATGCCGCACTGACCAATTTGGTCAATGCTATCGAGGACTACGATGACCCGGCTTACCTGCCGGTACAGCAAACCGAGTACAACGCCGAGCTCAACTACGGTATTCACCTGGCCGACTGGCTGACGGTGCGGCCGAACCTGCAGTTCGTCCGGCACCCAGGCGGGGTGAGGCAGGTAGATGATGCCTGGGTCGGTGGGTTGAAGGTACAGGCGACATTCTGATCGTCATCACCTGTGCAACAACTGCTGGGCCCCGGCCGTGGCCTGGGCGCGCAGGCTGGCCAGATCCACGCCAATCAACTGGCCTGCGCGCTTGACGATGCGCCCGTTCGCGATGACGGTGTCGACATCGGCAGGGCTTGCCGATTGGACGATGCATGCCAACGGGTCGTTCACCGGAAACATCCCCAGCCTGCGGCTGTCGACAAGCGCGAGGTCGGCGCGCTTGCCAACGGTGATCGAACCCGTTTGTCTGCCGATGCCCATGGCATCCGCTGCCCCTTGGGTGGCCCAGTGCAATGCGTCGCGAGCCGTCATCAACTGCTCTTCTCCCGAGGTAGCGATGGCCAGGTTAAGGCAGGTCTGCATGAGCATGAACGGGTTGGCATTGCCCCCCAGCACCAGGGTGTCGATGCCCAGTGTCACGGGCAGTTTGGCCCGTTGCAGCGCCGCCACCGGCGGCAAGCCGTAACCCACGCGCATTTCCGTCAGCGGCGTGATGCACACCGTGGCGCCGGACCGGGCGATGCTGGCCATGTCTTGCTGGTCGGCATGGGTGGCATGCACCAGCTGCACCGTAGGGCTCAGCAAGCCGCGACTCTCCAATTGCTGGATGGCCTTTTTCTCCTGCATCTGACGGGTTACTGCGATGTGCGTAGAGATTGGTAGCGACTGCGCCCTGGCGAAGGCGAACTCCTGCTCCCAGATAGCCGCCTCGGTGCGCTCGGGGCCGCGAATGGCCAGGCCGAGGTCGATGCGCGCGTAGTCGGTACCCTGCAACTGCGTTTGCACCCGCTGGATATCCTTGAAGTCCATGGGCGCGGTGGCCGCCAGATCCTGGGCATACCCATACCAGAGCCGTGCGCGCAGGCCGCTGGCGACCAGTGCGCGCAGTTCGGCCTGGGCGTATTTCGGGCTGCGCAGGTTGTGCGACCAACTGTTGACCGTGGTTATGCCGGCATGTACCGCCTCGGCCAGCCCCAGGCGCACGCTGAGCTCGTTCAACGCAGGTGTGAAGCGTTTGCTTGTGGCCTGCTGCGAGGTGAAGAAGGGGGGACCGCCCGGCACCGGTGCACTGTTGCGAAGCAGGCTGTTCCACAAGTGCCAATGGCTGTCTATCAGGCCGGGGATCAGGATCATCCCGCTGGCGTCGAGCACCTGTGCGCCGTCGATTGGCAACTGTTGGCCGATCGCTCGGATGGCGCCCTGTTCAATCAACACATCGGCCCGAGCCATATCCCCTAGTGCAGGGTCCATCGTGACCACGGTGGCGTCACGTATCAGCAGGGGTGTCGCCAGTCCGGCTGGCTTTGCAGAGGCAAAGTCAGGAAGTGCCAGGCTGGCGCTTGCACAGGCGCCTAGCTGCAGTAGCGTTCGGCGGTCGATGACCATCGCGTATCCTCCAGGGCAGTAGCAGTTTCCTTTCAGTAAGCAAGAAAAGTACTACAGCGAGGTCAGCAGGGGCCTTAGAGTTGTTTCTTTATGTGAGATGGAACTCCACAGTTCGTGGGAAGGCAAAAATGATCAAATCAACAACCTGAACGACGAGGCCTAGAGACTGTCAGGGTCGCCGAAGAACATTCGGCTATGGCTCTAGAACACTGGTTGCAACTGAAAAATACAGAAATATACCCGCAAAAATACCCTCGATACCCTCATATGGATACGCGATCTAGAACGGAGATTTCTGGCGGCAGCTGAGATGGAACTCAGTGTACCTCCGTGGTGAGGGAGGGGAACCGAGATGTATCGAGTTCATATGGGATCGCTGGCGAGGGCCAACTGAGCGCAGGCAACCATCTCGGGCAAAGTTTTCACTGCGGGGGGGGGGGGGGCAGAAGCAGCCAGCAGCTACGCGATGATTTATCGGGTTCGAATCCCTACGCTTCCGCCACTAATTTTCATTAAAGCCCTGATATTTCTGGGCTTTTTTGTGTCTGCTCGATTTCAGCCCATACCCTGGGCCATTGCGGAAAGTGCTTTCGCAGGCTGCCTGGCTGGGAAAGTTCTACCTGAAAAATTTCGTCTGCATGGTCGGAGAGGTTACACCACAAAATCGCGGCGTCGATGGGGTGATAGGAGCTTCTGATCGAGATCATGGCACACAGCCTCCTGCTGCGTTCGTCCTAGAATCGCCGGCCATGGAGACAAACTGCCAGCGAGCCAATTTACAAGATGATTTTGGATCCCAAAGGGGGAGACAGCTGGTTTGTGGAATTGTCCATCGAGGCAAGTCGCAGTGCGACAGGTTTCGGCATCCGGTGCGGCGAAAGGCCACCAGTGATGTGCTGAACGCGGCCTTGAGGGGTTGAATCGGCCGTGTCTCAGTAGTGAATCCGGTCAACCTATTTAGCCATTTAACTCACGCCGTCATGAACGAAACCTCATGACGGGGTGGGTGGAAGGTGGGCCCTGCCCACCTCCATTTCTCAATAAGTGAGGAATGACCTAAGGATCTTGATCGATATTGTTTTTACACAGAACGACGGTTTACTGTCAGGAGGAATTTAGTGATTCTCCTACTCATTCAACGCATTTTGCTGATCAAGACTGTCTTAGGCTCTGTCTGAAAAAAGCCGTCGCATACACCGCATGACACAAGCCAACGAGACCATTGCAGCATAACTTTTTGCTAGCTTGTCGAAGCGCGTGACGATTCGGCGGTTCTCTTTCAGCCAACCAAACATGCGTTCGATGATGTTGCGCTGTCGGTATTTGGGCCGGTCGAACAGTCTGGGTAAACCAGGCTTGGGCTTGCGCTTCATCGAGCGCAGCGGGATGACGGGTTGCATCCGATATTGGTCGCAGTAGCGGCGTAGCGCTTCGGCGTCGTAGCCCTTGTCGGCAAGCAGCCATTTACAGCGCTTGCGCGGGCGACCACGTTGGCTCGATGGAATGCTGACCTCGTCCAACAGTGGTTGTGCGTAGCTGATGTCACTGGCTTGACCGCCAGAGAGAAGGAATCGCAACGGTATCCCGTTGGCGTCGCAGAGCATGTGGATTTTGGTTGTCAGGCCGCCACGGCTGCGGCCTAGAGCGTGATCGGCAGGCTCGTCAGACCCCCTTTTTTCCCGGCGCCAGATGAGGCTCGGGTTGCGCGTACTGCGGTCGAATCAATCATCCAGGTGTGGGGATCGATCAAGCCTTTGTCATTGAGTCTGAGGTGCAATCGTCTGAGCATCTGATCGAATGTTCCGCGGTTTCGCCAGACTCGGAAGCGGTGATAGACAGTCGCCCAAGATCCGAAACGCTCGGGCATATCTCGCCAGGCTGCTCCTGAGCAGAGCACCCAGAGCACACCATCGAGCATCAGGCGATCACTGCTACGCGGCCGGCCCCTGACGTGGACTGCCGTAAAGAGATCGGCGACCACTGCCCACGCTTCATCCGAGAGTTCGTACCGCTTTGCCATCACAGAATTCCTTTCCGTAGATGGTCGGCGACTGTACAGAACCCAAGCTGCTCCAGGGCCACATTTGAGTTTCTTGGGATTTCAGACAGAGCCTAGAGTCCGGTGGCCTTTTCAAGCATTCTGGCTGGTGTCAGCTTTGCACAGCCACTACCGCCATTTCCACCAGCAGGGTGGATTTGAACATCGCGGCTTCGACACATGCGCGAGCAGGGGAGTGGCCTTCTGCGACCCAGCTCTCCCATATTTCGTTCATGGCGGCAAAGTCGTTCTGGATGTCTTTCAGGTAAATGGTGACAGAGAGGATTTGCGATTTGTCGCTGCCAGCCTGCGCCAACAGGGCGTCAATATTGGCCAGGGTCTCGCGTGTCTGCGTGCGGATATCGCCGTCGTGGTTGTTCGCCAATTGGCCGGCCAAATGAACGATACCGTTATGGATCACGATGTTGCTCAGGCGTTTGTTGCTATGCAGTCTTTCGATTGCCATGTGTGCGGATTACCTTGTGGTTGTTTTAGGTTCGGTTCGAGGTCGCGTAGGATCGCTCACTGAGGGCAGTAACCTTACCCAATCCGCAGCAGTGAATTTGGCTGAATGGTTGCGTATTTTTAGTTCAAACTCGGCCAGTAGCGTAGTGGCGCGAGAAGAGTGCTCTCGTTGGGGGTTAGCCGCCCACCGGTGCGCTGAAATGCATCAAGGCTGCATTATGGAAATAGGCCCTGGCGTTGTATAGCTGGGGCATTTTTTTGGATGCGGTCCAACGCCGCGGTCACGAGTAATACTGCCAGTTCGCATCAGCGATGTTTGCTAGAAACCAGCGCCGCCCCCGCACAAGCGATTGCGATAGTCATGATGCCCAGGCATTGGCTGGTGCTCAGGGTTTCTCCCAGCACGCACCATCCTGCTAACGCAGCGACGGCGGGTGACGCACTGAGCAGGACGCCGAATACCTGGGCTGGGAGGTGACGCATCGCAAACATGTCCAGCAGAAACGGAACAGTACTGGAGAGCAGGGCAACCGCTAGTCCTGTCACCAAGACGGAGGGCTCCAGCAGCCCCCCACCTGCGTGGCTGACACCGAGCGGAACCGCGAACGCTGAAGCTATCAACATTCCGCTGGCCACCGCCTGCTTGCCATGCACGGCGACCCGTTTGCCTAGCACGACGTAGGAACCCCATGCTACTGCAGCTGCCAGTGCGTAAGCCACGCCACGGATGTCCAGGCCCGCGCTGCCCGAAGCCCATGGCAAGAGGACCAGGCCACAGGCCGACATCGCGACCCACAGCAAATCCAGCCGGCGACGCGATGCGAGGAGGGCTACGCCAAGAGGGCCGACAACTTCGATCGAGACTGCGATACCGACCGGTATGTAGAGGAAGGCGCGGTAGATTAGCAGGTTCATCAGGCCCAGCATGATCCCATATCCCATCAGATGGACCACATTGACGCTGCGCCAAATTGTCCACGGCCGTGTCAATAACAGTAAGATGAGCGCCGAGATGCCTAACCGCAGTGCGGCCACACCCTCTGGCCCGACTGCGGGAAACAAGGACTTACCGATGGCAGCACCCGACTGCACAGAGATTAGGCCAAGCACGGCAGCGATGATTGGGGCGTGGGGGGCGGGTGAAGTTGAGCGCACGATGATCTCCGATTGGGTGGCTGGAGAATTTTAAGTGCTCGTGTGTGCGGGAGATGCTTGAAATAACGGCCTTGTCCGAACGATTTGCTTTTTTTGAGCCTGTGGAATGAAAGAATTTATCAAGCGACCACTCGACGCCTTCGACCAGGCGATCCTGCGCATGTTGCAAGCTGACAACAAGCAGTCGCAGCGTGTGATTGCAGAGGCTATCGGGTTGTCCACGCCTGCCGTGCAGCGGCGAATTACGCAAATGGAAATGACCGGCGTCATTCGTGCCAATACCGCGGTTATCGACGCGGTAAGCGTCGGCCAGGGGGTTTCAGCGATTGTCGAGTCGAGGTTGAGGGACGACAGTTCACTGGTCATGGACCGTGCGAAGCGCTATTTCGCGGGGGTGGATGAGGTGCAGCAGTGCTACTTCGTCAGTGGCGGCGTGTCGTTCATCATTGTCATGCTTGCCCGTGATGTTGCCCACTTTGAAAAACTGGTGCGACAGCACTTTGCTGACAACCAGGATATTCAGACATACCGAACTTTGATCGTCTTGGACGCCGTGAAGGTGGGGCTCGCGGTACCTATCGGGTGATTGCTTCGATGAGCGTCGAAAAGCGGGCTCACTCCACTGATGCAGGTTGAGCCCGCTTCGCGTTAGGATGATGAACTGATCTTGGTGGGTTGTTTGGCGTGCGCATCCGCAACGTTGGCGCTATAGCGTGAAAGATCGAAGCCGTTTGTGCGTATCGCTGACGCTTTGTTTCCCAGCAGGTCCGCCAGCAGTCGGCCCGAACCGCAAGACATGGTCCACCCCAAGGTGCCGTGCCCGATGTTGAGGAACAGGTTTTTGTACCGTGTGGCGCCAATGATGGGTGTGCCATCCGGTGTGGCAGGTCTGAGGCCAGTCCAGAATGTGGCGTGTTCCAGATCTCCGCCTCCGGCAAACAGATCGTTGGTAACCATTTCCAGGGTTTCTCGGCGCAACGGGTTCAGCGATAGGTCATGACCCATCAATTCAGCCATGCCACCGACACGAATGCGCTTGTCGAAGCGGGTAATGGCCACTTTGTATGTTTCGTCGAGAATGGTCGAGGTGGGCGCGCGCTCCGGCTCGATGATCGGGATGGTGAGCGAGTAACCTTTAAGCGGGTAGATGGGCGCCTGAATTCCTAGTGGCTTCAATATCTGCGGGCTATAGCTGCCCAGGGCGACGACGTACCTGTCAGCCGTCTCCAGCTTGCCATTGATGCGTACACCGGCAATGCTGTCACCTGCGAATTCGATACCCTCGATCAGCTGGTTGAAGCGAAATTCGACGCCGAGGTTTTCCGCGAGCTCGGCAAGTTTGGTGGTGAACATCTGGCAGTCGCCAGTCTGGTCGTTGGGCAGGCGCAGGGCGCCGCTAAGTTTATCTTTGACATGCTCCAGTGCTGGCTCGGCGCGACCAATGCTGTTGCGATCGAGCATTTCGTAGGGCACTCCGGAGCGCTCCAGTACGGCGATATCCTTTGCCGCGTTATCGAACTGCGCTTGTGTACGGAACAGTTGCATGGTGCCCAGTTGGCGAGATTCGTAATCGATCCCGGTGTCGATGCGCAGTTCATCCAGGCAGTCGCGGCTGTATTCAGAGAGGCGAACCATGCGTTCCTTGTTGACCGCGTACCGTGCGGCGGTGCAGTTCTTCACCATCTGCGCCATCCACAGGTACTGGTCAACATTGGTCGTGGGCTTGATAGCCAGAGGCGCGTGCCGCTCGAACAGCCACTTCATCGCCTTCAGTGGTACGCCTGGCGCCGCCCAGGGGGAAGCGTAGCCGGGGGATATCTGCCCGGCATTGGCATAGCTTGTCTCCAGTGCCGGCCCTGGTTGCCGATCGATCACCGTGACTTCAAACCCTTCACGGGCCAGATAGTAAGCACTGACAGTGCCGATGACGCCGCTTCCCAGAATAAGTACTCGCATTGCATTTCTCCTGCAGCTTTAAAGCTTTACCCCTGGAACGCGCTGGCGTGGCCTTCGCGCCCAGAGTTCATCCGATGAATCAGTTGGCTTCGCGCACGGCACTCAGGAATGCGCGGGTGCGCTCCTGCTGAGGATGGGTGAACAGCTCTTCCGGCGTACCCTGTTCGTGAATCCTGCCTTGGTGGAAGAAGCAGACACGATCGGCGAACTCGCGTGCGAAGCCCATCTGGTGAGTCACCATCAGCATGGTCAGATTGTGTTCTTCCCCCAGTTCGCGAATGACGTTGAGTACTTCGCCGCACAACTCGGGGTCGAGGGCAGAAGTCACTTCGTCGAACAGCATGACCTTAGGCCGCATGGCCAATGCGCGGGCCATTGCAACCCGCTGCTGTTGGCCACCGCTGAGCTGGGAAGGGTAGTTATCCATCTTGTTACCCAGACCGACTTTTTCCAGCAGGGTGGCGGCGCGCTCCCGTGCTTCGGCTTTGGGGATGGCCAGTACCTGCACCTGCGCTTCGATTACGTTCTGGAGCGCAGACATGTGCGGAAACAGGTTGAAGCTCTGGAACACCATGCCGATCTTGCCGCGCACTTTGCGAATGTGGGCGCTGCTGGGAGCAATACGATCGCCCCGCTTGTTGAGCATGTAGTTGAGCGGGTCTCCTTCGATGATGATCTCGCCCTCGTCAATGGTTTCAAGGGTCATCAACGCACGCAGCAAGGTCGACTTGCCTGAGCCGCTCGGCCCGATGATCGCTACTTTCTCGGCCGGCTTGACCGCCAGGTTGAGGTCATTCAGAACGGTAATATTGCCGTAGCGTTTGGTCACGTTGCGCATCTCGACGATGGCTGTGGCTGGCGTGATGATCGGCACACCACGCAGTTGCTCGCTCTGTGTCATGGCGCCGTTGCTCTTGAGGGCTGCTGAAAAATCCGACTGCTGGGAAGTCGAGCGGGAAAGATTCATTGTCATTTTTGGCTCTCCAGACGGGATTCAACGTTACGAACGCCCACCGCGAGTACGATGGAAATGATCAGGAAAAATGCGCCGACCATGGTAATGGGTTCAAGGAAACGGAAGCTTTCGGAGCCCAGGTTCTTGGCTTTGAGCATAATTTCCACAACAGTGATTGCAGAGAGCACCGGCGTTTCCTTCAGCATTGCGATGAGGTAATTGCCCATCGGTGGAAGGATCGGTTTGAGGGCCTGCGGAATGATGATGCGGCGGTACGCAGCCGATGCCTTCATGTTCAGGGCGGTGACCGCTTCCCACTGCCCTCTGGGTACGCTTTCCAGGCCTCCCCGGTAAACCTCCGCCAGGTAGCAGGCGTAGTGGAGGCCCAGACCGATCAGGCCTGCCTGCATTGCAGAAAGGTTGATCGAGAACGTCGGAAACACGTAGAAAATGAAGTAGATCTGGATGAGCAGCGGCGTGCTGCGCATGAACTCGATGAACAAACTGGCCGACCACGACAGCGTCTTGATGTGGCTGCGCCTTGCCAATGCGAGAAACAAACCCACCACGACCGCGATGCAAAACGCGAATACCGTGATTTGCAATGTTTTCACCGAGGCCAACAACAGTTCCGGAAGAATCTCCCAAGCGTAATCCCAATCGAAGATGTTCATCGCAGGCTTCCTCCCATACGACCAAGTTGTACGCGCTTCTCCACTCTGCGCATGGTCAGGCTGATGACCTGGGCCATGATGAAGTAGAGCAGCAGCGTCAACGCGTAAACTTTCACCGTCTCGAATGTGTACTGGTCGAGTTGTTTGGCGCGGAAGGACAAGTCGGCCAAGGTGATCAATGAAAGCAACGAGGTATTTTTAAGTAATTCAATCAGCAAGTTCGTGCCCGGTGGGATTGCCGCGACCATGGCTTGGGGCAAGATGATTCTGCGAAATTGCGAGAAGCGCCCGAAGTTTAACGCCGTGCAGGCTTCATATTGCCCTTTGGGAATTGCCTTGAATGCCCCTCGCATGATCTCTGCGCCATAGGCGCCTATATGTAAGCCCATACCAAGTACGGCGACTTGATACGGAGTCAGTTCGATATTGAATGGCGGCAGGGGTAGTACGAAAAACAGCCAGAATAATTGCACCAGCAGCGATGACCCTCTGAACACTTCCACGTAGCAGATGCTGAACCAACGAATCGGCTGCCATGTGGCGCGGCGCCCGAGTTCTGCAAGGATTGCGGCCGGAACGGCCAGTAAGGTGCTCAATACCGTGATCTGGATGGTGATCCAGGCTCCCTGCATGAGCAGTGGCATAAGTTCGCCCATAATGCTTCTCCAGGACTGCGGAAAGCCACCACACAAAGGAGTGGCCTCCCGGGTTCAAGACGTCAGGTTCTGCTGCACACTTCGGCGGCGGTCTTGTCTGGAATATTGGTTTCATCGAAGCCGAATTGGCTCACGGTTTTGCGATGCTCGTCACTGCCTAGCCACTTTTTCAGTTCGGCGTTGACAGCGTCACGCAAGGCCGTGTCATCGGGTCGGAAGGCAAGGGCGCCATAGTTGATATGGTCTGGGCTGTCTTGGAAATCTTGGACTGCTTCGACTTTATCCCCGCCTTTGGCTGCAATCCCCTTGACCGTCAGCCGGGTGCTGACGGCTGCGTCGGCGCGGCCAGCCAGAATTGCCTGCAACTGAGCTGTGGCATCTGGCACCTGGAGGATCTGATCGTCATTGATGCCGGCATCACGGGCGTACTTGGTGTAGACCGATCCTGCGAGCATGGCCAGTTTGGCGTCTGGGTTTTTCGCCACGTCTGCATAGCTGCGTAGATTTTTCGGATTGCCCGGTGCGACAAGGAACGTGTCGGTGATCTTGGACAGCGGATCGCTGAAAATTACCTGCTTGCAGCGTGCGGGAGTGATGTACATCCCTGCTGCAATGACGTCGAAACGCTTGGCAGTGAGCCCTGGAATGAGCGCCCCCCATTCCGTCAGTACGCCCGTGGCCTCTTTGACGCCAAGTCGTTTGAAGATCGCCTTGGCGATTTCTGGCGATTCTCCGGTCACCACACCATCCGGTGTGGCAAAGGCGAAGGGGGCTTCGCTGGCGTAGCCCACCCTGACTGAGCCTTTCTCGGTCAGCGATTCGAGTGTTGTTGCATGGGACGTCAAGGGTGTCGCAGCAACCAGGAACGCGGTGAGGACTGCTGCAGTGATACCGTTTTTTCTTGTATTTGTACTACTCATCGCATAACTCCTTTTGTGATCCGTATACGGCATAGGAGGCAGTATTTGAGTGTCGGTAGTTGTCGACCTGCGCTGGGTCGACGATCTGAAAAGCCGTACCAGAGGCATCGGCGGCGTTGTCCGGACGCAATTTGAGAATACCCAAACGGTTAGAAATCAGTAATGCTCTAGGGCATTAGCCGTTTGTCGACGGCAACTAACCATAAAAAGAACGGTGAGGTGAGTTCATGCTGGAAGAGTGGCGGGCAGCGTTGCAGCATGCAGAAGAGGGTGAGTCGAAGTACAAGACCTTGGTGAGAACCATCGCCGAGGATATCGAGCAAGGTCGGTTGGCGGAGCTGCAACGGTTGCCGTCTCAGCGCCAGGTAGCACACGCCTTGGGCATCAGCGGCCAGACCGTTACCAACGCTTATCAGGAACTGGAGCGCCTGGGGTTGCTGCGCTGCGAAGTCGGGCGCGGCAGCCATGTCTCCAAGCGCGTGACGAAACACATCACCACCTACATTCTCGATGAAGACCAGCCCGCGATTGCCGACCTTTCGACGGCAACGCTGATGCGCACAACCGAGCATGAGCGTTGTTGGCGGGCGTTGTGCGAGCGAATGAGTCAGGAGCAGGAGCAGCCCTGGTTACGCGCCTCCCGCCCCATCGCCGGAGCTCAGGCGCATCGAGAAATTGCCAGTGCCTGGATAGGCAGCCATGGTCTGAAAGTAGAACCGGGCCGAGTGATGATCACCAATGGCGCGACGCATGCGTTGCACATCGCACTGACCTCAATTACGGGTCATGGTGACCTGGTCGCCTGCGAGAACCTGACCGATCATGGGATCATCGGCAGTGCGCAGGTTGTGGGGTTCAGCCTGAAAGGGCTCGACACTGACGCATACGGCATCAAGCCCGAGGACTTCGATGATTTGTGCTGCAATGACCGCGTCACGGCGCTGGTTTGCACGCCCAACCTCAACAACCCGACCAGCAGCATCATGCCTGACGCGCGGCGCCGCGAGATTGCCGAGATCGCTGGAAATCATGGTGTTTTTATCATCGAGGACGATGTCTACGGCCCATTGCTGGGTGCCGGCAGCTACGTACCCATCAGTCAATATTTGCCGGACCTTTCGTTCTATTGCACCAGCCTGACCAAATCCGTGATGACCTCGCTTCGCGTTGGATTCCTGGTTCCCCCCAAGCGAGCTGCAGCCAGGGCTGAAACGGTATTGCGGCTAACCAGCTGGATGACCAACCCGATCATGTCGGAAGTGGCAGCCCGCTGGTTACGTGACGGTACGGCCGAGGTGCTGACCAAGGTGCAGCGTGAATTGATCGAGGCGCGTCAGGCGCTAGTCAGTGCCCACCTCAAGGAGTACATCCTGGCTCAGCACCCTCGTGCATTGATCACATGGCTTCGAGTGCCCCCGTACTGGGGGATGCAGGCCTTGGTGAGCCGATTACGCGAACTCGGTATTGCAGTCACTTCCTCCGAGCCGTTTACCGTACCGGGCGGTAAGCCGCCGCAGGCGATCCGAATTTCCATTGGTGCCGAGTACGACGACGAGCAGATGAAGCGGACACTCGAGCTGATCTCGGGCACGTTTGCTTCGGTTGTCTGAGCCTTGTGACAAAGCAAATTCAGCATCGATTATTCGGCGCCTGACCTAATCAGGTGCAGCATTCCTGGTGTTGCATCTTTATTGTGCGCACCCAATAAACTGCGCTTGTAAAAAATGTTCTAGGGCAATGAGGGTCAATTAAACGCTCGGTAAGCTGAGCTCGTAACCAGAAATCAAATTCGTGCTGTTGAAGTGCAACATTGCTACCGCAGGGTGGGAGGGCGTGAGTTTAAGCGACCTGATGCATTCTGTTGTAAATCAGCAGTCGGCGTTTGAGTGTTGTGCCTGTTTTTATGTTTCTTGAGGTAACGTGATTTCCATATAATAAAGGAGATGCGCTATGCCAGATTCAGTGATCAATTTGCCGTTTTCATTAAAGGAATATGATGAGCGCCTGACCAAAGTCAGGACTTCCATGCAGCAAAAAGGCATCGAGTTGCTGATCGTCACTGATCCTTCCAACATGGCCTGGTTGACCGGGTATGATGGTTGGTCGTTCTATACCCATCAATGCGTGCTGGTAGCACTTGATGGCGAGCCGGTCTGGTATGGCCGGGTTCAGGACTCCAATGGCGCCAAGCGCACGGTGTACTTGCAACTCGACAACATCATTCCTTATCCGGATATCTACGTTCAGACCCCTGAGCGCCATCCGATGGACTACCTGTGCAAGGAAGTCATCATCCCGCGCGGCTGGTCAAACCTGCGCATCGGCGTGGAAATGGATAACTATTATTTCAGCGCCGCCGCTTACCAGTCGTTGATCAAGCACTTGCCCAATGCCACCTTCAGTGATGCCGAAGGACTGGTTAACTGGCAGCGCGCAGTCAAGTCGCCGCAGGAAATCGTGTACATGCGCCGCGCCGCGCGCATTGTCGAGAACATGCACAACCGTATCCTGGAGGTCGTCGAACCGGGTATACGCAAGAACGATCTGGTGGCCGAGATTTACCACACAGCCATCGCTGGTACGCCAGAGCACGGCGGCGACTATCCCGCCATCGTGCCCATGCTGCCGACCGGTCCTGATGCCAGTGCTGCTCACCTTACCTGGGACGACACGCGCTTCGAGCGAGGGGCGGGCACCTTCTTCGAGATCGCTGGGTGCCACCGTCGGTATCACTGCCCGATGTCACGCACGATCTATCTGGGCAAGCCGCCGAAGCACTTCCTCGAAGCCGAGCAGGCCGTCGTTGAAGGTATCCATGCCGGCCTCGAAGCTGCTCGCCCAGGCAACACCACCGGGGATATCGCCCGGGCATTCTTCAAGGTGCTGGAAAAATTCGGCATCCACAAGGACTCACGTTGCGGCTACCCGATCGGTATCAGTTATCCGCCGGATTGGGGCGAGCGCACCATGAGCTTGCGTCCGACTGATACCAGTGTGCTCCAGCCCGGCATGACGTTCCATTTCATGCCTGGATTGTGGATGGACGACTGGGGCCTGGAGATCACCGAAAGCATCCTGATCACCGACACCGGGGTTGAAACCCTGGCCAACGTACCGCGCAAACTCTTCGTCAAAGACTGATGACCGCAGCGTCATGGCCTTCGTACTTTCAGTGCGGAGGCTTTGGCGATGCTTCCTAACCGTGGTTCCCGATGGGAACAGTATTCTCTGCAGGTTATACCCATGAATCAGATGGCTTCCCACCCGATCTCCCTCGACTGGATCGAGCGCCTGGTTTCGATCGACACCGTCAGCCGTAACTCCAACCTGGGGTTGATCGAGCTGGTGCGCGACGAATTGGCCAAGCTCGGGGTGCAGTCCGTGCTCACTCACCATTCGACTGGCAAATGGGCCAACCTGTTTGCCACCATCCCCAGCGTAACCGGCCAGACCACCGGCGGAGTCGTGCTGTCCGGCCATACCGATGTGGTGCCGGTAGACGGCCAGGACTGGGCGACCGACCCCTTCAAGCCAGTAATCATCGACGGCAAGATGTATGGCCGCGGCACCTGCGACATGAAAGGCTTCATCGGCGCATCGCTGGCCCTTGTGCCGCAGATGCAGGCTGCGCAGTTGCAAAAGCCGATTCACCTCGCGCTTTCTTTTGACGAGGAGGTGACCTGCCTGGGGGCGCCGATCATGATCGAGGAGCTGATGCGCCGCGGTGTGAATCCCGATGGCTGTATCGTCGGCGAGCCGACTGGCATGCGCCCGATCGTTGCCCACAAAGGCATCAATGCCTATGAATGCTGTGTTCACGGCCATGCGGCGCATTCATCGTTGACGCCTCACGGATTGAATGCCATCGAGTATGCCGCACGGCTGATCTGTTACATCCGTGACATGGCCGATGAGTTTAAGCAGAAGGGGCCGTTCGATCAGCTCTATGACGTGCCATTCACCACGGCTCAGGCCAGCACCATCGTAGGTGGCAACGCGATGAATACCGTGCCGGCGCTGTGCAAGTTCCAGTTCGAATTCCGCAACCTGCCAACCATGAACCCGAAGCCTATCTTCGAGCGCATTCAACGTTATGCCAACGAAGTGCTGTTGCCGCAGATGCAGAAAGAGCATGCCAGTGGCGCCATCGACTTCACCCTTATCTCCGATGCGCCGGGTCTAGACGCGTCGGAGCAGGCTGCGATCACTCAGCTAGTGCGAGCACTGACCGGTGATGACGAAAAGCGCAAGGTGGCTTACGGCACCGAGGCCGGACAGTTCCAGGAGGCGGGTATTCCGAGTGTCATTTGTGGGCCGGGTGACATCATGCAGGCGCACAAGGCCAACGAGTTCGTGACGCTGGAACAGATTGGCCAGTGTGAGGCATTCATCCAGAAGGTCATTCGCAGTCTTGAGCAATAGGCCACCCACCAAGGTCAGCCCTCAGGGCGTCAGGCTTGGCCTTTCCCCTGACAGTGGTATCAGCGAGTGCGTTGGTTGACTCTGGTTGTATGAAAGGTGTTTTTTGCAATATTTGTATCAAATGCAAAGCACGAAGCAAAAACAGTTGACGTATGTGCTTGTTCGTGTGATTTTACATTTCATATGATCGCTGGTGTCGATGGCGTGACCGAGAGGCTGGGTGTGGAATGCCCAGCCTGCAGGCAGGTCGGCTAAGGGTCATCTAGCCCTGGTGGACGGGTTCAGCCCTGAAACCATTGACCAAGACAGGAAAGTGCTATGAACGATAAAAACTACCAAGAAATCATGGAGCAGGATCGCGCGTCGGTACTGCACCCTTTCACTCAGCTCAAAGACTTGGCCACCGGTAAGATCGACCCCACCGTGATCGTCGATGCCAAAGGCATCCGCGTGACCGACTCCACCGGCCGTGAGTACATCGACAGCTTTGCCGGCCTGTACTGCATGAACCTGGGTTATGGCCGTACCGAAATCGCCGATGCGATTTCCGAGCAGGCACACAAGCTGGGCTTCTTCCACACTTACGCAGGCCACACCACCGATCAGCTGGCTCGCCTGTCGTCGCGTCTGGTCAAGATGGCACCTGGCAAGATGAGCAAGGTGTTCTATGGCCAGTCCGGTTCGGACGCCAACGAAACCCAAGCCAAGCTGGTGTGGTACTACAACAACTTGCGCGGCAAGCCGAACAAAAAGAAGATCATTGCCCGTGAGCGCGCCTACCACGGCAGCTCGATCATCTCCGGCTCGATGACCGGCATGAGCTTCTACCACAACAACATGGACCTGCCGCTGCCGATCATCCTGCGCACTGGCGTTCCTCACTACTACTGGGGTTCCAACCCAGGCGAAACCGAAGAGCAGTTCTCTGCTCGCCGCGCCGCTGAACTCGAAGAGCTGATTCTGAAAGAAGGTGCGGACACCATCGGCGCCCTGATTGGTGAGCCGGTGCTGGGTTCGGGTGGTATCGTGCCGCCGCCAAAGGGTTACTGGACCGAGATCAAGCGGGTACTGGACAAGTACGACATCCTGCTGATCGCTGACGAAGTGGTTTGCGGCTTCGGTCGTACCGGCAAGATGTTCGGCTGCGACCACTTCGGTCTCGAGCCAGACCTGATCACCTGCGCCAAAGGCCTGACCTCTGCCTACTTCCCGCTGTCGGCCGTGATTGTCAGCGAGAAGGTGTACAAGGTCTTCGAAGACGGCGCAGACAAAGTGGGCCCGTTCTCGCACGGCTACACCTACTCGGGCCACCCGATCGGCCTGGCCACTGCCAACGCAGTTCTGGACATCATCGAGCGGGAAAACATCCCGGAGCATGCTGAGAAGGTTGGCGCCTACTTCCTGCAGAGCCTGAAGGAAACCTTCGGCAATTGCCCGATCGTGGGCGAGGTCCGCGGTATTGGCCTGCTGGCTGCACTGGAGTTCGTAGCCGACCCTGAGAAGAAGGTCCGCTTCGATGCATCGCTGAAAGTGGGTGCCCGCATTTCCCAGGCTGCCCGTGATCGCAACCTGATCGCCCGTGCAATGCCGCATGGCGATATCCTGGGCTTCTCGCCACCGCTGACCATCACCATCGACGAGGTCAACGAAATCGTCGAGCTGACCCGTCAGGCAGTCGAGCAGGTTGTCGGTGAGCTGCGTGCTGAAGGCGTGATCGCTTAAGCGGGTAGTCCGAACAAGAAGGCGCCAGGTGTGAAGCCTGGCGCCTTTTTTGCTTTCAGGTCCATGCGTTATTCATGCCTCCCGCTGTTCCTTGAGGAATTCCTCGATTTCCAGCAGCAACCCTTCGGAGAAATTCTTCGCTGGCATTTCAGCGATCGACACTTGAGTGGCAGTCCCCTGCAGGCCAGTGATCTGCCAAACCCTGTCCATGAGGATGGCGCGCAGGTGATTGTGGTCTCGGGCCCGGAGGCGCACCAGCAGGTCGAGGTCGCCGGTGACTAGTAGCACGTCCTGCACCTCGGGGATTTTCCACATCTGGCTCATCACATCACCGATGTCATAACCGGGGGTGGCTACCACCGACAGGAAAACAGTCAGCGGGTAACCCATCGCGGCCCAATCCACCTCGGCAGTGTAACCGCGGATGACGCCTGCCTTTTCCAGGCGGCTCATGCGCTCGCTGACAGTGGGGGCGGAGATGCCCAGGTTTCCGGCGATCTGACGCTGAGAGAGCCGGGCGTCGGTCACCAGCACCTTGAGCAGGGCCAGGTCGACCTCATCGAATCCAAAGGTAGGCGTTTCGGGAGCAGTCACCTGGCGGATGGTGGAGTGGGTGGAGGATTTTTGCACGTAGTGCTCCTGAGAGGGGGTCGGGTTTACAAATGTAAGCCTATCACACCGAATGGCAGTAAGAATTTCAAATGCAAAAGATCAATGGTTTTAATATCTTTCATGTGAAAGAGATGTAGTTAATTGTCTTGCCGTACGAAAGGCGTTGTGTAATATTCTCTTTGCGAATGAATTTGATCGCTCGTGACCGGGACGAGCGTCAAGGCTACGCAAGACTCCGCTGCAGGACCTCAGGGCCGAGAGCCTCGATTCGTTCCGGCGGACGCGCAAAGACAAGAGGCTGACTTGAGGAGCCCCTGAATGAATACGTTTGAAGCACTCGGTACCGCCGCTGGCACAGCTGGGCAGATGCCTGCTTCTCTGGAATGGGTGAAGCGGCTGGTGGCGATGAACACCGTAAGCCGTCTTTCCAATCTGGAGCTGATCGAAGACGTGCGTGGATATCTGACCGGGCTGGGTGTCGAATGCACCCTCACGCACCACAAGAGCGGGCAGTGGGCGAACCTTTTCGCAACCATTCCGGCGAGCTCCGGCGTCACCCACGGTGGCATCGTGCTGTCGGGCCATACCGACGTAGTGCCAGTGGATGGCCAGGACTGGCATAGCGATCCGTTCAAGCCTGAGGTGCGGGACGGCAAGCTGTATGGTCGTGGCACCTGTGACATGAAGGGGTTCATTGGTGCCGGCTTGCACATGGTGCCGGAAATGCTGGGAATGCGCTTGGCCCGGCCGATTCACTTTGCCTTGTCGTTCGATGAGGAAGTGACTTGCCTGGGTGCGCCGCTGATGATCGAAGAGCTGATGAAGCGTGGCATCAACCCAGACGGTTGCATCGTCGGTGAGCCAACCAACATGCGCCCGATCATCGCGCACAAAGGCATCAATGCTTATCGCTGCTGCTTCAAAGGCCACGCTGCCCATTCGTCGCTGACGCCGCACGGGCTGAATGCCATCGAATATGCCGCGCGGCTGATCTGCTTCATTCGCGACACCGCGGAAGGATTCCGTCGCAGTGGCCCGTTCGACGAGCAGTACGATGTTCCGTTCACCACCGCGCAGACCAGCACCATCAGCGGCGGCAACGCGATGAATACCGTGCCGGCCGAATGCAATTTCGAGTTCGAGTTCCGCAACCTGCCGACCCTTGATCCAAAAGTGATCTTCAAGCAGATCGAAGCCTACGCCTTCGATGTACTGCTGCCGAAGATGAAGGCAGAACACCCCGATGCGGCCATTGCCTTCGACATGATCTCTGATGCACCGGGCCTCAACGCCAGCGAGCAGGCGGAAATCACCAAACTGGTGCGTGCGCTCACGGGTGACCAGGACAAGCGCAAGGTTGCGTATGGCACCGAGGCTGGCCAATTCCAGGATGCCGGGATCCCCAGCATCATCTGCGGCCCAGGTGACATTCTGCAGGCACACAAGGCTAACGAATACCTTTCGCTGGACCAGCTGGCTCAGTGTGAAAGCTTCCTGCGCAAAGTGGTGCGCAGCGTTTCGCTCGATCAATAAGTTCAGGTCAAGCCACTGCTGCAGTGGCTTGTTCGAACCTGACATCTCCCGATTTGTAATGCTCGACCTTAGTTCTGCCTTAAATAAAGTTAATAAAATCAAAGGTGAAAGGTATGCAAAAGCAACCCGTGCACGCATCGTCGGATGCGTCGGCCAGCACCCCTGACGGTGAAGGCACATTGGTTCGCGGCTTGGCGAACCGCCATATCCAGTTGATCGCCATCGGCGGCGCCATCGGTACTGGCCTGTTCATGGGCGCCGGCAAGATGATCCATGTCTCCGGATCGTCCATTGTCCTCACATACGCCATCATTGGCTTCTTCCTGTTCTTCGTCATGCGCGCGCTCGGTGAGTTGCTGCTGTCGAACTTGAAGTTCAAGACATTCGCGGACTTCGCCACCCATTACCTTGGGCCGTGGGCTGGCTTCTTCGTTGGCTGGTCGTACTGGATGACGCTGGTGATCGTGGGTGTGGCCGACTTCATCGTGATCGGTGGTTACTTCAAATTCTGGTTCCCGGACTTGTCGCCCTGGATACCCGGGATGGGCACGCTGGCTTTCCTGTTCCTGCTGAACATCATGGCGGTCAAGGCTTTCGGGGAAATGGAGTTCTGGTTCGCCCTGATCAAGATTATCGCCATCGTGTCGCTGATTGTGGCGGCCTTCGTGATGGTCGCCAGCGGGTTCGTCTCGCCCACGGGAGTAACGGCTTCGTTCAAGCATGTGATCGAGCCTGGAACGATGTTCCCTAATGGCATCATGGGTTTCTTCGCCGGTTTCCAGATCGCCATTTTCTCTTTCGCAGGCATCGAGTTGCTGGGTACCACGGCCGCTGAAGCCAAGGACCCCTACAAAACCCTGCCCAAGGCCATCAACGCTGTACCGATCCGGGTGCTGCTGTTCTACGTACTGTCTCTGTCCTGCATCATCGCCGTTTCTTCCTGGGCCATGGTTGCCCCGGACAAGAGCCCGTTCGTTCAGTTGTACCAGATCGCCGGTCTGCCAATCGCGGCAGGTGTGATCAACTTCGTGGTGATCAGCTCGGCCATGTCGGCGGGCAACTGCGACGTGTTCTCTTCCAGCCGCATGCTGTTCGGTTTGTCGTGTGAAGTTGATGCGCCTTCGGTGTTCAAGCGCCTGTCGAAGTCTGCGGTGCCTATGCCTGCGCTGATCTTCTCGTGCTTCTGCATGTTCATGGGCACTGCGCTGCTGGTATTGATTCCAGACCTGATGACAGTGTTCACCACGGTGTCGACCATCGCGGCGATCCTGTTCATTTTCACCTGGTGCATCATCCTGGGTTCGTACCTGGCCTACCGTGCCAAACGACCTGATCTGCATGAAACCTCGACGTTCAAGATGCCTGCCGGGATCTTCATGTCCTGGGCATGCCTTGTGTTCTTCGTCTTCGTTCTCGGCCTGCTCGCGCTGGAGCCTGATACGCGCCAGGCACTGGTTTTCATGCCGCTGTGGTTTGTCTATCTGTTCGTGATGTATCGCATTCAGCGCGTCAAAAAGCGCGCGATCAAGCGCGGTCTTTCAGCCGCATCTGTGCAAACAAGTGGCGCCCGCCCAGAAGCAGCGGCAGGTGTCTGAGTGGCCCAACACTCAACGTTTTACGGTAGGAGTCGGTATGAGTGAGAGTGGAAGTGGTTTCCCGTCTCTGAGGCAGTATTTCACTGTCGACGAGTACGCGGCGAGGTTGGTCCGGGTCCGGCAGATGATGCAGCAGCGCGGTGTCGAGTTGCTGATTGTTGCCGACCCTTCGAATATCGCCTGGTTGACGGGGTATGACGGTTATTCGTTCTACAACCACCAGTACGCTGTGGTCGCGATGGAAGGTGAGCCTGTCTGGTACGGCCGAGGCCTGGATCTGAACGGAGCTCGGGCAACGACTTACCTGGCCAATGACAACCTGGTGGGGTACCCGGAGGAATACGTTCAGCGCGACTTGCACCCGATGGAGCATTTTGCCCGGGAAGTGATCCAGGCACGCGGTTGGGAGCGCCGGGTTGTCGGACTTGAAATGGACAGCTTCTATTTCTCGGCCGCCAGCTTCATGACCCTGCGTATGTTGTTGCCCAATACCAGCTGGGTGGACGTCAACAACCTGGTCAACCTGGCCCGTGCGGTCAAGTCCGAGGCCGAGCTTGAGTACATGCGTATAGGTGGCCGTATTCTCGAGAAGATGTACGAGCGTGTGGTCGAAGTGGCCGAGCCGGGTGTACGCAAGGCTGATGTGGTAGCCGAGATCTATTCCACGGCCATCCGTGGTGTCGACGGGTTTGCCGGTGACTATCCGTCGATCGTGCCGATCGTACCGTCTGGCATTGAGGCCGCTACGCCTCACCTGACGTGGGATGATTCGGTTCTGGTCGCAGGTGAAGGCACGTTCTTCGAGATTGCTGGCGTATACCGTCGTTATCACTGCCCGGTTTCACGTACGGTGTTTCTGGGCAAACCGCCGAAGAAGTTCCTCGATGCGGAAAAAGCAGTGGTCGAGGGGATCGAGGCAGGGCTTGAGGTCGCGCGGCCAGGTAACACTTGCGAAGACATTGCCCGCGCTTTCTTCGATGTCATGGCCAAGCACGGTATCAAGAAGGCAGGGCGTGTCGGCTACCCGGTCGGTCTCAGCTATCCACCTGACTGGGGCGAAAGAACCACCAGCTTGCGCATTGGGGACCAGACGGTCCTGCAACCTGGCATGACGTTCCATTTCATGCCGGGCCTGTGGTTCGACGATTGGGGTATCGAGATCACCGAAACCATTGCGATCACTTCCACTGGGGTGAGTTGCCTGAGCAACGTCCCTAGGAAGATGTTCGTCAAGGAGTAAGTGCGTCCAGGCGCAGGGTAAGTCGGACTGTTCTGACGACTACCGTACTTGCCCGACGCGTGGATGAAAGGGGAGCCAGAGAGTTACAGCCCCCCCCCGCTTGGCGCTGGCTTCCCGAACTTACGCAACCTCCGCATCCGCGGAGGTTTGTTTTTTTCCGACACACATTCTTGATTGAAGAACCAGGCAGGGATATTTTTCTTTTTATGAGAAATATGGACCTTGAAGATTTGCACATCTTCCGCGCTGTGGTTCAGCACGGGGGAATCGCCCATGCCGCCCGGCAGCTGAATCGCGTGCCGTCCAATGTGACGACGCGAATAAAACAGTTGGAAGAGCGCTTGAGCGTGGCGCTGTTCCGGCGACAGGGGCGGCATCTGGTGCTTACTGACAATGGGCATACATTGCTCAGGCATGCACAACGGTTGCTACAGATGGCCGATTTGGCCGAGCAAGAGCTGCAAACTGGTATCGCAGCGGGTGTGCTGCGTCTGGGCTCCCTGGAGAGCACCGCGGGTGCCCGGCTGCCACCCTATCTATCGGCTTATCATCAGCACTTCCCGGAAGTCAGCATCGAATTGCAGACCGGCATCACTGATGTGTTGCTGCAAAAGCTTGCGCAATATGAACTGGACGCAGCATTCGTCGCCGAGCCGTTCGAGCTTGGGCGGTTTTCCAGTGTGCCCGTCTTCGATGATGTCTTGACCCTGATCACTGCCAAGGGGGAGGCCACAATCAGTCAGGCAGCCGATTTGCAAGGGAGGACGGTGGTGGTATTCCCGCATGGTTGCTCTTATCGGCGGCGCCTGGTGGAGTGGCTGGCCGAAGAAGGCGTCTCACCCGGTAAGCTTCTCGAGTTTGGCTCTTATCACGCAATCGTGGCCTGTGTGGCAGCAGGGATGGGAGTCGGTGTCATCTCCCAGGCGTTGCTCGATCATGCAGTGCTGGGTACCAGCGTTCAGTGCCATCCGTTGCCGGCTGCATTGGCGAGCAATCGAACGCATCTGGTATGGCAGGGAGAGATGACTGCGCCTGTGGCAGCTTTCATGCATCTTTTGCAGACTCCCGAAGCCGCCGCTGAGTGTATGCGGCCTAGGGCTGGTAGCGAAGCTCAGCCAGCCCTGGTGAAGTGATGCTGCAGCTTTACTTTCACTCGCCAAGGGCGAAGGCGACAGCGGCATCGACATGAATGGCAGTTGAATCGAAGCCTGGTAGCGGGAGCTTGTCCGTTTCCAGAATCATGCAGATCTCGGTACAGCCGAAAATAACCGAGTCAGCGCCTTGGGCTTTGGCTGTTTCAATGATACTGATCAGCAGATCACGCGAACCAGCGAGCACTTTACCGATGCTCAACTCGTCAAAAATGATGTTGTGGATCTGCTCCCGTGCTTCGGCATCTGGAACCATGACGTCGATGCCCGCTGCTTTCATCCGGGCCGGATAGAAGCCGTTCTCCATGGTGTATCGCGTAGCGATCAGCAGTGGCTTGCGTTTGTTGGCAGCGATCAGGCGCTGGCCAACCGCGTCGACGATATGGATGAAGGGCAGGGGCGTGGCCTGGGATACTGCGTCAGCTACCAGGTGCATGGTAACCGCGCAGATCATGATGCAATCGGCTCCGCCCGCTTCCAGGCTGCGCGCCACCGCGGCAAGGTGGTCACCCGCATCGTTCCAGCGGTTGGTTTTCTGCATGTCGACGATGGTCTGAAAGTCGACAGAGTGCAAAAGCACTTGTGCAGAGTGCAGGCCGCCCAGGCGTTGGTTGATCGCTTCGTTGATCCGGCGATAGTACACGGCAGAGCCCTCGAAGCTCATACCGCCAATCAGGCCTATTTTACGCAGGGACATGGTGACTCTCCATTGGGCTGGAAACGGTTTGACAACTGTGTTGAATAAAACTGAGCAGCAGACGCCTGGCGTGGGCGGTGTCTTGAAGGGCTGTCAGCAGCTTCGCTGGGTCCAGTCCTTGAGTTGCAAGTGTTGACTCACGACGGCGTATGCAGGCCGCTGCCAAGGGTAGGGTGAATTCTGGATGGAACTGAACCGAAATGGCATTTGCTGCATAGCGGATGATCTGGTGTGGATCATGATCCGAGTACGCAAGCACCTGGGCGCCAGGCGGTAGGCCAGTGACGGTCTGCAGGTGAGTGAGGTGAGCAGGAAACGCTGACGGCCATTGGCCGAGCAGCGGGTCGCTGGTGCCCGCTGCAGTCCGCCGGACTGGCAGACAGCCGATTTCGCAACCGTCAGCATGGTAGTCGACGCTTCCTCCCAAGGCGTGGGCCATGAGTTGGTGTCCGTAGCAAACCCCGAACAGCGGCATGCCCACTGCCATCGCCTGGCGGATCCAGCCAGCGAGGTTTTCGCTCCAGGGGTGCCTGTCAGTCACCATCGACCATGATCCGGTAATGATGGCTACTCGATCGATGGTGGGGTTGGGCAGCGTTTCGCCCAGGTAGGCCTTGACCACTTCCACACTGTGCCCGGTGCCTTGCATCGCATTGAGAAACCACTCGGGTATGTCGCCGTTGTCATCGCGCACGTCTTCTGGAGCGGTACCTGCCTGGAGGATTACGACATCGGTCACGTTGAGCTAAGCCTGATAGTGGGTGATTAGCAGCTGATGCTAGCGAGCCTTTTCAAGCATGAATACTGAATTGTCATGACTGATATTTCTCATTTTGAGAAATATGGGCGTGAGTGTTCTGACTTGCATAGGCTCAGGTGATACAGGACGCAGGGCTGAGAAAATCGGTAGTTCTACGGAGGTGTTGGACGTTCGAGATGAATACGATCCAGGGACAATAACCACAAGAAGGAGTCACCCATGTCCATTGGATACGTCTGGAATACCCTGTATGGCTGGATGGATACCGGAACCGGAAGCATGATGGGCGCCAGCGTTGGCGCTCGACTGCAACCCATCACCCATCACCTGGCCCATCCTGATACCAAGCGTCGCTTTCACGAACTGGTCTGCGCGTCCGGGCAGTTGGAACATCTGCGCAGCATCCAGGCCATCAAAGCCACAGCTGAAGACATCAACCGTGTCCACGTTCCCGAGCATTTGCAGAACATGCAGCGCATCAGCGCCTTGCCTGCTGGCGGCGATGCTGGCGACGGTGTGACGATGCTGGGTAATGGCGGGCTTGAGATCGCGCTGCTTTCAGCGGGTGGGGCGATCGAACTGACGCGCAAGGTGGTGCAAGGCGAGGTATCATCTGGTTACGCACTGGTCAACCCACCGGGCCATCATGCCCCGCGGCAAGGGGCATTGGGTTTCTGTGTCTTCAACAATACTTCTGTTGCCGCCGCCTATGCGCGCGAGGTCTTGGGTCTGAAGCGCGTAGCGATCGTCGACTGGGATGTTCATCACGGTAACGGCACCCAGGATATCTGGTGGCAAGATCCGAGCGTGCTGACCATTTCCTTGCACCAGCACCTCTGCTATCCGGCCAACCTGGGTTACACGACCGAGCGCGGGGAGGGTGATGGTCACGGCTACAACCTCAATGTGCCTCTCCCACCAGGCGGTGGTAATGCCGCTTACCGTTATGCCATGGAAAAAGTTGTCGTACCGGCACTGCACGCCTATCAGCCGGAACTGATCATCGTCGGCTCCGGCTTCGACGCCAGCATCATGGACCCACTGGCGCGGATGATGGTGACCGCGGCTGGTTTCCGCAACCTGGCGCGTACTATCATCGACTGCGCCAAGGATGTATGCGAGGGGCGTATCGTGTTTGTCCAGGAGGGGGGATACAGTCCGCATTACCTGCCATTCTGCGGTTTGGCGGTGATCGAGGAGCTGACCCAGGTGCGCACGGTTGCAGACCCCTTCAATGACTTTCTCACCACCATGGGCGGTGATGAGTTGCTGACTGCAGAGCGCGAGGCGGTGGACAGCGCCGCGAAATTGGTGCGCGATATCCGCTGAGGGTCAAGGCCTGAGCCTGCCGGCATGGCGCGGCTCAGGCCTGGGTGTCATGCAACTGCCATGCAGGCTGGCGAAGAGGATGCCATCAGGGTCAGGAATGTACCAGTGATTGATGGCGGCCTTCACCGCAGCCTGGGAGCGTCTGCTGACGTCCAGCTTTCTGAGCAGCGAGGAGACATGGCTGTGCACGGTCCTCTCGCTGACATGCAGGGCGCGGGCGATTTCCTGATCGGCCAGGCCGGCGATCAGCCAGCTAAGTGTGTGCAACTCCTTGCCGGTGATCTGCTGCGGGTACAGCACGGGTGTGAAATGGGCCAGCACCCCGTTTGAGGCTAACGATACCGCCGTTACGCTGTAGCAATGCCGACCATCCGGCCAATAGAAACGTATCGGTTGAGTGCCGCGAGGCAGGTGTGACAGCGTCTGCGTAAGACGGTCGCAGGCATGCGGGGCAAGCAGCCTGGAGGCGCCTGTGCAATGGTTATTGGCAATGCGCAGGGTGAAGGATTCCGGTGTGTGCAACACCAGCGTTGCTCGTTCGAGGGCTGTTTCGATGACTTGCCTGGCCACTCGGGCAAGCTTGCGGCTCTCGATACCATAGGCGCATTCGGTTTTGCTGGAAAAGTGCGCCAGCCCTATAGGGCGATCCTGGTGCCACAGCTCCAGCGTCATGCCGTCCCGAAAGCCCTGCCGATGCAAGGCCAGTTTGTAGATGTCGGTGCTGCGAAATGGCGGGTACAGATCATCGCCTTGCTGGGAAATCGACGGCGGAAGCAGTTGCGCTGGCGAAACGCAGGCGGTGAAGCCGGGTGGGTACAGGGCTGGAAAATCGTGAGACAGCGCCTGGGTGCAAGCACTGTCGTATCCCTCGCTCCAAAGCTGCAGGTGATGGCCGTCTTCGGTGCAATTGGTGAGGATCAGCGCAGCATCGAAATCGACCAGCATTTTCAGCGTCTGGATGCAGTCGTTCAGCGAGTTCATGGCCCATTCCCTCTTGCTCAGCCACCCTTTCACGGCGGTCTGACCTGATGCTGCAGGGCGGCAGGGGTACTGACTATCCAATTTCAGCAGCCTTGCAGATGGCGCTCATCAGTGTCGACGGGCCATCGCAAGTTCTGTCATCTGCAGCTGGAGCTTCAGGCGCTTGAGCCGTTCGGCGAGCGTACAGCCCGCCGCGTTTCGGATCAGATGATGTTGTCTTTGGTCAGTTGGTCGATCTGGCCCACGTTATAGCCCAGCTCCGCCAGAATCGAAGACGAATGCTGCCCGACTGCCGGAACGTCGCCCATGCGTGGCTCGAACGCCGAGCTGCGTCCTGGGGGTAGCAGTGCGGGTAAGGTGCCCGCCGGGCTGCCCACCTCACGCCAGCGATCGCGCGCCTTGAGCTGTGGATGCTGCCATACGCCGGCCATCTCGTTGACCCTTGCATTGGCGATCTGTGCTTCATCCAGGCGCTGCACCACGGCGTCGGCGCTGAGGCTGGAGAACAAATCGAGAATGATCTGCCGCAGCTCCACCCGGTTGGCCGAGCGCAGTGGGTTGGTGGCAAAGCGCGGGTCATCGGCAAGCTCGGGCAGTTGCAATACGCTCTCGCAGAACGACCGCCACTCGCGCTCGTTCTGCAGACCCAGCATGACCACGCCGCCGTTGCCCGCATTGAAGGGGCCGTAGGGGTAGATGGTGGAGTGCGAGGCGCCGGCCCGTGGCGGTGGTGGCGCGTCGTTGTAGGCGTAGTACAGCGGATAGCCCATCCACTCCACCAGGCTCTCGAGCATGGAGATGTCGACGCGGCTGCCGGCGCCGGTCTTCTCGCGCAGCAGCAGCGCACTGAGAATGTTGGTGTAGGCGTACATACCGGCGGCAATGTCGGCAATCGAGCAGCCGGCCTTGGCCAACTGGTCTTCGCCCTGGCCGCCGGTCACCGACAGAAAACCGCCTTCGCTCTGGATGAGCAGGTCATAGGCTTTCTTTTTCTCGTACGGGCCGCCGACGCCATATCCAGATATGTCGCAGACGATCAGGCGCGGAAAGCGCTCCTTCAGCGCCTCGTAGTCGAGCCCCATGCGCGCTGCCGCACCTGGCGCCAGGTTCTGGATCAGCACGTCGGCGTCTTCCAGCAACTTGAGCAGGATTTCCTTGCCTTCGGCAGCCTTGAGATCCAGGCCCAGGCTCTCTTTCGAGCGGTTGGTCCAGACGAAGTGGGAGGATAGGCCATTGACTCGAGTATCGTAGCCGCGGGCGAAATCACCGCTGCCTGGCCGTTCTACCTTGATAACTCGGGCGCCGAGGTCTGCAAGTTGACGGGTGCAGAAGGGGGCCGCGATTGCGTGCTCCAGGCTGATGACTTTGACGCCGTCCAGCGGCCTGACAGTGTGTGCATTGTTCATTGATAGTCTCCCGTTGCAACGCCAGCCGTCTGGCGGCTGGCCGGACAGTCAGTTGAGAGTGGCATGCGCTGCCTGAGCGAGAATTTGCTCGGCACGCAGCACCACCGGGCGATCGATCATCTGGCCGTCGATCGTGGCCACGTTGCTGTCTGATGCGCGCTGAACAATTGCGGTGGCCCAGGCGATCTCGTCTTCGGTAGGCAGGTAGGCGCGTCGTACCGGGGCGACTTGGCGAGGGTGAACGCAGAGCTTGCCGGTGAAGCCCAGGGAGCGGGCATATTCAGCCGCATGCAAGGTCACTGACTCATCGAGGATATTGGTCGTAACCCCGTCGATGGGGCCGGCGATCTGGCTTGCAGCGCAAGCCAGCACCAGTTGAGAGCGTGCGAACAGTTGTGCCTGGTTGTCGTCGGACTTGATCTGCACGTCTGCAGCAAAATCGACATTGCCGAAGGCCAGGCGGGCAACGCGGGGAGAGGCCGCGATCTGTGGCGCGTTGAGGACACCCTTGGCGGTTTCGATCAGGGCGACGATCAGAATCCCGTCGCCGAGTGTGGCAACGGTTTCGGCAATGTCCTCAGCGGTTTCGGCCTTGGGCAGCATGACCGCACGCGCAAGCCCGGCGAGGGCGTGCACGTCTTCCTCGAACGCCGGGGTCGTGCGCGGGTTGATGCGTACGACCGTCGGCAGGGTCGGGTTGCTCAGGAGCCAGGTCCGCACGTTTGCTCGTGCTTGCGCTTTCTCGGCTGTAGCGACGGCATCCTCAAGGTCGATGATGACGATATCGGTGCCTGACTCATGGGCCTTCTGGAACCGTTCAGGACGGTTGCCTGGTACGAACAGGAACGAAGTGGCGCCATTGATGACGGTGTGCAGCGACATGATTCTTATCCTCTGAGGCGACGCAGGCGCCGCCCCGTGCATCAGTGGTCAGGAACGCTCGATAAGGCTGGCGATCCGCAGAGCGCGGTTCATTTCGTTGAAGACGATGTTGTAACCCTCGTCGAAGCCCATGCCGGGCTTGGCCAGCATCTGGCTAACGCCGGTTGCCACGCCGATATGGGCGGTAGTACGCGCCGACTGGTCCGTCTCTGCGCAGGTACCGCCGAGTACCGGGCCGATACCGTATTTGTGGCAGTCGAGGATGGCGTCGATGGAGTTGTGAATCGAGCCCAGGTCCGGGGTCTTGATCTGTACCATGTCGGTAGCACCGGCGGCTGCGAACAGGTGGACGTCCTCGGCCGTGTTGGCCCATTCATCGGCAATGATCGATACCTTGCTGCCACGCGATTTCAGCGTTTGTCGCAGATTCCCCATGGCTTCGATCTGAGCGTCACGGTTACCGGCATCAAGTGGGTGTTCGATGCGCAGTTCGTGGTCGCCTGCAGCACGTTCGAGCTTCTGGATGATGTTGGCGGTGTGCTCGATCGAGCCTTGTGCCACGCTGCCGATCAGGCCATACACGTCGATGTGGAGGATGGGTTTGTAGCTTTCGCTGACGCGCAGTTGGCCGATGCGCGCGCGCAGCCAGCCGATGTACTCTTCCAGTGCGACGCCGTCGGTGCCTACCAGGCTGGGAGTGTTGATCAAGCCATGGGGAAGGACCGGGACGCTCTTGAGGATCATCTTGTCGACGGTGGTATAGCGTTCATCGCCGCATTGCCCGTAGATCGGTACCGCAGCCAGTGGGCGACTGATGTCCCATTCGTCCTTGATCACCTGAGCCATCAGGTGGTGACCCGCGGCATGCGCAGCAGCATTGAGCAGTGCCTGGGACACGCCGTAGGCAGCACCTCGCTTGCTGTCGAACAGTTCATCGACCAGGCGCTCGGTGGCGATCGCGGCTTCACGGAAGCCGTTCACCGGCATACCCACCAGGCGAGGCCCCAGTTCCTGTTCGATCTGCTGGGCTAGGGCGGCGGCGTGGAAGCGTGGCTCGCGGCCGCCCACGCCGGTGTACTGCACGCTCGCGCAGTCGCCGTGGGCGATGTAGCCATCGCTCAGCACCAACATCACCGAGACGGCTTCGGAGGGCTCGCGAACCGCTTTGAAGCCAGGGGTCACAGGGACGCCCAAGTAAGCCGAGCCATCCCTTACTGCACCCGCCTTGATCGCGGCTTGGTCATCGAAAAAGAACGAACCTACGCCAGGGGACGCAATTACCTTGGCGATTGTGAGTGGAGTAGCCATTTCAACCTCTTCGAGATGTCGCGAATAATCGCGCCCATTGATATTTGGCAAAGGGCGCTCCCGATCCAGGACGGTGAGCGCCAGTTCGTCATGTTGCGAGTCAGAGCGCAGACTGGTTGATCAGCTTGAGTTGGGTGTAGGCGAGCACGCCTTCGCTGCCGCCTTCGTAGCCGTAACCACTGTTACCCAAGCCACCCAGCGCAACGTCGGGCAGGGACGGGGCTGTCTGGTTGATGCCCAGGTTAGAAGCGTTCAGCTTCGCCACGACCTCGTTGCGCACGCGCAGCGAATCGCTGAACAGGTACGCAGCGAATGCATAAGGTGCTGCGTTGGCATGCTTGAGGGCTTGCTCAAGTGAGGCGACTTTCTGCACGGTGGCAATCGGGCCAAAAGGTTCTTCGAAGAGGATCTTGGCGTCGCTAGGTACATTGCTGAGGATGGTTGGCTTGAAGAAGAAGCCGGGGCGGTCGACTTGGTAGCCGCCCGTCTCGACCACTGCACCTTTGCTAACCGCATCCTCGATCAGCGCCTTGAATTCGGCGATACGACCTGCATGGGCAACAGGGCCGAGGGTGGTGCCGTCCTCGAGGCCGTGGCCCAGCTGATAGGACTCGGCCTTTGCGACGAGACCCTGAACAATCTTGTCATGCAGGCTTTCATGAACCAGGTAGCGAGTCGGCGCGACGCAGGACTGACCGGCGGTGCCGAACTTGGCAGGTGCCGTCACCTGGATAACGCGCTCTGGATCGGCATCCTCCCAAACGATCACCGGGGCGTGGCCACCGAGTTCAAAGACGCAGCGTGTCAGATTGCGCGCCGCTTGGGCGGCCAAGAGCTTGCCGACATGGGTGGAGCCAGTGAACGAGACGATCTTGACCTCAGGTGCGGCAAGCAGTTGCTCACTCACTGCGGCAGGGTCGCCGTACACCAGGTTCACAACCCCGGCCGGGATACCCGCATCGACGATGGCGCGGATGATCACGGTGGCACTGTACGGCGTGAACTCAGACGCTTTGAGGACTGCAGTGCAGCCGGCGGCAAGTGCAGCACCCAGCTTGCGGGCAATCAGCACGGCGGGGAAGTTCCACGGTGTGATCGCTGCCGCTACTCCCAATGCAGTTGGTACTGACAGGCGCGTGCTGCCCTCGACGATGCCAGTGTGGACTTTGCCGAAGACGCGCGAGGCCTCTTCGCCGTTCCAGCCGAATGCTTCGATGGCGCGCCCGGCTTCGCCGTAGGCATCTGCCTTGGTCTTGCCACCTTCGAGCAGCAAGGCATTGGCCAGCTCATCGACGCGTTCCGCCAGCAGGGCCGAAACCTTCTTCAGCAGCAGCCCGCGGTGGACGGCAGGGGTTCTGCTCCAGGCCGGGAACGCTGCGTCGGCCGCCTTGATAGCGGCATCGACCTGACTAGCGCTGGCCAGGCTGACAATGCCAAGGATCTCGCCGTTGCCAGGGTCCACGTTGTCGCGTTTGCCCGCGCTGCCCTCCTGCCATTGGCCATTGATGAAGAGATGTGCATCCAGGTTCTTAGCGGGCATAGCGGACTCCGAAGTATCAATCGATGGGCATCAGCGCCAGGGCTCGGCGGTTGTTTTTTGGATGTCGTGCCGAGAATTTCATTCGCATGACTGATTCTACACAATGCCTTTCGAATGACAACAGTCTGCTTAAAAATCCTTTCTTATGAAAGATATTGATTCAATGTTGTTTTTGTATGTAGAGTCGCCCAGGGCTTTCGCTTTAGCAGCCCTCAGGCCTCTTCGTTAAGCCTTGACCGCTGCAGTTCTGCTGCAGCGGTCTTTTTTATCCGGCTGTGTGCGGCTTCAGGCGTCGGTGCGCAGCAGAATGCGTTCGCTCCAGTACTGCGGGCCGGTTTGATGCACCGAGGTGCCTTGGCTGTCGACTGCCACGGTAACGGGCATGTCCTTGACCTCGAACTCGTAGATGGCTTCCATGCCAAGGTCCGCGAACGCCAGCACGGTCGACTTGCGGATGGCTTGCGCCACCAGGTAGGCGGCGCCACCGACGGCCATCAGATACACCGCCCGGTTATCCTTGATGGCCTCGATTGCCGCAGGGCCGCGTTCGGATTTGCCGATCATGCCAAGCAGGCCGGTTTGTTCCAGAATTTGCCGGGTGAACTTGTCCATGCGAGTGGCAGTTGTGGGGCCGGCAGGACCAACGACTTCGTCACCCACCGGATCGACGGGGCCAACGTAGTAGATGAATCGGCCTTTCAGGTCGACGGGCAGCGACTCACCCCGGTTCAGCATTTCCACCATGCGCTTGTGCGCCGCATCGCGCCCGGTCAGCATCTTGCCGTTCAGTAGCAGTGTCTCGCCAGGTTGCCAGCTGGCGATGTCATCCGGGGTCAGGCTGTCCAGGTCAATGCGGCGTGCGCTCGGGCCAGCCTCCCAGACGATCTCGGGGTAGGCGTCAAGCGAAGGTGCTTGCAGCTCTGCGGGACCGGAACCATCAAGCACGAAGTGAACATGTCGGGTCGCCGCGCAGTTGGGAATCATGCAGATGGGTAGAGATGCCGCATGGGTGGGGTAGTCGAGGATCTTCACATCCAGGACCGTGGTGAGTCCGCCCAGGCCCTGTGCACCAATCCCCAGTTGATTGACCTTCTCGAACAGCTCCAAGCGTAACTCCTCGACCCGGTTCGCAGGGCCGCGGGCCCTTAGCTGGTGAATATCGATAGCCCCCATCAGGCTTTCCTTGGCCATCACAGCAGCTTTTTCCGCAGTACCGCCTATGCCAATGCCGAGCATGCCAGGAGGGCACCATCCGGCACCCATCGTTGGCACGGTCTTCAACACCCAGTCAACGATCGAGTCGGAGGGGTTGAGCATGGCCATCTTTGACTTGTTTTCCGATCCACCGCCTTTGGCAGCGATGTCGATTTCGACGGTCGCGCCCGGTACCAGCGAGTAGTGAATGATTGCCGGGGTGTTGTCGCGCGTATTGGGGCGTCGGCCTGCGGGGTCGCTGACGATCGATGCGCGCAGCACGTTCTCCGGCAATTGGTAGGCGCGGCGTACCCCCTCATTGATCATGTCGTCGACGCTCAGGCCGGAATTCTCCCAGCGTACTTGCATGCCAACACGTACGAATAGCGTGACGATGCCGGTGTCCTGGCAGATAGGCCGGCGCCCGGTTGCACACATGCGTGAGTTGATCAGTATCTGCGCCATTGCATCCTTGGCAGAGGTTGACTCCTCGCGTAGGTAGGCCCCATGCAAGGCTTCGATGAAGTCGGTGGGATGGAAGTAGGAAATGTACTGCAGGGCGTCCGCCACGCTCTGGATCAGGTCTTCGCTTCGGATGACAGCTGCGTTGTTGGGGGGGATCTTGGCTTTATCGTCCGGATGCATAGAAGGATCTCGAATTTCGATTATGGTCATTTGATTTGTTTTTCTTTGATTGGCCTTTCCTTTGTAATTTATATTGCATCAAGTAATTTCAAATGAGAAGATTTTGCGGGTCGCAGTTTTCTTTGCTTTCGCTGAATGTCAACGGGATGACGCTAGGGCGCTGGACGCGGGAGGTGGATAGCTCGGGTTGATCGCACACCAGGAATTATCATGACCATGAACATCAAGGACTTGGCGCTTTTCGTCGAAATCGCCAGCGCGCCGAGTCTCAGCCTTGGGGCCAAACGGGCGCTACTGTCACCGGCCGCAGCCAGTGCGCGGATCAAGGCGCTCGAGTTGGAGTTGAACGCTCAATTGCTCTATCGCAATAGTTGCGGGGTGATGCTCACGGATGCTGGTTCACGGCTGTTGGTACACGCCAGGCTCGTCATGCAGCAGCTCGAATGCTTGAAGTCCGAGTTTGCTGAGCCAGGCGTAGGCAGCTTTGGGCGCATCAAGGTCGTCGCCGATACGATTGCGGTCATCGATGCGTTGCCGGTAGCGCTAAGACGTTTTCGAGCGGATTTTCCAGGTGTGGAGATTGAGCTCCAGGAGCGCAATTCAGTGGATGTCCTTGGCGACATTCTGGAGGGGGCTGCGGATATTGGAATCACCACTGGCCCTGTCAGTGGTCCGGTATCAGCCATCGGCCTGGAGGTCATTCCGTTCAGTGCTGAGCGTCTGGTGCTGGCTGTGGCCGCAGATCATCCGCTGAGTAGAAACCATAGCGTGACGTTAGCTGACACCTTTCTCTATTCCCATGTCAGCTTGCCGGCGGGAAGTCCGCTGCATGAGCTCCTGAAGAAGCACGCGAGCCAGCTCGGCTGCGAGTTTGCTCCACACCTTCAGGTGGCCAGCTTCGAGTCTGTCAGCAGACTGGTGGAGGCGGGGGTTGGCGTTGCGATATTGCCTCAGTCGCTCGGCAGAAGGTACCGCAAGGCCATGAGTCTCCACATCAAGGAGCTTTCGGAGCCGTGGGCGGTGCTGGAGCACAGCGTTGTTTTCCGAGATTTCAGCGCACATCCAGGCTACACCAAGTCACTCATCAGCATGCTCCGTTCGCTTCATTGACCGCTTCACTCTGAGGTATACAGCTCCAGATATGGCTATTGCAGAGTGCGTGCGCGCCTGATTAGGTTGGGCGGCAGACTTACCCTAAGAAACTAGGCCTTGCTGATAGGGCCTCTGTCTGAAGCAGATCTCAAACTCCTATATTCGTCTTGTTGGGCACGTTTCCCCTCGCTTTAAGACTCAGCGGCAAGCTCAAGGTGAAAAACCCCAAGACTGAATTTTATTGAGCCTTGCTTGAAAACGGATCGTTTGTCACTGCTGTCTCTGATCTAGACCATGACACCACCCCAAACAATAACCAGAGGTGGTAATCGTGGAATCGGTACTCAAACTTGACCCAACCGCAGGCGGCAAGAAACGTATTTCGATCTATCAGCCTGAACAGGAAGGGCTCATCTTTCCCGAGATCCCTGAGTTCAAGAACTTCGAAGAAGAGCGCCAGTACCGCAAGAAGCACTTGGTGGCTGCGTGCCGCGCATTCGCTGAGCACAGCCTTGATTATGGTTTCGCCGGCCACCTGACCGTGCGCGACCCGGAGTTCCCCGAGTTGTACTGGACGAACCCGATGGCTGTCCACTTCTCCAAGGTCAAAGTGTCCAACCTGATCTTAGCCGATCACAAGGGCAAGGTGGTGCAGGGCGAGTACGCCATCAACCGTGCCGGTTTCGTACTGCACGCTGCGGTGCACGAAGCGCATCCGGATATCGTCGCCATGTGCCATGCGCACACCATCTACGGTGGTGCCTGGGCCTCGACCGGGCGGCCACTGCTTCCGATCACCCAAGATGCTGCTGTGTTCTTCGAAGACCACGTGGTCATCACTGCTGAAGCCGGTGCCGTCGCGGTGGAAGCCAAGGCCGGTAACGCAGTCTGCGACTACTTCAAGGATGTACGAGCCGCCATTCACCAGAACCACGGCCTGCTGACTGCTAGCCGCCACAGCATCGACGAAGCTGCGTTCTGGTTCATCGCGCTGGAACGTTGCTGCCAGCAGCAACTACTGATCGAGGCCTCGGGCATCACGCCGAAACTGGTATCGCCGGAGCGCTGCCGCTATAGCCGTGAGAACGTCGGCAGCCCGTTCATTGGCTGGCTGCACTTCCAGGCGCTCTACGACAAGATCGCGGCTGAGCAGCCTGACATGTTCTCGTAAGTACCCTGGCGCTGTCCGTCCGGGCGGCGCCTTTTCTTGCCCGCCATACAATAACAATGACTGGAGATAGGCAGATGCCTAATGCTCTTGATGCTGCCTGCGTCCCTGATTCGCGTTCCACCCCGGACGAGTCAAAGCTGTACGCGCGCTTGACCCTTCGACTGATTCCATTTCTCTTTCTCTGCTATGTCTTCGCCTACCTTGATCGGGTGAACGTGGGATTCGCGAAGCTGCAGATGCTGGATGAACTGAAGTTCAGCGAAACCGTTTACGGGCTGGGGGCAGGGATTTTCTTCTTCGGCTATTTCATTTTTGAAGTGCCGAGCAACATGATGCTGCACAAGGTCGGCGCTCGTCGCTGGATCGCTCGCATCATGGTCAGCTGGGGCGTGTTGTCGGCCTGCATGGTGTTCGTTCAGACGCCTGCCATGTTCTACACCCTCAGGTTTTTCCTGGGCGTAGCAGAAGCTGGATTCTTCCCCGGCATCATCTTGTATTTGACCTATTGGTTCCCTTCCTCCCGGAGGGGAAAAATCACCGCGATGTTCCTGACGGGTATTCCGATGGCGGGGGTATTGGGTGGCCCACTTTCCGGCTGGATCATGTCGAGCACTCACGGCTGGCACGGCTTTTCAGCTTGGCAATGGCTGTTCGCCCTCGAAGCAATACCATCGATCGTCGCTGGCTTCGTTGTCTTGGCGTACTTGCGTGACAATCCCGACGATGCCAAGTGGCTCACCCAGGAAGAGAAGGCCATTCTCAAGCGCAACCTTCAGGGGGAGGCCCAGCCGCATCACGGACATTCCGCATTCAGCGCTTTCACCAATCCTAAGGTTTGGCTGCTAAGTGCAGGATACTTCGGTGTGATGATGGGCTTGAATGGGATCACGTTCTGGCTGCCATCGCTCATCAAGAACTCCGGCGTTCAGAGCGCTGCTGAAGTCTCGCTGCTGACCACCATACCGTACGCGTTGGCCACGATTGCGATGGTCATGACTGGGCGACATTCTGACAACGTGTTAGAGCGTCGATGGCATGCGGCGGTGCCGGCAGTGATTGGCGCGATGGGTTTGGTGCTTGCTACTACTACGGAGCAGAACCCTATTCTGACGGTCGCGTTTCTCTCGATCGGAGCCATGGGCGTGATGTCTGCCATGAGTCAGTTCTGGTGCTACCCACCCGCGTTTCTGGGCGGGGTCGCAGCAGCTGCCGGCATCGCGATGATCAACTCCATCGGTAACTTGGCGGGCTTCATAAGCCCTTATCTGATCGGCTGGGTGAAGGATTCCACAGGGTCGACCAGCATCGCGTTGTACTGCATCGCAGCGGCGCTGGTTTGTGCTGCCGTGGTCTGCCTAACAATGCCGAAAGGGGTGGTGAACCGTTAGCGAATTAGAGTCGGCGCTCGTACTCGATCATGTCTCGTCGAGGCGGGCGTCCACAGACTGAATGAAGGCAGAGAGGCACGGGTTCGAGTTGGTCGTGTTCCAAACCATTCCCAGAGCCAGTTCGGGGGCATCATCGATCCGTACGAATCGAACTGACTCTGGGTTCGACTTCGACATGGCGGTTGGAATGATCGAGACACCTAGCCCTTCTCCAACCAGGTTCACGATCGTCCCTTGGAGCTGCGTATACATCCGAGCACGGGGCTCAAAGCCGTTTTGTCGGCACAGCTGGACGATGCCATCGTACAGCACCGATGCAGTGTCGCGGGGGCTCAAGATGAAGGGTTCATCTATAAGGTCTTTGACGCCTACGACCTTCTGGTGCGCCAAGCGGTGATCGGCTGGAACGGCGATGCTCAGCGACTCACGCTGCAGCTCCAGGTATTGATACGGAGGCTGAACCGTTGCCTCGAAGGTGAGGCCGATATCGCATTCTCCGGACTCTACGGCTTTCATCAACGCACCTGGGATCAGTTCGCTCAGCTCCAGATTTACGCCGGGTGCGCTATCGGCGTAGGCCTTGATCAGCCTGGGCAAACCAGACCAGGCGATCATGGACGTGAATGCGATACGCAGCGCTCCTTTCTCACCTCGGGCTACGGCCTGGGTGGAGCGAATCGCCGAATCCATCGCCTGCATGACCAGTTGCGCGCTGCGCTGAAACTCCAGGCCAGCCGAGGTCAGTTCAACTGAACGAGAAGTGCGCACAAAGAGCTGGCACCCAAGCTGGGATTCCAGGTCTGCAATCTGGCGGCTTAGCGAGGACTGGGCCACGTTCACCTGTGCAGAGGCCCTGCCGTAATGAAGTAGATCAGCCAGGGCCAGGAAATAGCGCAAGTGCCGGTGTTCGATCATTGATGCTCCGGAGGTATCAATCGACTACTTCATAGTCATTGGACTGCATTGGTTGGCGATTCTAATCTATGCAGGCCCAAAACCCTCGTCATTGTGGAAGTCATGTACACCGTTCTCGCTATCGTTTTACCTATTTTCGCTCTCATCCTCGCTGGATTTATTTGCCGAAAGACGAATCGACTTGGAGACCAAGCCGCCTCCGAGATCAACAAAATGGTGGTGTGGCTCTGCTTACCTGCCTTGCTGTTCAAGGTGACCGCGACCGCATCATGGGCTGAAATCTGGCAACCTGGTTTCATCATTTCCTTCGGTGCCGGCACCTTGGCAATTTTCGCAGGGACGCTGGTCTGGCGACTGTGCACTGGGCATAGCCTTGCCAGCTCCAGCATCGACGGCTTAAGCGCTGGTTACGCCAACACCGGCTACATTGGCATTCCGCTCTGTGCCATCGTCTTTGGCCATCCAGGCCTTCAGCCCGCGCTCATTTCGACGCTCATTGTGGTGTGTGTCCTGTTCGCGATTGCGGTCATTTGCATTGAGGTTGGCTTGCAGGAGGAGCGGCATATCGGCAAAGCGATAGCCGTCGTCGTGAAGGCACTCTCGAAAAATCCCTTGGTCATCGCGCCCATCGCTGGTGCTGCCTGGGCCATGACAGGGGTTCCGCTGGTTCACCCTGTCCTGAGTTTTCTCGATATGTTGGCAACAGCAACCACGCCCTGTGCGCTCATTTCTCTGGGACTGTTCCTTGGGCAGAAAACGGTCAAGTCGGCTGCGGGCAAAAGCAGCCCCTGGCCCCTTGTCACCATCAAGCTGGTGGGGCAGCCGTTGCTGACGTGGTTCCTCGCATTCAAGGTGTTCGCACTTCAATCGATGTGGGCAAATTCTGCGCTACTGCTCAGTGCGCTTCCAACCGGCACCGGGCCTTTTATGCTGGCAGAGTTTTATCGTCGGGAGGCTGGGTTGATTTCCCGCACCATCCTGATCTCCACCTTGGGTTCTCTGGCGACTCTGACAGGCCTGATGATCTGGATGAATGCTGGGGTGGCAGGCACTTGAGGGGCCTGGCTCTGACTCAAGTTTGAGCGGGGAAGGGCAGAGGCTTCATGCCTCGTTGATCTGGCTCATGATCCATTCCTTGAACCGCTCAATCTTGCGGCTGCCTCTCATCGATCCTCGATAGCAGAGGAAATGCATCTCGCGCTGCAACGCAGGCATATGCCCGTTCAATACCACCAGTGAGCCTTGACGCAGCTCATTCTCCGCCAGTCGGGTAGATTCCAAAGCAATGCCAAGCCCATCTGCTGCGGCTGAGAGAACGAGAGCCGCGCGGTCGAAAGAAAGCCCTCCCAAGTCCGATCGTTCAGCCACGCCCTCATGTCGGAACCAGTCGCTCCATCGCACCGGGCTAAGCTGGGAATCGATCAACGATCCTGGCTTGAGCGTGCGAGGTTCAAGCGTTTCAGATGCGTCGAAGAAACGCGGTGAACTCATGGGTGCGATAGTTTCCAGGCCCAAGGGCTCGGAAATTACGCCGACGCGCTGGATCGGCGCACCGTAGGTGATCGCGATGTCGATCTCCTCGTGCCGAGTGAGCTCGGGGGGCGTAGCACTGGAGGTCAAACGGATGTGAAGAGGGTTTGGCTCACTCACCAGGCGTGCCAAACGAGGCGAGAGCCATTTGGAAGCAAAGCTAGGTGCGCAATGGACGGCGAGCTGCAGCTGCTCCGCACTGGGCATCCACATCGACAGTGCCGACTCCAAGCCGTCGAGGGCTGTGGTGAGACGCTGAGCGAGGGCACGACCTTGGATCGTTAACTCGACCGAGCGCGGCTGTCGTTTGAAAAGCTCCATGCCCAGAGTAGCCTCAAGTTTTCTCACCTGGTGACTGACGGCGGAGGGAGACAAGTGCAATTCGTCAGCAGCAGCGACGAAGCTTTCCAGGCGAGCAGCAGCCTCAAAAGCCTTGATAGCGGCGAAGTTAGGAATCTTTCTCATTATTATTTGATTAGGCTAAATTTAATTCAACCTTGAGTGAAAAGCCTTCGTTTGTCAATCCATACGCCTAAAGTCAACTATGGGTCTCCAACAACAATAAAAGATGAGGTTGGCATTATGGATCCCTTGCTGCGAATTGAACCAGCATCCAACGAAAAACGCCGCATATCGGTCTATCAACCTGAACAGCAGGGACTGATCTTTCCGGAAATGCCAGACTTCAAGAGTTTTGAAGAAGAGCGGCAGTATCGGAAGAAACATCTTGTTGCAGCCTGCCGGGCGTTTGCAAAACACGGCCTTGATTACGGTTTTGCCGGTCATCTGACCGTTCGCGATCCGGAGTTCCCAGAGCTGTACTGGACAAACCCGATGGCCGTCCATTTCTCGCAGGTGAAGCTGTCCAGCCTGATCCTCGCGGATCATGAAGGGAAGGTCGTCCAGGGTGACTACGCGATCAACCGGGCTGGCTTCGTGCTGCACGCTGCCGTTCACGAAGCGCACCCGGATATCGTCGCCATGTGCCATGCGCACACCATCTACGGCGGAGCCTGGTCTGCCACCGGGCGCCCGTTGCCGCCGATCACCCAGGACGCAGCGGTGTTCTTCGAAGACCACGTTGTAATCACCGCTGAAGCCGGCGCCGTTGCGGTAGAGGCGAAGGCGGGCAAGTCAGTTAGCGAATACTTCAAGGATGTGCGTGCAGTAATCCACCAAAATCACGGCCTGCTTACGGCCAGTCGGCACAGTATCGATGAGGCTGCATTCTGGTTCATCGCGTTGGAGCGGTGCTGCCAGCAGCAACTGCTGATCGAAGCCAGCGGCATCACGCCCAAGCTGGTGACGCCGGAGCGCTGCCGTTACAGCCGTGAGAATGTGGGTAGTCCCTTCATCGGCTGGCTTCACTTCCAACCCCTCTACGACCAACTCGTGGCAGAACAGCCGGACATGTTCTCCTGACCCATCTCTGCAGCAGCGCCGAACCTGGAACGGCGCTGCTGCACGGCCCGCCTACAACAAATACAAAATCAATCGGAGATTGGCATCATGTCTAATGCTCTAGAGGCACCTTATGCCGTCCAGGATTCAGCCGCTGAGTCCCAGTTGTATACCCGTGTAGCCTTGCGACTTATTCCCTTTCTATTTGTTTGCTATGTATTCGCGTATCTGGATCGTGTGAATATCGGGTTCGCCAAACTTCAGATGCTGGATGAATTAAAGTTCAGTGAAACCATCTATGGTCTTGGTGCTGGCATATTCTTTCTCGGATACTTCATGTTTGAAGTGCCCAGCAACATCATTCTGCACCGGGTAGGAGCAAGGCGCTGGATTGCCCGGATCATGATCAGTTGGGGCATCCTGTCGGCAAGCATGATCTTCGTTCAGACGCCGATGCAATTCTACGTTCTGCGCTTTCTGTTGGGTCTCGCCGAGGCAGGTTTCTTCCCTGGCATCATTCTGTACCTCACCTACTGGTTCCCACCGTCGCGCCGGGGCAAGATTACGGCGATGTTCATGACCGGGATCCCTATGGCGGGAGTGGTCGGTGGCCCTCTGTCGGGCTGGATCATGGCCTCCACGCACGGGTGGATGGGGCACTCTGCCTGGCAATGGTTGTTCTTCTTGGAGGCGCTACCCTCCATCATCGCGGGTGTGGTCGTGCTGTTCTACCTGCAAGACAAGATCGATGATGCCAAGTGGTTGTCGCCGAGCGACAAGGAAACCTTGAAGCGCAACCTGGAAAAAGAGGGTGGAACCAAGGAAGTCCATTCGGTGTTCGGGGCATTCAGGAACAAGCGGGTATGGGTGCTAAGCTCGGGTTATTTCGGCTTCATGATGGGGCTCTATGGCGTCAGCTTCTGGTTGCCCTCCCTGATCAAAAGCTCAGGTATCCAGGAGGCATCCACAGTCTCTCTGCTGACCACCATCCCGTACGCGTTCGCCACGGCTGCAATGATCTACACCGGTCGTAGTGCCGATCGCCACAAGGAGCGCCGTTGGCATGCAGCCTTGCCGGCACTGCTGGGAGCGTTCGGCTTGGTGATGAGCACGCTCACAGCCGGCAACCCAACTGTTTCTCTTGTTTTCTTGTCATTAGCGACGATGGGAATCATGACCGGGCTATGCCAATTCTGGTGCCTGCCCCCTGCATTTCTGGGAGGAGCGGCAGCAGCTGCCGGCATTGCGATGGTTAACTCTATCGGCAGTCTGGCCGGATTTGTCAGCCCGTACATGATCGGTTGGGTGAAGGATACTACTTCATCCACCGACCTGGCTCTGTACTGCATCGCTGGATCTCTGACCTTTGCCGCGTGTATATGCCTTGCAATGCCTAAATCTGTAGTCAACCGATAAGCCACTCGTAGCGGGTGCCCGGTTTCCCGGGCGCCTGTTTCACGCTTGCGAAAGCAGATGGCCGAGCCGCTCGATCAAGTTTTCACTCGCCTGCGTTGTATGGACATCAGTCAGCGCGCCCGCCGCTTCCACGTCACCCGCCGCAATCGCTTTGGCGATTCCTTCATGCTGATCCCAGATGGCATCGCGTTGGCCCGAGGACTGCAGTACAGCCCCCATTGCTCGACGCAAATGCACCCAGTAGACCTGAGCACTCTGCGCGATCAGTGGGTTCCCAGACGCTTCGTAGATCGCGTTGTGGAATGCCACGTCGGCATCGATCATTTCCTTGATGTTCTTGCCCTGTGACGCCTTTCGACCGCGCTTGATCAGCGCCGGATCCAGCGGGATTTTTCGCGCCGCTGCCATCTTGGCTGCCAGGTTATCCAGGGCTCCCCGGATCAGGTAAAGGTTGCGGATGGAGTCTGTTGTCAACGGTGTGACCAGCAGCCCACGACCTGGAGCGTCCTGAACCAGGCCATCTTTCTTAAGCAACCTCAAGGCCTGTAGAACGGGCGACCGCGAGATGTTCATCTGATCGGCGATCTCTTCCTGCGTCAGCCTTGCTCCTGGTGCAAGCGAGCCATCGCTGATTGCGTCGAGCAGGGCTTTGTAGACCTCATCAACATAGTCAGTGCGTGATTGGATTCGCTTGAGTGTGCTTGTCATTGCTTGACCCTGCCGAGCCTCGGCTTCCTTCAGTGAGAGCTGCATTGTCCACGTTCTCCTCAGACATTCAAATTTTCCTTGACTCCCGTTCAGTGTAGGTCAAGACTGTGAACTCTGTATACAGAGTACATAGCGCGAAATCCTGAACACAAAAACAAAAGGGTCTCACTGATATGAAGCTGTTCTACGATAAAGATGCCGACCTAAGCCTGCTCCAGGGACTCTGCGTGGCGATTATCGGCTACGGTGCGCAAGGGCATGCGCACGCTCAAAACCTGCGTGACAGTGGAATCGATGTCATCGTTGGGTTGCGTCAGGGCTCGGCATCGTCCAAAAAGGCACTGGCTGCAGGCCTGGCCGTGAGCACTGTTTCCGAGGCGGTTGCCCAAGCTGACCTGGTGATGATGCTGATCCCTGATGAACTGATCGCCGAGGTCTACCAAGCCCAGGTCGAGCCGCATCTGCGTCGCAACGCGACCCTGGCCTTCGCCCACGGCTTCAACATCCACTATGGGCAGGTCAAGCCGCGCGCTGATCTGGATGTCATCATGATTGCGCCAAAGGCGCCGGGGCATACTGTTCGCTCGACATTCCAAGCGGGGCATGGCGTACCCGCTCTGATCGCCGTCGAGCAGAACACATCTGGCCATGCCGTTGAGCTGGCCCTGGCCTATGCGTCAGCCATCGGCTGCGGTAAGGCCGGCATCATCGAAACCAACTTCCGCGAAGAAACCGAGACTGACCTGTTTGGTGAACAAGCGGTACTTTGTGGCGGCACCGTCGAGCTCATCAAGCTGGGTTTCGAAACGCTCGTAGAAGGTGGCTACTCGCCTGAACTGGCCTACTTCGAGTGCCTGCACGAACTCAAGCTGATCGTCGACCTGATCTACGAAGGCGGCATCGGCAACATGAACTACAGCATTTCCAACAACGCCGAATTCGGCGAGTACGTCAGCGGGCCGAGGATCGTGCCTGCTGAAACAAAGGACAGGATGCGCGAGCTGTTGACCAGCATCCAAAACGGCGAATACGCCAAAGATTTCATTCTGGAAAACAAGGCAGGCAATCCTACGCTCACTGCCCGGCGTAGCCTGCTGCAGCGTCACCAGATCGAAGTGGTTGGTGAGCGCTTGCGCGACATGATGCCCTGGATCAAGGCGGGCGCCCTCGTCGACAAATCCATCAACTGACCCCTTAGCGTTTGCAGCAGTACCCGCAGCACCATTGCGTTCGAACAATATGTATACAGAGTACGAATACCGTATCCCGTATCTGACAATAAAGCCTGAGGCAATGAAAATGACTGAGAAATTCGACAAGCATGATGACCAACGTGGCGCCGGCGGCACTGCCGTTCCGAAGAAGCTGATCGCCTACGGTGGCTACTACACCAACAAAACCCCTGACCATGATCCAGAGCTGACTGAAACCGGCCCAGGTACCCCATCTGGTGAGTACCTCCGTCGCTTCTGGCATCCGGTCTGCATGTCGCTGGAACTCACCGATACGCCTCGCTTCCTCAAAATCATGGGCGAGGAACTCGTGGCGTTCCGCGATGGTAGCGGCCAGGTTGGTGTGCTCCATGCCCACTGCTGCCACCGCGGTGCTTCGCTGGAGTACGGTGCGATTCAAGAGAAGGGCATCAAGTGCTGCTACCACGGCATGGTCTTCGACGTAGATGGGGCGTGTCTGCATGTGCCGTTCCCTGCCGGCGAGGAGAAGGAAGGTGAGAAGTACGCCTGCTCGATCCGCCAGGGCGCCTACAAGGCGTTCGAGCGTCATGGTCTGGTGTTCGCCTACATGGGCCCGCCGGATGAAGAGCCGCCGTTCCCGGAGTGGGAGCAGAACTTCACCGTGATGGAAGGGGACGAGTTGGTGCCTTACAGCAACTTCCAGCACTGCAACTGGCTGCAGGTTCAGGACAACGCGGCGGACAATTTCCACCCGACGGCCTTGCACTCTGCGAAGAACGTGGTGGGTGAAAACTTCCAAGGCACCACTTTCGACGAGGTCGGCGCAGCTTCCATGGAAGTTGCTCCCGACATGCAGTTCATCCCCGTTCACCAAGGCCGCAGTCTGGCCTGTGCCGGCGCTCGTCGCGTGAACGATGACCGCATGTTCCTGCGCATCCAGCACCAGGTGCTGCCAAACCTCAGCCTGCATGCCTACACCTCGGAAGACGGTTCGGCGAAGAAACTGTTCAGCCGCTTCCACATCGTGCGCTGGACAGTGCCGGTGGATGACGAGAACGCCAAGATGATTGGCTGGCGTGTCATGGGCCCTGGCATCGATACCCGTGGTGTGGGCGACAAGAGCATGGTCGGCTACGAGACCATCGACTTCCTGGAAGGCCAGGTCGCCATGCGCCGTCCAGAGCGCTTCGGCAAGTACAAGATCGACGACATTCCGCCGATCCCGTCCAACCACCGTGAGCGCCACAACTACAAGGAAGCCCAGTACGCACCCGGCGACTACGAGGCAATCATCAGCCAGCGCCCGATCGCGGTGCACGCGCTGGAGAACCCAACCAAGTTCGACGCCGGCCTCTATGCCTTCCGCAAGATGCTGCGTGACGGCATTCGCGGCAGTAACCCGCAGGCTGCGGCAGCAGGCTTCGCACAATGGTTGCGTGACATGGGAGGCGAGCCGAACAGTTACTGCACCGGCAACGTGTTCAACATGCCTAGGGCTGCAACACCGGAGCAGGAGGTCATCAACCGTCGCAAACTGGCCCGTGAGGCCGTAGCGATCCTCACCGAGGCGGACAAGCTCAAAGGCAAGGAGCGCGCCGAGTTCGTCACCGCGCGGTTCGAACAATTGGAACAGAGCTTCAGAGAACAATAATAAAAAGCGGGGGCCCTGGTATGCCCAGGGCCCCGTGCCTAGGTGAGAGGTGAATGACGATGACATCCTTAGCAAATCCCAACCCCGCATTGCTGGAGCTGTTGATCCGACGTGTTACCCGTGAAGCCCAAGGGATCAACTCCTACGAACTCGTCGATCCAAAAGGTGGTGCGCTTCCACCATTCACCGCTGGATCGCACATCGACATCCATCTGCCGAATGGAATGGTCAGGCAGTACTCCTTGAGCAACTCGCCTGCCGAGCCGCATCGCTATGTCATTGGTGTGCTGCGAGACGAACGTGGTACCGGTGGCTCGATCGCAGTCCATGAACTGCGGGTAGGGCAGACCGTCAGGATCAGCGTACCCCGCAACAACTTCATGCTCAGCAAGGACGCACGCAGAACGATCCTGCTCGCTGGTGGGATTGGCGTGACGCCCATGAAGTCCATGATGCACGCGTTGGAGCTAGCCAGGCAGGACTATGAGCTTCACTACTGCTGCAAAGGCCCCGAATTCGCGGCGTTCTCGGAGGAGATGGAAGACCTGATCGGCGAAGGGAAGGTCATCCTGCATTTCGATGGTGGTGATCCGTCCAAGAGTTTCGATCTGAAGACGTTCCTCAAGGACGCCTCCGACGGGTGCCACGTCTACTACTGTGGGCCTGGCGGCTTCATGAATGCCTGCAAGGAAGCTGCTGCGCACTGGCCTGCCGGGACAGTCCACTTCGAGCATTTCAAGGCGCCGGTGAAAGCCCCGGAGCAACCGAGTTCTGAACAAAGTAACGGTTCGTTTGTAGCGCGGATTGCCAGTACCGGCGAAGAGGTTGTCGTCCACGCCCACGAGAACCTTGCCCAGGTGCTTCAGGATGCGGGTTATCCAGTTGAGACTTCCTGCCAATCCGGGTTGTGTGGTACCTGCAAGATCCGCTACCTGGAGGGGGAGGTTGACCATCAAGACTACATCCTCGACGACTCGGAAAAGAGCTCCTGCATGACCGCGTGCGTGTCTCGTGCGAAGTCCCCGCTTATCGTGCTGGATCTCTAGTAGCGGGTGAAGCACATGAACGTCAATAAGCTGGAGAGTTTTCTGGCGACCGTCGACCACGGCACGGTAAGTGCCGCTGCCGCTCAGTTGGGAATTGGTCAGCCTGCGGTAAGCAAACATCTCAACGCGTTGGAAGCGGAGTTAGGGGTGGAGCTGTTTGACAGCGAGTCGCGTAGGACGGCGCTCAGCCCGGCAGGTGCGAAAGTGCTATCAACCGCTCGAGTGATTGTCCAGGCAGTGATTATGTTGCGGGCCGAGCTCGAAACTGGCCGCAACAGCTAAAGGTTGCATATGGAACTTGGCCCTAGTGAGGTACTGCTGGGGCATTTTTTTGACGAGACATAGATTCCAGGTATCAACCGGCTGGTTATCGGCCAACGAGTGACTTTATCAGGCCACTAATGCGTCAGCACTCCAGCTGCTGCTTGGCTGTCAACCGTTGCTCGTGCAGTACCACTGAGGCAGTTTGTCATTCATCTGGTTCGGCTGCAGGTCAATCAGGGGGGTACTGTAGGTCATAAATCACGATCGAGCTCACTCTCATTCACATTGCGAGAACCATAGGGAAAGGCAGTTGTAGAGGACGGTCAATTTCTTCCATTGAGCAGGATGGCCTGATGGGATCGACCATCCACAAATTAGGTCACTTGCCTACCCCGAAAAATGAGTCAAAAATCAAGGCTATACCTGTTTCAGGAATTGCTGAAAACCCTTTGATTTCAATGGCTCGCAGGCCCGATGCGAGTCTCGTTTCCCGCTCCAAATATCGATCTACAGAGTTCCATGGAAGTCATTGAAAATAGACGCTTAGGCGTCTTTTTTTGTTCCAGTCAAAGCCACTCCGATCCATGGGCATCCGGACTTTTTTAGTCCAGAAATTAGTCCATGAAATCCGGGCTGCTACCGTGGCGGTTTGTTGCTGGAGAGGAGCGTTGAGCGTTACGAGCATCTAGCCCTGAATTTCATGTTCAGGAGCTCGTACATGGCACTCTCAGATGCAACTGTTCGCCAAGCCAAGGCAGCCGGCAAGGACTACACCCTCGGCGATAGCGACGGCCTGTCACTCGGCGTGAGCGGGGCTGGCGGCAAGTCGTGGCACTTCCGCTACTCATGGGCCGGCAAGCAAAAGCGCATGTCCCTGGGTACCTACCCCGAAGTCGGCCTGCGCCAGGCACGCTCGCTGCACGACGAAGCGCGGCGGCTGATTGCCCAAGGCACCAATCCCTGCACCCATCGCCGGCATCAGCGCCACACCCACAACCTTGCAGAGCAAAACACCTTCCAGGCCATTTACGCGTTGTGGCTCGAGCACCGCAGCCGTGTGCTGAAGAAGGGTCGGCAGAGCACCCTGGCGCAGATCCAGCGCATATTCGACAACGACGTGTTGCCGGTACTGGGCAAATCTTCCATCTACGCGGTCAAGCGGCATGACCTGCTGGACGTACTGGCCAAAATCGAGCGGCGCCGAGCTTACATCGTGGCCGAGAAGGTCCGGACGTGGTTCAAGCAGCTGTTTCGCTTCGCTCTGGTCAAAGCACCAGGGCTGGAGCAGAACCCTGCGTCGGACCTCGATGTGGTGGCCGCGCCCAAGCCGGCTGTGGTCCACAACCCCTTCCTGCGCATGTCGGAGCTTCCTGGGCTGTTGAGGGCTATCGACGGGTACGGTGGTGCATTGCAGACCCGTCTCGGCTTGCGCCTGCTGTTGCTAACGGGCGTGCGCACGGGCGAGCTGCGCATGGCTACGCCGGATCAGTTCGATCTGCAGCGGGGGCTATGGACGATTCCGCCCGAGGTGGTTAAACAGCTGCAGCTTGAAATGCGCTAGGAAGGCCGTCGTAACCAAGAAATTCCGCCTTACATCGTGCCGCTTTCCAGGCAGGCGAAGGACATTGTGCGGCAGTTGCTGCAGCAGATACGGCCAGCGCAGAAATACGTGTTCTACAACCGACGCGACCTGACGGACCGTATGAGCGAAAACACCCTCAATGCGGCATTGCACCGTATGGGATACGCGGGGTTGCTGACCGGTCATGGCATGCGTGGCACGCTTTCCACGGAGCTGCATAAGTTTGGCTATCCCAAGGCTTGGATAGATGCCCAGCTTTCGCACGCGGACCCCGATAAGGTCAGCTCGGCCTACAACCATGCTGAGTATGTGGAGCAGCGCCGGCGCATGATGCAGGATTGGGCCGATCGGCTGGACCTGTGTGAGCAAGGGGAGATTAAGGCGGCTACCAGGCAGTTGACCATCTATCTGGATGGTGTGGCGTTGGAGAGCGAGTTTCAACACGGCAGGTGCACGGCGCTGTCGTCGTCCAGGGTACTTCCTTTTGTTGCATCAGGTGACGGGCGGTGATGACGGCTCTTGTTCGGCCTCAGGCGGTAGCAACTGCAGGTAGGGATTGTTGAGGGCGATGTCGCCCATCAAATCCTTGGGATCTTTGAGCAGGTAGCCGTGGAGGCGCCTCGTTTTGCGTGGGCCGGAGACTTGGCAGGTCCAGATGTTGAGCCCGTTGGGCTGCTTGCGGTGGGTCCGCTGGCGTTCGAACTGGCGTTGCAGCCATTCCCAATCCTGTTGCTGATCCTGCTTGGCCAGGCGTGCGATATGGGGGTGTTCACGACAGTAGCGCTGGAAGATGCTGGGCGTGACCAAGTACAGGGTGTCAGCCACGGTGTGGATCAGGGCTTTGGCGTCATTGATGATCAGGTGGCGCGAGCGGATACCTTGTTCCAGCCATAGCAGGAATGCTTCGCCTGCGCTGGCTTCCTCTACTGGTGCAGATTCCGGGGGCGGGGCATCGTCAAGAAACGGCGGTAGGAAGTCCATCAGAATCGAGTCGGGATCAGCGTACGGAGCTGGAATTTCCGGCATGTCGGGCGGTATGGGGGCGCTGGGTGGTGCCTCTTCAGTCAGTGGATCGACTGTGACAGTCCCTGCAAACGGTGCCGGGCGTTCAGCGCTGTTCCAGATCAGTGCCGGCGAGAGTTTGAGGAAGGTCAGGCTTTGCGTCCAGCCGCTATCGCTGGTGACGGTGGCTTTCCAGATGGCTTTGCCGGTGGGGCTCTCCAGGGCGATGCCGTGATCCTGCAGGACGTTGAATACGGCGGTGTTGCGTTCCGGTATGCCCTCGATACCGTGGCTGAGCAGATGTGCGCGCAGTTTGTCGGAAACGGTCTTGCTGACCAGCCAGAGGGCGTCGTCGGTGAGCCAGGCATCGGAGGCTTGAGGCTGGTTGAGTTTGAGTTCTTCCTTGAGCAGGTAGCGCAGTCCATCGATCAGCTTGCGCTGCAACGCCTGCTTCGGCGCGGCAATGGCCTTGCTGGGGTCACCGCCCAAGGCCTGCGATGCCGAGGCCTGATCGGCGCGGGCTACAAGTTCGCCGAGGATGCCGGCGTGCTCGTGCTGGCCAGACAGCACGAACAGCAGAGATGCCCATAACTCCGGGTAGGTGCTGAGCCAGTCGAGGCAACCGCGGCCGAGCACGCGGGCGTACAGCAGACCGGTGGCCGCATTGTGCAGGCGGTACTGACGGTCGGTGCGGTAGCGTAGCCGGTAGGGTTGCGTCAGTGGTCCGTGCCACGGATGCCAGGTGCTGCCATCCATCAGTTCGACATGCAGGTCCACGGCGATCTTGCCGAGGTCGTGTAGCAGCGCGGCGTAGGCGACGGCAGCTGTCCAGGCTTCTGCTTCAGCGGCTTGGGCTTCGGGTGGTGCGCCAATCGGTAGTAGGTGGGATTGGCGCAGCTTGAGGGCGAAGGCAACCGTTTCCAGGCCGTGGTCCAGCATGCCACCAGGGTGGGCGTGGTGGTGGCTCTCGGAAGCCGGAAGCTGCTGGACCAAGGCGGCGTAGCGGTGGAGTGGGGCCAGGTACAGCGTGTCGAACTGTGGGCGGGAGAGCGACGTGCGTTGCCAGATGTTCTCTAGCAGCTTCTGCCGGCGCGAGGTATTTAGCAGTTCAACGGCAGGTTGTGGGGCAGTGAAGCCGCTCGCAATGGGGGCATCGGCCGCAACGGGAGTTGGCGTTTTTCGCTTGAACCAGAGGTGCATGGCAGACCCCGCGAGTTGGATGGTTGTAGTCCTTTTTCCATTTTCGGGTAGGGCCTTTCCCCTTCGACCTCTTGCCCGTGCAGCCCTTCCATTTGCCGTTTACCGTTTTGGGGTGAGCGGACCGCAGTGGTTTCGCTCGGAGTGGAACGGCGATCAACGTTCGGATCGGGCTAGGCGCCGATAATCCTTTTTCAGCGGCAGGAGGCAGCAGATGAAACAGCAAAAAGGTAAGAGCATCCCGGAGCGGCTTGGGAGGCTAGCGGCAAAGGCTCGAAGATGGTGCGTGGATCGCGAGCGAGCTCTCACCGCTCGATTGACCAAAATGGGAGTGCCACTGTTGCTCAGTAAGACTGTGCTATGGGGCGCCAAAGTAACTCTTGCTGCGGTAATGCTGTATGCAGCCTTCTGGATTGCCATTGTCCTCATTGGCCTTGCGCTATTCATTTGGCTTGTCAGGAGTGTGGACGATACAGAGGCGCCTCAATGGGGAGCCAGAGCTAGCGAGGATCATCGGGAAAGCATCTTCTATCATCCTGCTTCTCACAACGATGATCCTGATCCTCGCTTTGACGATGACTAGTTTCCCTTTGAGGCTTTGATTGCAACGCCAGAGCCTTTGGAGCCGGCTTGGCCTGCTTCTTTGGTGCCATCAGTCAAACCTTGGAGAACGCTACCCGCACGAAGCCCTGCCCAAACCAAAGATGTCATCCAAAATCCAGGCAGCACCAGAAACATGGATGCCATCACGAAGTTCAGCAACATGTCACCGAACGAGTTGTTGAGACCCATCAGCAAATTGAAATTGCTGTGCGGTGAGTCCCATCCGTAGAGTGCATCCAGAATGGTGCTGTCGATCCAGCGCGCCAGTTGGAACCAGAAATCAACGAAGAACAGCGCGAACTGCACGCTTGTGACGGTCATCAACGTTTTCAAGTCGTAGGTGCCGAACAGCATCACCAATGGCATGCAGGTCACCAGGGCCATCTTCAAGAACGAAAGCACCATGGGCAGTGCTTGGCGTACCACATCCATTGCTGGAAAGTAGCCGAGAGCTCCTACAGAAAGCCCCAAGTCACTCGTGGCCCGAGTGGCGATGTTGGGGGCCGTCATCGCCACCTGCCCACCGTAGTCGGTATACACCGCGCCTTGATTCAACGCCTGCTGACGAGGGGAGGCGAGGGTGCGGATCATCGCGTCGTCGGCTTCGGTCTGGCTGAGGAACCCGGCCCATTTCCCCAGGTTCGACAACAGCCCCGGATCAACTTGGCCAACCAAGCGGGCGCGCAGGCCTCTGCCGGCGTCATCCCACCATTGGCTACAGGTCGGGTAGCCGCCAGCACCTTCAATCTGTGCCAGCCCTGCATCGCGTTTGGGTTCATAGTCCCAAGCTTTCATCGGGGTCTTGGCGTGGTAGTAGTCGTAGTAGCCCGGCATGTTCATGAAGAACTTCGAGCCGATCCAGTTCACCTCGTCCATGTCAGCCTCGGCCAGGCTTGGGCGCTTCATGAACAGCCGTGCCCGTGCTGGGCCATAGCAGGCGTGACTGAAGTCCGCGACTTCCTGAGCCAGCAACGGGTCCCGGATGCGCGTGGCATCGATGTCCATACGCATTTGTCGTAGGTCGGTGCCGCAGGGGATAGCTGCAACAGCCGCGCCGGTCACGGCCTTGGAGGCCGCATGAACCAGGTACCACCAGATCGGCACCTGGGCGCTTTGGTTGTTGAGGGTGGTGAAGCTGTTGGACCAGCGTGTCTGCTGCGGGGTGGCGACTTGCACCTGACATTGTGTGGAACGCGAGGTGTCGTAGCCCAGGGTATTCAGGTCGATGGGGATCGCCGGTATGCAGGCGAAGTACATCACGGCCATCGCCACATACAGGCGACCCTCGATGCGCAATGTGGAGAGCAGGCCCTTGTTCCCTTCGTCAGCTCCCTCGCTGCGGGCCTTGAGCCATTCCTGCGTGATCATCACCACGATGGGCAGGGCGACTATGCCGCTGACAACCAGGACGTCCCAGATGCCATTGCTGATGATCCAGCCGACCAGTGTCAGGTAATACTCCAGGTAGTCATTGGTGTAGAGCGTCATGGCTCACCTCCAGGTGTTTGCAGCTCGATCAGTACCAAAAGGGCGACGACCGTGCATTCCAGTCGCAGTAGGCGCTGGTGGCGTGCGGGTGGGAGAGGGTGCGCACGCCGTAGGCGAATCCAGTAGGCGAGGGTCGCGGCGTAGAGGCCGATTCGCCAGATCCGAAAAGCGCCGGTGTGGTCGGCGATCCATTGGCGCCACTCGATCAAACCGCCCGTCAGCTTGATGCCTATCAGGCTGATGCCCGTGCCGATGGCAAGCACAAGCAGAGCTGTACCGGCCACCGTGGCCGCTCGCTTGAGTGGCTGTCGCAGATTCATGGCCGTGTCCTCGTTTGAGGTGCTTTCTCAATCTCACCCAGGCGGTTCCGAGTGGGGTCACCCTCGTAGATGCCTCGTGAGCCACTGCTGCGTGTGCTGTGCCGCTGGACCAGCATCATGGCGGAATTCCCGGCCAGGGTCTGGCGAAGCTCCAGCTCTGTCTTCAGGTTGTTGATTTCCTGCGTCAGGGTGTCGCTTTCACTGCCGATAGCCTGTTGAGCCAGATCGTTGATGGCAACGTTGGGCTCCTTGCGACCGGTGAGCAGGGTGCGCTGCAACAGCAGGGCCTTTTCCAGGACGCTGGCCAGGGCTACTTCGGAGGCCAGGCGCTGGGTCAGGAGACTGCTATCTGCTTCTTCGCGCAGTGCTTCAACCACCCCGCGCGTGATGGGCAGGGACTGGCAACCGGCTACGGCCAATTGTTCGGGGGTTGGGTCAGTGGTGCCTTTGATCAGGGCCTGCAGGGCTTCAAGCTTCTTCTCGTACTCTTCTTGAATCAGCGGGGTCAGCCCGACACCGGGCGTGGTTTGGGTCTTGCTGCAGCCATCACAGGTGCGTTGCTCGCGCTCGCCTAGCACGCGGGTAGCGAAGTCGGCTGCGGCTTGCGGCGAGTCCCAGGTCTGGCAACTCAGGCTGTTGCCACAGCGATCCTGACCAATGCTGGAACGATCGCCGACCTGGCGGCCGTTGAGCAGGTTGTACCCGGCGCGGCTGACATCGCTGATCAGCTTGATAGGGGCCTGGCCTTGTCCACCGGCCTGCTGGCCGCCGACCCAAGGCACGCCCTTGTTACCACGCTCTTTTTCGGATTGCTCGATGGCTGCCACCGCATCGGTGTTCTGGCCGGCTGTCGATTGGCCGAGTGCCTGACCCTGAGCCATCTGATCCCAGCCCAACTGGGCCCCGGCCATGTCGGCCATGCGATTGGCCATAGCCTGACAGCTAGCCTTGGAGCGGTCGAAATCCAGGCGGCCCTGCAGGATGCCGTTATTCAGCAGGTTGTACAGCGCCGGGTCGGCACGCTGGATGATCATGGCCGGCAGTGAAGCCACGGCGCTGGTGGCGTTCTGGATTACCGAGCTCATGATCGACTGAAAGCCGTTGGTCACGCCGTTGAGCTGGTTTTGCAGGGTGGCGCTGAGGTCCATGTTTCCGCAGATCAGATTGCTGTTCCAGCCAACCCCGATCCCAATGCTGCGCATGTCGGCGGCGCCGCTCATGGAGACTGCACTGCCGCCGCCGATGCTGTAGAGCACGTCGTCTCCCAGCACGCTGCCAGTGCTTTCGTAAGTGGTTCTGGTCTTTGGGGTATCAGCTGAGTGGACGGTGCTGGTGATGGCCAGCAGCGCAACCAGCAGGCTGCGTGAGGTGGCGTTCATCGCTCAGCACCCTCGGTATCGACGCTACCCAGGAAGATCTGCCCGGCCCGCTCACAGCAGCTGTAGGGGCGCCACAGCGCCCAGGCAAAGTCGCTTTGTTCTGCCTGTAGCTGCGTCTCCTGATGAGGGAACACTGCACAGGTGGCGGCGGCGGTGGGGGTCAGCTCCTGCCACTTTCCAGTTTCGGCATCGTTCTCTTTCAACTCACCCGCGGGCCAATAGCCGTCTTGCTTGTCCGCCAGCAGCGGCTGGTACACGTGCACCTGTCCCCGGCGAGTCACGATGTCGCCGGCACGCTGGGCGATCACGGCAGCGGCCTTGTAGTCGTCGGTCTGCTGAACGAATCCACTGCGCGGGTAGAGGTTGCCCCACAGATCAGAGGCCGTTTGGCTGCCAACCTCACGGCGGCCCGGCGTCAGCGACTCGGGGTAGACAGCTTCAGGAATGCCATACCGCCAGGCCAAGGTGTCGAGTGTGCTGAGCAGGTGGGGCATGAAAGCGGTACCTGCCCCAGCGCAGGTGTAGCCGGATTGGCCGGCAAACTGGCTGAAGGCCCAGCCGCCAGGGTGGCCGATTACATCGGCGTTTTTGAAGCGCAGAGCAGGGGACTCGTGACTGTTGCCCGCAGTACTGGCGCCGCCGCTCTGTGCTTTGGCATTGGCCGGGCTGAAACTGCGCACATCACGCCAGGGGTTCTCGCCCGTGTTGGCGTAGCTGGACACCACCGCGTCGGGGATGTAGTGGCGGACCTTGGTCGAAGTGCGGACCTGGCAGCCGTAGGGCGTGCAGAACAGCCAATAGCAGATGCCGACGACGCGGTAGGTCAGGCAGTCGGGGGAGGCTGTTGAAGCGGTGATGTCAGCGGTGCTGAGTGCCATCGACGCGGCTGGGAGGCATAGAAGACCTGCCAACAGACTGCGGCGAAGGGCGAGGGAGGGAAGTGCGGCCATGATCGAATCCTGCGAGCGTGGATGCTGGCGATTGGATCAGGTGCGATGAATGAAAACCTCAAAGAATAGGGACGTGAAGATTTCGTATTGTCTACTCTGAATTGGGCGGGCAGGTACTCCAGTAAAGCGAAGCACCTGCCGGACAGCTTAGGCTTACTGGCCGCTAGTAATTGCCTTGTGAATGGTATGGACCAGGCTGTGAGATTTCAGTTGGTCGGGGTCACTCTTCATGTAAGTGAGCAATTCGGAGCTGGCGGAGTAGTCTCGGTATCTATCGGGTAGCCGCTCAATAATCTCTTCGCTCTCAAGCAGAAGCTCAGCCAGTGATGGGGTTGTATCAACCTTAACCAGTGCGTCGATACGTCGAGCCAATGCGTAGAGCCATAGGTTAACCTCATGAGCCCGGATGTGTGACTGCCAGCTCACCTGAGCGCTTAAAGGTTGGCGGATCGTCCGAGCCAACGTATTGAAGATCTTCCACAGTTCAGCAACGATCACTTCTTGAACCTCTGACGCCAAATAGCGGGTCAATATGGCCAGTTCGTCAGTGAAAGCGCCATCTGCTTCCAGGCTGAAATGCAGGCTGTTGTTGTCTTTGAGAGATGCGCGCCATTGGTTCGTTAGCTCATTGAACCATTCTCTAGCGACCTGGGCTGGATCTACTGCCTTCTGTTCGAGCATGGGAACCAGCAACGACTCAAGGATCCAAGGCGTCAAGTAATGCAACTTTCCAAGCCGGTCGCGCACAGGCTGCAAGATGTCCTTTAGCTCTTGGTCAGACAGACGCTTTTGAAGAGATTGTGTGAGCTTTGAAATCAGTTGCTGCTTGATGTCCGATTTACCGTAATTTGCTTTGTTGATGAGCCAGCACAGAATTGTTCGATGAGCGCTGGCTGGTGTTATCTGGTCGATCAGGCCAAGCGTTTCAACGCCCCACTCGCCCTTGTTGATTGCATCTTTGAAGGCATGAAGGCCTACCCAAGTGACGAGGCTTGTGTCACTGCGCAGCAGGGCTTCTATTTGTACTGGGTGCTTATCGAAGCCGAGCGACAGGCAGATGCGCTTGAAGACCTCAATGACCAAGCTCCTAGTACGCAAGTCGTTGATAGGCTGTGCGCACACTTCGCTCAACCAACTGGCAAGCGCCTGTGGTGCATGTGACCAGAGTAGCTTGAGCGCGTAATAGTCACTCCATGACGTATCGGGTGGCGAGTAGTGGAAAGCCGCATCTGGATCATCAGTGGACAGCAGCAGTTTTGTGAGGTCTTGTGATCGATAGTGTTCAAGATCCAGCAGAGCTTTCCGACGCCTTGGTTGCAGGGCACCTTGGCGTGCAGGGTTGAGGTGTTCGAGCAAAGCGCTCTGCAGCGCTTGCGGGAAGGGCTTGTGCTCGTCGGTGAACAGGTGCCCCCCTTGGCAGTGGGCCAGCACATAGCCAAGAGCATCCCAGGCTGAGTGGAAGTCTTCGAGAGGCAGGCCTTTGGTCCAGAACTTTGCAGGGATACTCTCAAACATTTCTGGATTGAGCTTCCCTTCTTGAACGTAGTCCTTGGTCTCCAACTGATTCATCAATTCAGCACCAGACAGCCCCGCCAGCTCCAGGTCATCAAGCCACCAAGCCAGCACATCGCCAGCGCGAGGCGCTTCAGTGAAACCGGAACGACGGTTCAGACCTTCTGGTTCCTCGTCTTCCTTCCCGGATTTGATGAACGAGGTTGAATCGAAGATCAGCTTGGCGGTTGGTACCTTCTTGCCCTCACCATGTAGCGTGCTTTGAATGATCTGGTCACAGTATTCGAAGACGTGCGGCATCACATCCAGAGGGATTGGGGTTACCACCAGTGGGTAGTTATCATTGGCGCGTTGTATCGAGTTGGAAAGCTGGTAGCCAGCCAGTGGACGACCGCTGGCTGATCGAATCAGGATCATTCGATCATGGATCTTGCTCTCAGGTACGGCTAGCACCTTGAGGCGAACGTTTCCGAAGTAGCCATTGCCCCACCCAGAGCACTGGTTGAGAAGGTTCTGAACACGGCTCGGCTGATCAGCACCTGCTTTGCTATCGTCCTTCGACTCTTTCTCAGTCGTGATGATGAGATAGTCGCCTGTCGCGGTGCCCATTCGATGGAGTAGATCAATGCCCACGTCCTCCATGAATGGATCGAACCAGGCAATCTGAGCGTCATGGTGGTTCTCGAAGATCTGACGGAGCCATTCCGTCAGTTGTATCCGGCTGGTGCCGCCGCTGTCGGTAAGCGTAAGGAAGAAGCGCCCTTTGGAGGTCTTGGGGCAGAGCTGTGCCATGGTTGTTTCGGTTGCGCTGTTTAGGGCCACCCAAGGATCAGAGGTATGGCCTCCCAGCTGCGAGCGCGAATCTCGGAATGCCCGGCCTACCCGTGCAGTGGCTGGAAGCTTCGCTTGTTCTTTCGGTGGGACGCGTTTTTCCAGCCAGCTCAGCTTTTCGTTAGAGCGGATAGGTTCGACGATCTGCATGTTGAGGTTCATGCTGCGGACGAAGTAGTTACCGGTCTGTAGCACCAGGAAGGATTCGCCGAGGTCATTGAGGGCGTAGATTTCCAGGGTGAATGATGTACTGATCTGCTTCTCGAAGGCTTCAAGCCTGAAGCCATGCTTCAGTGGGTACTTTTCGTGCTTGGCCAACCGAGCTGTATGGGTGGCCAATACGCTGTCGGCACTATAAGCATTTACCACGACCAAGAGGTCGGACGCCTCACGTGTCAGTGGCTCGAAAAGTTTGAGGGAGGCGTCATCTCCCTTCAACGTGATGTCGTACTTACTCTTTTCCGCGCGATTTTGGCTGGGGATACAGATGAACTCAAAATCCCCAGTGCGCCACGCATCCAAGGCGGCGAAGTCGAGTCCGGTATCTGCGTTGAGGCTCTGGCATGCGACCTCTGCGATCTTTCGGTCCAAGCCCTCCGCCATATTGAAGGTCTCTGCCTTGCTGTCGGACGAAATGGCTGCACTGTCCACGCTGGCATAGCTGGTCGGACTGAGGCGGCTGGTACGAAACTGAAAGAAGTCTCGCGTCGGTAAGTGCATGACTGGGCGGGCGACTGGCTTGCCCCCGAAGAGGGTAGCACCCACCTTTTTGTTCAGTTTGTCATCTAGCTGCAGATCGGCCAGCTGGCTGGCAGCATGCAGTGTCTCGCCGGCAAGGAAGTGCTTCAGGAAGGTCTTGAGTTGCTGAGTGGATGTGTGCAGTGCCAAGGCATGAGTCTTGGCGGAGCAGCCATCATACACGGGCGTCTTGCTAGTTGAGGTACCGCTCCACTTGTGAGACTGATGGGTACCGGGCAGTGATCGGGCGTAGAGGAACCGCAGTTCAGCGGATCCGGTGCGTTCGATTTCAAGAATCCATATCTGGGTGGCAGTAGCGAGTTGATCGTCACCAAAAAGCTCATGAAGCCGGAAATCGGAGGCCAGTGTGTCGAGAGCATCGGTCATAGCGCATCCTTTTGCTTGGTCGGGGATCAGGCCTGGAGCGCAACGCTGATGGCGTAGCGGCATAGACCTGCGTCAATTTGACATCAGTTTCATTGACAAGACTATGACTGAACTCAATGTTGGCGAAGATTCAAAGAGTTCTGAGATGTTGAGGCGATCCCGTGGAGTTGGGCATGTAGATAGACAGAAGCCAGGCATCAACCTGGCTTGTGTCTTCCAACGATGAGTTTTTGGTGAAAGCGTTACAGTTCGCCACTCTCTGCGAAGGAGTAGGCTTCGCCGCTGCCCACGATGACATGATCCAGCACTTGCACATCCACTTGGCCAAGCAACTGCTTCAAGGTCCGGGTAAGCGACTTGTCCGTTTCGCTGGGCAGTACATCGCCCGATGGATGGTTGTGGGCGAGGATTACTGCAGCACAATTGATCTCCAAGCAGCGCTGCAAGACACGGCGAGGAGGGACTGTGGCCGCATTGATCGTGCCTTCGCACAGAATCTCGAAGGCCAGGAGACGATTACGGTTGTCGAGGAAGATCACGGCGAACACTTCGTACTTGTACGTCACCAACTGCAACTGCAGGTAGCGTTTGGTCACAGTAGGTGTGTACATCCGTGGCCCGCGCTCGAATAGGCGCTTTTCCAGGACCTTGATGGCCCGGCTCACCAGGCGTTCTTCGGCGACGGACAAGGCCGAGACGTGGCATTCAATGCTCGGGTAGGACTGCGACATGGAACCTCCAGGGACGAGAGGAAGGTTCCGCCCCACCGGGCTGGAACCCCGTTGGGAAAGGACAAATTGGCCCGGTATGGGCAGGGACAGACGCGTTCAACACCGCAGCGCGGTGTCGTAGCCGTGACGAACGTGGGCTACCTGGGCATGTCGCTGATCACGTCAGCAGGCATTTCGGAAATTTCGGGTGCACTCAACAGGTCCACTGCCGATAGCAGGGCATCTGGCTCGATGGGGCCTTGCAGGATCAGGGTGTGCCGGGTGTGATTGTCCACCAGGCGCAGGGTCGGCGTGGCATTCAATCCGTTCTGTGCGGCTTCCGCTTTTTGCGCATCTACAGTTTGAACTACCTGTTCGCCTGCCAGGCAACGTTGCAGGCTTGGCGTCGAGCCGGGGTAGGTGGTGCCGGTCGCCAACCCTCGGCCATTGCCCTGTGTGTTCAGGTAGACCCAGACGACTGCGCCCCAAAAGCCCTCACGGCCCTCGAGCTGACCCACGCATTCGACCAGCCGCGCCTCACGGCTGGCGGCGGGCTCGTGTTGGCGCAGCGGCAGGTGGTGCCAGGCCAGATTGACGTGATCGTTGGTGACGATCCAGCGCTGCAGTTGCGGCAGGTAAATCCGGCAGTGCGGGCATTCAAGGTCGGCGTGCAGTACGACCGTGAAACGCGCATCGGGATTGCCATAGATCCAAGGTGGGCCGCCATGCTGGGTGGGGCGAAACGGTTGCCACCAGCACAGTGCCAGTCCTGCCAGGGCAAGCCAGCCGATCGCCCACTTCATATTGTTCGCACTTATCCATTTGCGCATGATGCCTCTCCTGGTAGGTCCAACTGCAGCGGTTCTATGCCGCGGGCCCGGTCAATGTCCTGGGCCATGCGGATCGCGGCATCGAGTTCGCTGATGCCGTGTTGCCGCATGAGGGTATGACGGGCGGCTTTTTCTTCTGGCTCCGTCATGGCCAGGGCCAGATACAGGCTCGGTGGCACGGCGCGGAACAGCAGCTCCATCGACTTGGATAGAATCACCCCCTCGCAGTACTTTCCGGATTCCTTGCGGGCCGAGAGCATCAAGGCCTTCTGCTCTGGGCTCAATTCGCGGAAGCGGGCGATCTTTTCCACCTCGTCCGGGGGCATGCTCAAGCAGATCCACCACTCGATCATGTTGAGCATCGGCTCGGCAGCTTTGGGCAGGTCGTCGAGGTTCTGCGTGGCCAGCCAAAACCAGGCCCCGAGCTTGCGCCACATCTTGGTGATCTTGACCACGTAGGGCGCGAGCAGCGGATTCTTGGTAATGATGTGGCCTTCGTCGGTAACGTTGATGATCGGCCGGCCGAGCATCTGATCGCGTTCAGCGATGTTGTTGACAGTGTTGAGCAGGGACAGGTAGGCAATCGACAGCTGGGCGTTGTAGCCCTCGCGGGCAAAGGTCGCCAGGTCCACGATGGTGATATCCGCCTCGGGCCAAGGCGTGCCGGGGCGATTGAACAGCTCGCCGTCCAGACCTTGGCAGAACAGGTCCATGGCCTCGGCCATTTCTTGCAGACGGTTGCGGCGGGCCTCAGGCAAGGCAGTGTCGCTCGCACGATCACGCAGGGCATTGCGCACGTCCTCGGTCAGCACGGTGCACTGCTCGCCCGAACAGCGGTGAGCAGCATCGAGGATGGATTGTCGAATCAGACTGCGGTCGGCTCGTGTCAGGCGAGCTTCCTCCTTGTCCTCGCCGCCGGTGATCATAAGGCGGGCGGTGATTTCCAGTTCGCCGAGGACATCGCGTTGTTCGTCGCCCTCTGCAGGGGCTGTCTCTTCGAGGCTATCGGCGTCGAGGGTCTGTACTTGACCGGAGGTCTCGACCAGTCGTCGGGCATCGGCGAACGGGGCCAGGGAGACGCCGGCGCCGGCCGACAGCTTGATCCGGTGCACGCTCAGCCCCAGGCGTTTGGCGAAGTCGCCGAACAGGCCGAAGGAATTGCCCGCCTCGACGATGAAGAGCCGGGGCCGGTAGATGGCGGTGATCTGGTTGAGCAGGGTGTTGAGGGTCGCCGACTTACCTGCACCCGTGGGGCCGAACAGGAACAGGTGAGCGTTCATCTGCCGGTCCAGGCGGTTCAGCGGGTCGAAGGTGATCGGGCCGCCGCCGCGGTTGAAGAAGGTGATGCCGGGATGGCCGGTGCCTTGGCTGCGACCCCACACGGGTGCGAGGTTGGCGATGTGCTGGGCGAACATCAGTTGGCTGTACCACTGGCGCTTGTCCTGGGCCGGATCGAAGACGCAGGGCAACCAGCGTAGGTAGCTGCTGAGCGGTCCCACTTCGTCTTCCTCACGCACCGGCTGCAGACCTGCATTGAGCAGCACATTGGCGAGCTGCACGCCACGGGTATCCAGGTCAGGCAACGAATCGCCCTGCAGGAAAAACGCCAGGCTGCCGCGATACAGCTTGTGCGCGCTGCCGATCAGGGCGCGGGCTTCCTGGACATCGGCGCGGGTTTGCTCGGAGGCCAGGGTGTCACCGACCGATTTACGGCTCAGGTGGTTGAGGTGGGCTTCCAGGGCGTCCTGCGGTGTGGCGACTAAGGTCAGGCACATGACCGTGCCTTCGGGTAACTGGTCGAACAAGCTGTTGATTGCATCACCGCGCCGGGTCTCGCCCGTCAGGTGTCCGGTGAGCGGCGAGGAACGCAGGCGGTCGAGCACTACGACGCGATGGGGACGGCCATCGAAGCACCAAGTGCCTGACTCGGCATCCGAACGTGGCTGGCTGAAGAACAATCGCTGCGAGAAATCCATGCCGCTGGCCAGCTCCCAATCACCATCGCCGGCAGGCTCGGGGTAGGAGGTCAGCCGGTAGAAACGCTCCCGGTCCGATTGCTCACTACCGAGATGCCTGGGGTATGGATTGAACCATCGCAACAGCCAGGCATGCATGTCTGCGCCGTGTAGGCGTTTGGTAGCCACACCAGCATTGGCGAGCCCGCCGATCAGGCGCTCGCACACCGTGTTCAAGGCGTCCTCCGGCGACTGGTGGCGACGGCCGGGCTCAATCCTGCCCACCCGGCGATACACCACCATGCGTACGCGGCGGTTCTGTCCGCGCCAGGGCAGGCGGGTGAGGGCGGTATCCTCGAACAAGCCGCCCGGTTTGGCGATCGCCTGGAGGTGATGGGCAAAACTCTGCAAATAGAACTCGCTGAAGCGACTGCCCGTAGCGCGAGGTTGCACATAGCTCCGCAAAGTTTGCAGATAGCTGTCCCAGTTGCTGTCATCCTGGGCATAGAACTGGACTACCCACGGATGCTGGTCCAGTTCATCGAAGCTGTCCTGCAAGGCGTTTTCGACGGCATCGCGAGCCTGCAACAGCCAACTGGGTTCACGACCCTCGGTGCCCACCGGCTTCAACTCGAAGAACGCGGCCACGGACTGGCCATCTTCCAGCAACATGCACTGACTATCTGGCAGGTACTCGACCCACGGCAACAGATCCACCAGAGAAGGCGCCACGTCGTAGAGGGCCTGCTCGTCCTGCTCCGTTGCAGGCTGGCGTGAAAAACTGCCCGGTACAGGAATGCCGTGTTCTTCTAAGAGCGCCAGGTATCGCACCCAGGCATCAGGTTCCTCCGCTTCCGTATCCGCAGGCTGCCGCTTCCAAGGCCAACGCATGGTCAATAGTCCTCGGTGCGTTCGCCAGGCAGCGCGTACTGCACGCGCTGGTACAGCGGAAACACGGTGCTGTAGCCCGGCACCGGTACCGGATCGGTGCCGGCCAGATGCGGAAATACATACATCACCAGGTCGGGATTGGGCAGGCGATGGAATTGGCGGTAGATCTCGTTCTTGGCGGTGCGTGTATAGCTGGACGCGTCTTCACTTTCGGGCTCATCGAGCGGCCGACGCAGCGCCTGCCGGGCGTACAGCAAATGACGCTGGGAGGGATCGCCCCCGGTTTCCTGCCGCCACACCTGATCCATGCTGCGGCCACCGTGGGTGAGCAGCTTTTCCGAGTTGGTAGCGCATCCCGTCAGTGCGGTGACCAGCATCAGGGCCAGAGCCTTAGTCGAGCGGCGTGACATAGCGTTTCTCCAGGGTATGGTCGACCTTGCGGCCCGAGGGGTCGTAATCGAGGGTGAGCGGTTGTTCGATGTGCACGGCCACCTTCGCGCCCGGCTCGACGTACACCGCCGCAAAGGCCTGGCCGTAGAGCTTGTTCACCCACTGCGACATGTCCTGCACGCCGCTGCTGAGGATGCGGCCCATGGCTTCGTCGCTGGAGATACCGACCGTGCCCAAGGTGCTGTTGCCGTTGCTGGCGAAGGCGGTGCCGTTGTCCGATTTGATCAAGGACGCCGCCCCCGCCCCAGCAGCCGTGATCAAGGCCTGGGAGCCCAGATACTGCTGGGCATTGCTGCGGCGCTCGCCGGCCACGCACGGAATGCCATAGGGATCGCTGATCCAGCCCAGGCCACCGTCCGTGGTTGCGGTGAGGCCCTGGCCCTTGGACTCCTCGGGCAGGGTGCGAATGGTGCCGTCCTGGAAGACAAAAGTGATGGAGCGGATCTGCCCGCGCACGCAGGAAAGCGTCCAGTCACCGGAGGCGCTGCCACTGACGACGGCGCCGGTAACTTCCGGCAGGTCGATGCCATTGGCGGTGAGGTTGTCGGCCCCGATGACCACCTTGAACGGGTAGGGGTCGTTGACGGTGCCATCCACGGGGACGCGGCCGATCAGTGCGGTCATGGCGATCGAGCCCATCAGGGTGCTGTTGGCGGGAACGGTGTAGTAGGACGTGGGGCTGGACACGCCGAGCGCCTTGGCCCCTGAGGCTGCGAACGTGTCAGCGGCGCTCTCCAGCTTGGGTAGGCTAAACCCGGAGACTAGACCGCTGGTCTTGCCCGGTTCACTGGGCTTCTGATCAGCCGGCTCAATCCAGCGCACTTCATCACGCTTGAACGTGTCGCCATCCCCCTCCTGCAAGCCAAGGCCAATCGGAAGATCTGCATTCTCACCAGACTGGCCCATCGAATCCAGCCGGCGCTGCAGTTCGTTGAGCAGCCCCTGCGTTTGCTGTTGGTCGCCGGCCATCGCACTGCGCTCCTCGCGCAGCCGGTCCCGCTCGCCGTCCAACGCCTGCTGCACGCGCTGATCGATGGCCTGTTCGCGTTGGCGTAGCCGCTCGTTGTCGACCTTGTGGTTCTTGTTGTCGTTCAGGGCCGTTTGCAGCTCGTTGCGCAGTTGCTTGACCTGGGCTACCAGGGTCGCCACGGTGTCGCGCGGCGTATCGCCTTCGATACCGAGGGCCTTCATCTCTTCGGGAGACAGTGTTTCGGGATGGCCTGAGTTGCTGGGCTCGGCGCGTTCCGGACTCCACAGCTTGAGCAGGACGAACCCCAGCAGCAGTGCCAACGGCACCATCAGCCACATGAGCAGTTGATTACTTTTCATCGGCCACCTCCTTGGTGTCGCCGGGCCGGGGCAGGTTGAGGGTGGCGTCGATACGACTGATGCTGGGCAGGAGAGCTTCACTCAGCTCTCGGCCTTGGGTAACCAGGTACAGCACCGTGGCATCGGTGGCGCGGCCATGTGGGCCGAGGCGGGCATGCTGGAAGGTGGCCGCTGCGAAGTCCCCTTGCAGCTCTCGGGGATCGAGATCAATCCACGCGGGAGATTGATTGCGTAGCTGGATGGCGGAGACCCAGTGCTGCCCGAGTCGCCAGGCGGCTAGCGGCGTGGCCTCGATCAACTGATTGGGCAACAGCGTATGCAGCGGTAGCTCCCCAGGCAGCTTGGTACGGCGTACACCGGGCAAGCCTTCTACCGTGCGAAGTGGGGCGTACAAGCTCTGGGCGGCATAGCGGGTCAGGACAACCGGTACGGGCGTGGCAGTTGGAGTGGATGGGGTTGAACTTTCATGCTCACTCTCAGGGCCGATCGCACTGATGATCTTGATGGGTTCCGGTGCGGCATCGTCTTTCGTTGCCGCTGCGGCGGAAACATCGAGCAGGATCAACTCACCCGTCTGGATATCCTGCAACTGCACACGGCTCGGTGCGAGTTCGCTCAGCGGTTGAAGGTATACGGCACCACCGGTGCTTTGGACGCGCAGCGCCCCCTCAAGCCCAGCCGGCATCCCCACCCGCACATCGCGATCCACGAAGATCACGCGCTCCTGCCCGACCACCAGCGGAATGCTCAATGGTAGCCGCTCCCAGCGCATGACCTCGGTGGCATGGCTGCCTGTGGACCAAGCGAGTGCCAGGCCGCTGAGGGTAAGCCTCATGACGAAATTCATTGGGTTTCTCCAGGGGAAGGGGCGACAGGCGATGCCGCTGTCGGCGCTGTGATGCGCTGCGGTGCCTGGCTGTAACAGTCCAAAGCCAAGCCAAACGGATTGCGCTCGGGGTCGATGTCCAGGCGCACGACCTTCAGCGAGTAGCGCACCAGGGCCCGTTTGACCTGCTCGGCGCCGTAATACTCGTCGGCACTGAGGTCCAGGGTGACGCGCCAGTCGTCCCGGCTGATCGCCTTCACGCGGCCGGTCGGGTCATCGCCATAACCGCGCCCGGGAATCTCGTAGACTCCACGCACCCGCTCGCGCAATTCACCGGTACTGCGTCGGTAGCCGTAGTCCTGCTGCAGGAATGCCTTGCAGCTGGGAGTCAGATAGGCCGACAGCGCCTGCAGGTTGCGCGCATAGTCCTGCTCACCATCGGTGGGCCAGCGGTTGAGTTGTTGGAAGATGTAGAAGCTGAAGGCATACACCGACTCGGGCGGCACGTCCCACCATTTGCGGACGCTGCCGGAACGCAGGTCAGGCGGAATGTGCAGGGTCAGGTCCCGTGGCGCGCTCCACCAACCCGCGCCGAGGCCCAGTGCGAGCACGAACAGTGCACCTGCCCCGATACGCAAGGTCCGTACGTGTGCCTGCAGGTGCAGCACCTCGTTCTTGAAACGGCTCATTAGGCGCCCCTCCGGGTGGTCCAGAACCCGGAGCGCTGGATCAGGCCCGGAAAGCCCAGGCGCTGAGCCAGCGCCGGATAGCGCTTGGCGCCCCAACTGTGCAGACGGCGGTGCAGCCAAGTGTCGGGGCGGCCACGCTTCAAACGACGTAGCAATCCGCCGCCTGCAAACACGCCTACCGCGATGGCCGCGACGATGCAGGTAGGGAGTAGGGCGATGCTGCTCCCTATCCAGGCCAATGCCAGCCCAAGCAGAAACCCGGTCGAGCCCGACAGGCCGGCACAGATCCACAGCTCATCTGCCGTCAGCCCGCGCACCACCACCGGTTGGCGGTTGAGTCGATGCGGTAGAAAACTCACGGTGCCGTCAGCCAGGCTGATCATCGAGGAAGGCATGGCGGCATCCTCACAGAATGGTGGTGGCCTTGGTCAGCAACCAGATCCCTACCACCAACAGCATCGCGCCGATGGCGATCGTCAAGCCGAACTGCCCCCAGGTCGCCCGGCCGGTGTGGATCTCCGAGTAGCGGGTATAGGCGTGGTAACACACGCCAATGAACATCCCGGACACCACCAGCAGGGCGATCAGCAGCACGATGTCGTAGCCGTAGTTCTGGATGGTCTGGATGATGCCGTTGCCGGCACCGCGGGACGGATCCTCCATGGTCGGCAGGCGACCCTGGGCAATCGCTATGGCGGGGCTGGAAAGGGCGCCGAAGCAGGCAGCACGGCGGAAACGGGCAAGGTAACGGTTCATCATGACAACCCCATCAGGACAGGAAAAAGAACGTCAGCACCAGGTACAGCGCGACGAAGCGGATCACGACACCGACGAACTGGCGGTTGCTGAGGCGTTGCTCAGCCCAGCCGGTGTAGGCGGTACGAATGGCCCAAGCCCCCCAGAGCAGGGTGATGGCGAACACCAGGGACAGGACCAGGGTCGCCATCTGGGAGGGGGTAAAACCGCTGTGGGCCTGGAAGGCGGCTTGCTGGGCGGCGGTCATGGCGCATCGGCCTCGCCGACGTACTCACCGAGCATCGGCGCCAGGTCACGGGGCTGGGCGCGCTGGGGCGTCAGGTAGTCCTGCACGCCAGAGCGGATACGCTGGATGTCCTCGCGCAGGCGCAGGTAGTCGAAGTGGTAGCGCGCGGCGATTGGGTGGGAGAGGGCGGCGCTGTTGTCGGCGTGCCGTTCCAGGGCGTCGAGCTGCCGGAGTACAGTGGCTAGCTGGGCGCGTTCGATATCAGAAGCACTGGCTGGCAGCGTACCGATACCGTCAATTAGTAGAACGCTAAGCAGTAGCCACTGCAAAGCGCAGTGCGATGGTGCATTCACTTTCATGGCCCTCCCACATGTTCGGAATGGGCCGATGGTGGGTAAGGCAGCCTGTGAATGCTGCAAAGAAACGGGCACTGCGATCCACCGCTTTATTCGCGACAGCGGTTAAGGCAGTCTTGGCTAACTATCTGGCTAGGCTCGACATGGAGCTATGAAGGACTATGGCAAGAATCAGAAAGGTTGAAATTGCGAACTTCCGCGGGATCAAACAGCTGAGTTGGTGCCCCAGCCCAGGAATCAACTGCTTGATCGGCCCAGGCGACAGCGGGAAGTCAACGATCCTGGACGCCATCGACCTGTGCCTGGGCGCGCGTAGAAGTGCCCAGTTTTCAGATACCGATTTCCACTGTCTGGACATCACCTCACCCATCAGCATTACGCTCACGCTTGGCGAGCTTGAAGCATCCATGATGAGTTTGGACGGATATGGGCTGTTCCTGCGAGGGTACTTCAGTGAGCTGGATCTCCTGGAGGATGAGCCCGAGCACGGTGCTGAAGTGGTGTTGACGCTCAACCTCTCCGTCGCAAGCGATCTTGAGCCGTCTTGGACCCTGCTGTCTGATCGCGCTGCTCAACAGGGCGTTACAAAAAGTCTGGCGTGGAAAGATCGATTGGCCTTAGCGCCAACTCGTATCGGTACGTACTCGGACTACAACTTGAGCTGGCAGCGTGGTTCAGTGCTCAATCGCATTTCCGAGGAACGGGCAGATGCGTCCGTTGTTCTGGTGCAGGCAGCCCGTGATGCTCGTCAGACGTTCGGAGACCAGGCAGAGCAGCAACTGGGTGCTGCGTTAGGACTGGTCAAGATGACTGCGGATGAGCTGGGCGTTTCAGTGGGTGCTAAGGCGAGAGCGCTGCTGGATGCCCACTCTGTGTCATTTGGCGCAGGCACCATTGCGCTTCATAACGAAGCGGGGATCCCTTTGCGTGGGCTAGGCATTGGCTCTACGCGCTTGCTGATTGCAGGGCTTCAGCGCAAAGCGCAGGCCGGTGCCAGCATCGTCTTGTCTGATGAACTGGAATATGGGCTGGAGCCCCATCGCATCACCCGTTTCTTGGGCTCGCTTGGAGCCAAGGAAGCGGAAAAGCCACCGATCCAGGCCTTTCTCACCACGCATTCTCCCGTCGCACTTCGGGAACTGAGTGGTGACCAGCTTTGCGTAGTGCGTCCAACCCTCGCCGGCCACGTGGTGCGTGACGTTGGACGTGCGGACGACATTCAAAGCACCATCCGATTGTACCCGGAGGCCTTTCTGGCAAGGTCCGTGATCATCTGTGAAGGTGCAAGCGAGATCGGCTTGATTCGGGGACTCGATCTGTACCGGGTCAGCCAGGGGGTGCCCTCATTGATGGCTCTCGGGGTAGGCCTGATTGATAGTGGCGGTGGTGATGCTGACCGTCCCTACCAGCGTGCTGCCGTATTCCAGGCATTGGGTTACCGGGTGATGGTTGTTCGCGATGACGATAAACCACCTACGGCTGCTACCGAGCAAGCGTTCTTGCAGAAAGGTGGACAGTTCATCGCGTGGAACGACGGGAGGGCGCTTGAAGATGAGCTGTTCCATAGCCTTTCGGTAAATGGTTGCCTGAACCTCATCAAGTTCGCCCATAGTCTTCACGAGGACTTGGTTCGTTCGCACGTTGTGACCGTATCGAACAATACAGCTTCGCTGGATTCCATCTGGGCGGAAGCCCAGGGCGGTTCGCTGTCAGCGGATACACGGACCTTGCTTGGCAAGGCATCACGTATTCGCAAATCTGGATGGTTCAAGTCGATCTCATGGATGGAGGAAGCCGCCCGCACCGTCATTGCGCCGGACCTCATGAATGGCAACCAGGCCTTCACTGCCAAGATGGACCGCATCTTTGGATGGGCAGCCCAATGATAGAGGCCGAAGTCAATCTACTACAGATCAACCGTGGAACCGTCACAGCCCCTGCGGGCTGCGGTAAGACTCAGCTGATTGCCAAAGCGCTGGCTTCTTACCAAGGCTCCAAACCCATTCTCGTTCTGACTCACACCAACGCGGGCGTAGCAGCGCTGCGCGCTCGACTCGACCGTGCGGGTGTCCGGTCATCGGCCTACAGGTTGTCAACCATCGATGGCTGGGCAATGCGGCTTATCTCGACGTTCCCTGCGCGAAGCGGCCACGACCCTGCAGTTCTGAATTTGAAGAACGCTTCGCGTGACTATCCTGTCATTCGCGAGGCCGCCTGGAGGCTGCTTCAGGCAGGGCATGCCAATGACGTGATCCGCTCCAGTTACGCGCAGCTGATCGTTGATGAGTACCAGGACTGTTCGGTACCCCAGCACACGATTGTGTATTTCCTTTCGCACGTGTTACCGACGTGCGTGCTTGGCGATCCCATGCAGGCTATTTTTGGATTCCCAGGGAACGCGTTGGCCGATTGGAACCAGCACGTGTGCGCGCACTTTCCTGTCGTGCACGAACTGCAGACACCCTGGCGATGGAACAACGCGGGCGAACCGGTACTGGGTACATGGCTGCTGCAAGCTCGCCACGCCCTGATGCGCGGTGAACGCGTCGATCTGCGATTAGCGCCGCCTCAAGTGACCTGGGTACCACTCGCAGGCGCCGACGATCATCCAAAACGTCTGGCCGCTGCGCGGACAGCATCGCCGATCGCTGAGGGCCGGGTGTTGATCATCGGCGATTCGACCAACCCGGAAAGTCAGCGCAACATTGCGAGTCAAACCCCGGGAGCCGTGACGGTTGAAGCTGTGGACCTGCGCGACTTGCTTGCTTTTGGACGTAGCTACGATCCAGCCAGCCAGTCCGGCTTGGCAGACCTCATGGCGTTCGCGCAAAGTGTCATGACGAACCTGGGCGTGCCCGCGTTCCTGAAGCGGCTGGAGTCGTTGGCAAAGGGTACAGCGCGCAATCCGGCGACTAAGGCTGAGACAGCGGCGCGGGATTTTCAGGTATCGCCCTCCTTCGATCTGGCGACCCACTTGCTGATGGAGTTGCGGGCACAGCCAGACGTGAGAGTGCACCGACCAGCGATTCTGTACTCAGCTCTGAAGGCGATGCGCCAGGCCGCATCAGGGACAATGACATTTGAGGCTGCAACTCAGCGTGTGCGTGAGGACAACCGGATGCAGGGCAGACCCTTGCCGAAACGTGCCGTGGGCAGCACGTTACTGTTGAAGGGTTTGGAGGCTGAGGTTGCCGTAATCATGAACGGCGATGGATTGGATGCTCGCAACCTCTATGTGGCGATGAGCAGAGGTTCAATGCGGCTTGTTGTGTGTAGTGTCAAACCGGTATTGGGAGGATGACTGCAGTACACGCTTGCTGGCAGGAGTAACGGACGGCACGATTCACAGATGCTTCTTGAAGCTCGCCGCCGAGATTCCCACGACTACTGCCAGCAAGGCTGCTGCCGGCAGCAGGATCAGAATAGGGGATATGCTGACCGGCAGTGCCAAATAGAGCACCCATGGCAAGACTGCCAAAGGCACCAGGCATGCCCTGGCACGATGGTAGATAAAGCCTGATTCTCGGCCCGCCTCGAAGCGGCGAATGTCTCGCCGCACTAGTCCATCCACCAGCCCGACGAAGGCGGCCACGGCGAACAGCGGCAGGCTCAGGCAGAGCACCAGCAACCGCACCAGAAACACCAGCACGGTGTAAGCACCCGCCAGCAGGTAGCTTTCTAGCGACCGATAGGCCTGCCTCACATAGAAGCGAAAGTCTTGCTCGGCTGGCAGACGTTCTCCGCGAGCTTGCCGCGCCGCGTCCTCAACCCATTCGACCAAGCCCGATTGCACGAATAGCCCGTCATAGGCGAGCCCGACGATCTGCTGCGCAGTGCGCCCCGGTTCCTGCACCAGTACGCTGCGGGTGAAGTTCCTTGGCAATTGCTCCAGCTCATAGCTCAGCATCTGCTGGGCATGCCGCCAGCCCTGCTCGGGCCAGAACACGTGCATGCCCACGCATTCGATCAGAATGCACAGGAACAGGGAGCCGCCGAGCACGCCAACAAAGCGAAAGGGCAGGGTGATCAGACTGACCAGGGCACTTTGCTGTTGCGCCTGCTGTCGCTGTGCTGTCACGGCTGGGTCTTTCATGGCGCATGCTCCTCCTGCAGATCGGCAGGCAGATCTGCCCCAGGCTCCTGAGCAACCTGCTTCCACCAGTCATCGTCGGGTTCCTGCCGCATGTAATGGGTCAGGGCCTGCAAGTCCGCTGGGATCACTTCGTCTGAATCGGGCGCCGGCAGCGGCATTCGAATCTTCCACAGCTGGCCACCCTCGATCAGCGCAAAGGCCTGCCCCTTGGGCAAGGCAACGATGTGTGCCGGCTCGATCATCGGCACGCTGTGGGTGTTGATGCGGTCCTGGGTGTTGGAGGTGAACGCCGTGGCGCCCTGCGGATCGGAACTGTCCGTGGCGCCGCTGACCACCGATGTGCTGTACACGTCGACCGTCGGCAACTGCTTGGTCAGCAGTTCGGCCGTGGCCGTCTCGCGCACGCGCAGCATGATCAGGTTATTGAAGTTGCCCACCACCTGTCCGGCCTTGGCGCGGTTACCCAGCCGCGCTTCGATGTCGCTGAGGGTCTGGGTATAGGCCGTCACCTGCATGCCGGCGCCGCCGCCCTTGTTGATCAGTGGAATGAACTCGTCACCCATCAGCTCGTTGAACTCGTCGGCGTGGACGTTAATCGGCAGCTGCGTGCCCGGCTCACCACCCGGCAGCCCATCATCTATGCCGAACTTATAGATGTGCCCTGCCACCGACACCAGGTCGGCAAACATGGAGTTGCCCACGGCGGCGGCTACTTCGGGATCGGACAGGGCATCCAGGCCGACATAGACGATGGCCCGTTTGCGGATGATCTGCATCCAGTCGAAGATCGGCCGCGGGTCGTTCAGGTCGTTGTAGTCCGGGGCGAGCAGCTGGGCGATCTTGCCGGTGGTCAGCTTTTCCAGCAGGGGCAGCAGCGAGGCGACGATCTTGTCGAAGTAGGTGCGGTCGTAGCGCACGGCCGAGCGCAGGCCTTCCAGTACGGGGTCATAGAGCTTGGTGCGGTTCAAGTACAGCTCGATGGCCACCACGCGCTTGTCTCGTCCGGCCATATGGCGGGGTGTGTTTTTCTCGTTGAGCTTGGCCTCGATCTGCACGATGGCTTCCCAGGCCTTGGGATCGTGCTTGGCAAAGAAGTGCGCGGCGTATTCGACGAACAGCGGGTCGATGTTGACCACATGGCGCTGGATCAACAGATAGTCCGGGCGCCGCCCCAGCTCGACCAGGGCGCGGGCGATGATGTTGACGAAGCGCCAGGCGAACTCGCGGAAGGCTGCGGAGTTGCCTTCGCCGGAAAGCTGCCCGGCGATGCGCGAGGCCACCTCGGTGATGCGGCCAAAGCGGCCGATGGCGTTGTAGCGGGCGGAGGTGTCCGGTTGGCCCAGATGGAACACATAAAACTCACCCTCGCGCCCGGCCCGCTTGGCTTCCAGGTACATGCGCCTGAGCAGTTCGGCGTCGCCTTTGGGGTCGAAGACGATGCAAACCTCGTGTTGGCCGGCGATCTTGCGGCGGATGTCCTGGGTGATCAGCAACTCGGCCAGGCGGGTCTTGCCGACACGCGTGGTACCCAGCACCAGGGTATGCCCGACGCGCTCGCTCAGGGGTAGGGTGACATCGACCTCCCTGGGCTCGATGCCATGCAGACGGGGCAAGCCACCCACAGGCGGTAATGGACGTGCAGGGTTGAGGGGGTGATCCCAGCGCGTCAGGCGCGGCAGGTTACGCAACGGGTAGGGCGTGAACTCCAACCGGACTTCCAGTTGGCGTAAGGCCTGTACCCAAGCGGGCAACTCGACGTAGCGGCGAAACTCGGGACGGTAGGTCTGCAGCAGTCGGTGGGTGTGCCGTTGGTCCCAGCGAAAGCCCCGGCCGAGGAATAGCCGTTGCTGGCTGACTAGGACCTGGCGGCTGGTCAGGGTATAGCGGGGCAAGCGGCGTAGGTTGTGCTGGTAACGCAAAACCTCCCAGGCCTGCCGAAGCCGCAGTGCTCCGAAGGCCGCAAATATGATGGCCGATGCCAACCCCAAGGTGTCATTCAACGCCAGCGACCAGGGGGCGAACAGGCACAAGAATGCCGCAGCGAAACACACGACGGCGCTGTACAGTTCAACCACTGGCCGCAGCAGTACTTCAATGGCATGGGCCTGGCTCATGCTACTGCTCGATGGCGGTAGCAGTGATCAGCACGGGATAGTGCGACAGGTTCAGGCGTTGGGCCAGGTCGCCAGCCGACGCGGGGTAGAGGGCCACGCCGGGCGCCAGTGCGCGCAGGCGCTCCAGGTCAGCCAGCGAGCTGACTTGTACCACCAACCCCACTGCCTTGAGCTGCTGCAGTACAGGCAGGCGCCGTTTCAGCCAGGCCTGTGAAAGTGGATCATCCCCAATCAGGAACAGCGCCGGCATGTTGGGTGTGGCCAGTCTGCGCGAAGCAACCGCACCCGGCGAGAGCGAAACCGTGCGCACTGGCAGCATATCCGCCTCGCTGTAAGGCGATGTGGGCAGTCGGGGTTCGGAAGCAGACGCAAAGACAGGAAGCAGAAGTGTGAGCATCAGTAGACGCTTCATGGCGATAGCCTCCCAGGCGTGAGCTGATTGAGGCGTCCTGCCACGCTTCGGCGATAACGGGCCGCCGGGGCACCGCCAGCAGGGCGGTGATAGCGGCCAATGGAGGGCATCCAGTTTTCGCCTGCGCGCCTGTGCTGTCGTAGGATCCTGGCGGCCGCGGTGAGATTGCGTGTCGGGTCCAGCAGCTCGCAGGGCTGTTGGTAGTAGCGCTGCTGGTAGCCCAGGTTGAGCTGCATCAGGCCCACATCGATGCGTTTGGCACTGGTATGTTGTCGGGCGCTGAGCAGGGCCCGACAGGCTTCGATGCGGGTCGCGTAATAGTGACCCTTGCCGGCGATGTTCAGCGTCCAGGGCCATGGCAAGTGCCGCTTGCGAATGGAGATGCCGCTTTCCTGCAAGGCCACGGCGTACAACACGCTAGCCGGCACACCTGCCTGCCGGGCGACGCGCTGGTAAGTTTCCGGGATCTGCGCCCAAGCAACGGCAGGTGCCAAGCTAAGCCACAGGGCCAGCCCCTGACGTAGGCTCACTGTCGTTGCCATTGCCCACCCACTTCGCGCACCAGCGCGGGCAAATCGCCTGATAGTCCGAGGGACAACCAACGGCCGCCATCATGATTGAGCGTGATGCTGCGGCTCTGGACCTTGGACGCCGAAATCGCGGCTTCGCGCGCCCAGAGGCGAAGCTGGGCATCATCCTGGCGGCTACCCACCAGATACAGGTCGAACGAAGTGCCACTGGCTTGAAGCTGTTGCACCCGGGCGTTGCACGCGGGACAGTTGGCCTTGACGAACAGTGCCAGGCGACCACTCCCAGCAGGTAACGCAACCTTGGGGAACGCCGGTACGCCATCGGTGAGGTTGACGGGTAACACGCCAGGAAACTGCTTCTTCCACGCGTCATCGTAGGCGCGCTGATAGGCCAGTAGTTTCTCCACACGGCGTGCCTCGGCCTGCACTTGCAATGCTGCATAGCGTTGCCGCTCGGTGTCCGACTGCGCTTCGATGCCCAATGCGCTGAGCGGATCGAGATTGGGCGAGTAGATGCCCAATGGGCCCTGCATCAGCTGTTGGTAGCGGTTCCATTCCTCTGGCTTGAGGCCCCAGTCCCGGGCGGCCTGGTCGTTGGAGAGGGGCGCGACCGTTGATACCTTTGCGGCGCTTCGAGCCTCGCTGGGTTGGGCGGCCGACACAGATAGGGGCAGCGCGAGCGACAGCGACAGAAGAATTTTCATGGCTGTCTCCTACCGAACATCCAGGCGGCGCGTCAGCTCGCCCGTACGAAACACGACGGCCTGTGGTTCGATGGATTCGAGGTGCCACCCCAGGAAGTGATCGCCGATGCGCAGCAGCTGAATATGCTCAGGTCCGGGACGGCCCTGCGGACTAATAGCGACAAAGCGATGGCCGCCGCGCACCTCGATCCCGAGCACGGTGAAAGGTGGTTCCTTAAGCACGGGTTTAGGAGCGCGTGTGGCTGGGCGTTGTGCAGTCTTCTCAGCCTCGAGTTTTTGCACCGAAGCGCTCACCGCTTCTACCGAATCTTTCAGCATCTGTAGTTCACTGGCAGCGGCGCGATCAGCAAGCTGTACGTCCAGGATGGTGACTTGCGCTTCAAACTCACGCCTGAGGTCGGACAGTTGCTCCAGCGTGATGGCCGTGGGCTGCTTCTGCTGGGTGTCGTTGAACTGCTCCAGCGTAGAAAGGCGCTCGCCCAAGGACTGCACCTCAACAGTGGTTGAGCTGCCTTGCACCGATTCGGCCAACTGCTCCAATGACCGCTGTTGATAGACCAGCGCACCGGCCACTACTAATCCGGCCAACGCGGGCATCACCCAGGCCGGACGCGCTCGAAGCCGGTCAAAGGGTGCCATGGGCAGTCTCCTGCTTTTCGGCGATGTCTTGTGCAAAGCACAGTTGCCGGTCGAGGTCATTCACCTGCAACGCCCATCCTGGTCCTGCCAGGGTCAGCAGGGCGCTGCGCAGTACCATGGGGCCCAACTGGAAATGCACGGCGGGCAGGGGCAACGCGAACAGTGCCTGTGCCATTGGACTGTGCTCGCACAGCTGATAGCCCGAATGCCGGAGCACGTAACGCAGGGCATCCCCGACGGTCAGCAGTGGCCCATTGGGAAGGCGCACATCAATTGTCTGCAGCAGCAGATCCTGCTGAGCCAATTCCGGCGTCAGCTCCACGAACGTGTAGCGCGACTGCCGTTCAACCCAAATGGGTTCGGGACTGGCAGTCGCAAGCTCAGTCGCAACAGCTGCCGGTGGTGACGTTTCTGGCACGGTTACACACCCGCCCAGGGCGAATGCGAACGCAGTACAGGTGAATGAAAGCCGCATGACCCAACTCCCGTGATAGACGGGCGCCAGTATTTGCAACTTTTCTGAGGCGAATCAGCAATAAAACCGGACGTAGCGCAAACCCTGAAGATTGCCAGGCGCGTACAGTCCCGCGTCGATCAAGCTGAGAGAAAGGGGCTGCCAATGACCTATGCCGTGGAGGGTTCACGCTTGGGCCCGGAAGTGAAGTGGGCACTGACGATCTGCAGTGCGGTGCTGTTCGTCGACATCGCCCAGCCACTGTGGGCACAGCACGGCCTGCAGGTGTGGAGCGCGGGCTGCGAGAGTCTGGCGATGTGGGCGATTGTTCTGGCGGGGTTCGCCCTGTTCGCCTCGCTGGTACCAGTGCCACCTGGAGAAGCGGCAGAAGCGGGAGGCCTTCATGCAGGCGCTGGGCGACCGGGTGTTTGGCTGCCTGGTGCTGGTCGTATCCGACTGGACGATAGCGAGGAAAACGGAGCCGGACAGCTCGGCGATTGCCTTGGTCATGGCTACACTCGGTGACTTTGCCGTGCCCATAGCGTTGCTGATGTTGATCTGCGCTTGCTGGTTGCTCAAGCGGACCTGGTTTGCCGCCTACGTGACCCATTGGATTTACTATTCCCCGCTGGATCTCACCTTGCGCACGAAGGTCCATAAAGCGCGTGAGTGTCAGTGACGCCGGCCTCAAACATGGCGGCAAGATGTAGATGTTTGGCCAGCCACATGACCGTGGCGGCTTTCTGATACAACTCGTTGATGGACACGCTGACATGCGGGCGCAGCAATGCGAAGCTGCTGGGGGCTGCCCCGTAGTGCAGTGGTTGAATCCATCCGTGACGAAGGCCCAGTTTCTGAGCCTCGGGCCAGTGGAGTGGAGTTTGGGCAAACGCCTTGGGCTCCCAGACCAGCGGAATGCTTGAGTGGCGCAGACGGGCTGGCCGGAATTCCAGGGCTGCCTGGACAAGCGGGTCGCCGCCCGGTAGAAGGTTGCTCGGGTTGATTGAGTGCGCAGAGCTTGTAAACGCAAAGCTGTAGTAATGAAACCCCAATTCCTCGGCGAAGGCCTTAAGCTCTTTGAGTTGCGCCGAAAGATGGGACAAGCACTGCCATTCCTTAGCTATTCGGTCGAGCATCGAACCTCCCTTTAGGATTGCTCCTACCGCGTACTGCCGGGATGAGTGAACGGTACTGTCGTTGTAAAGGCCTAGTGCAGCGGTCAACTGTAGGGGCCTTGCTAGGCGAATGGAATAACCCGAATGTGTTATCGAGTGGATGCACGATGAAATATGCGTCATTGATGGAACACGCTGGGCTTCGGTGCCTTGAGCCGTACTTCCGAAGCTATGCGGTCAAAGGCCTGAAAGCGGTGAGCGCTGGGCGAGTCAGCGCCAAGGCGACCGCTGTCGAGTACTTCGCGCAGGCGGTGTATGGCCGGGTGGGTGAGCTGGATAACACCCTGGCGGCGTTGCGTTTGGTGGTGCGGTTCCTGAACGACCTCAGGCAGCTTCCTGATCCCGACCCGGAGATCTATCGCTACCACTACGAAAATTTCATCTTTCGAGGAATCGGTGCTGTGGATCGCGCGTTTCTGCTGGTGGCTGATGCGCTGCTGCTGTCCAAACGTGCGCGCAAGACCAATCAGCTGATTGCCGAGCAGGTGCAGAATCACACGGGGGTTCACGAGGCCCTGCTGCGGGTCAAGGGCGTGATGGAGGCATACCGTAAATCACGGAACATCATGATTCATGACAGTGCCTATTCCAGTCGAGAGCTGGGAACTCTGAGCGGTATTCGGCACCTAGGTATTGAGCTCGTTGATACTGAGGCGGCACTGATAAACCGGGCCGTGTTTGGTGCAGGCTCGGACACAGTTATCCAGGCCATCGCTGAGTTGGAAGTGACGCTACACGCTCTGATGTGCGCACTTCAGCCGATTTTCGAATTTGTAGTGAAGCGGGCGAATGGGGCGGCAGCTAAATGCTAAAGAAAATCGAAAGTGTGAGTGATCAAGTTGCGGCAGGTGTGTGAGCGAACGTGCGCATGTAGTTGTTCGGAGTTTTTTATGTCGCATCTTAGTGCATCGCATGAGTGAGCCGACACTGTGTTGGTTCTGAGGTAGAGGCCAATTTCTTACCTGGACGCCCAGGATTCAACCTCCAGCGGGCCGTATCGTAGCTTCCACGATTTTAAGGTCCTGTGTAAGCCACCGCCATTGAATGACAAGACTTCCCCAGTGTAAGGGTTGGTATAGTGCTTTGTTTTTCGACGCTTCCCTTGTTGCTTGGGCCTGGCGGGCGCCAGTGGCTTCAGCTCAGGAACTAAACAGGGAGCGAAAATAGAAAAACCTTCTGAGCGTCGTAGTTGTACTCGTCGAGTAGAATGTGAAGCTTTCTTTTGAACTCGATCTCAAGCTGAAGCTTTGGATTTGTTTTCAGTGCTTGCAATTTGCGGAGCTTACGGGCTAGTTTTCGTTCAAGTCGTTGATGTTCGCCTAGGGTGGGCATGTTGAGCTCCGACGGTAAAAGATCTCCAGTGTGGCAAAGGCTTATCAGGGATCGCAAGTATTGAAATGTTTTGACACGTGTCTGGAGAGAGTGGCTTTAAATCGTCTGGCGGAGTTGCGGGGTGCCGCAGTTGTCACAAAAGTGATGTTCAATGAAGGTGGGTTGAATTTAACAAGCTCGTGCAGTCTCGCTTGTAGGTCATTGCAGACTTGTTCTGTAAAAAGGCGCGTGATCACACTGTACGATTACGGCCAATTGGCAGATTTTTGTAAGCGGGATTTCGGGATTTCGGGAAAGGAAAGAACGGCCTCCGAAGAGGCCGTGTTGGGTGATCAGTAGTCTTCAGGCAGCAGTACGGTGGTGGCACTGCGGTCTGCGTCGGTGATGATCCACACGCGGTAGTGCGGTGCTACGTCATACGCTGAGAACAAGCGATGGTGCGTGTTCAACGCTCGGTCGTTCAACTGCTTGTCCTCATTGTCTACCTCGCCCCAGTCGCCGCGGACATGGCGATGCAGCAGTGGGACGAGATCGATCTTGTCGTCCTGAAACAGACGATGGATAGCTTGAGTGAAGAGAAGCGTGCCCAGGCGGAACTTGGGCTTCGTGGTTTCGCAGAGTGTTTTCAGATCCATGCGGATTGTTTCCATGGACCGAGAACCCTGCGCTCCAACGGGAGCAGAGTTCCCGGTGGGTGGATAGAGGGATGAGGCAGAAGCCTCACTGGAATGGATGTGTGTCTGCGTCAGCCAGCCAACGCTTCGGCCTCCCCTTGAACGGTGCCGTCTTGATCGTCGGCGTTGTACGGCTCCGCCTTGTATACCGCTTGCCCGTCAACCTTGATCCAGCTGATGAACAACAGCCTCGCCTTCAGGCTGACGCCATGTTTGCCGGCGTTCTGGCCCTTCTCGTAGAGAAAGGTGTCGGCATACAGATCACCGAGCCGAAAGCCGATCAGCACCTTGCGCTTGTCCGTGACGGCCTGACTGCAACGGCGGACCAGTTGCTGGGCCTTGCTGCCCGAAACACGCACATCGAAGCGTCGGTACTCGGCGTTGTCGCTGGGACCATTCAGCGCGGCGATATTGCAGGCGAGGAAGCTGCCGCCTTTCTTGGGCGTGACTTCGCGGATGCGGTTGAGGTAGCCCAACCCAGTGATGTGCAGGTCGAAGTAGCTGGTTTCGTGGGAAGAATTGGACATGAAAGTCTCCGAACAATGAAGCGCGAAGACAGCCGCCCATTGGGGAGGTTGGCTCCCCGCATGGGTGGTTTGAACAGCAGTGGATGAAGAGGGTCAACGCGGTAGACACCGCGCCGTAGCCTTGAAGACCTAGGCTACCTGGGCATGTTGCTGGCAACGCCAGCGGACATGGACTCAGGATGCGGTCTGGCACCCAGCCTGTCCTGCTTGAATGGGTTGTGCAGCGCTACCCGATTTCAGAGACGATCGCGTGTATGTTTTTCATATGGTCATGCACCGGGAGGCGGCGAGCGATCTGATCGTTTGCGGTGTGTGCAGAGCAGAACGAAAAAGAGCCCCTGGCGGGGGCTCTGTTGGATGAAGTGACAAAGGCTACCACCCCTCATAGTTGAGCAGCAGCGTGGTGATGATCTGCCGGCGCCTGATGTCGAGCGAACACAGGTCTGCCAACCCCTCGATGCCGGCTTCGGCGAGCAACTTGCCGCCGTCGTGCGCGTTGTAGAAGCTGTACAGGGCTGCGATAAATGTGCGCTCGCCAGAGCTGAGCACACCCAATGATGCAGTGATCCGCTCAAGGTTCGGGGCCAGGTCGTCGAGGCAATCGGCACAGTCATAGCCTTCGGCTGTGCCGTCACCGAAGTAGTACATCCCGGCCAGCTTCACGCCCTGACGCCAGGTGATGAAGAAAGCCGTAGGTGCATGCTGGACGCGGACCAGTTCGTCGTGCAGGGATTGAGGTGTTTCGGTGGACTGGGACATGGAGTGCTCCTGATAAGCGGGGAAAGGTGAGGACACCGCGTCATCGACACGGCACAGCCTTGAAGTCCGGGGCTGTCTGGGCCGGTGCTGACCACGGTCAGCGACACAGGCCCACAGCCTCTGCCCATGGCGAAACGCCGTCAGCGTTCAATCCGCAGTCCCCTTCACCCCGATTGCTCCAGTGCCCGCAGCAGCCTTTGCCCAATCCAGGCCATGCACGGCACCGCCATGCTATTGCCCAAGGCCTTGTAGCGCGGCGCATCCGGGCAGCGCTCGGCCGGCTTGTTGCGCCAGGGTATCCGTGTGTAGTCCCGTTCGAAGCCCTGCAGCGCCTCGCACTCCACCGGCATCAACCGGCGCACGGCCGTCGATTGCACCAGGATCGGCGCTTCATGGTTGCAGGTCAGCGTCGGTGCGCCATCCACCCACAGTTCGGCACCGCCCTGACCATGCGCCAGGCACAGCGGCGGCATCACTGGCTGCAGGCACCCCAGATCACCGCCAGCATTGCGAGTCGTAAGGGTGCCGGCAATGTCTTCTGGTGGCGTGCGCAGCGGCGCAGAATCCCGGCGCAGGCCTTCGCGCTCAAACAGTACTTCGGCGGGATCGAACCCGGGTCGAGCGCTTGCGACAACAAACACACGCTGGCGTCGTTGGGCCACGCCGAAATATTGGGCATCGAGCACCCGCCACGCGATTGTTCGGCGGGGGCCCAGCACCACACCTGCGTGCGACCAACGCTGGCGTGGCGGGCATAGCGGATGATCTTCGCCAGCCAGGGCGGCAAGCAGGCAGCCGAACGCGTTACCTCGGTCGCTGAGCACGCCGGGTACGTTCTCCCAGACGAACACGGCGGGAGGACGTTGCTGGCAGGCGTGGATGTGATCGATGGCATCGGCAAGCTCCACATAACAAAGGGTCAGGGCACCGCGCGGGTCGGCCAGCCCTTGGCGCAGGCCCGCGAGGCTGAAGGCCTGGCAGGGCGTGCCGCCCACCAGGATGTCCGGGGCTTCCAGCTCGCCGGCGAGCATGCGAAAGGGCAGTGGCAGCAGGTCGCCAAGATTGGGCACACCCGGGTAGTGATGGGCCAGCAGGGCAGAGGCGAAGCGGTCGATGTCCGCGAACCAGGCCGCGCTCAATCCGAGCGGTTGCCACGCCACGCTGACCGCTTCGATACCGCTACAGACACTGCCGTAGCGCCACGCGGAAGGTGGGGTTTTCATAGGGAGGGAACCTTGATCGGGCGCTCGTTCCACAAGCAGGAGCGGCGCAATGGAGGAGGGTGATCAAGGTGCCGAGCGGAGGACCGTCGGCTGGGACAGCGATACCACCGTGGCGTCGTCGGCAGCGCTGGATGTCGGCATGTCCAGACTGACGCGATCGGCTCACCCAACCCGTGTCGTGGCGTGGGTTGGAACAACAGGCACACATCCGCGCACAAAAGGCGCCCAGCATTCGCCGGTGGGCCCGGCCAGGATTACAGCTGACCCGAAGGGCCTCCTGACGGCACCCAGTGTGGTGGCGTCAGGAGGCCCTTCGGATTGGCGCAGTACCGAGGATCAGCAGCCTGATTGGCGCAGGTGAGCGGCCAAAGGGTTGGTGCAGCCGCTCAGCAGCGGGCAGCCTGAAACAGCAGGAGCAGCAGCGAAGTGTGCGTATCGGCAGCTTCGTCATGTGCCGCGCGCGGAACGCGGTGGACGTCAGTGGACGTGGGGCATAACGAGAACAGCCCCGCAAGCGGGGCTGTAGAACTCAGCTGGCGGCGTGCGCCATAAGATCAGGATTGAACAGCCGGGTGATGGGCGGGTGCTCACGGTGCTCTACCTGCCACAGGTCATAAGCGGCCTGTAGGGCCAGCCACATGCGGGCATTGCCCAACCCGGCCAATTCCAGGCGGTAGGCGAGGTCTGCCGAGATACCGGCGTGACCGTTGATGACCGTGGACAGCTGCCCACGGGAATACCCCAGATGCTCAGCCAACGAACTGATAGTCATGTTGATGGCCGGCAGAATGTCCTCGCGGAGCGATTCGCCGGGATGGGGAGGATCATACATCGGCATTGAAAGCCTCCTAGTGATAATCGAGGTAATCCACCAGCTCGACATCGGTGCCGCAGAAGCGGAACACCAAGCGCCAGTTGGCGGAGACATTGACGGCCCAGTAACCAGTACGCTGGCCTTGCAGTGTATGCAGGCGTAGGCCGGGCAGTGCCATGTCGGCTGGGGTTTGCGCCTCTTCAAGATACGCCAGAAGGCGACACAAACGCTCGGTATGATCAGCCCGCACCCCCGACGCATCGCCTCGCTGGTGCAGCGCCTTCAGGCCTTTGTGCCTGAAGCTGATGATCACAGGACTAGAGTGTAAGGTGTGTCCTTACACGGTTCAAGTGGACGAAATGCCATGGGCATGGCGTGCTCCTGGTAGAAAGGAAAAGACCGACCGTCACGCCAGGGGCACTGGCGCTGCCGCAATCGCCGGATCTCGGGTCGGAGGGAAGTGGTCAACACACCTCGGTGTGTCGCAGCCTTGAAGGCCTCGGCTGCCTGGGAAGGCGCTGACCTGAGCCAGCAGTACCTGGGCCCAGAGTGCGCAAGGCAGGAAGGGCTGTCGCAGAACAAGCCGAACGCGGTGTTACCCGGATTTGCGAGCGCGAAGTGCCGAGCGGCACCGCGATGAGCCAAAAGCGTCTGCAACAGAAGCGTCCAGATGGCTCGCGTGCGGACCTCCATGGACGTGGGTGGACGTATCCCCTGGGGATAATTGCGGCAGCGCCGAACCATCCACGCTGACGCATAGCGAGCGGCAAACGGTTGGCGCAGCCGCTCGCTAGCTCAGGCTCAGCCCTCGGCCTCATCTGGTGCACTCGCCGAGGGACCGGTAGATGCTGATGCAGATGGCGATCCTGCTGCCGGTTTGGCACTCAACGAAACCGACTCCAACCGATAGGGCAAGATGCCCACGCGTCGGGCCTCAACCTTGAACGTCACGCGTGTGTTCTCCTCTTCGTCCTCCCACTCATCGCGCACGCAGCGGCCTTCCACCAACACGCGCATACCTTTCTGGTACAGCTCGCTCCAGCGCTCGGCATCGCGGTGCCACACCTCCACTGGGGCCCAGAATCCGCCGCGGTCGTCGTAGCCGTCGCGGGTCGGTACCGGGTTGTCGAAGTACACATTCAGGCGCAGTAGTCGGCGCGGCTCGTCGTTGCCGTTGTTGAAGGCGCGGTACTCCGGGGCGGAGCCGATGTTGCCCTCGCCGTAGAAGTGAGTGCTCATGGTTGGTCGTCCTCAGTCGTGAAGTGCGGTCGGGTGTATTGCCGGTGAATGGCCTCGGCATGCGCCCATTTCCTGGCGCAGGCCTCGGCTTGGCGTGCCAGGCTGTGGGTCAGGCTGATCTGCAGGTTGAGCACGATGCGTTGCTGCTCCAGTACCAACAGGTCGTCGAGCAGCACGCCTGGCGTGGTGGGATCGGCCATCAAACCTTCCCACAGCGCCACGCCCATCGAGGTGCGCGAGATGTTGCGCCAGCGCAGAAAGGTCGTCCCAGCGCCAGTCACCTGGGGACAGAGCTGTACGGGCAACCGATTGAACGGGTAGGCGCGGGCCTGCGCCAGCAATCGGCCGCTGGCCAACCCGATCAGCCCATCTCGCAGGTCAAAGCATTGGTTGGCCCAGGTTGCCAAACTCCCCTTACCTTTAAAGGGCTGTAAAGGGCCTTTTAGATAGGCACTCTGTGCCAGTGCCTGATAGTCGGCTTGTGCCAGCGGAACGAAGTAGGACGGGCTCATGGCAACTCGTCCTCATCGCTCGGCGTACCGTCGTCGGCACCGCTGTCCGCTGCGTCAGCCGTCAATGCTTCTTCGGGCTCGCCCGTGCGTAGGCGCCGGCCGCCCAGAGGGCTTCGTCGCACAATAGGTGGGGCGAAGCGCGAACGGCACGTACCGTCCAACACCTCCTGCGGTAGTTCGCCAAAGCGCTCCCGTGCCATGCGAGCCACGGCATTGTTGGCAGCGAAGTCATCACGCTGCGCGCCGGAGAACTTGTACTGCTGCGCCAGGCTGAACAAGCTGCGCAGCGCGTGGGCACCCTCGGTGAGCCAACGGTCCTGGGTTTCGCGGTCGATCAGCGCGGTGTGGTGCGCCAGGATCAACCGCCGCGCCAAGTCGTCGTAGTCGGCCAGCAGGTACACGGCCATGAAGCCGAGCTGGGCGTTGATGAACAGCGGCAGGTTGACCGGCTGCAGGTTGAGGTTTTCGCCCAGGCTCAATGCCGCAGGCACATCCGCCAAGACCTGATCAACTTGTTCACGCAGAGCCTGAAGGGTGGCCTTGGTGCTGTTCAACTTGTCTTCGATGCGCAACATCCAGGCATCGGAGTAGGGATCGTCCTGTTCGGCGCCGCGCTTCATCTTGTTCATGATCGACACGAAACCGCTGAGGCCGATGATGCCGGAGTGACCGTCGCTGCGGGCGCGGCCGTGCCAGATGCGCGAGGCGTGGTGGGTATGCAGGGTGAGTTGCATGGAACTGCGCAACGCGCCGAGGTTGAGCTGTAGATCGTTGCTCATGGGAAGCCACTCAAGTGGGAGATTGAGTGGGCAGCTTCGCGGGTGTGCGCGAAGGCTGTCAGTGAAGAAACCGCAGGAGCTTGAGGCCTGATTGCCCAGGGTGGCCGACTGGACTTCAGTGGATCGCTATAGGCTTATCCCCTGGGGATAATTTTTATGGAGAAAGTGACTGGTCGCTTCGACGATTGCGATCTAGCCTGCGACCTGCATATGCATGGTTGAGGATGCTATCAGTGAACAGAACCACATGGACTCGGGGTTGGACTTTCTTGTTGGCGTTGATGGTGGCGGGCTGTTCAACCACAGGAACGCCCCCTGCACCTGTCCGCTCATTGACGTTGATAGGGCACTGCGGAGTGGGATGTCCAATTGGAAGCTCAGGCCACATCTTGGATAGGGAGGCCTACACGCTGAGTAACAACCCCAAGACAAAATTCGCTGATTGGGTTGCGTACTGGATTACCTCGGATACGTATGCCAAGGACCGTCCACGAGACTGGGCTACAGACCCGGATCTTCCTCGTAGTGAAACGCTTGAGCCGAAGGAGTATGACGGTGCCTACAAGCAGCTGGTATTGGAGCGGGGCCATCAAGCGAATCTTGCATCCATGGGGGCGGTGCCAAATTGGGAGGCCTTGAACTACCTCTCGAACATCACCCCGCAGCGGCCTGATCTCAATCAAGGCTCCTGGAAGACGCTGGAGGATCGAGAACGGGCCTTGAGAATGAGCCCTGACAACCAAGGCGTTCATGTCGTCACAGGACCCTTGTACGAACGCCATATAGGCACACTGCCGGCTGCGAGCAAGCCACACACCATTCCTAGCGGCTACTGGAAAGTCATCTTCACCGGAAGCAGCCCGGAGCAGGGCCTCTATGCGTCATTTGTGATGGACCAGGACACACCACGCAGTGTTGATTTCTGCACCCAGCAAGTCACAGTGGCGGAAATCGAACGACGCTCGGGCTTGACGCTGTGGTCATCGCTGCCTGCTGACGTGCAGGCCAAATTGAAGCATCAGCCAGGGCAGCTGGCCCAGCGCTTGGGCTGCCCTTAGCCACTGCAATCAGACTTCTATGGCTCGCTGTGGCCTTATCCCCTGGGGATATTTTCGCCCTTCAGCTCAGGGGATATGAAGAATGGATTTCAGTTCATCGATGTAGCGAAGCGCCCTGGCGCGGCTCTCGGGATTCGGGGGTGGTTTTAGCGGCGGCGGATCGGGCGCCTTGGGCTGTGGGCCGTTGCTAGCCGGTCGGCCTTTGTCATCCTTCTTCTGGCCCGCCCAGGGCTTGAACTGCCCTTGTGCCGCCCGCTGAATGATGCCGAACAAATAGCCCTCTCGGCTGCGTACGGTCTGGCCGTGGCAGCGCGCCGCCCATTCGTCCAACACCGACTGGCGCAAGGGCTTGTCGACGCGCTCCAGCGCAAGCAGGGCGGCGGTCTGTTGCGCACTGCTGAGGGCAGTGAAATCAGGTGGAAAGCGCAGTTCGTTGCGAAGTGCAGTACGTAAGTTCTTTTTTTGATTTTGTCTTGAAGTACTTAAGCGCTTCGGATTCCGAAGAGCGCCGGATTTAGGGGCTTCCAGCGTGCCTTCGGAATCCGAAGTCGATTCAGAACCCTTCCGAAGAGAGTGATTTTCACCTTCTTCGGAATCGTGGGCGCCTTTTTGTGGATAAGTGAGCGCTGCGATGGAATCGTTTGCCGTCAGGCGCTCGATCAGCGCCTGCAATCGACTGGGCAGGACTTTGCCCTTGAGTTGCGGATCTTCCGGGAACTCCTTCAGCACCTGCACGGCCACGCGTTGCACACCTTTGTTGGCATGCTTCAGCCCGCGGCTGACCAGTCCCAGGTATTCGGGGTCCAGCTGCATGGCCTCGTAGGGCGTCAGCGGTTCATCGTGCAGCACGTAGACGTTGCCAAGCAGGTAGCCGGTCTTGAGATCGCGGCGTCGGCGCACCAGGCTCAACCAGCGCGCCAGGCGCAGCTGGGTCAGGGACTTGGCTACCGATTCGTGCGAGGCCTTGGCGCCGCAGGGTGAGCAGCTGAGGTACGGGCGCAGTTGCTCGTAGGTCGGGAAGGCGGTCTGCCCGTGGTCATTGAGCAGCAGGCGAAAAATCTGCCAGGTGTTGCGTTCCAGCGGTGTGAGGCGGTTGTCGAGGAACAATTGCCTGGGTACGGTTTCGTGCCGGTTGCCACTGTAGAGGTAGGTGTCACCGACGGTCGGGCTGACCTGTGCCGGCTGCAACGACTGTACGGCCTTGTCGAGCAGACTCGACAAAGCCTCGGAGGGGGAATGTGACATGGCTCATACCAAGCCTTGGGTGATCCAGTCGCGCAGGATGGCCCAGAGCACGGACGCAGGGTGACCCAGAGATTCGGCCAGTGTCAGGGTGAGGTCCAGCAGGGCCGTGTCATCGGAGGGATCGATCGGGTGGGTTTGCTGGTGCATCTTCCAGCGGTGCCATAACTCGGTGTCCTCGGCTTCGGTGAGCACCGGGTGCCGACCCTTACGCTTGGGCAGGCCAAGCATGTCGCGGCGCAGGGCTACCTCTTGGTGGGTAAGGCCATAGAAGTTGCTGACCATCTCGGTACTGGCGCCCAGGTGCAGCATGCGGTCCACCCTGGCGATTTCGGCGTCCACGTCGTCTGCCTGGCTGAGCAGGCGCTGCAGCACTTCGTGGTTGATGCTGACTGTGCACCACGACACACGGGCGTTGAGCAGCACGCTGACGAGGTTGGGATGCTTCAGCGCGGCCAAATCCTGGTCCTCGAAGCCCATGGACTTACAGCGCCGGAGCTGGCCGGTGCGCAGGTCGTGCAAGGCTTGGGCGATCACCGCTTGGTTCAACGGGTGCGGCATGGGCATGGCAGCCTCCCTGGCGCGGGGTTAATTAGAGGTGGAAGACGACGAACCGTTGCCGGCCTCAAGTTCATGCAGCCGGCGAACCAGGCGCAGCAAGCGAAACAGCTTGATCAGGCTGGTGTCGCTGACCCGCTCGGGTGCCAGGAGCAGCGTGCCGAATTCATGGCTGCCACTCAGCAGTTGCAGTACGCCCGCGTCCTCTGCAACGCTGCAGGTGAAGCCGATACCCTCATCGCTCGGCTCGATGACCGATTCCGGCTCGGACTCGGCGGCGATTTCAGTCGCAAATTGGGCGATCAGCACGCGCAGGCAGGGCGGTGAGTCCACCGACGCATCGACATGCCAGAGGTCGGCGACAGAGAACAGGTCTTCGCCGTCAGGTTGCTCGTCCACCTGCTCGGCGATCAGCCGGTTTATGTCTTGGACGCGGCTGCCGATAGGGGCACTTCCGGAGTCGGTAGGAGGTTGACCCGCTGGGCTTTGAATGGCCGGGTTTACTTCTTTCCTGGCTTTGGCTGGAGGCGGCGAGGGCGCGGTTGGAGGCTTAGTCGGCGTTCGGGTGAGGGCCACCTGCCGCTGTTCGGTGGCGTCGATATCCAGCGCCAGGCTGTCGTAGTTGATGTTCAACAGCTCGCTCATCTGCCCGATCAGTTCGTCCTGTACCCTGGGTAGGGAGAAGGCAGCCGCTTCGCCATCGAAGCTCTGCAGCACCTCTTGGAATAGGGTGGGGTAGTCGGTATCTGTTGCTCGGTCCGAGATATGCACGTCCCAAGCACGCTCGGCGGCTTTGCGCAGTACAGCCAGCCGCTCGACTTGATGGCGGCCCAGTCCACCGTAAAGCACAGTGGGAATTGCCGGCAGCAGAAACTGCACGGCATCGCGCATTCGGCTGATATGCGATTGCTGCACGGGATAGCCGTCGAGGCAAAGCCGACGCGCCAGTTCTGCTTGCGTGAGCGAGGTGTTCACTTCCAGCTCATAGAGCTCGCGGGCTTTTTCGATGCCAAGGGCTCGCTCAATAAAGGTCAGCCCGCCGCGCAGTTCGTTCTCCGCCAAGTGGCCGGTCAAAGCAACAATTTCCCCACGGGCAGGCCATGGCCTAAATAGACAGGCAATCCGTAGGAAGCGCTCTTCCCTTGTCTCGGTCCACAGCTCACGCAGGATGGTCAGGCGGGTATTGCCGCCGTTGCGAATGATGAAGTGCGGGTCACCCGGACGGCGCGTAATGGACGGTTGGGCATCCAGGCCGCGCTGTCGAATCGAGGCTTTGATCTCATCAAACAGGGGATTTCGCGTCACCCGCGGGTTCAGCTCATAGGGGCGCAACTGGTCCAAGACGACAACCATCGGCGTATCGACCAGTGGATCACTCAGGGCATCGGCCGGAGGCCCGGCCTGGGGGAACGCGTCAGCCAGCAGCTTGCCAGCAAGATCATCAGCAGGCGGCATCGGCGAGCCTCCCGTGTACCAGGGCGAAGCGCTCCTGCCATTGCGGGTACAGCTCGCAGGCCAAGGCGCGCATGGTGTCCAAGGCAGCCGGTGCCTGACGCCCGGAGGGGCGACGGTACTCTAACCGATGTACTGGAAGTGCGGCAGTGGCTGCACGCGGGTAGGCCTCGATGGCCGGGATGCAGGTATCGAGCACACGGATACCAGGCTCGCCGACGAGCACCTGGCGCAGCGCAGCCTGGACCGCACGGGCGTTGCTCGATACCGGATGGACACGGTTGATCAGCAGGCGCATGGGCGGCGGCTCGATACCGAGATGACGGTAGGGCGCCAGGTCCCTGAGCAACTGCAGGGTGCCCCGGCGCAGTTCGCGGGCCGCGAGGACTTCTGGCGTGACCGGCGACAGCACCAGGTCGGACGCCAGAATTGCCATCTCCAGCAGTACGCTGCGTGCGCCCTGGGTGTCGATCAACAACAGGTCGTAGTGTGGCCGGAACAGTGACAGCAGGTTCCGCAGTCGCAGGCGGCCGTCCGGAGCATGCAAGAGCAGGGTGTTCAACTGGCCTTGCGCATCATTCGACACCACCAGGTCCAAGCCCTCGATGGCGGTGCGGCAGATCAGTTGCGAGCGGCTGGATTCGTTGTAGGCCAGCAGCTCGTAACATCCACCCGGTGCCCGATGGGGCAGGGCGTAGTAGCTGGACAGGGTAGGCTGCACATCTAGGTCCAACAGCAGCACCCGCAACCCGGCATCAGCGGCCAGGCCGCCCAGGTTGGCAGCGGTGGTGGTCTTACCCACCCCGCCTTTGGTCGAGGCGATCGCGGTCACATGCATGACAGTGCCCCTCAGTCGCGCGGCGAAACGCGGTCGATCAGCCAGCGCTCGACCTCCAAGGAATCCCAGCCGACCGCACGCACGCCGAGCTTGATGGGCTTGGGGAACTTGCCCTGGGCGATCAGTGCGTAGATGTGCGCGCGTTTGAATCCAGTTTTGCGCTCCACGTCGGGGCGGCGGAGGATGCGGTGCTCGGTGTCGAGCACCAATGTTTGAATGGGCTGGGTCATCGTTGACTCTCCTGGACGTCCGTTGACGTCGATTGAGGATGTGCCCGTATTCAGCGCTTGCCGTAGCCATCACGCAGCGAACAATGCGGAGCACGCACTCACCGGATAGATGACCGCGCCGCGCTCACAAGACGTTAAGCAAAAATCCCCTACAACTTATCCCGTTGTCTTCTGGCATCGATGCGCCGCTATCCAGCGACGAATGTCCTATCCAGCGCCCCCAGCCAAATTACGGCAAGACGAGAAGCGTTTAGCTGATACCAGACTTCAAAGGCAGGTAAAGAGCAGATGCAACGTGTCTGACTCAGATGCAAAAAGTCTGAATGGCGCAGCCCGAAATCAAAGGCCGCTAAGGCAGTGCCCCGCGATCGCCTGTCGCAAAAGGTTTCATCGAGGATGCAGAGTCGGTCTGCAATAGATCCATAGTGTCTGATGCTGCGAAAAGTCAGTGCGCTGCAGCCGCTATCCGCAGCGCTCGGTGGATAAAACGCGCCATGGGCGTGTCGGGTTCGTACGTGGCGTAGAGCAGATGCGTCGAGATACGAACCGCCTCACCGGCGAGAGGCCGCAGTACGATGTCCTCGATGTCATGCGCCTTCAATTGGGCTGCACAGCTCAATCCCACGGCATATCCAGCGGCCACCAGGGAAATCAGCATCTCTTGGCTACTGGCCTGGGCCGCTATGGTGAGCGATGAGTCCGTGCCGGCCAGGAGCGATGAAACCTGCTGATGCAGCCCGCTTTGCAGCTCGGGATGGAACAGGACCAGCGGGCACGTTGCCAGCTCGGCCAGGGGGACTCGCTTGTGGACCAACAGCGGATGACGAGGTGGGAGGGCGACGACCAGTTCGGTCTGCCACAGCGCTTCACTGGACATGCCATGAGGTTCGCCGGGGGCACAGGCAAAGCCGACATCGAATAGATCGTGCCGCAGGCCTTTGAGCAGTTCGGCCAGCGGCACCTCAAACAGTTGCAGGTTTATGTCGGGTTCTTCCTCGCGGCTGCAGGCCAGCAGCGCCGCCAGGCGCTTGGGTAGGATACCGTCGGAGAGGGCAACGCGCAGTGTCGCGAGTGAACCGGCAGCGGCTGCCAAAGCGGAACTCCGCGCCTGATCGACAAGGCTGAAGATCCGTGGGGCGGATTCTGCCAGTGCTTGGCCTGCAGGCGTCAGATTCGTCCCGATGCCAGCACCACGCTCGAACAGGGTCACTCCCAGATCATGTTCCAGGTCACGAATCGTGCGGGAGAGTGGGGATTGTTCGATATGCAGGCGATCAGCCGCGCGGGTGAAGTGGCGTTCTTCGGCTACGGCGAGGAAGCATTTCAACTGGCGCAAGTTCATCGTGCGCCCTCGCTACGTGGTTGCCCTTGATGGGGGCTTGCTCCGGTTGGATTGGTGCGATCAGGGTGATCGCCACGGAAGGCTTGGACGGGCAGGTTGGCTACAAACATGGTGCTCCGACTGTGATCAGTACAGGCGGACGGCTGCCTGCGGGGCAGAGCATGGCATTGAGTAGCGGATCTCCTCAACGGCCTGACAAGAGGAGTCGGATGATGATCAGCGCATACAGCTTTCGAATAGTGTGTGATATTTGTCTGGTGAGTCTTGGAGGTAGAATGTGGCGCAACACGTGTTTATGCTGATTACAGGCTCAGGAGTCCTAAGACTGAGTAGGAAATTATTTTCAGTTTGAAGGATGTTGATGGGCTCTCCTCCAGCGTCCTACAAGAACTGATGAATCTGACTACAGGTTGGATAGATCTTCTGTGGACTGAGAATGCCTTTGGGTTAATGAAGTGGTTATTGTTGGTTGGATGTTGTAGGGCTCTGATGATCTGATTTGGTGATGTGGGTTGTGGTATTTGTAATATTTGCTAGTGCAGAGTGGCGCCTCTGCACTGGCCTGATAGTAATGCTAAGTGTTGGTGTGATGCGTTACCGGCTCAACGCTGAGAAGGCCTTCAATCCCATTACTCAAGAGCCGTTCAAAGGGTTTCGTTTACCCAGAGGGTTATTGCAGCAGTCGAAGGCGGAGGGGACTAAGGCCGCACCGGGACTGAACATCTAGTAAGGAAGTCTTTGAAGAAATTCGCCTTGTCGTTCGAAATGAGGTATCAGTACGCGTACAACTACCAACTGAGGTCACCGCCAATGGATACTGCTAACGAAAAGCCAGATTTCAACCTGGACACAGATGTCAAGTATCCGTCTGATTACGCAGGACAGAAGCTGTTTGTTCAAGCGAGTGATTGGCAAAACAATGCCATGCTCGGTTGGATGCACTTCCCCCTTGGGTTGTATGCCTGCGGCTATAAGGAAGCAGCGGACGGGCTGCTTTTTGCCATCGAGCACCGTAAGGTCAGTCTGGACAGTGTCATCTATCCGCTGGTCTTCCTCTATAGGCAGGGGCTCGAATTGCAGTTGAAGCTAATCCTGCCGCTGGCAAGGCGCTTGGCGAACAAGCCTGCTAAGGCGGATCACGACCACCGTCTGATGCCATTGTGGGCAGAGCTAAGGACCTTGCTGAACGAACTGACCCCTCACCCTGATGACAAAGAGTTGCCGGCATTGGAGGAGATCATTCAGCAGTTAGATGAGGTGGATCCTCAGTCATTCGCGTTTCGCTACCCAGCCACGAAGAAGGGTGAGGTTAGTTTGCCGAATATTCGCCATATCAACGTACGGCATCTGGGTGAAGTCATGGATAGCGCGTTCATGCTCATGGACGGGATTCATGGCGAGTTGGGGGCTATGGATCAGTACGAAGAACACGGCGAATGGTAGAGCGCCAGATCTTGCGTGGCGTTTACTAGCGGGCCTTGGATGAGGCCTTGGCAGAGACCGCGATTGAGACATAATTGCGCACATCGAGACGACGGAATGTACAATTTTTCACATCTTTTCAAGGAGATAGAGCAGGAATGATCGTCTCGTTTCCCGCTGCGCATTTATCGCTTGCGGGCGGTCCTTGCCGGGCATGTGGATATTTGGCTTATTCCGTGTGCACTAAAAGCGCAGCATTTTTTCGTAGCTGATCCAAGTAATTCGCCCATTGCTGTGCCGCCTCTCGGCGCTGTGGCAGCAGTTGGGCGCGCGCATAAACCGCGCCAAGCGCGCCCGGCATGCGGTGAGACAACGACAACTCCAATACAATCGGATCAATGCCCAAATGCTCGTGGGCGATAGTGCGGTAGGTGGCGCGGAACCCATGCGCAGTAATCGGGTAGTCCGGCCAGATCCGCTGATAGGCCTTGGCCAGGGACGTGGCGTCAATTGGGGAGCCCGGGTAGACCGGCGAGACAAAAACCCAGCCATTGCCCGCCTCATCCACCACCCGCCGTTCATGGAGTTCACGCAAGAGCACAAGGGCCTGCTCCGGCAGTGGCACGATGTGTTTGCTTTTGTCCAGATGGCGGGTTTTTCCGACGACATAACGCCAGTCGGCACTGACGAGGTCGACATCTTCCCTGCGCATTTTCACCAACTCTCCAGGGCGAACCGGCAGCATCACCAGCAGGCGCATCGCGATGCTTACGCTGCTTGGGCCAAGTTCATCCAGGCGCAGCAAAAACTCACCCAAATCGGCCGGCCGCTCGATCGCCGGATTACTAGTTACCACGTGGCGAACCTTGAGTTCTTCGGTGTTGCTGAGCGCCACATTGCGCTCCACCCAGCCTCGGCCCTCGGCAAAGCCGAGGACGGCGCGGATGATGGTGCGCACGCGCTTGGCCATGGCCAGTGTGCGTGCGCGGCGCAGGGTGGCGATGATCTCGATGATGTGGTCCAGCTTGATCTCGCTGACGGGGAGACTGCCGATCGTGGGAAGGATGTGATTGTCCAACGCGCCGCGGAAGCCTGCGAGGGATTTGCTCACGAGGTCGTGCGATTTGAAGGTCAGCCACTGTTCGGCCACGAAATTGAAAGTGCGCTCCTCGTTGAGTAACTGATCGGCGATTTTCTTGCGTTTGGCCTTTAGCGGGGCGACGTGATGGGCGACGTTCTGGCGCGCGGCTCGTGCCAGGTCTCGGGCGTCTTTCAAGCCGATATCAGGATACCGGCCAATCGCGTACACGTTCTCCTTACCATGCAGGCGATACCTCATCCGCCAGTATTTAGCAGCAGGCTTGTTCGACTTCTGCGAGGCCTGGACATGCAGGTACAGACCGGGCACCTCGCCGTCAGCGTACTTGCCGGGTTCGGCAATGGCGCGCAGGAAAGCATCGCTGAGTTTTCGCCGCAGTGCAGGCGTAGGGAGAGAAGTCGTCATGTGCGGGTACTTTTTTCGAAAATGAAAAAGATACCCAAAAATATACCCGCAGGAGCGTCGGAAATGGGTGGAATGCGACGGACGGCACTGGACCTTAATTTCAATTAAAGTACTGATTATATTGAGTTTTTTGGATCTCAGTGGACGTCAGTCACAGGCTATCGGGATCCCCGAAGAACATCTGTATCCGCGACCGCAACCAGCGCTCCGCCGGATCATTGTCCTGCGCCCCGCGCCAGGCCATGTGCAATTCGAACGTACGCACCTCCATCGGCAGATCCTCAGCCCGCAAGCCTCCCGCCGAGGTCAGCGCATCGGCGGTGTAGTCCGGCACCGTGGCGACGATATCGGTCCCGGCCAGCAAGCTCCCCAGCCCGTTGAACTGCGGCACCGCCAGCACCACGTGGCGCTTGCGGCCGATTTCTTCCAGCGTTTCGTCGATGAACCCGGACAGGTCGCCGGCGAACGACACCAGGGCGTGGGGCCGGGCGCAGAAATCGTCGAGGGTGATGCTGCCCGGCACGCTATCGGCGCGCAGCAGCTTGGGTTTGCTGCGCCGCAGCACCTTGCGCTTGGCGTTGGCCGGCAGTTCGCTGGTGTAGCTCACGCCCACGGAAATCTCGCCCGAGGCCAGCAGGGTCGGCATCAGCAGGTAGTTGACCCGGCGCACCACCAGGACGATGCCCGGGGCTTCGGCGCGGATGCGCTTGAGCAGCTGCGGCAGCAGGGCGAACTCGGCATCGTCGGACAGGCCGATGCGGAACACCGCATTGCTGGTGGCGGGGTCGAATTCGGCGGCGCGGCTGACGGCGGTGGAGATCGAGTCCAGGGCCGGCGACAGCAGGGCGAAGATTTCATGGGCCCGGGCCGAGGGCTCCATGCTGCGGCCGGTGCGCACGAACAGCGGGTCGTCGAACAGGTTGCGCAGGCGCGACAGCGCCGCGCTGATCGCCGGCTGGCCGAGGAACAGTTTCTCGGCGGCGCGGGTCACGCTACGCTCGTGCATGAGGGTTTCGAACACGATCAGCAGGTTGAGGTCTACGCGACGCAGGTCGTTTCGATTCATCGGTAAGCTTCGCCTGAAGTGGGGCAGGGGTGAATCTTAAGGCCAAAGGCTGTTACCCTGCACCGATTTCCGGGGGCCAATGCACAGGAAAGTCGGGTGCCCAATCGATGACAGGCATGTCGACTATTAATGGCCGCTGATGGTCATACGGCAAAAGCCCGGATAAAGTCCGTGGTAATACGAGATTCACAAAGGCGAGGTATGCGATGTCCCGCATGATCCGTTTCCACAAGTTCGGCGCTGCCGATGTGCTCCGTTGCGAGGAGCAGGCCGAACCGTCACCTGCCGTCGGCGAGGTGCAGATCCGCGTCGAGGCCATCGGCGTGAGCTGGTACGACGTGCTCTGGCGCCAGAACCTGGCGCCGTCCCAGGCGCGTCTGCCGGCCGGGATCGGCCACGAGATGGCCGGCGTGGTCACGGCGGTCGGCGCCGAGGTCGACGATATCGCGGTTGGCGACCGGGTGGCCAGCTTCCCGGCCACCAGCGCCAACGAACACCCGGTGTACGGCGATGTCATCGTCCTGCCGCGCACGGCCATCACCCGTTACCCGGACATCCTCACGCCGATCGAGGCCAGCGTGCACTACACGCCGCTGCTGATCGCCTATTTCGCCTACGTCGACCTGGCCCGGGCCAAGGCCGGGCAGACCGCGCTGGTCACCGATGCCAGCCACTGCGCCGGGCCGGCCTTCGTGCAACTGGGCAAGGCCCTGGGGCTGAAGGTGTTTGCCGCCACCAAGGAGCCCGAGCAGCGCGAGTACCTGCTGGGCCTGGGCGCCGACAAGGTGATCGTCACCGAAGAACAGGACCTGCTGATGCAGGTCGGCAAGTACACCGATGGCCGCGGCGTGGACATGGTCCTGGACGGCATGGGTGGGCCGCAGATGTCGCTGCTCGGCGACGTGCTCGCGCCCCGTGGCAGCCTGGTGCTGTATGGCCTGCAGGGCGGCAACCAGACGCCATTCCCGGCCTGTGCGGCGTTCCAGAAGAACATCCAGTTCTACGTGCACTGCATCGGCAACTTCACCGGCAAGCCGGAACTGGGCATCAGCCAGGACCAGGTGGCACTGCAGCGTGCCTTGCGCGACATCAACCAGTTCACCGCCGACCAGTTGCTGACCCCGCAGATCATCAAGGTGTATCCGTTTGCCGAGGTGGTCGAAGCGCATCGCTACATGGACGAATGCCCCTGTGGCGGGCGGGTGGTGCTGGATATGGCACAGGCCTGACGCGTACTGCTGGCAATCAAAAACCCGGGCTGAGTCCCGGGTTTTTTGTGCCTGTTGCACGGGCTGGCAAACAGGCTGAAAACACTTCGCAATTGCACGATTGATTTGCCCGGCGCATTGTAATCGCCGGGTTTTGCTGAATGGTTTTTTTGCCGTGATCTGTATCTTTTATTCGCCTTGTAACGCTCGATAATGGCGCAATGATGGTTAGCGCAAGGAGCGTGAAATGCTACAAGGCAAGCGTGACGGCGCGTGGCCTGGGGCCGCAGTCTGTGGGCGAACAGGGATATTCTTCTCGAAGGCCTGGCGACAATTGTTTATCACTTCAATGTTTCCCAAGGTTATGTGGGAATTTTCTTCAAACTAAATTCATTGCGCCGTTTTCGACTCCGTGACATGGGCGCAGGAAATGAATGAAGCCGTGAGGTGGTGCCGTGAGTGTTATTCACGATCAGGCGATGCACTATATCTACCAACAAGTGCTCGAACGCCTGTTGAAACATATGTCGAAGGCGCAGCGCGCCTCCTTGCAGCTGCTGATCCAGCGGTTGCTGGTAGCTGCCGGTGGCCCGGAGTACATCGGTAACTTCCGGCTGCTGGTGGTGCAGGGCAGCGACCGTCGCAGCGCCCGCCTGCTGGCGCTGCTGCGCGCCGCCCAGTTGAGCATCGCCGTGCGCGCGCCGGTGACCTTCAAGTTGCAGGTCATGGTGGCTTGCCTGCCTGCGGCCAGCAGTGCGCTGCTGGAACAGCACGAGCGCAGTTTCAACGCACTGTTCATGCAGGACGACCCACGGGTGCAGTTGCAGGTGCTCGGCGGTGGGCGAGTGATGCCTTTTCATCGACGCCCGGCCATCGAGAGCGGGCATTGGCCAGTGGCGCGCGACGCCCTGTTGCTGTTCGGCCACCTCATCGACGTACGCCCGGAGGCGGTGCTCGGCAGCCGTACGCACGTGGAACTGGCCGATGCCCTGCGCCTGGCGCTGGTGGGCCAAACCAGCGTCGATGCGCTGGTGACGGCGCTCCCGGAGGGCCATCGACGGCGCTTGCTGGCCTGGGCGCGCAGGGCGCTGCGCCTGTTCGGCGAGGCGGCTCCAGGCAGTGTGCAGGAATGCGCGGGCCGCCTGGCGCAGCGGCTGGGCAGGTTGCAGGAGATGGACGGCACGCCGTCGGGTCTCGACGGCATGGCCGACAACGATGAACCCGAGCAGGCGCCAATACGGGTCCTGGCCCTCGACGACCTGCTGCCCCAGTTGTTGAGTGAAGGCGAGCTGGACCTGGTGATGGGCTGGCGCTGCGAACCCGGGCAGGAAAGCGATCCCCTGGCGACCTTTCTCGACCCCATCGCCCTGGAGCAACTGCACGAACTGCGCTGGCGCTGTCGGGCGCCGGTCTCTCGACGGCAGGCACTGCGCCTGATTGGCCAGCCCGAATTGAACAGGGCGGCGGTGGCGCAACAGGCCCGATTCGCCAAAGCCTACGGCATCGACCAGCCCCAGCTGGTGTGCATGCTGCATAGCCCGTTTGCCAACCAGGGGCGGCGGCTCGAGGCGTTCCTGCGATGCCGCCACGCCGACATGCTGGTGGCGCTGCCCTACCTGCACCGGGCACTACAGGGCCAGCCCTGTCCCGATGCGGTCAAGGACTGGTTGGTCAACACCAGTGGCCTGCCCCTTGCGCAACTGCGGGTGATCTACGAAGGGCACCTGGACCCAGCAGTCCGGCGATTGCTGGCCCACCTTGCGCGGCGCGATGTGCAGCTGCGCTTGCTGTCCAGGGCGCCGGTGGCGCAGGCCAACTCGGCAGAGGAGACGGCTTGACCCGCAAGGTGTTCGCCTATCAGGCGGTGTACCGCTACCTGGAAGCATTGATCGACGAGGCCGGGCGGGGCGGGCAGGTGCGTCTGCCCTCGTTGCGCGCGCTGGCCAGGCGCCTGCATGTGTCATTGGCCACCGTGCAGGCTGCCTATGGCCTGTTGGAGCATGAAGGGCGGGTGCAGTCGGTGCCACGATCCGGGTATTTCGCGCGGCCTGACGGCGTTGTCGTTGGCAGCCAGGTGCCCCATGCGGACCCTGTGGCATGCGCACGGCCTGGTCTGGAACGTACCCTGCTTGCCCACGAACGACGCCTGGCGCGGCTGCGTCCCCTTCCGGAGCCCCCCGCCGGCGCAGGCTTGCGTCAGGCCTTGGCGGAACGCTACACGCGTTCCTCCAGGCAGTGCTGGCGTCCCGAGCAGGTGCACCTGGGGCCGGATCTGCAGGCATTGCTGGAAACGTTGCTGGCGGCATTGGCCCTGCGCGGCAGCACGGTGCTGGTGGCCTCGCCCTGCTGCTGGCGGCTGCTGCGCATCCTGCGCTGCGCCGGCCTGCAGGTGCGGGAAGTCGCTCTGCAGGCCCAGGGTGGGTTCGACCTGGCTCGATTGGCAACGCAACTGGCTGACCCCCTGGTACGCCTGGTGATCGTGCCCTCGTGCCTGGGCAACCCGAGCGGGAGCCTCATGGCCCGACAAGAACAGCAGCAGCTCGCTTGCCTGCTGGCCGAGCATCCGGTCTGGCTGCTGGAGAACGACCTCGACAGCGAGCTCTGCTTCAGTACCCCGCGCTGTGCACGCCTGCGCGACTGGGCCGACCCGCAGCGCTTGCTGGTGCTGGGGTCGCTGGAGGTCTCGGTGGGTGCCGAGGCGCCCTATGCCTACGTGCTGAGCGAGCATGCGGCGTTGGCCGACGCCTTCGCCGAGCGCGGCTTCCAGCTGCCGCCGTTGCGTCAGCAGGCGCTGGCGAGAATGTTCGCCAAGGGCGAGATCGATGGGCATCTGGGCCGTTTGCGTGTGGAGCTGCAAGGGCGCATGGAGCTGCTCTGCCAGCAGGTGCGGGCATGCCTGGGCGGGCAGGTCGCGTTCACCCGGCCGCAGGGTGGCCGCACGCTCTGGTTGCGCCTGCTGGAGCCGATGACGCCTGGCCAGGTCATGGCCGAGCTGTCGGACACGGACTGCTGTGTCCTCGCGGGCGAGCGGTTCGGCGTGCAAGGACATTATCGGCAGTACCTCGCCGTGCGCACCAAGGCAGAATGACACCATTCGTCGGTGGCCGGTTCATACGTCCCGGGGCGCTTGCCACGGCTGAGGGTCTGTATGTATAAACAGTGCTTCCGCCCACTGCCGAATGCGTCTCGTGATTGCCCATTCCGTCGATGACCCGTTGTATTACCTGCACAATTTCCGCCAGGTCCTGCGCTGGGTCGAACACCGCTATGCCGACCTGCTCGATACCCAGGAGCTGGCCTTTCTGCAGGCCTTTGCCACGCTGGTGGAACCGTCACAGGCGCTGATGGTGCGGATGGTCATGCGCAAGGGCGAACTGTTTCGCAGCGACCGCCTGGACTATGCCGAGATAGGTGACACCGGGCACGCCCTGGCACCGCTTCTGGCCTTGGGGTGGGTGCGCGAACCCGAGGATCTCAGCCTCGAGCAATTGTTTGCGCTGCTGCGCAAGGACGAACTGGCCGAAGGCTTCGCCGGCCTGCTCGAGCGGCCACGGGCCGCCAAGGGTGACCTGCTGGCGCAGTTGCAACCGCTGGGGCTGGGCCCCAGGCCCTTGGCCCAGTGGTTTGCCCAGGTGCCGGTGGGCATCCTGCAATGGTGCCTGCAACCGTTGTGCGATCGCATGCGCCTGCTGTTCTTTGGCAACCTCTACCAGGGTTGGTCGGACTTCGTGCTGGCCGACCTGGGCCTGCTGCGCTACGAGCAGGTGGCGTTCAGCGCCGATTCGCGTGCCCTGCGCCGGCGCGACGAAGTCGACCTGGCCATGGCCCTGCACCAGTGTGCCGAACGCCTGGAGCAGGGCGAGGCGCCGGCGTCGATCCTGGCCATGCTCGATGGCCTGCCCATCGACAACCCCTGGCTGGCGCAGCGCCATGGGCGCCTGTTGTTCGCCCTGGGCCAGCAGTGCGAGCGCCTGGGCGATTGGGACCAGGCTTTGGCGGTGTATGCGCGCAGCAACCATGCCCAGGCGCGCATCCGCCAGGTGCGGGTGTTCGAGCGCAGCGAACGCTGGCAACAGGCGCACGCACTGGCGCTGGCGCTGGCCGCTGCGCCGCTCAACCCCCTCGAGGCACAGGCCCTGCAGCGCATGCTGCCGCGCCTGGCGCGCAAGCTCGGCGGGCCGCCGCAGGCGCGCAGGCGTGCGGCCGCCCCGCAGGTGATCGAGCTGGAACTGCCGCAGGCGGCAGCGGCGCTGGGGGTCGAGGAGGCTGTGCGGCAACACCTGGTGCAAACGGGCGGGCAGGCGCATTACGTCGAGAACACGCTGTTCAACAGCCTGTTCGGCCTGTTGTGCTGGGACGCTGTGTTCGCCCCGGTCCCCGGCGCGTTCTTCAACCCTTTCCAGGCCGCGCCGCAGGACCTGCACGACGGCGATTTCCAGCAGCGCCGTGCCGCGCTGTTCGACACCTGCCTTGGCCGTCTCGACGATGGCTCGCATCGCCAGGCCATCCTGGCGTGCTACGCAGCCAAGCAGGGTCTGCAATCACCTTTCGTGTTCTGGCCCATGCTCAGCGAAGACTTGCTCGACCAGGCCCTGGCTTGCCTGCCGGCCGCACACCTGAAGCACTGCTTCCTGCGCCTGCTGCAAGACATCCGCAACAACCGCACCGGCATGCCCGACCTGATCCAGTTCTGGCCGGAGCAAGGGCGTTACCGCATGGTCGAGGTCAAGGGGCCGGGGGACCGCCTGCAGGACAACCAGCTGCGCTGGCTGGAGTTCTGCGCCGAACAGGGGTTGCCCGTGGCCGTCTGCCATGTGCGCTGGAGCGCGCCTGAGTGACCTTTCGCGTCGCTGTGCGGGCGCTGTGCGAGTTCAGCGCCAAGGTGGGTGACCTGGACCTGCGCTTCACCCCGTCGCCCACGGCCCTCGAGGGCATCGAAGGCCATCGCCGGGTGGTGGCCCGGCGCAGCGCCGGCTACCTGTCGGAGATCGCCCTGGAAGGCGAGTACCAGGGCTTGCTGGTGCGCGGTCGTGCCGATGGCTATGACCCGCAGGCCAACCGCCTGGAAGAGATCAAGACCTACCGCGGCGACCTGGCGCGCCAGCCGGCCAACCACCGCCAGCTGCACTGGGCCCAGGCCAAGGTCTACGCCTGGCTGCTGTGCCAGGCACGGCAGCTGGCGCAGATCGAGGTGGCGCTGGTGTACCTGGATGTCGACACCGACCACCAGACCCTGATCAGCGAGCAGCATGGCGCCGCGACGCTGCAGGCATTCTTCATCGACCAGTGCCAGCGCTTCCTGGCCTGGGCCCAGGCCCAGCAACAGCGCCTGGGCGAGCGCGACCTGGCGCTGCAGGCGCTGGGCTTTCCCTACCCGCAGTTTCGCCAGGGGCAGCGGCAACTGGCCGAAACCCTGTACAAGGCGGTCAGCACGGGGAGATGCCTGATGGCCCAGGCCAGCACCGGCATCGGCAAGACCCTCGGCACGCTGTTCCCGCTGCTCAAGGCCATGGTCCCGCAGCAACTCGACAAGCTCTACTTCCTCACGGCCAAGACCCCGGGCCGGGCCTTGGCCCTGGACGCCTTGCGGCAGATCACCGCGGCATCTGCGCAACCGGCCTTGCGAGCCCTGGAACTGGTAGCCCGGGACAAGGCCTGCGAGCATCCGGACAAAGCCTGCCATGGCCAGTCCTGCCCCTTGGCCCAAGGGTTCTACGACCGCCTGCCGGCCGCACGCGAGGCCGCCGCCGGCGTGCCGCTGCTGGACCGCGAAGGCCTGCGCCAGGTGGCCCTGGCGCATCAGGTCTGCCCGTACTACCTGGGCCAGGAGATGGCGCGCTGGGTGGATGTGCTGGTGGCCGACTACAACTACTATTTCGACGCCCATGCCTTGCTTTTCGGCCTGGCCCAGGTCAACCAGTGGCGGGTGGCGGTGCTGGTGGACGAGGCGCACAACCTGGTCGAGCGTGGCCGCGGCATGTACAGCGCCAGTCTCGACCAGGGTCAGTTGCTCGCGCTCCGGCAGCGCAAGCCCGTGGGCCTGGTCGGCGCCCTGGACAGGCTCAATCGCCAGTGGAATGCCCTGTACAAGGCGCAGCACGCACCTTACCAGGCCAGCGAACAGCTGCCGCAAGCCTTCTTGAAGGCCTTGCAGCAGTGCATCGGGCTGATCCAGGAGCGCCTCAACGAAACACCCACCGAAGTTGATCCCCAGGTGCTGCAGTTCTTCTACCAGGCGCTGCAGTTCAGCCGGGTCACCGACCTGTTCGATGCGGATTTCCTGTTCGATGTCAGCCTGCGCGAGGGCCCGCGCAAGCGGCGCCTGGCCACGCTGTGCCTGCGCAATGTCTCGCCGGCGCGGCTGCTCGCCCCGCGCATGCAGGCGGCGCGCAGCGTGACGCTGTTCTCCGCCACCTTGAGCCCCCGGCATTTCTACCGCGACCTGCTCGGCATGCCGGCCGACACCGCCTGGCTGGAGGTCGCGGCGCCGTTTCGCGCCGAGCAGCTGGATGTGCGCATCGCCAGCCACATCTCCACCCGCTACCGCGAACGGCAGGCCTCGCTGGCACCCATCGTCGAACTGATCGCCGCGCAGTACCAGCGCCTGCCGGGCAACTACCTGGCGTTCTTCAGCAGCTTCGACTACCAGCAGCAGGTCGCCACGCTGTTGGCCGAGCGCCACCCGGGCATCCCGCTCTGGGCCCAGGCGCCGGGCATGGACGAGGCCGCGCGCCAGGCCTTTCTCGACCGTTTCAAAGCGCACGGGCAGGGGGTGGGCTTTGCCGTGCTCGGCGGGGCGTTCGGTGAGGGCATCGACTTGCCGGGTAGCCGCCTCATCGGCGCCTTCGTCGCCACCCTGGGCCTGCCCCAGGTCAACCCGGTCAACGAGCAGTTCAAGCAGCGCCTGGGCCGGCAGTTTGGCGCCGGTTTCGACTATGCCTACCTGTACCCCGGCGTGCGCAAGGTGATCCAGGCGGCCGGGCGGGTGATTCGTGGCGATCAGGACCGTGGCGTGCTGGTGCTGATCGACGAGCGTTTCGCCGAGCCACGGGTGCAGCAGATGTTCCCCACCTGGTGGCAAGTGGCCGGCGAATAATCCTGCAGCGCACCATCGCCTGCTGCTGAAACTCCCAGTACACTGCGAGCTCCAACACCTACATCCGTAGAACTCGAGGTTTTTGCATGACGCTCAGTCCTTTGGCAGGCAAGCCGGCTCCGGCCAGCGTGCTGGTCGATATCCCCCGCCTGCTGACCGCTTACTACACCGGCCGCCCCGACGCCGCCGTGGCAGCCCAGCGCGTGGCCTTCGGCACCTCGGGGCACCGGGGCAGCTCGTTCGACCTGAGCTTCAACGAGTACCATGTGCTGGCGATCACCCAGGCCATCTGCCTGTACCGCCAGGAGAAGGGCATCGACGGCCCGCTGTTCATCGGCGCCGACACCCACGCGCTGTCCGCCCCGGCGGCCGCCAGCGCCCTGGAAGTGCTGGCCGCCAATGGCGTGCAGGTGATGCTGTCCAAGGACGACGAATACACCCCGACACCGGCGGTGTCCCACGCCATCCTCTGTTACAACCGTGGCCGCAGCCAGGGCCTGGCCGATGGCGTGGTGATCACCCCGTCGCACAACCCGCCGCAGAGTGGCGGTTTCAAGTACAACCCGCCCAATGGCGGCCCGGCCGACAGCGACGTGACCAAGTGGATCGAGGCCAAGGCCAACGAGCTGCTCGCGGCGAACCTGGCCGGGGTCAAGCGCATCGCCCACGCCCAGGCCTTGCAGGCAGGCACCACGCAGCGTCATGACTACGTGGGCCACTACGTGGCGGACCTGGAGAACGTCATCGATTTCGACGTGATCCGCGGCGCCAACCTGCGCCTGGGTGTCGACCCGCTGGGCGGGGCAGGGGTGCGCTACTGGTCGGCGATTGCCGAGCGCTACCAGCTGAACCTGGAAGTGGTGAACACCGAAGTCGACCCGACCTTCCGCTTCATGTGCGTCGACTGGGACGGGCAGATCCGCATGGACCCATCCTCGCCCTATGCCATGCAGGGCCTGATCGGCCTGCGCGAGCGCTTCGACGTGGCCTTCGCCTGCGACCCGGACCATGACCGCCACGGCATCGTCACCCCCGACGGCCTGCTGCAGCCGAACAACTACCTGGCCGTGGCCATCGACTACCTGTATCGCTACCGTCCGCAATGGCGCGAAGATGCCGCCGTCGGCAAGACCGTGGTATCCAGCGGCTTGATCGACCGCGTTACCCGGGACCTGGGCCGCAAGCTGTTCGAAGTGCCCGTGGGCTTCAAGTTTTTCGCCCAGGGCCTGTTCGAAGGTTCGCTGGGTTTCGGTGGTGAAGAGAGCGCCGGCGCCTCGTTCCTGCGCAAGGACGGCTCGGTCTGGGCCACCGACAAGGACGGCCTGATCCCGGCCTTGCTGGCCGCCGAGATGACGGCACGCACCGGCCGCAACCCGAGCCAGGCCTACGACGACCTGACCGACAAGCTCGGCAAGCCATTCTCCACCCGCGTCGAGGCCAAGGCCGATGCGCGGCAGAAGGCGGCGCTGAGCAAGCTGGCGCCGGAGCAGGTGAAGTCGACCGAGCTGGCTGGCGAGCCGATCGTGCAGATCCTCAGCCATGCGCCGGGCAACGGCCAGGCGATTGGCGGGCTGAAAGTGATGACCGCCAACGGCTGGTTCGCCGCGCGGCCTTCGGGCACCGAGGACATCTACAAGATCTACGCCGAGAGCTTTGTCGACGAGGCGCACCTCCAGCGCCTGGTGCAAGAGGCGCAGGTGCTGGTGGATGCGGCGATAGCCTGATCGACCTGAGCGGGGCTGCCTTGCAGCCCATTCGCGGGCAAGCCCGCTCCCACAGGAGCACCACAGATTTCAAGGGCTGTGGCGTTCCTGTGGGAGCGGGCTTGCCCGCGAATGGGGCGCCGGGCCGCCCCTTCATTCATGCCACATCGACGAGCACGATCTCGCTGTCCTCGATCGCGGTCACCCGCAACACCTCTTCCTGCTCGATCGCCACACCATCGCGGCCCTTGGCACGCAACCCGTTGACCTCGACCAGCCCCTTGGCCGGCACCAGGTAACCCCGGCGCCCGGCTTCGAAGCGGTACTCGGCGCTCTCACCGGCGCGCAAGGTCGCCGCGACCAGCCGCGCATCGGCGCGGATCTGCAAGCTGTCCTCATCGCCGACACGCCCACTGGCCAGGGTCACGAAGCCTTCGCCACGCTCGCCCTTGGGGAACGGGCGCACGCCCCAGGACGGTGCGTCGCCGACCTTCTGCGGCACGATCCAGATCTGGAAGATGCGCGTATCGACTTCTTCCAGGTTGTACTCGCTGTGCACGATGCCGGTACCGGCACTCATTACCTGCACGTCGCCGGCCTCGGTACGGCCCTTGTTGCCCAGGCTGTCCTGGTGGGTAATGGCACCCTCACGGACGTAGGTGATGATTTCCATGTCGCGGTGCGGGTGCGGCGGGAAACCGCTGCCGGCGGCGATCAGGTCATCGTTCCAGACCCGCAGGTTGCCCCAGTTCATGCGCGCCGGGTCGTAGTATTCGGCGAACGAGAAGTGGTGGTGGGCGTCGAGCCAGCCGTGGTTGGCATGGCCGAGGCTTTCGAAGGGTCGCAGTTGCAGCATGGTCGTGCTCCTTGAATCAGTGGAATGAAGCCATGATGCGCCAATCAAATATCGAAAATAAGCGTAAATATCGGCTGATAAAAATCTATTAAATCGATTGATGATGGCGAAGTGGATTATGCGATTCATCGCCTAATGCACTGATCTGCAAGCATTCGCTGGCGATTTTCTGCAGATGCGGCGAACATGCCTGCTGATCTGATTTTCAACGGAGTGACCGTGGCCCACGAGCAACCCCAGGCCCCCGCCGACCTGACCCCGCCCGCCCAATTGCCCTGGTTGCGCCGCTTGGCCGCCCGCCTGCTCGGCCGCGGCCTGAGCCGCCTGCAGGCGCAGCATCGCGACTCCTGGTTTCTCGGCCATGCCACCGGCCAGCGCAGTGGCCATGCCGATGGCCTGCGCGAAGGGTTCGAGCGCGGCCGGGTGGAAGGCTATGAGGCCGGCCGCCAGGTGCTGGTGATCCGTGACGTACGCCCTGACGCTGCCGCCGTGCCGGGTCAGGACGACAACCTGTTCGACGACTGGCGCCTGCCGCTGAGCACCGAGCTGAAAAAACGCTTCAAGGCCGACGTTGCCCAGCGCCTGCCGGCCGAGGCGCAACCCAGCGTGGCACAGTGGAAGCTGATCTTCAGCGACACGCCTTCCACCTGCGTGGTGGCCGGCGCCGGCGCTGGCAAGTCGACTTCGCTGGTGCTGCGCATCCTGCTGCTGCGTCATTACCTAGGCTACGAGCTGGACGCGATGACGGTGGTCACCTTCACCCGCGAATCGCGCAAGGACTTCATCCAGCGCCTGCTGCAGGTGTTCTCCCTCTGGCAGCTCGACCTGTCGCCGGCCAGGGCACGTGAACTGGTGCGCACCTTCCATTCGCGCATCCTGCCGCTGGTGCGCAGCCTGCCCGGCTTCGACCAGGTGCGGGCGTTCGAGGCCCTGGGCAACGAAATGCCCGCCGGCGGCGAGGCCCAGGCCGAGAGCAACCCGTTCGACCTGCGCCTGAACGATGCCCAGCGCCAGCAACTCAACCAGTGCTACAGCGCACTGCTGGGCGAGAGCCCGCGCTTTGCCGAGATCATCGCCACCTTGCGCCGCGAAGCGCTTCAGCTCAAGCCGCTGGACCCCGAGCACCCGGACGTGCAGAAGCGCGTGCAGGTGACGCAACTGGCCGCCCAGCGCGACGAAGAACTGTGCGACATGATCGAGGACCTGTGGTTCGCCGCGGGTGCCTGGCCGATCAAGGGCATCGAGCCGTGCCGCGATACGCTGGCGATCCGTGGCAGCCGCTTCCATGTCCACGGCCGCCTCGAGGGCCTGGACGCCTATGTGGTGCTCGGTTTCGACCCCTCGGAAAGCGCCCAGTACCAGCGCCCCGGCGCCAAGCTGGCGGTGCGTGCGGAGTGGGCAGTCAAGCGCACCCTGTTGCAGGCGTTCTGCGACAAGCCGCTGATCTGGCTCGACAACTACACCATGGCCCGGCGCCTGGCCGCCTCGCTGGCCGGCGATGCAGTGGCCGGGCCCGGGTTCGAATACAAGGTCAAGGGTGAACTGGCGCCGGCGCCGCTGCTCGACGCGTTCGTCGGCGCGGCCAGTTTCATCGAGAACCTGGGCCTGGAAGTGAACGCCGCGGTGGCGGCCATGAGCTTCCCCGGCGGCGACCCCGACGCGCTGTTCTTCGAAGCCCTGGCTCTGTACTGGCGGGCGCTGGAAGCGCACCTGCTGGAGCAGTCGCCGCCGGTGATGAGCTACAACCGCATGTTCGCCCTGTTCGGTGAAAACAATCCGGAGAACCTGCAACTGGTCCCCGACCCGCTGCTGCGGCCGCTGGCGCACCTGATGATCGACGAGTTCCAGGACGTTTCACCGCAGATCGTCAGTTGGCTGCGCGCCAGCCTCGCTGAAATTCGCCGCCGCGGCCCAGCCCTGCATACCGGGCGCAACGCCCGGCATTCCTCGCTGATGTGCGTGGGCGATGACTGGCAGTCGATCTATGGCTGGCGCGGCAGCTCGCCGAAGTACTTCATGGAGTTCACCAAGGCCTTCCCGTCGCCGGCCAATACCCGGGTGATGCTGGTCGACAACTATCGTAGCCAGCAGCAGGTGATCGACGCCGCCGAACACCTGGTCAGGGGCACCCCGGCGATTGCCGGCAAGAAAGCCCGGGCCAGTGGCCCGGCCGCCGGGTTGCCGAACTCGCCGGTCAAGGTGTTCGACCGTGACGAGGCCGCCCTGGGTGAAACGCTGATCGAGCATTACCAGCGTGGCGAGACGGTGATGATGCTGTACCGCAAGGGCAGCGACCGGGCGCTGATGAACGAGCACCTGCAGACGGTGCTGCACGCCGAAGCCGCCTTGCCGGCCGAACAGCGCCGGCTGCGCCAGCTGACCTACCACAGCGCCAAGGGCTTGCAGGCCGATGCCGTGTTCATGCTCGGCGATTGCCAATACCTGACCAGTTCGCCCTACAAGAACCAGGCCTATCGGCAGGCCGGGCTGGGCAAGGCCGGTGATGCCCAACCGTTCGACAGCGCGCAGAAGGACGAAGTGCAGCGCCTGGCCTATGTCGCGGTCACCCGCGCGGTGCAGCATTGCTACTGGCACGTGGAGGCCGCCAATGGCGAAGCGGCGGCGGCCCCCCGGGCGTCCGGCCAGGTGGATGGCCGGCAGGCCTTTTTCGAGGACCTGCGCGGCCAATAGCAGGGTTAACGGTTGTTGAAATCCTGCTCGGCGGTGATCGCCTCGAACAGCGCCTGGCGTTGCTGTTCGCGGCAGGCCATCAGGTGGTCGAACAACTCCCTGGAGCGCTGACTGTTGAGTTCCACCCGGCGTAACTGGCCGGCTGTTCCTGCATCGGGCACCCGCTCGCCGATGGCCTTGAACACGGCGTCGTCCACCGAGGTCACGGCTTCGTTTTCAGGGTCCAGGCAGTAATCCAGGTACTCCAGGCCGCGATACCACCGTTCATCGAGCCTTGCGAACCGTTCGTGGAAGTGCGCGGCAAGGTAGCGCTGCCAGATGGGCTGTCGCGCGACCCAGGCCCTGCGCTCGCTGGCCTTGGCATCCAGCGCGAGCACGGCTTCCCGGACCCTCTCCTCGACCTGGGTCGAGATCATGGCCTCATCGTGATAGAGCATGCCTTCGCTGGTTTCAGGAAATTCCAGGTGCCGGTGCAGCGCTTGGCGCAGCGCCAGGCGTATTTCGATCAGGTCCGTGCCACGGTGCAGCAGCAGGTCGTCAGCGAGGTCATCGAGGCTGTCCAGAGGCGGCAACTCCGCCGGGCCAGGCCGGGTTTCGGCCTGGAGGCGCTCGAGCTCGAGCAGCCTGTGTTGCCGCGCGAGTCGCGCAAGCTGGATGCGCTCGCCCAAGGCATTGACCATCTCTCGGCGGTACAGGCGTCGGAAATAGCCGAACAGGTAGAACGGTCGGTCTGCCTCCAGGGCAATGGTGTCGAACGTCTGCGCTTCAAGCTCCAGCGCACTGAAGCCATCGGCCCCCGCGTCTCCACAGGTGGGCGGGTAGTCTTGTGCGACCTGCTGCAGATGCTCGCGCAGTGCCTGGTCCCGGCCGGCCTGTTCGAGCAGGCGCCAGACCTGGTTGTTCATCCTTTGCCAGTTGTCTCGGGCCTGGGCAGAATTCGCCGCGCGCTCGATGACTTCGCGCAAGTGGTCATTGTCCTCGTCCTCGAACAGCGCCTGCCACAGCTGCCGTTGTTGCGCATCGGCCTGCTCGAGCCAACCGGCATCGGCGTCGTCCGACAGATCGCTGTCGATCTCGACACCGGTGGCGCGCAGCAGCCGATTGCTCTCGGCGTCGAGGTTGTTGTCATGAAAGTCCCAGAAGCCAAAGCGGCTGTCCGCGCGCAGGGCTTCGGCGTAGGGGCTTGCGAGAATACCGCCGAGGTCATCGACCTGGCTGATCGGGTTGTAGCTCAGGTTCAGGTGGCGCAACCGGGGTTCGGCTTGCTGCATCAGTGGGCTGAGGCCCGGTGGCCACGTTTGCAGGCTGCAGTTGCCCAGTTGCAGGTTCCTCAGCTGCACCAGCCCGGTCAGGTCGGGCGGGTAGTGCAGCGGGTTGTTGGTCATGCGCAGGTCGCTCAGGGTGCTCAGCCGCGCGAAACCCGACGCCAGGGTTTCGTCCAGCGCAATATGGTTGTCTTCCAGGTCGAGTGCTTCCAGCGGCAGCTGCGCAAACACGTCCAGGTCGGCGGTCTCCAGCTGCAGGGTGTTGCGGCGCAGGCTCAAACGGTGCAAGCGCGTCAGCCTGCCCAGGCTCTGGCGCATCGGGTTGGTCAAATGCCCTATGCCGTTGCCCCCCAGCTCCAGGGCTTCGAGATTCGGCGCGAACGCGAGGGCCTCGAACACGCCGCCGAAGTCCAGCTCGGGGCTTTGCACCAGGCGCAAGGTGCGCAGGCTGGGAAAACTCTGGAAGAAGTCTGCCGGGATGTGCCGGATGCCGATCCGGCGAATGCTCAACGTGGTGATGTGATCGAACCGGGCCGGCAGCGAGGGCAGCGCGTCGACCTCCAGGGCGTCGAGTGTCAGGCTGTCGGGGTCGTCCCGGCGCCAGGCCGCATTGATGCGCTGGCGTACCTGCGCGCGCCCCTCACGCTGGTTTTCAGCGCCCTCGCTCTGCCATCGACGCAGCATGCTGTCGAGGTTGTCGCGTTCCAGCGTCAGCGCGCTGATCTGTGCCCCCACATCACCGCGCTGGCGCAGCTGGCGCAGGATGGCACTGCGCTGGACGCCGTTCAGGCTAGGGTACAGGGCGCGCAAGCGGCGCCCCACCGGGTTGAACCAGTGCAACCCGCCACTGAGCGGGTAGCCAATGCGCCCGTGCGCCAGGCGCATCGGCGAGCGATAGCCAGGCCTGATCGGTTGTTGTCCGATCAGTTTGGCCGCATGGGGCCGGTCGGCAGCTGCGAGCGCGTACCGTTGCCTGGCGTCGGCCGCCGGATGCTCGGTGGCGATGGCGGCGTCCAGCACCGCGCTGTCAGGGCTGGCCAAGGCCGGGCGATACAGCCCTAGCAGCGCCCTGTCCAGGCGCGCCCGCGCCTGCAGGCTCCGGGCTTCTTCGGCAACCCGCAGGGGCACTCTGCCGCTGGCCAGGTGCGTGCGCTCGCTGGCGTCGACATGCGCCATGATCGCCTCCACGGCGCGCCGGGGCAGTCCTGGAAACTGCCTGGCCAATACCTGGGCCGGGGCCGGGAGTGGAGACTGGTGTTGCGTGTAGAACCGTTCAAGCAGCTGTGCACGGTGTTGCTGCAGGTACTGCGCGAGTTTGTCGCTCAGTGCCTGGCCTGGGTCTGTGGCGGCAATGCGCTCGGGCAATAGCCCTTGCAACGACGCTTGGTCCAGTTGCGCTGCGACCCTGGCACCCAGCGTTCCGGCATCCAGCTCGCTGCGGTTGAGTTCAATCTCCACCGGGAAGGCGCCAGGGGGAGCGTTGCCATATCGCGTGCTTGCCCCCCAGTTTTCCGGCCCGTGGTAGGCCTTGATCACATAGCGTTCAGGCCAGCCGTCGAGTTCGGTCAGGCAGGGCAGTGCGAAGTTCTTGTAGGCGTTGATCGGGGCCTGATCACGCACACGCCGCAGCAGCTCGTCAACCTGCTGGTCAGATTTCAGCCGTTCGAGCAGGTCGGCCAGCAACGCCGGTGGCCGCTGGCCCGCCAGCTGGGTATGACGCAAGCTCGCGTCCTGCTCGCCCGCGCAGGTCAGCGCTGCCTGCAGCGCCTCGTCGCCCAGGCCCTCGCTGATCGGCCCCATGCGCCTGAGCAGCTGGCCCTGGTCCCATTCCACCGGGCTTTCATGCAGGCCGCGCCATGCCCCTTCACCGTTGTCCAGCAGGGGCGGCCGGTAGGCTTGGGGATCGCGCGGGTGGGCGATGCGCCACTGGCCATGCTCATGCTGCTGCTCGAAGAGCCGGGCATCCATCCGCACGAAGTGACGGCCCTCCACCGTGAAGCGGCCCTGGTGGTCGGCCTCGACCTGTTGCGGGATCGAAGTGTCGCTCGCATAGGCCTCCAGGCTGCCGCTCCACAGGTAGGCCTTGCTCTGCTTGACGATGCTCTGCAGGCTGTCGACGAAGCCGGATGCCTTGAATACCGCCGCACCCGCGCCGACGGCGGCGACTACGCCGACGTTGAGCAACACTGACTCCAGCTGCGCCAGGGCCTGCGCGTTGTCACCTTCCTCCCAGGCGCTGACACCCTCGAAGACACTCTCCATGATCTGCGCCGCACCCAGGGTCAGCATGATCGGGTTCAGGCAGGGGACCAGCATGGCGGCGACATTGAGCAGGGTAAAACCCATGTCGAGCCAGTGTTCCAGGTTGCGCTGACGTACCCGGGCGTCCACCTCGGCGGTGGGGACCGCTATCGACCGTGCATCTGCCCTGAGCCGGACCTGGTGAGCCGATTCCAGCGCGGCCCAAGGGCGGTTTGGCCGTGGGAGCTCGCGCGCATCCAGGTGCAGCGCGTCGTGCGGGCCCAGGGCATCGGCCTGCTGCGCCTCGGGATGGCTGAACAGTGCGCGCCTGAGGTGCTCGTTCAGTTCCGCTTGCTGGGCCTGCAAGGCGAGGCCGACAAAGCGCTTGCGATAATCCTCCTGCAACAGCCGGGCGTGCAGCTGCCGGTGCGCTTCGCCAAGCGAGGCGAATGCGCTGAGCGGGTCGTCGCTCGCGGGGTCGTAGACAAACACAGGCCCTTGCTGGCCGGCTGGCTCCGACGCGATGAAGAGCATTTCATGCAGGGGAATGCCGAATGGCATCAGTTGCCAGCAATTCAGGGTGCGCCCTTTGTAGTGGGCGGGGGTGGCCATGTCGGCGGCCAGCGAATGCAAGGCGGCGGCCCCATCGAGGTCGATCAGGCCCTTGCAGCCGGCAATACGGACCTGTACCCGGAACTCATCGCGGCGGGCCTGCACGGCCAGGGCGTGGATCTGGCTGGCCTGCGGGCCCGCGAAGACGTCATCCAGGTGCTCCTGGTAGCGCTTGCCCAGGTCCAGTGCCCGACAGTGCGTGATGAAGTCGGGCAGTGACAGGTCGAGGATCGGCACGGGGTCCTGGCGACTGCGCCGCAGGTAACTGAGCCGCGTGCTGTCGTGAACACCTTCGAAATTGTGCAGCGCCGCTTCCAGCAGGCTGCGGTATTGAGGGTCGCCCTTGGCCACCACCGCCCCCGTTTCGCCGGGCGCTGGCTTGCCAGACGGCAGGCCGACCGGTTGTTCGATGGTCGTAGGCTGGTGCACGTACTGCGCCTGGCTCACCGGGATGTCCAGCTGCAGTTGCTGCTGCAGCAGCGGGGCGCAGTATTCATGGATGCCTTTGAGACGGGCCAGGGCCGTTTGCAATGCCGTGCGGCTGTCGTCGCGCACGGCGATGGCCCGTTGCAAGGCTTGCTGGTCGAGGTGGTCGGCCTGGCTGAACCAGGGGTAGGGCACGCCATCGGTATCCAGGTAGTCCTTGCGCAGGCTTTGCAGGGTCCGGCTGGCATGCTCGGGGTGCAACGCCTTGCTCCATTCGGGCAGTGTGCGAACGATCTGTGACAGGTGGAACGGGACGGATGTCATGTGGCTCTCCAGTGTCGGGAGCGGCCATCAGGCGCCGGATTGCCCGAGCCCAGGTGGTACATAGTTGCCCGGCGTGAGCGTCGGTGACGCGTATGTACCTGTCGGCGACGGACCAGCGGCCGCCGGCTGGCTGGGCCAAGGTAGGTTGCCGGCCTGACGAGAACCCGCCAGGCATCCGTCAGGGAGATAAGCGCCATGCGCACGCCATTGCACCCCAAGGATCATCTGCTGGACCTGGACGGCATCGAGATCGCCGTGCGTACCTGGGGGCCGGAGGATGGCATCCCGGTGCTGGCCCTGCATGGCTGGCTGGACAATGCCGCTTCGTTCGAGCGCCTGGCACCGCTGCTCGATGGCTGTTTCGTGGTGGCACCGGACCTGGTCGGCCATGGCCGCTCCGACCATCGCCGCCATGACAGTGGCTACTACCTGTGGGAGCACGCCGAAGACATGCTGGCGGTGACCGACAGCCTGGGCCTGGCGCAATTTCATGTGCTGGCCCATGGCATGGGCACCGGCATCGCTTCGCTGCTCGCGGCGATGACCAGCGGCATCGCCAGCATGATCTTTCTCGATGGGATCGGCGCCCCGTTTACCGTGGCCGAGGATGATCGCGTGCAGCACCTGGCGCGCGCCTACCGCCTCAAGAAAATGGTCAAGCGCAGCCAGCTGCAGGGTTTTGCCGAAGCCGACGGCAGCCGCTTCGACAACCTGGAGACCGCACTCGAGCAACGGCGCAAGCGCCTGGATGGCGAGCTGAGCGAAGACGCCGCACGGTTGCTGGCCATGCGCGACCTGCTGCAGCTGGCCGAAGGTTATTGCTGGCGCCACGACCCGCGCCTGGTGCTGCCCGAGCCCATGCCGCTGACCGAACGCGAGGCGTGCGACCTGCTGCGGGAAATCCGCTGCCCGCTGTACCTGATGTTCGGCCGGCAGGGCGCGTTCACCGGCAACGGTTTCGAACAGCGCCAGGCTGCCTTGCCGGGCCAGGCCAAGGTGTCCTGGCACCCCGGTGGGCACCATTTCCACCTGGAGGCGCCGGACCGGGCGCTGGTCGACCAGATCCTGCGCATCCTCGCCCGCCATGAGGGTGGACTGCTGCAGCGCCTGGTGAACCAGTAGCGGGCCATGGTCGGCACGCCTGGTCCTGGGCTATGGTGGCAACGTCCACCCAAGGAGACCTGCCATGCGACCGTTCACCCTCAAGCATATCGATCATCTGGTCCTGCGGGTCGGTGACCTGCCGCGCAGCGTGGCGTTCTACCGTGACCTGCTGGGGTGCACGGTCAGCCGCGAACGCCCGGACCTGGGCATGGTTCACCTGGCCACTGGTACGGCAATGATCGACCTGGTGAGCCTCGATGGCCCCCTGGGGCAGCCCGGGGGCGCCGCACCGGGCGCCCAAGGGCGCAACCTGCATCACTTCTGCCTGCGCATCGAGCCGTTCGACGAGGCAGCCCTGACGACGTACCTGGAGGCGGCCGGCGTGTCAGTCGAGCCCGCCGAAAAACGCTACGGCGCCGAAGGCGAAGGCCTGTCGCTGTATTGCTTCGACCCCGATGGCAACCAGGTCGAACTCAAGGGGCCGGTCGCTGCGGCGTGACGCCGGGCAGGCCGATAGCGAGCGCCGATGCTGGCATGTGGATATTGCGGCAAAGCCGATTATGCTTGAGTTACCTGCTGCGATCCGAGGCGGCCAGCCTCGTCGTGCTTCGCGCAAGCAATGCAAGCCCTGAGGCCTGGGTGCGACGGTGAAATAGGTGTGAGGTACTCCGGCCTGCGATCACGACAAGACGGAGGCAACCCATGGCGGTTCTCGACAGCGCATCCACGGGCAGTAGCGCGCCCCAACGGGGCATCACCAAGGAGGAGCGCAAGGTCATCTTCGCCTCCTCGCTGGGCACCGTGTTCGAATGGTACGACTTCTACCTCTACGGCTCGCTGGCGGCGATCATCGCCAAGCACTTCTTCGCCGGCGTCAATGAAACCACCTCGTTCATCTTTGCCTTGCTGGCGTTCGCCGCCGGCTTTGCCGTGCGGCCATTCGGCGCGATCGTGTTCGGCCGCCTCGGCGACATGATCGGGCGCAAGTACACCTTCCTCATCACCATCGTCATCATGGGCGTGTCCACCGCCGTGGTGGGGTTGCTGCCGAGCTACGCGACGATCGGCGTGGCGGCGCCGGTCATCCTCATCACCCTGCGCCTGCTCCAGGGCCTGGCGCTGGGCGGCGAGTATGGCGGTGCGGCGACCTACGTGGCCGAACACGCACCCAAGGGCCGGCGAGGCTTCTTCACCGCCTGGATCCAGACCACCGCGACCCTCGGCCTGTTCCTCTCGCTGCTGGTGATCCTGGCCTGTCGCACCGCCATGGGCACCGAGGCGTTCGAAGCCTGGGGCTGGCGTGTGCCGTTCCTGCTGTCGATCCTGCTGCTGGCGGTGTCGGTCTACATCCGCCTGCAGCTCAACGAGTCGCCGGTGTTCATGAAGATGAAGGCCGAGGGCAAGGCCTCGAAGGCGCCGCTGACCGAATCGTTCGCCCGCTGGGACAACCTCAAGGTGGTGATCATGTCGCTGCTGGGCGGCACCGCCGGCCAGGCGGTGGTGTGGTACACCGGGCAGTTCTATGCGTTGTTCTTCCTCTTGCAGATGCTCAAGATCGACCCGCAGACCGCCAACTTGCTGATTGCCGGCTCCTTGCTGATCGGCACGCCGTTCTTCATCTTCTTCGGCAGCCTGTCGGACCGCATCGGTCGCAAGAAGATCATCATGGCCGGCTGCATCATCGCCGCGCTGACCTATTTCCCGATCTTCAAGGCGCTGACCGAGTACGGCAACCCGGACGTGTTCGTCGCCCAGGAGCAGAACCCGGTGGTGGTGCTCGCCGACCCTGGCCAGTGCGCGTTCCAGTTCGACCCGGTGGGCAAGGCCAGGTTCGCCAGCTCCTGCGACATCGCCAAGAGCCTGCTGGCCAAGCGCGCGATCCCGTATACCAACCAGGCCGCCGAGCCTGGCAGTGTGGCGCAGATCCGTATCGGTGAACGGGTGATCCCCAGCTTCGACGGCACCCAGCTTGCCGCCGCAGACCTGAAAACCCAAAGCGATGCCTTCACGGCGACCATGGGCGCTGCGCTGAAGGAAGCGGGCTACCCGGAAAAGGCCGATCCGGCCAAGATCCACTACCCGATGGTGCTGTTGCTGCTGACCATCCTGGTGATCTACGTGACCATGGTCTATGGGCCGATCGCCGCGTGGCTGGTGGAGCTGTTCCCGGCGCGCATCCGCTATACCTCGATGTCGCTGCCGTACCACATCGGCAACGGCTGGTTCGGCGGCTTCCTGCCGACCGTGGCGTTCGCCATGGTGGCGGCGACCGGGGACATCTACTACGGGCTGTGGTACCCGATCGTGATCGCGGTGATGACGGCGGTGCTGGGGATCTTCTTCATGCCGGAGACCAAGGACCGCGACATCAATCATGCCTGACCTGATGTAGGCAGGTCCGGCCTCTTCGCGGCTGAAGCCGCTCCCACAGGTACAGCGCAGCCCCTGGGGCAGTCCCTCCTGTGGGAGCGGCTTTAGCCGCGAAGAGGCCGGCACAGGCAGACATCAATCGAAATACCCCCGCAGGGTAAAGGCATACCCGGTATCCACGCCTTTGGCCTCACCCCGGCTCCAGCGCTTCTTCATCACGAACTCGAATGCCGGCTCGTACACCCCATCGCGGATCAGCGCTCCCGCCAGCACCTCGACGTCATACCAGCCATTGTCCAGCTCGATGATCGGTCGCCCCGGCACCTGGTAGCGCGCCATCAGGTCACCCAGGGTCTTGGGGGTGAAGTGCTGCAGCACGCGCCAGGTGTAGAGCATCACCGCGCGGTGCTCGACCTGCAGCACATAGCCGTTGCGCCGGTGCTTGAGGCGGCTGCCGGGTTCGAGCAGGGCAGGCGTGTCGCCGTCGAGGGTGAAGAGGATGTGGTAGGGCAGGTTGTCGACCCCGGCCAGGGGCAGCACCACGCCCTCGGCCACTGCCTTGTCGCCGCTGTCGTTGCGGGTGAATTCGCGGGCCAGGTCGTCGGACAGGTGGTTTTCGTGTTTGAAACGGTCGAGCAGCTGGATATCGCCCAGCAGGAAATAGTCGACCAGATCGTTGAGCACTTCGCTGAATTCGTGGCGCATCTTTTTTCCTTGTTCTGGCGCACGGGATACAGCTGCAATGTAGCCAATGGCAGCAACGGCTGCCACAGGCGCGGCTCAGTGTTTCTGGGCGATCTGGATCAGGTTGCCGCAGGTGTCGTCGAACATGGCGACGGTGACCGGGCCCAGGCGCGTGGGCTCCTGGGTGAACACCACGCCGGCATTGCACAGGCGGATGTATTCGGCCTGAATATCGCGTACCCCGAACGAGGTCGCCGGGATGCCATCCGCTCTCAGCGCGGCCTTGTAGACCTTGGCCGCAGGGTGCACGTCGGGCTCCAGCAGCAGCTCGACGCCGTTGGGGTCGCTGGGCGAGGTGAGCGTCAGCCAGCGATGCTGGCCCATGGGGATGTCCTGCTTGGGCATGAAACCCAGCACGTAATGGTAGAACGCCAGGGCTTTGGCCTGGTTGTCGACGAGAATGCTGGTGACAACGATCTTCATAGGCGAACACCGTTCCTGGGGGTTTATCTACCAGTAAAGACGCTCTGGCCTGTTACACAAGCCCTCCTGCGGGAGCGGCAAAGCCCCCGCAGGTATCCCCCAGTAGTTTTACAGCCAGGCTTTGATCTGCCGCGCCACCGCCTCGGTGGAAATGCCATAGCGGTCATGCAAGGTCGGCAACGCGCCGGCATCGAGGAACGCATCCGGCAGGGCGATCTGGCGGAAGGTCGGGGTCACGCCATTGCGCAGCAGCACGCCCGCCACCGCCTCGCCCAGGCCGCCGACGATGGAGTGGTTCTCCGCCGTCACCACCAGCCGCCCCGGCTTGCGCGCCTCGGCCAGGATCGTCGCCTCGTCCAGCGGCTTGATGGTCGGCACGTGCAGCACCGACACATCCACCCCGTCCTTGTGCAACTGCTCGGCCGCCTCCAGCGCGCGCATGGTCATCAGCCCGCTGGCGATCACCAGCACGTCGCGCCCGCCGCGCACCACCTGGGCCTTGCCCAGCTGGAAGCGGTAGTCGTAGCGGTCCAGCACCAGCGGCACGTTGCCGCGCAGCAGGCGCATGTACACCGGGCCCTGGTGGGCAGCGATGGCGGGCACGGCCTGCTCGATCTCCAGCGCGTCGCACGGGTCGACCACCATCAGGTTGGGCATGGCGCGCATGATCGCCAGGTCATCGGTGGCCTGGTGGCTGGGGCCGTAGCCGGTGGTCAGGCCGGGCAGGGCGCAGACGATCTTGACGTTGAGGTTTTCCTCGGCGATGGCCATGCAGATGAAGTCGTAGGCGCGCCGCGAGGCGAATACCGCGTAGGTGGTGGCGAACGGGGTGAAGCCTTCCCGGGCCATGCCGGCGGCGGCGCTCATCAGCAATTGCTCGGCCATGCCCATCTGGTAGAAGCGGCTCGGGTGGGCCTTGGCGAAGACGTGCAGGTCGGTGTACTTGGACAGGTCGGCGCTGAGGCCGACGATGTCCTGGCGTTGCTCGGCCAGCGCGCTGAGTGCGTGGCCGAACGGTGCCGGGCGGGTCGGTTGGCCTTCGGCGGCGATCGAGGCGATCATCGCCGAGGTGGTCAGGCGTTTGGCGGTGGTGGTCTGGCTGTTCATGCGCGGCTCCCGGCGTCCAGTGCTTGCAGGGCGAGGTCCCATTCGTGCTCGTCGACCCGGATGAAGTGGGTCTTGTCGCGGTTTTCGAGGAACGGCACGCCCTTGCCCATGCGCGTGTCGCAGACAATCACCCGCGGTTGTGCGCCACTGTGGGCGCGGGCCTGGTCGAAGGCCTCGACCAGGGCGTCGAGGTCATTGCCGTCGACCCGCTGGACGAACCAGCCAAAGGCCTGCCAACGCTCGACGATGGGCTCGAAGGCGAGGATCTCGCTGGAATGGCCGTCGGCCTGCTGGTTGTTGACGTCGATGATGGCGATCAGGTTGTCCAGCTGCCAGTGGCTGGCCGACATCGCCGCCTCCCAGGTCGAACCTTCGTTCAGTTCGCCATCGGACAGCAGGTTGTAGACCCAGCTGGCCGAGCCTTTGCGCTTGAGCCCGAGGCAGGCGCCGACGGCGATGCCCAGGCCGTGGCCGAGGGAGCCGCCGGTGATTTCCATGCCGGGGGTGTAGGCCGCCATGCCAGACATCGGCAGGCGGCTGTCGTCGCAGCCGTAGGATTCCAGCTCGTCCTCGGCGATCACCCCGGCCTCGATCAGCGCGGCGTAGAGGGCGATGGCGTAGTGGCCGATCGACAGGTAGAAGCGGTCGCGCTGTTCCCATTCTGGGTTGGCCGGGTCCAGGCGCAGGGCGTGGAAGTAAGCCACGGCCAGCAGGTCGGCGGCGCCCAGGGCCTGGCCGATGTAGCCCTGGCCCTGGACCTGGCCCATGCGCAGGGCGTTGCGGCGGATGTTGTGGGCGCGCGCAGCCAGAGGCCGCGCACCCGGAGTAGCGGGTACGGTGTTCATGGGTGACTCCTTTGCGGGAATTAACGGTTGACCAGGCTCGCCGGCACGCGGAACACCAGCCCCGCGCCGAAGATCAGCACGGCGGTGATCAGGTACATGCCGATGGCGTTGTTGCCCAGGGTGCTGGTGACCCAGCCGATCAGGAACGGCGAGCAGAACCCGGCCAGGTTGGCGAAGCTGTTGACCGCGGCGATGCCAGCGGCCGCCGAGACACCGCCGAGCAGTGTGGTCGGCAGCATCCAGAACAGCGACGAGGCGGCGAGGATGCCCGAAGCGGCCAGGCACAGGCTGAGGATCGACAGGCTCAGGTGGCTGGCGAACAGCGCGGCCAAGGTCAGGCCCAGGGCGCCGGCGAGCATCGGCAGCGCCAGGTGCCAGCGCCGTTCACGGTGGCGGTCGCCGCTGCGCCCGGCCAGCAGCATGGCGGCGATCGCGCAGAGGTAGGGCAGGCTGGTCAACAGGCCGATGTGCAGCGGGTCGGCAACGCCGGCATTGCGTACCAGGGTCGGCAGCCAGAAGGTGATCGCATACTGGCCCATGACCACGCAGAAGTAGATGCCGGCCAGCAACCACAGGCGCCGGTCGCGGATGAAGTCGGCCACCGAGCCGTGCTGCACCTTGTGCTGCTCGTCCTCGGCCAGCTCCTTGCGCACCAGGGCCTTTTCCTCGTCGTTGAGCCAATGGGCCTGGTCGACGCCGTCCTTGAGGTAACTGAGCACCAGCACGCCCACCAGCACGGTCGGGATCGCTTCGAGGAGGAACATCCACTGCCAGCCGGCCCAGCCGTGCACGCCGGCGAAACGTTCCATGATCCAGCCCGACAGCGGCCCGCCGACCATGCCCGAGAGGGGGATGGCGATGAACCACAGCGCGGTCATCTTGGCCCGTCGATAGGACGGGAACCAGTAGGTCAGGTACAGCAGCAGGCCCGGTGCCAGGCCGGCTTCGGCCACGCCGAGGAAGAACCGCAGCAGGTAGAACTGCCAGGCCGTCTCGACCAGGGCGAACAGCGCCGAGATCAGGCCCCAGGTGATCATGATGCGGGCGATCCAGCGGCGTGCGCCGACCTTGTGCAGGATGATGTTGCTCGGCACTTCGCAGAGGAAGTAGCCGATGAAGAACATCCCCGCACCCAGGCCATAGACGGCTTCGGACAAGGCCAGGTCGTCCATCATCTGCAGCTTGGCGAAGCCGACGTTGACCCGGTCGAGGTAGGCACAGAGGTAGCAGAGCATGAGAAAGGGCATCAGCCGCCAGGCCGTCTTGCGATAGGCATTGCTGCGCGCGGCGGTGGCCGCGTCGAGGGCTAGGGTGGTCATGTCGATCTGATCTCTTGTTGTTATCGATTGCCCCGCCGGGGCGGGGCTCAGATGCGAAACCGGGGTGCTGCGGTGTCAGTGAATCAGCATGCCCCCGTTGACGTCCAGGGTGATGCCGGTCAGGTAGCTGGACAGGTCGCTGGCCAGGAACAGCGCGGCGTTGGCCACGTCGCGGGCCTCGCCCAGGCGGCCCAGGGGGATGCCTTCGAGGATGGCGTGGCGGCGCTCGTCCTGCATCAGGCCGCCGGTGATGTCGGTGTGGATCAGGCCGGGGGTGAGGGCGTTGACCCGCACGTTGTCCGGGCCCAGCTCGCGGGCCATGGCCTTGCCCAGGCCGAGCACGGCGGCCTTGGCGGCGCTGTAGTGGGGGCCGCCGAAGATGCCGCCGCCGCGCTGCGCCGACACCGACGACAGGCAGATGATGCTGCCCGAACGTTGCGCGCGCATGCCCGGGATCACCGCCTGGGACATCAGCAGGGTGCCGCGCAGGTTGACGTCGAGGATGCGGTCGTAGTCCTTGCCGGTGATCTCCAGGGTCTTCACCGGCTGGGTGATGCCGGCATTGTTGACCAGCACGTCGATGCGGCCGAACTGCGCCAGCACCTGGGCCACGGCGTCGCGCACCTGGGCTTCGTCGGCGACGTTGGCGGCCAGCCCGAGGTGGCCGGCGCCCAGTTGCGCGGCGGCGTCCCGGGCGGCTTGCAGGTCGAGGTCGAGGATCGCGACCTTGGCGCCGTGGGCGGCAAAGGCCTGGGCGGTGGCGCGGCCGATACCGCGGGCAGAGGCGGCACCAGTGACGATTGCGAATTTTCCTTCGAGCAGCATGGGTGTACTCCGGAGGTTTGTTGTTGTGGTCACAGCTTGGTATCCGGGTGGCGGCTGGGCAACGCCGTGCGCTTCAGCCTATGCTGAAAAAAATTCAGCACCAGCCCCATGACTCCCAAGGAATGCAATGACCCATGACCCGGGCAAGAAGCCCTTGCAGCTGCCACCGCTGAAAGCGATTCAGGCCTTCGAGCAGGCCGCGCGTTTCGGCAACGTCGCCCGCGCCGCCGAGCAGCTCCACCTGACGCCGTCGGCAGTCAGCCATCAGATTGCCAATCTGGAAGCGTTGATCGGCCGGCCCTTGTTTCTGCGCACGGCCAAAGGGGTGACCTTGACGGCGGCGGGGGAGCAGTACCTGCGCGAGGTGTCCGGCCTCTTGCAAAGCCTGGCCACGGCCACTGAACGCGCGGGCAGTGCGGTCGGTTTCGATTGCCTGCGCCTGCATTCCTCGCCCAGTTTCGGCCTGCTCTGGCTGTTGCCGCGGCTGGAGCGGTTTCGCGCCAGCCACCCGGATATCCAGATCAACCTGTCATGTTCCTACGAGGCCTTGCATTTCGGTCGGCACCAGATCGACGTGGACATCCGCCACGGTTACCCCAACTGGCCGAGCCTGGAGGTGCGCACCATCCGCCATGAGCGTGCCACGGTGCTGGCTGCGCCGGCGTTGCTGGCACGTCAGCCGATCCTGCAGCCGGCCGACTTGCTGGGGCAGAACCTGATTCTTTCGGAGTCGGCGCTGGTGCAGTGGCCGCAGTGGTTCGCCCAGCAAGGGGTATCGCTGCCGCAGGCACCGTTCGCGCTGAGCTTCGACCGCTCCTACATGAGCCTGGAGGCGGCCAGCCATGGCTACGGCTTCACCCTGGAGAGTTCGCTGCTGTCCCAGGACTATGTGGCGCAGGGTCGTTTGGTGCCGGTGTTCGGGGACGAGCAGACGAGCCCGGTCAGTGCCCATCACATGGTCTTCCCCCGCGGGCATGCGGAACTGCCTCGGGTCAGGCGCTTCCTGGAATGGATGCAGGGGCAACTGGGGCATGACTTCAGTTATTGATGGCTCGACCTCCGGCTCGCTCCTACCCGTTTGGTGCGGTCCCTGTGGGAGCGGGTTTACCCGCGAAGAGGCCCGCCTGGTTGACCGCGAAGCATCGCCAAAAAGCTATCGATCACCTGGCTGCTGCGCCTTTCTGCCAGGCAATACAGGTAAGTCTCGGTATGCACCGGATCGCCCTCGATACGGATCGCCTTCAGTTGCGGCCCCGGCACGAACTCGGCCTCGGACACCACCCCCAGCCCGATCCCCCGGGCCACTGCCTCGCGCAGCGCTTCACGGCTGCCGATCTCCATCAACATCCGCGGGCTGACTTCACGCGCCTCCAGCACCCGCTCGAACGCCGCGCGAGTGGTCGAGCCCTGTTCCCGTCGCAGCATCGCTTGCCCTTGCAGGGCGTCGAGTCGCACGCAGTCATGCTGCGCCAGTGGATGCCCGACATGGGCGAACAGGATCACCGGATGCCGCGCATACAGCACCGCATGGAACGCCGGATCCTCATGCAGCCCGGCCAGCACACCCACGTCGATCACATAGTTTTCCAGGTCCGCCAGCACCGAGGCCGAGTTGCCGATGCGGATCGACAGCTCGATCTGTGGGTAGGCATGGCGGTAAGCGTCGACCATTTCGATCACGTGGAACGGCCCCACCGCGCCCAGTTGCAGTTGCCCGCGGCTGAGCGTGCCGGAATCACGCAGCAGCCCGCTGGCCTCGGCTTCCAGGGTCAGCAACTGCTGGGCGATCGGCAGCAACTGGCGACCCACCCCGGTCAACTCGATACGCCGGCCGCGGCGGTGGAACAGTTCCAGGTTGTGCTGGCGCTCCAATGCCTGCACCTGGGTGGTCAGCGTCGGTTGGCTCAGCCCGAGTGCCCGGGCGCCTGCGCTGAAACTGCCATGGCGGGCCACGGCGAGGAAGGCGCGCAGCTTGCTGTTGGACATCCATAGATCCTTTCAATGATTTCGCCTGAAAACCCATATTGAATCGATGGCATGACGTTCACATTACCGCCCTAGGGTAGGACGTATTCCCAACCACACGCTGGAAATGCCATGACCCTGATAAGAAAACTGATCTGCGCTGCTGGTGTCGCGCTGCCCCTGCTGGCCGGTCAGGCAGCGCAGGCTGCCGAGGTGGTGCGTATCGGCCTGATTCCATCGGAAGACTCCCAGGCCATGATCGAAGGCAGCAAACAGGTGCTCGAGCAGTTGCAACAGCACCTGGGCATGCCGGTCCAGCCGTTCGTGGCCACCGACTACAACGGGGTGATCGAGGCCCTGCGTGCGGGCAAACTGGATGTGGCCTACCTCGGGCCGTTTTCCTACGTGCTGGCCAGCAAGGTCGCGGGTGCCGAGGCCTTTGCCGTGGCCGAGCCGCAGAAGACCGGCAAGAGCGCGTACCACAGCGTGATCGTGGTGCGCAGGGACAGCCCGATCCAGTCCCTGGCCGACTTCAAAGGGCATACCTTCGCCTTCGTCGACCCCAGTTCCGCCTCCGGCCACCTGTTCCCCAAGGCCGGCGTCGAAAAGGCCGGCTACCAGCCCGAAAAACTGTTCTCGCGGGTGATCTTCTCCGGCTCGCATGACGCCAGCATCCTCGCCGTGGCCAATGGCAAGGTCGACGGCGCGGCGGTGGCTGACCGGATCCTGGCGTCGGCCATTGCCGCCGGCGAAGTGGGCAAGGACGACCTGCGCATCGTCTGGAGCTCCCCGGACATCCCCGAGTCGCCCATGGCCTGGCGCCAGGACCTGGACCCGGTGCTGAAACACAAGCTGGCCGCCGCCATGGCCCAGGTGAAGAACGTGGCATGGACCGACCAGGGCATGCTCAATGGCTTCCAGCCTACCAATGACAAGGCCTACGACGTGGTGCGCGAAACCGCCCAGGTGCTCGATCTGGACTTGGGTGGCATGAAATGATCCGCATCAGCCAGCTGACCAAGCATTACGGCGACAACCCGGTGCTGCGCGGCATCGACCTGTCGATCGGGGCCGGCGAGTTCGTCGTGATATTGGGCCAGTCCGGCGCGGGCAAGTCGACCCTGCTGCGCTGCATGAACCGCCTGGCCCGCGCCGACAGCGGTGAGCTGACCGTGGCCGGGATCGACGCCATGTTGCCCCGCGAGGAGCGCGAACTGCGCCGGCGGGTGGCGATGATCTTCCAGCACCACAACGTGGTGCCGCGCCTGTCGGTGCTGAAGAACGTGCTGACCGGCCGCTTGGGCGCCATGTCGACCCTGGCCTCGGTGCTGCAACTGTTCCGCCGCGCCGATGTGGAGTTGGCGCGCCAGTGCCTGCGCCGGGTAGAACTGGCGCACAAGGCCGAGTCGCGCACCGATGCGTTGTCTGGCGGGCAGATGCAGCGCGTCGGCATCGCCCGCGCCCTGGCCCAGCAGCCCCAGGTGATCCTTGCCGACGAACCGGTGGCCAGCCTCGACCCGAAGACTGCGCGCCTGGTCATGCAGTACCTGCGCGATGCCAGCCGCGAGCTGGGCATCACCGTGGTGTGCAACCTGCATCAGGTGGACTTTGCCCGCGAGTTCGGCGACCGCATCGTCGGCCTGGCCCATGGTCGCCTGGTGTACGACGGTGATGCGTCCGGGCTGGACGACGCCGCGCTGCAACGTATCTACCCGCAGTTCGAGGCCGTGGAGCCGCAGTGCGCGCCGGTACTGGCGCACCTCGGTCCGGCCAAGCGCATGGGAGCCTGAGCCATGAAAACCCAAGACTACCGCTGGATGGTCGACACCCCCCAGAGCCTGCGCGGCTGGGCTGGCAGCGCCGCCGTGCTGCTGGCGATCATCGTGCTGCTGCACTGGAGCGCCAACGGCGCGCAATTGAGCCTCGCCGAGCTGGGCGCAGGGCTGCCACAGATCGGCGACTTCATCAGCCGTTCGCTGCCGCCTGACCTGAGCATCCTGCCCAAGCTGTTCGCACCGGCCATGGAAACGGTACAGATCGCCATCTGGGGTACGCTGCTCGGCGTGGTCTTCGCCATCCCCCTGGCGCTGCTGGCTGCGCGTAACCTGCACAGCAACCGTTGGGTCTATCTGGGCACCCGTCAGGCGCTTAACGTAATACGTAGTATCAATGAATTGATTCTGGCCCTGGTGTTCGTCTCCGCTGTCGGGCTGGGGCCGTTCCCCGGCGTACTGGCGCTGGCCGTGCATGGCGTGGGCATGCTTGGCAAGTTCTTCGCCGAGAGCATCGAGGAAATCGATCAAGGCCCGCTGGAGGCCCTGCGTGCCACAGGCGCGCGTCCGCTGCAGGTGATCGTCTTCGGCGTCGTGCCGCAGGTGGTCACGGCGTGGATCGCGGTGATCCTCTACCGCTTCGAGGTCAACCTGCGCTCGGCCACGGTGCTCGGCATGGTCGGTGCCGGTGGGCTGGGCTTTGAGCTGGTCAGTAGCCTGAAACTGTTCAAGTACCCGGAAACCGCCACCTGCATCATCGTCATCACCCTCATGGTGGTGGCCGCCGACCTGCTCTCCGGCCGCTTGCGCAGGGCCATCCAGGATAACGGCCGGCACTGAGGTGCCGGCTCGAGGACTCGACATGCCTACACAGTTTCATAACCCGGTGGCCATCCATTTCGGCGCCGGCAGCCTCGATCGCCTTGGCGAACTCACCGGTGCCGAGAGCGTGGTGCTGGTCACCTTTCCCGAGGCCCGTGCCCTTGGCCTGGTGGCGCGGGTCCAGGCCCTGCTCGGCGAGCGCCTGGTGCAGGTGATCGACAATGTGCAGCCCAACCCCGACGTGGCCTGGCTGCGTGAAGTGCACGAGCGCTTCTGGCATGACCACGGTGATTGCCCCACGGTGCTGGCGCTGGGCGGCGGCAGTGCCATCGACACGGCCAAGGCACTGGTGGTCGGTACCGCCAGCGGCCGCTTCGATGAACTGCTGGCGCTGTTGGCCAGCGGCAAGGCGTTCACCCCGGCACGCAGCAAGCGCCTGGTTGCCGTTCCGACCACGGCGGGCACCGGTAGCGAGGTCACGCCCTGGGCGACGATCTGGGACGCTGCCGCGCAACGCAAATATTCGCTGCACCTGGATTGCACCTGGCCGTCGCTGGCGATCGTCGACCCGCAACTGATGCTCAGCGGGCCGGCCGGGGTGACCCTGGCCAGCGGGCTGGATGCCCTGTCCCATGCGCTGGAGGCGATCTGGAATCGCAATGCCAACCCGATTTCGGACACCTTGGCAGAGTCGGCGATCAGCGAGGTGCTCGATTGCCTGCCTGCGCTGTGTGCCGATTTGGCGGACCTTGGGTTGCGTGAGCGGATGGCGTTGGCGGCGCTCAAGGCGGGGCTGGCATTCTCCAATACGCGCACGGCGCTGGCGCATTCGATTTCCTATACGATGACCTTGCGTCACGGCTTGCCGCACGGGATTGCCTGTTCGTTCACCCTGCCGCACGTGCTGGGCCTGGCATGGGGGCGGGATGCCGGGCGGGACCGGGTGTTGCAGCGGGTGTTCGGAGGCGACCTGGCGAGGGCGCAGGCGCGGTTGCGTGGGTTCTTGCAAGGATTGGGGGTGCGGACTGATTTCGCCGATTATGGCGTTGGCGACGCCCAAGCCAGGGCCATGGTGGAGCAGGCCTTGCTGGGTGCGCGCGGCCTTAATTTTGTCGGAGCCTGAACTGACCTCGGATGTATAGACCGCCGGTACAGGCAACAAAAAATTATGCTCAAGGCATAGGCAAATCCTTCGTCACCCAGCTGCCTGCTGAATCTGCCGGCAGGGTAAAGTGGCAGGAAAATTCCAAGGCGCCCGCAATTGGCGCCCACGAGGTGCCCGTGGCTTCCTACACCCTGCGACAACTCAAATACTTCGTCACTACCGTCGAGGCCGGCAGCGTTGCCGAGGCCTCACGCCAGCTGTACATCGCCCAGCCGTCGATCTCCACGGCGATCAAGAGCCTGGAAGAAAGCTTCGGCGTGCAGTTGTTCATCCGCCACCACGCCCAGGGCGTGTCGCTGACCCCCAGTGGCAAACGCTTCTACGCCAAGACCAAGTCGCTGCTGCAGATGGCCCACGAGTTCGAGCAGAACGCCCTGGCCGACAACGACACCGTCGCCGGGCAGATCGATATCGGTTGCTTCGAGACCGTGGCGCCGCTTTACCTGCCACGGCTGATCGCCGGTTTTCGCGAGCGCTACCCGGGCGTGGACATCCGCCTGCGCGACGGCGAGCAGCAGGAGCTGATCCAGGGTTTGACCGCCGGCACCTTCGACCTGGCGTTCCTCTACGACCATGACCTGGACGGCACCATCGAGGCCGAGCCGCTGATGCCACCGCAGAAGCCCTACGTGCTGCTGCCCGAGAAGCACCGTTTCGCCGGCCAGGCCCAGGTGTCGCTGCGCGACCTGTGCCCGGAGCCGATGATCCTGCTGGACGTGGCGCCAAGCCGGACCTACTTCGTCAGCTTGTTCAACGAGATGGGCCTGACGCCGAACATCGTCTTCAGTTCGCCGTCGATCGAGATGGTGCGCGGGATGGTGGGGCAGGGCTTTGGCTTTTCGCTGCTGGTGACCCGGCCGCATTCGGAATGTACCTACGACGGGCAGAAGCTAGTGATGATCGACATCGCCGAGCCGGTGGCGTTGTCGGGGCTGGCTGCGGCGCACCTGAAGCGGGTGCAGCTGACCAAGCCGGCGCAGTTGTTCGTCGAGTTCTGCCGCGAAGAACTGGCCAGGTTCTAAAAAGCTTCGCGGGTAAACCCGCTCCCACAAGTATCGCGCAGGATTCAAGGTTTGCGCGGTACCTGTGGGAGCGGGTTTACCCGCGAATGGGGGGCAAAGCGCCCCCGGCGATCTCAATGCTTACTGCTGATCCGGCACCACCGCAATCACGTCGATTTCCATCAGCCACTCGGCCTGGGCCAACCCGGCCACCACCAACCCGGTGGAAATCGGGAACACGCCCTTGAGCCACTTGCCGACTTCCTTGTACACCGGCTCGCGGAAGCGTGGGTCGGTGATGTAGGTGGTGGTCTTGACGATGTGCGACAAGTCCGAGCCTGCCTCTTCCAGCAACTGCTTGACGTTCTTCATCGCCTGCTCGGTCTGCGCCTGCGGGTCACCCAGGCCGACCAGCTTGCCCTCGAAGTCGGTGCCGACCTGGCCGCGCACGTAGATGGTGTTGCCGGCCCGCACCGCCTGGCACAGGTCGTTGTCCAGGGTCTGGTTGGGGTAGGTCTGCTTGGTGTTGAACATGCGGATGCGAGTATGGGTAGGCATCAGTGGGCTCCAAAGGTGCTGACGTTGCTGATCGTGGTGTCTTGCTCGTCCGCGTCGCGCTGGTCGCGGTCACGGTAGGCCAGGTAGGTGCGTTGCGTGGCGATGTGGCCGGCGACGTGCTTGGCGTCGTGCCACACCCCCCAGATGAACGACGAGCCACGGCGCGACAGCCAGGGCAGGCCGAGGAAGTACACCCCAGGCTCGCGGGCCACGCCGCGCTGGTGCTGGGGCTTGCCGTTGGCGTCGAAGGTGTCGACCTGCAGCCAGCTGAAGTCGACGCCGTAGCCGGTGGCCCAGATGATGCTGGTGACGCCGGCCTCGGCGAGGTTCAGTTGCTGCAGCGGGTTGACCATGCAGTCCGGGTCGGCCAGGCGCTTGCGCGCCTCGGGCTCTTGCGGCAGGTCCAGGCCGTTGCGTTCGATGTAGGCATCGGCGGCGTCGAGCAGGGCCAGGTAGTTTTCGTCGCCGCGGTTGATGTTCTCCACCAGGTTGTCCTGGAAGCGCGCTACGCCGTTGTCGAACGACTGGGTCAGGCCGACCAGGGTCATGCCCTGGTGGGCGAGGGCGCGGAAGTCCACGGTGTGGCCGCCACGGGCGCCGCTGACGGCGATGGTCACGTGCTCACGGCCGGGCTTGGCGATTTCCGCGTCCCACTCGCCGAGCACACCCAGCCACCAGCAGAAGTCGCGGTTGCGGTAGGCCCGTGGCGGGCGGTCGTGGGCGCCGACCGAGAGATACACCTGGCGCCCTGCGCGCATCAGTTCTTCGGCGATCTGCACGCCGGAAGAGCCGGCACCCACCACCAGCACCGCACCTTCGGGCAGTTGCTCGGGGTTGAAATAGGCCGCGGAGTGGATCTGGTGCAGGCTGGCGTCTTTCGGCGCGATGGCCGGGATCACCGGTTTCTGGAACGGGCCGGTGGCGGCGACCACGCGGTTGGCGCGGATCACGCCTTCGTTGGTTTCGATGGTGAAACCAGGGCGGTCGGCGTTGCGCAGCACTTTCTTCACTTCGATGCCGGTACGCACCGGCAGGTTGTACTTGCGTACGTACTGCTCGAAGTAGTCGGCCACCTGGTCCTTGCCGGCAAAGGCGTCGGCGTCGAGGTTGAATTCCAGCCCCGGGAAGCGATCGTGCCAGACCGGGCCGTTGGCCACCAGCGAATCCCAGCGGCCGGTGCGCCAGGCCTCGGCGATGCGCTTGCGCTCCAGCACCAGGTGCGGCACGCCGAGCTTGCTCAGGTGTTCGCTCATGGCCACGCCGGCCTGGCCGGCGCCGACCACGAGGGTGTCGATTTCGATATTGTTCAGTGTCATGTCCGAGCCCTTTGTCAGGCGGTTTTTGTCAGGTCGGTTTGGAGGACCGCCGTTGCCTGGGGCCAGACTAGGGATGCACGGAAAATCGCGAAAATAGTATTTAGCTGGGGCTTGCCGATAAAACGGCGAAGGCCCCGGGTTGCCTGGGCCTGGGCGATGTCCAGGGGGATTTTCGCGGGGCGTTTGCCGGCCTTAGTTTTTTCCTGCCCAAGGCACAGGAAAATGTTGGTTTCGAAGCCTTGGACGTTCTGCCCAGAATGCCGGGCATCGCACAGGACAACAGGAGCTCCAACATGACTTTCTCCATCATCGGTCGCTGCCAGGAAACCGGGCAGGTCGGCATCGCCATCAGTTCGTCGAGCATTGCCGTGGGTGCCCGTTGCCCATGGGTGCGGGCGGGCGTCGGCGCGGTGTCGACCCAGAACATCACCTTGCCGGCGCTCGGCCCGCAGATCCTCGATGCCCTGGAAAACGGGCAACTGCCACCTGCCGCGGCGCTGGACCGGGTACTCAGCGCCAATGGCTGGAGCGAATACCGTCAGGTGACGGTGATCGACAGCCAGGGCCAGGTGGCGTTGTTCACCGGCAAGGAGGCGCTGGGCGTGCACAACGCGGTGGCCGGTGAGCAATGCGCGGCGGCAGGCAACCTGCTGACCTCGGTTGAAGTGATCGAGGCGATGGTGCAGGCCTTCGAACAAACTGGCGGCCACTTGGCCGACCGCCTGCTGGCGGCCATGCACGCGGCCATGGCGGCGGGCGGCGAGGCGGGCCCGGTGCACTCGGCGGCGTTGAAGATCGCTGGCGAGCTGACCTGGCCGCTGGTGGACCTGCGGGTGGACTGGGCGGATGAAGACCCGATCGGTGTGCTCGATGGCCTGTGGCAGGCCTATCGCCCACAGATGCAGGACTACGTCACGCGCGCCCTGAACCCGACTGCCGCGCCCAGCTACGGGGTGCCGGGCGATGAGTGAGTTGAGCAGCCGCACGCTGTTGGAGCGGCTGATCGGCTTTGCCACGGTCAGTCGCGACTCCAACCTCGAGCTGATCGGCTTCATTCGCGATTACCTGGCCGGGCTAGGTGTGCAAAGCGAGCTGTGGCATAACCCGGAAGGCACCAAGGCCAACCTGTTCGCCACCATCGGCCCCGAGGATGTCGGCGGCGTGGTGCTGTCCGGGCACACCGATGTGGTGCCGGTGGACGGCCAGGCCTGGACCCTGCCGCCGTTTGCCCTGAGCGAGCGCGACGGGCGCCTGTATGGCCGTGGTACGGCCGACATGAAAGGCTTCATCGCCTCGGTGCTGGCAGCGGTGCCGGCGTTTCTCGCACAACCGCTGCGCCTGCCGGTGCACCTGGCGTTCTCCTACGACGAGGAAGTCGGTTGCCTGGGGGTGCGCTCGATGCTGGCCGCACTGGAGCAGCGCCCGCACAAGCCACGCCTGTGCCTGATCGGCGAGCCCACCGAGCTCAAGCCGGTGCTGGGCCACAAAGGCAAGCTGGCAATGCGTTGCGAAGTGCACGGCGCGGCCTGCCACTCGGCATATGCGCCGTATGGGGTGAACGCCATCGAGTATGCCGCGAAGCTGATCGGCAAGCTGGGTGAAATCGGTGATGGGCTGGCGCTGCCCGAGCACCACGACGCGCGTTTCGATCCGCCGTTCTCCACGGTGCAGACCGGGGTGATCAAGGGCGGGCAGGCGCTGAACATCGTGCCCGAGGAGTGCGCGTTCGATTTCGAGGTGCGCGCCTTGCCGGGGTTCGAGGCGCAGGCCGTGGCGGACCAGTTGCAGGCGTATGCCGAGGCCGAGTTGTTGCCGCGCATGCGCAAGGTCGATGCGGGCAGTGCGATTCGCTTGCAGCCGTTGAGTGCGTATCCGGGGTTGGCCACGCCAGCGGACAGCGAGGCGGCGCGATTGGTGGCGTTGCTCAGCGGCTCGGACGCGTTCGGTACGGTGGCCTTCGGTACCGAAGGCGGGCTGTTCGACCAGGCGGGCATTCCAACCGTGGTCTGCGGGCCGGGCAGCATGGACCAGGGGCACAAGCCGGATGAGTTCGTCAGCGTCGAGCAGTTGCGGGGGTGTGATGCCATGTTGCTGAGGTTGGTGGATTACCTCAGGCAGGGCTGATCGAGTTGGCTTCTTCGCGGGCTTGCCCGCGAATGGGCCGCAATGCGGCCCAGCGTTTTTAGAAGGTAGCCTTGACCTGCAGGCCAACCACCAGTGCGTTGTCGATGTCCTTGCCCGAGAACGCCCCCGGCTCGATGATGTACTGCACATCCGGACGCAGGTTCAGCCATGGCGTTGCCTGGTAGCCGTAGCTCAGTTCGATCAGCTGCTCGGCGTGGTCGATGTTGGGGAATTCCTGGCCGGCATTGAATGCGGCATCTTCCAGTACATCGCGGCTACGCGGGTTCGGCACGGCGCGGCCATAACCGAGGGCCACGGTGTCGCGCGGGCGGCCTTCGAACGGCTTGTACAGCACCACACCGGCGCCATACCACTTGGTGAACGGCGAGGCGGCCTCGCTCGATGCCGAGTACTGGCCAAAGGCATGCAGGCTGCGGCCCGGCGAGCCGGCGTCGTTCCACACTGCCTGGTCGACCAGCAGGTAGTGACCGCCACGGCCGGACACTTCCTTGTCGCTGCCGATGCGCTTCACGTCGGAGCTGTCGTAGTAGTAACCCAGCTTGTACTCACCCGGCAGTTCGCCCTGCAGCTTGTAGACAAGCTCCACCGGTACCACGGTGCCGGTGGTGTGCTTCGGCCCCAGGTGCCAGGCACGGCTGGAGTTGCCGTTGCTTTCCGGGTCGACGTTGAACGCCGCCACGCGCAGCTGCCACGACGGCGACAGGTCGTACTTCACGCGCATGCCGAGGTGGGCATTGGGGTAGTTGGTCCAGCCACTGCCACCGGACATGTTCAGCGGGTGGCCGCAGAAACCGGCGTTCATGAAGTTGCACAGGATGCCGCTGTCCAGGCCGCCGAGGTCGTTGCCCATGGCCATGTAGCCAAGCTTGACGTTGAGCGCTGGGGTGAACAGGGTGCGCTCGTAGCTCAGCTCGGTCAGGCGGGTGTACAGGCCACCGTAGTTTTCCTGGATGGGCAGGCGGTTGCCGACCAGGTCTTCCGAGGCGCTGTTGCCGCGGCGGTCGTTGATGGTCAGCTGGACCTTGCCGCCGTTGTCCAGGCCGTACAGTTTCGACAGGTCGAACTGCACGCCCAGTTTGACGTTCTGCGAGTAACGCGCCGAGCGGTGCAGGCCGCCGTGGGCGTTATAGGCGGTTTCGCCGCTGTAGTCGCCGGTGATCTTGACGCCGTCGGCTTCGAGCTGGCTGCGCAGGCCGCCCCAGTCACCTGTCATGGTGCTGCGGGTCAGCAGGTCGCCGTCGGCCAGGGCAGGGGTGCTGGCCAGGGCCAGCAGCAGGGTCGGGGTGATGCGAATAGCGGTTGGCATTGCTGTGTCTCGAATTGTTTTTTGGGTGGGCCATTCGCGGGCAAGCCCGCTCCCACAAGGGCCAATCTTGATCCTGTGGGAGCGGGCTTGCCCGCGAAGCAAGCGACGCGGTCTTACGGCAAGGCGTAAGAAATCACATAGTCGCCACGGTCAGTCGACTGGCGGGCACCGCCAGCGGTGACGACCACGTACTGCTTGCCGGTCTTCGGCGAAACGTAGGTCATCGGGCCACCCTGGCTGCCGACAGGCAGGCGGGCTTTCCAGATTTCGCTGCCGTTGCTGCTGTCGTAGGCGCGCAGGTAGAAGTCCTGGGTACCGGCGATGAAGATCAGGCCGCCCTGGGTCGACAGGGTGCCGCCGAGGGTCGGCAGGCCGATCTTGATCGGCAGGTGCATGCGGATGCCGAGTGGACCGGTGTCCTCAACGGTGCCGACCGGTACCTGCCAGGCGATCTGGCGGGTCTTCATGTCGATGGCGGTCAGGGTGCCGAACGGCGGCGCCTGGCACGGGATGCCAGCGACCGACAGGAAGCGGTTCTTGTTCACGGCATACGGGGTGCCTTTGAGCGGTACGGCGCCCATGCCGGTGTTCAGTGCTTCACCGCCGGAAGCCGCATCACCCTTGTTCTGCGACGGAATCATCTGGATCCACAGGCCCAGGCGCATGTCGTTGGCGAAGATGAAGCCGTGTACCGGGTCGGTGGAGAGGCTGCCCCAGTTCATGCCACCCAGCGAACCCGGGAAGCTCAGCGACAGGTCGGTGCCCGGCGCGGTGTACAGGCCGTCGTAGCGCATCTTCTTGAAGTCGATACGGCACAGCAGCTGGTCATACGGGGTGGCGCCCCACATGTCCGACTCGGTCAGGGTCTGCGCGCCGATCTGCGGCATGCCCACCGATTTCGGCTGGGTCGGGGAGTACGGCTCGTTGGGGATGTTGCTTGGCTTGACCGGTACTTCGTCGACCTGGGTCAGCGGCTTGCCGGTGGCGCGGTCGAGCACGTAGATCTGCCCGGCCTTGGTGCCGATCACCACCGCAGGCACGGTCTTGCCGTCGTCCTTGGTGAAGTCGATCAGGCTCGGCTGCATCGGCAGGTCGAAGTCCCACAGGTCGTTGTGAACGGTCTGGTAGACCCACTTCTCGTTACCGGTGCTGGCGTCCAGGGCCAGTACCGAAGCACCGTAGGTGTGGTCCAGCTTGTTGCGTTCAACGCCGTAGATGTCGGTGGACGACGAGCCCATCGGCAGGAACAGGGTGTTCATGGCCGGGTCGTAGGACATCGGTGCCCAGCTGTTCGGGGTGCTGCGCACGTAGCTGCTGCCATCGGCAGGCGCCTTGCGGTCTTCCGGGTTGCCTGGGTCGAAGGCCCAGCGCATTTCACCGGTGATCACGTCGAAACCACGGATCACGCCACCTGGCATGTCGGTCTGGACGTTGTCGGCGACACGGCCGCCAACCACCACGGTGGTGCCGGCCATCAGCGGCGCGGACGACAGCTGGTAGTAGGAGTCCGGGACATCACCCAGGCCGGCCATCAGGTTGACCTGGCCGTTGGTGCCGAAGCCCTGGCACAGCTGGCCGTTGTCGGCGTCGACGGCGATCAGGCGGCCATCGATGGTGTTGGTCAGCAGGCGACGCTGGCAGTTGGCACCGGCCGGGACGCTGCCGCCGGTGATCGGCGAACTGTTCGGCTGGGTCGGCTGGGCGATCGCGGCGGTGGCGTCGAAGTACGCCAGGCCACGGCAACGCTGCCAGACCTTGGACTGGGCGTTGATCGCGTTCTTCCACAGCTCTTTGCCGGTGTCGGCATCGAGGGCGATGATGTTGTTGTGCGGGGTGCAGATGAACACCTTGTTGCCGATCTGCAGCGGGGTCATCTGGTCTTCGGCACCGTTGCCGTCGCTGATGGCGACGTCACCGGTGTGGTAGGTCCAGGCCACCTTGAGCTTGTCGACGTTGTCGCGGTTGATCTGGTCCAGCGCGGCGAAGCGGCTGCCACCTTCGGTATTACCGTAGTGGGCCCAGTCCTTCTGCTCCTTGCCGGCTTCCACCGGGGTCATGCCCGGGCCCTTGCCGGTAGGCGCGACGCTCGGGTGGGCAACGAACATGTTGCCGGCGGCGATCGCCAGCACCACCGCCATCACCGCGGCCAGGCCGTAGGCGCCACGGCCTGCGGCAGCGCCGTTGGCACGCGCGAGCATCGGGTAGACCAGCGCCACCACCATGCCGATCGCGCCGAACATGAACAGGCGCGAGAACAGGGGCCAGAACACCAGGCCGGCGTCGATCAGCGCCCAGACGGCAGTGCCGACCAGGAACGCGGCATAGACCCAGGCACCGACGGTCTTGCGACGGGCGATGAGGATACCGGCGATGGCCATGGCCAGGCCGCCGATCAGGAAGTACCAGGAACCGCCCAGGCCGGCCAGCTTGATGCCGCCAGCAGCCAGGAGGAGGCCGAGCAGGGCGATGATCACGCCCAAGCCGACCAGGATGATTTTTGTGGCGCCGGAGGCGCGCGGTGTTTCGTTCATGCCAGGGATCTCAGCAGGTGGAATGGGCGCAGTTTAAGCCCTTAGCAAGCTAATTAACAAGTTAGTACAAAATATTCTGAGGCTGATTGTCGCAGGGTTGAACTTGCCAGGGAGTGCTTAAAAGCCTAGATCACGCTGGGAAAATTGCAGTAAACGTGGTGTTTATCTTTCGTTGAGTATTTTTGCCGATGTTAGACCTTTGTCGTAATCCATCATCATCTGTCCATGGCGGTCAACCGGTGGGCCAGGGGCTTTCCCCGCGATAGAACACCGCCAGCCAGATGGTGGACGTGCCCGGGGCAGTCCACTCCACGCGATGCCGACAGTGCGCCGGAATGTCCAGGCAGTCCCCGGGCGCCAGCAAACGGGTGTAGTCCTCATGCTCCAGGCGCAGGCCCGCACTGCCGCTGATCAGCATGATCCACTCGCCTTCGGCCTGGTCATACCAGAAACCCGGTGGGCTGGCCTGGCCGCTGGAGACGATGCGCTCGATGCGCAGGCCGGGGCGTTGCAACAGGTCGTCCACCCATTCGGCGGCGGTGGGGTCACAGGGCGGGAGGGCGTTGAGCAGGTTGGCGGGTGTCATCGTGAGGCTCGCTGTGGGGGAGGTGCTTCCACTATGGACCGGATCGCTCTGCAGCGCGCTTCTTGACCGGCTTCGTGGATTGTAGGAGTGTTCCGATTTTTATGGATCGGGTGACCCCATGGACAAGCTCCTGGCGATGAAGATGTTCAGCGCCACCGTCGACGCCCAGGGCTTTTCCGCAGCGGCGCGCAAGCTGGGCGTGGCCACGTCCTCGGTGACGCGCCTGGTCGATGCGCTGGAGTCGGCGCTCGGCACCACGCTGCTCAACCGCTCCACGCGCCAGGTCAGCCTGACCGAAGCTGGCGCTCGCTATTACGCCCGGGCACGGGAAATCTTCGAAGCGTTGGACGAGGCCGACGCCAGTGTCGCCGACCGTGGCGAGGAACCGGTCGGCGTGTTGCGCCTGTGCCTGCCGGTGGAGTTCGGCCGGCGGGTGATCGCGCCGCACCTCGGGCCGTTCCTGGCCCGGCATCCGGCATTGGAGCTGGACATCGACATGAGCGACCGGCTGGATGACCTGCTCGATGGCCGCTACGATCTGTCGATCCGCCTCGGCGACCCGTCGCCCAACGATGAACTGGTGTGCCGGCCGCTGGGCCGCTTCCAGCGCTGGCTGGTGGCCAGCCCGGATTACCTTGCCGGTGGCGATACGCTGGAGCACCCCAACCAGTTGTTGCAGCACGCCTGCCTGCGTTTTCGCTACGGCCAGAAGGCAAGGGCCTGGCGCCTGCGGCGTGACGACGAGGTGCTGGAGCTGGAAGTCGGCGGCCCGCTGCGCAGTGCCAACGCCGACCTGCTGCGTGAGGCCGCGCTGGCCGGCAGCGGCATCGCCTTGCTGGCCGACTGGCTGGTGCGCGAGGACGTGGCAGCGGGGCGCCTGCAGCGGGTGTTCGGCGACTGGCAGGTCAGCCCCGGCGCTGCCAATGACAGCATCAACGCCTTGTACCTGCCCAACCACCGGGGTTCGCGTCGGGTCAACGCATTCATCGTCTTTTGCGAAAGCCTGCTGAACCCCTGAGCGCCCGCCGTTGCGCCTGGCGCAAAGCCCTGTTGCGGGCGGGCCGGATTCTCTCGCCCGCGGCGCCCCGGTAAGGTGCCCGGCATATTCCACCCAATGCCGAGGAACCTCGCATGAATCCTTCACTTGCCGCCGCGCAGCCTGCCCATGCCGGCCTGAGCCGGACCCTGGTCGCGCTGCTGGCGTTCTGCTGCGGCGCGATCGTCGCCAACATCTACTACGCCCAGCCCATCGTCGGCCTGATCGCCCCGGACCTGGGCCTGTCCACCGAGCACGCCAGCCTGATCGTGTCGCTGACCCAGCTGGGCTACGCGCTCGGCCTGCTGTTGCTGGTTCCCCTCGCCGACCGGGTCGAGAACCGCCGGCTGATGATCGTCACGGCGGTGCTGGCCTGTGCCGCATTGCTGCTGGCAGGCACCAGCAGCAGCGGCCAGGGCCGGTTGTTCCTGGGCTATGCGCTGCTGATCGGCTTCAGTTCGGTGGCCGTGCAGATGCTGATCCCGCTGGCGGCGCACCTGGCGCCCGAGCATCAGCGTGGCCGCGTGGTGGGCAACATCATGGGCGGCCTGCTGCTGGGTATCCTGCTGGCCCGCCCGCTGTCCAGCCTGGTGGCCGACCACTTCGGCTGGCGCAGCGTGTTCATCGGCGCTGCGCTGCTGATGCTGGCGATCATCCTGTTGCTGGCGCTGACCCTGCCGCGCCGGGTGCCGGAGCATACGGCCAGCTATGCCGGGCTGATGGCGTCGATGGTCGCCCTGCTGCGCCGCTATCCGCTGCTGCGCCAGCGTTCGCTGTACCAGGCGCTGATGTTCGCGGCGTTCAGCCTGTACTGGACCGCGGTGCCCCTGGCCCTGGCCGGCGAACATGGGTTGTCGCAGAGCCAGATCGCCCTGTTCGCCCTGGTGGGCGCGGTCGGTGCCATCGCCGCACCCCTGGCTGGGCGCCTGGCCGATGCCGGCCATGCCCGTGCCGGTTCCCTGCTGGCGCTGGTGCTGGCGCCGGTGGCGTTGTTGATGGGGCTGACCTCGCCGGGCTACAGCGTGATCGGCCTGGGGCTGACCGGGGTGCTGCTGGACTTTGCGGTGCAGATGAACATGGTGATTGGCCAGCGTGAGGTCTATGCCCTCGATCCGGCCAGCCGCGGGCGCTTGAATGCGCTGTACATGACCAGCATCTTCCTTGGCGGGGCGCTGGGCTCGGCGGTGGCCAGCACGGTATTCGCCCAGCATGGCTGGCAGGGTGTGGCGGTGGTGGGGGCGGGCCTGCCTGGCCTGGCCCTGGTCGTCTTCCTGCTGGTTTCGCGGCGGGCTTGAACGCGGGGCCGCTTTGCGGCCCTCTCGCGGCACGAGACCGCGCCTACCGGCCCAGCGGCAGCGCCACGCCGATCACGGCAAACAAGCTGCCGCAGCAGCGGTTGAAGCCTTTGCCACCCTTGGCCAGCCAGGGCCGGATACGAAACGCCAGGCGCGCCAGCAGGTATTCGACCAGGCACTCCACGCTGGCGAAGGTCGCGGCCATGATCACGAATTGCAGCAGCAGCCCGCGCTGGGGGTCGATGAACTGGGGCAGAAAGGCCCCGTAGAAAAGCAGCACCTTGGGGTTGGCCATGGCCGACAGCAAGCCCTGGCGGAACATCCCGGCGTTGCCCAGGCGCGCCGCCCGCTCGGTTACTTCCAGGTGCAGTGCCGGGCTGCGCCAGAGCTGGATCCCCAGCCATACCAGGTAGGCCCCGCCGACCCACTTGAGCACCGTCAGCACCGACGCCGAGGTTTGCAGCAAGGCAGTCAGGCCGAACATCGCCAGGGCGATGAGTGCGCTGAAGCCAAACACCCCGCCAACGATGGTGAACAGCGTGCGGCGCGCGCCATACAGCGCGCCGTGGGTCAGGGCGAGCAGGCTGTTGGGGCCGGGGGTCAGCGACAGGCCGATGCTTGCCAGCAGATAGATGAGCCAGGTGTCGAATGCCATGCAAGGTGCCTCCAGGGTTCACGAGCGGCCAGTCTAAGGGACACTGCTGCCTGCGAAGGGTATGATCTGGACGTTTGATGGTGTTTTCTGGACGCAGTTGCCATGACCCCCGATATCCGCCTGCTGATCTTGCCGTTGCCCGATTTCGCCTTGTTGCCCTTCGGCGCTTTTCTCGACAAGCTGCGCTTCAGCGCCGACGACGAGGACTACAGCCAGCAGCGCTATTGCAGCTGGACCCTCGCCGGATTGACCGCAGAGCCGGTGCCCTCGAGCAGCGGTGCGGTGCTGCAGGTGGAGGCCGTCGCCGGGCAGCTGGAACTGGCCAGCTTCGACTACCTGGTCCTGTTCGGCAGCCGCAATGCCGGCGCCACTGCTGCACTGGCACCCGCCTACGAGAGCCTGCTCAAGCGTGCGGCCAGGGCCGGCGTGAAACTGGTCGCCATCGACAACGCCGCCTTCCTGCTGGCGGCCTGTGGCCTGCTGGACGGGTACAAGGCCGTGGTGCACTGGCGCCATGAAGCCGAGTTCCGTGTGTCGTTTCCACATCTGGTGCTGGTACGCGAACAGTTGTACTGCATCGACCGGGCGCGCATCACCTGTGCCGGTGGCACCGCCGCCATCGACCTGGCCGTGGCGCTGCTGTCATCGGCCTGTGGCCGGGCGCGGGCCCTCAAGGGCCTGGCGGACATGCTGGTGGACGAGTCGCGTGACAGCCGCCATGCCTTGCGTTCGCTGGAGACCGGGGCAGGGCAGGGGCGCCAGGTGCAGCGTGCGCTGGCGCTGATGCGTCATCACCTGGGCGCGAAGCTGACCTTGGAACAGTTGGCCGCCGAGCTGGGTATCAGCCGCCGCCAGCTCGATCGCCAGTTCCAGGCCAGCCACGGCATGAGCGCCAAGGCCTGGTGGCTGGAGATGCGCCTGCAACAGGCGCGCTGGCGGCTGGTCAACTCAAGCCACAGCCTGGCGCAGATTGCCGATGAAGTGGGGTTGGGCGATGCCAGCTACCTGGGGAAGTGCGTAAAGCGCAGGTTTGCCTGCACGGCGCTGGCACTGCGTGGCTCGAAGCCTTACTCGGGCGTGCCGAACAACCCGGTCCAGTAGATGCCCGCATCGCTTTTCGGGTCCACCGCATAGGCGGCGCCCAGCTCCCGGTAGTCCGGGTTCATCAGGGTCGCGCAATGCCCGGGGCTTTCCAGCCAGCCATCGACCACCTTCTGCGCGGTGTCGCGCCCGGCGGCGATGTTCTCGCCGATCTGCCGGTAGAGGTAGCCGGCCAGTTCCGCGCGGTCACCCGGCGTGCGCCCTTCCTTGTCGATGTGGTCGAAGAAGTTCTGGTTGGCCATGGCCCGTGTGTGGTTGGCCGCCACGCCTGCCAGCGCCGCGCTCCAGGTCAGCGCCGGGGCGGCGGCGAAGGGCTGGCCACCGCACTGGCGTGGCGCCTTGCGTGCGGCATTGATGGCCTGCAGGACCTTCTGCCCCTCGGCCTGCCAGTCCCCCAGCCGCCCGCTGAGCAGGGGCCGGGCGAGCACGATGCGCCAGTCACGGCCTTCCTGGCTGACGCCGATGTCGACGAACTGCGGGTCGAGCACCACCTGGCAGAAGCTTTCCTCGATGGCGTGCATGGCCGTCCTGGCGTCGCGCGGCCCGGACAGGCTGATGGCCTGGACATTGACCATGGGGTAGGCGGCGCGGCTCATGGCCTGCTGCAGGTCGCGGGTGCCTTCCGGCGACAGTGCCAGGCGGGTGTCGCTGTGCAACGGCGGCAGCTCCAGCGAGGCCTCGCCGCCGCAGCGCTGAGCCTGGCTGCGGTAGACGTTGATCGTATCGATCAGCTGCGCCTCTTCGCCGGTGACGGCCAGGGCCCCGGTCGAGAAGACCAGGCCCAGCGACAAGGCGGCAACGGATGACAGGACGCGCATGTGGATCTCCCTGTGACTGGCAGCGTCTTGGTTTGCGCTGCTCATCCTACACAAGCCCAACGCTTTTGGCCCGGACTCGTGCGATGCAAGTGAAGCGCCCGCAAAGGCTGCGGGCGGCAAAAGAGGCAGTAGACCACTGGTCGCCCGGAAAGTGCAGTCACTTGGTAATCATTCGCAGTGTCGACTAGAAACAATACACAAACGCTAATGATTCCTCGTTTGCCAGGGAGGCTGACCCTTAGCCCGTCGGGAGCAATTCATGGCACGATTCCGTCCGTATCAGTCGACCTTCTTCGCCGTTTGCTGTTCCGTTGCGCTGTCCTCCCAGGCAGCCGACGGCAGCATCGAACTGGACCCCACCGCCATCGACGCCGAGTCCGCCCGCCCCAGAGGTGAGCCACCGGAGCCTTTCGCCGGTGGCCAGGTGGCCCGGGGAGGGCAGATGGGCATCCTGGGCAACCAGGACATGATGGACGTGCCGTTCACCATGACCAGCTACACCTCGCAGCTGATCGAGGAGCAGCAGGCCGAAGACATCGGCGACGTGCTGCTCAACGACCCCTCGGTGCGCCAGTCCTTTGGCTTTGGCAACCAGTCCCAGGTCTTCGTCATCCGCGGCTTGCCGCTCAACGGCGACGACGTGGCGTTCAACGGCCTGTACGGTGTGCTGCCACGGCAGATGATCTCCACCGATGCGCTGGAGCGGGTCGAGGTGCTCAAGGGGCCCAACGCCTTCCTCAACGGCGCCAGCCCCACCGGTACCGGCCTTGGCGGCAACGTCAACCTGCAGCCCAAGCGCGCAGGCGATGTGCCGACTCGCCGCTACACCCAGGACATCAGCACCGACGGCCGAATCGGCGAACACCTGGACCTCGGCCAGCGTTTCGGCGAGGACAACCGCTTTGGCGTGCGCCTGAACCTGTCCCAGCGCGAAGGCGAAACCGCCGTGGACGACCAGGACCAGCGCAGCAAGCTGTTCATCGTCGGCCTCGATTACCGCGGCGAGCAGTTGCGCCTGTCCGCCGACATCGGCTACCAGAAGCAACGGGTCAACCATATGCGCAACACCGTGCGCCTGGGCAGCGGCCTGACCGACATTCCGCGCGCGCCGGACGCCGACCACAACTATGGCCAGGACTGGTCCTGGACGGAAACCGAAGACACCTTCGGCATGCTCCGCGGCGACTACGATTTCAACGACAACTGGAGCGGCTACCTGGCGGGCGGCGTCAAGCATACCCACGAAAACGGCTTCTACGGCACGCCGATCCTGACCGACGCGGCGACCGGCGATGCCACCATCGCCGGTTCGCAGATACCCCACAACGAAGACAACACCACCTTCATGGGCGGCATCAACGGGCGCTTTCGCACCGGCCCGGTCAGCCACCAGCTGAACATCGGTGCGGCCAGCATCTGGACGCAGCAGGAGAACGCCTTCGTCTTTTACAACGCCCAGGACACCAACATCTATCGCACCGACCCGCTGCCCAAGCCCACCACGCCGACTTTCACCGGTGGCAAGCTGGGCGACCCGGGGGTGACGGGCAAGACCCGCAACCGCAGCATTGCGCTGTCCGACACCGTCGGCCTGTTCGATGACAGCCTGCTGCTGACCATCGGTGTGCGCCGCCAGCAACTGCGGGTCGAGGGATACGCCTACGACGGCGAAGGCCCGGACCTTGGGCGTAATGCCTTTTATGACGAATCGGTCACCACCCCGGTGTATGGCATCGTCTACAAGGTCAACCCGTCGATCTCGCTGTACGCCAACCGCATCGAAGGCCTGGCCCAGGGGGCGACAGCGTCCGGGCAGGGCATCATCAACGTCGGCGAGGTGTTCCCACCGGCCAAGACCAAGCAGGTGGAAGCGGGGATCAAGCTCGACTACCAGAGCTTTGGCGCCAACCTGGCGGTGTTTCGCATCGAGCGCCCCACCGACGGCTTCGTCCAGGGCAACGTGTTCGTGCAGGACGGCGAGCAGGTCAACAAGGGCATCGAGTTGAGTGTGTTCGGCGAGCCGCTGCCGGGTTTGCGCCTGATGGCGGGCGGAACGCGCATGGACACCGAGCTCAAGAACACCCTCAACGGCGCTGACGACGGCAACCACGCGGTGGGCGTACCGACGTTCCAGCTCAATGCCAGCGTCGATTGGGATGTCCCTGGCCTCGAAGGCGTGGCGCTCAATGCGCGCATGCTCAGGACCGGCGGGCAGTACGCCAACCCGTCCAATACCCTGAGCCTGCCGACCTGGAACCGCTTCGATGTGGGTGCGCGCTATCGCTTCAAGGTGCAGGACAAGAGCGTCACGCTGCGCATGAATGTGGAGAACCTGACCGACAAGAACTACTGGGCGTCGGCCAATGGCGGCTACCTGACCCAGGGCGACCCACGCCTGGTGAAATTCTCCGGCACGCTCGATTTCTGAAGCCGGTATCAGCGCGCCAAGGCCTGGTTAGGCTTGTAGAAAAGGAAATGCCGGGTCTCGGCGGTTTTGCGGTAAACCTTGGCCCAGTCCGGATGTACATTGCGATCGTGGAAGTACAAGGCCCCACCGGTGCTGTCTTTCAGTTGCTGATTGAGGGCCTTGCGCGCGATCTCCTTGGCGACGTCGTAGCGCCCGGCTTCCTCGACCTGATCGGAACGCCCGTCACACCACCAGGAAAACTGGCAGGCCTTGCTCTCGACACCCTGCTTGACCACGCCGCAGATGGTGTCGGGGAATCCGTCCTTGCCCAACCGGTTGATGACCACGCTGGCGACCGCGCTCATGTCCTTCTCATCGGCGCCCTTGGCTTCCCAGTAGATGGTGCGCGCCAGGCAGGTGATGCTGTCGTCCATCGGCGCCTGGCCTGCCGGGTCCACGGCCTGCACTTCGCCAGGGGTGATGGTTTCGCTTTTTTTCGGCGGTGGCGCGTCCTCGACGACTTTCTGTTCCAGCACCTGCGCCTTGTCTTCGGCCACCGCGGCCTTGGCGCTGTCAGCTGCCTGGGCGGGCCCGGCAAGCAGGACCGTGACAACAGCAATCATCGTGCAGTAGAGGCGCATGCTCGTGCTTCCGAAGGAGGGGCTGAGTCACAGTCTAGCCAAGCGAAAGCATTAGTACCAAAGGCAACGTCACGGCCGCAGCCGCGGTCTGCAGCGCGATGATGGTGGCCATCAGCGCTGCGTTGCCACCCATCTGCCGCGCCATCACATAGGACGACGACGCCGTCGGCAGCGCCTGGAACAGCACCGCCACCACCGCCGCCTGGCCACCCAGGCCAAGCAGGCGACACAAGCCCCAGGTGGTCAGCGGCATGACCAGGAACTTGAACGCCGACGCCGCCACCAGCGGCCGTACCTGCTGGCCGAGGTTGGCGCCACCGAGCGCGGCGCCCACGCACAGCAGGCCCAGGGGCAGGGCGGCCTGGCCCAGGGCCTTGACCGTGGGTTCCAGGCCGGCGGGCAAGCCCACGCCGGTGACCCGCAGCAGCAGGCCGCCGAAGCAGCCGACGATCAGCGGGTTGAGGAAGATCGCCCGCAGCACCGTGGCCGGGGAACTGTGGCGGGCGCTGAAACGGGCGAATACCAGTACGCAGAGCAGGTTGACCAGGGGCACGATGGCCGCGTTGGCCACGGCGGCCAGGGCAATCCCGGCGCTGCCGTAGAGGCCGGCGGCGAGGGTGGCGCCAATGTAGTTGTTGAAGCGCACGCCGCCCTGGAACACCGAGGTGAAGTCGGCGCCGTCGTGGCTGGCCGCGCCCTGGTACAGCACCAGCAGCAGCGCGCCGAGCACGGTCGAGAGCATCAGCACACCGACCATGCCCAGCACCGGCACGCCCTCCAGGTTGGCGGTGGCCAACCCATGGAGGAACAGCGAAGGCAGCAACACGTAATAGCTCAGGCGCTCGGCGCCCGGCCAGAAGCTTTCGGCGAGAAAACCGCGCACGCGCAGGCCGGTGCCCAGGGCGATCAGCAGAATGATGGGCAGCAGAGTGGTCAGTAGCAGATCGAGCATGGCAGGACGTTCCGTTTTCGGGTACGGCTCAGGTTAGCGTGGCTGACCGATGGGTAAAAACGTTGATTTCTGCACTGACCGTTGAGAAAAACTGCAGGGTTGGCGGTGGCGTCGCTTGACCCGTTGCCCCAGCAGGCGCCTCAGATTTCCAATGCGGTCTTGAGCACCGCACTCAGGTGCCGGCGCTGGCTCTTCTCATGCTCCAGCAGGCCCACCCGACGCACCAGCTGGGGTTCGCCGAAAGGCAGGCAGGTCGCGGCTGGCAGGCGCTGCAGGTCCTCATCCGCCATGGGAACGATCGCCACCCCGAGGCCCATCACCGCCATGCGCGCCAAGGCTTCCTGGCTGTCCAGCTCCATCTGCTCGCTCACCTGCAAATGCAGGCGGCGCAGTTCCTGTTCGATCTGCCGGCCAGCCCAGGCACGCTTGTCGAAGCGCAGGAACGGCTGGCTGGCGAGCAGCTGCGCCAGGCTGCGGTCGGCCAGTTCGGGGCTGGCGATGGCCCAGAAGCGGTCTTCGAACAGGGGCGTGAAGTCCAGGTTTTGCGGGTAGGGGCTGACAGGCTCGGTGGTGATCGCCGCGTCGAGTTCGCCATCCTCGACCCGCCGCGCCAGCTCCGCCGACATGCCCGAGGCCACGCTGATGTGCAACTGCGGATGATGGGCCTTGATCCACACCAGCGCCTGGGGCAGGCGCCGTGCCAGCACCGTGTGGATCGCGCCCAGGCGCAAGCGGCCGCGCAGGCCGGGGCCGCTGGCCAGGGTGTCGGCCAGTTCGTCGTAGGCGTTCAAGATGTTCTCGGCACGTGCCACGGCCAGCTGGCCGGCGTCTGTCAGTACCACCTGGCGACGGCTGCGGTCGAACAAGGCGACCTGCAGTTCGTCTTCCAGGGTCTTGATGTGCAGGCTTACCGCTGAAGGCGTCAGGCTGAGCAGGTCGGCGGCGCGGGCGAAGGTACCGTGGCGGGCGATGGTCACCAAGGTGCGCAGGGCTTTGAGGGACACGCAGGCAGGCTCCGGGCTGGGGGAAGTGTTTCAGTCTGTGGCCGGATGGAATGGCTGGCAAGCTGCGCAGTCTGACCTGTTACGTGGGTACGACACCCAACTCAGCCAATGCCAAGGAGATACCCCATGAAGACACTGCTGTTCACCGCGCTACTGGCCAGCGCCGGCCTGGCCCAGGCCGCTCAGACGGTGGAACTGAAAATGGCCGGGCCGGACGGTCCGGGCAAATCGATCGGCACCGTCACTATCGAACAGAACACCTACGGCACCCTGCTGACGCCGGACCTCAAGGGCCTGCCGCCTGGTGTGCACGGCTTCCACCTGCACCAGAATCCTTCCTGCGCGCCCGCCGAGGAGAACGGCAAACCGGTGCCGGCAGGTGCAGCGGGCGGTCACTGGGACCCGGATGCCCGCAAAGCGCACAAGGGCCCGTATGATGACAGCGGCCATCGTGGCGACTTGCCCGCCCTCTACGTCGGTGCCGATGGCAATGCCACCTACCCGGTGCTGGCGCCGCGCCTGAAAGCCACGGACTTCAAGGGGCATGCCCTGATGGTGCACGCCGGTGGCGACAACCATAGCGACCATCCCGAGAAACTGGGCGGCGGCGGTGCCCGTGTGGCCTGTGGCGTGGTGCAGTGAAAAACGTTCAATGGCCAGGCCCGAAGCGCTCGTAGCCGGTGGGCAGCGGCTCAGCTGCGCAGCCAGTCGACCAGCCCCAGCACGGTAGCCGTGGTGTCCCGCCCGTGGGGCACCACCAGGTAATAGGCTTCCCGCGGCCTCACCACCAGGTCGGTCAATCTCACCAGCTCGCCGGAAGCAAGCAGGTGATCGAGCATACGCCCCCAGCCCAGCGCCACCCCATGCCCATGCAACGCCGCCTGGATGGTGTCGGTGTAGAGATGGCAACGCAGGCTGTAGCGCAGCTTCGGCGGGTGCTCGCCCAGTTCGCGGAACCAGGTCGGCCAGGTCATCCAGCCTTCGGTGGTGGCGTCGGCGTCGAGCAGGTCGGTGTCATACAGCGCTTCCAGCGAGTCGGGCGCGCCATTGCGCGCCAGCCACGCGGGTGAGCACACCGGGAAGATTTCTTCCTCGAACAGTTGCACGGCGTGGCCATCCGTCCAGCGTCCATCGCCATAGCGCACCAGCAGGTCGACATCCTGATTGCGCAGGTCGCCGGTGAACATCTGCGTGGCCAGCCGCAGGCGTACCTGGGGCATGGCTTCGCGCAGCCTGCCCAGGCGTGGCATCACCCGCAACTGGGAAAACGTGGCGGTGGTGCTGAGGATCAATTCCTGCTCACTGTTGCCCTCGCCGAGGCGGTCGAACACCGCCGCAACCTTTTGCAACGACTCCGACAGCACCGAGAACAAGGCCTGGCCTTCGCTGGTCAGGCGGATGCCGCGGTGCAGGCGCTGGAACAACTGGACCCTGAGGTTTTCTTCGAGTTGCCTGACCTGCTTGCTCACGGCCGCCTGGGTCACGCCCAGTTCGCGGGCGGCCAGGGTGAAGCTGCCGTGGCGAGCCACGGCTTCGAATTCGAGGAGCGCGGTCATGGAAGGAATGATGCGCCGGTAGCCTTTGTGCGTGTTGCCATTTTCTTGTGTTTTCATGGGGCGTCCTGGCAAGGCGTGATGCGCTGGTCCGCATCGCGCGGGCACAGTAGCAAAAAAAATGCCGTGCGGTATCCCGGTATCGCATCAGGGGGTGAGTCGAGGCATAGGATCTGTCGGGCAAACGACCTCACCCTAAGGAAACCGATATGAAAATGATTGCCTTGATTGCACTGCTGGCGACCGCCGGCCTGGCCCAGGCCGCCCCGAATGACTGGCCGAACTGTCCGGAAGGCACATACCCGACCCAGGCGGGTTTCTGCCAGCCGGATTGGGACTTTGACTGATATTCAGACTGTCTTGCCCAAGGCCTTTGCGCGCTGAACCGGCGCGCAAAGGCCCTCAAGGCTGACGTTCTGCCACCGCCCTCAGGGTGCGCAATGTCACCACCGGTGCATCCACCACGAAACGGTTGGCCAGCCAGCCCGGCACATCCCCGGCCGGGTCGGCCTGCATCTGGTAGGTCACTTCCGTTTCCCGCTCGCCGAGCGGCTTCATGATCCACTCGCCGCTCAGGTGCTGCACCCGAATCAGCCCGTTTTCCTCAGGCACCTTGCCTGGGTCGGCACGCAGGTGCCGCACCAGGCTGCCATCGTCGCGTCGCTCGGTGGTGACCTTGAGCACGATGTCGCGTGGCAGCGTCGGCCACGGCAGGTCGGTGGTCAGGTACACCCAGGTGGTGTCGCCGTCGACCGAAAGCAGGCGCATCTGCGCGCAGGCATACAGCCATTTGCATGCCACCCGCAGGTTCTCCTGCAGGTCGGTCAGCGTGCGCACGCTGGCCTTCATGGTGCTGACACCGCGAAACTGCTGGTAGGGCGAGCCGGGTGCGGCGGCCAGGTACACGCGGATACCTTCCCGGTCGTAGGCGATTTTCCAGTCGTCGGCGATGGCGCAGGTGGATAGCAGCAGCAAGGCCAGCAGCAGGCAGCGGTTCATGCTGAGCACCGCGCGAGGAGGAGGGAATGTCGAGTATGCGCGGCAAACGAAAAACCCGCCAGGTTGGCGGGTTTTTCACTTCAGCCTGAACTCAACGCTGCGGGTTGAGGGTCAGGTGCACGTGACGGTTCACGTCCTTGTACAGCAGGTAGCTGAACTTGCCAGGGCCGCCGGCGTAGCAGGCCTGCGGGCAGAAGGCGCGCAGCCACATGAAGTCGCCGGCCTCCACTTCCACCCAGTCCTGGTTCAGGCGGTACACGGCCTTGCCTTCGAGCACGTACAGGCCATGTTCCATCACGTGGGTTTCGGCGAACGGAATCACGCCGCCCGGCTGGAAGGTGACGATGTTGACGTGCATGTCGTGGCGCATGTCGGCCATGTCGACGAAGCGGGTGGTGACCCAGCGGCCTTCGGTGCCCGGCATCTCGATGACGGTGGCGTTGTCGCGGTGGGTGACGAACGACTCAGGCACAGCCAGGCCTTCGACTTTCTGGTAGTGCTTGCGCAGCCAGTGGAAGGTAACGTTGGCCTTGCTGTTGTTGCGCAGGCTCCACTCGGCGCCCGGGGCCAGGAAGGCATAGCCGCCCGGGGTCAGGGTGTGGTGCTTGCCTTCGACGGTGATGTCCAGCTCGCCTTCGACGATGAACACCACGGCTTCGGCGTTGGCGTCCAGTTCAGGGCGCTCGCTGCCGCCTTCCGGGGCGACTTCGACGATGTACTGGGAGAAGGTTTCGGCGAAGCCGGTCAGCGGGCGGGCGATGACCCACATGCGCATCTTGTCCCAGAACGGCAGGTGGCTGGTGACGATGTCACGCATCACGCCTTTGGGGATCACGGCATAGGCTTCGGTGAACATGGCACGGTCAGTCAGCAGCTCGGTTTGAGCCGGGTGCCCACCGTGGGGGGCGAAGTAGGAGTGATTCGACATGAACGGTCTCGACTTGTTGTTCTCTCCCCGTGCCTTGGACCACACCGGCCGGTGCGTGCAGGGGATGCACGAACAGCATAGGGGCCTGGCCGTGGCATCCACAAATTAAATGTTGAAATACTCGACATTCACTTACTGAATGCCAATGTCGGGCTGCGACAAATTTTTCACATCCTCTTGCTAGGATTCCGGCCAATCCCGAGGAGCCCAGAATCCATGTCCATCCTGCGTCAGCGCAGCACCCGTATCGCCTTGACTACCGCCGCCGGCCTGGTGGCCGCCACCCTGGGCTTTTTCGCCTGGCAAACCTACTACCCGGTGCAGGCTGCCGCGGGCTGGGAGGTAGAGGTGCTGCACCGCGACGTGGACAAGGCGGCCTCGCTGTTGCAACAGGCCGACGGCAGTCTGCTGGTCAGCCGTGAGCTGGACGATGGCCACGGCAGCATCCTCAAGATCACCACCCACGGTGACCGCGTGGTGATGCTCGACAACCTGTCCAAGCCCGACGGCATGGTCGCCGCCGAGGGTGGCTGGGTGTTCAGCCAGGAAGGCGGCCAGGCGCCTGTGACCTTGTTCCGCGATGGGCAGTTCGTCCCGCTTTTCGAAGGCTTCAGCGTGCAGGGGCTGTGGAACGACGGCGATCGGCTGTACGCCATCGAAGACCGCAAGGGCAATGGCCGCCTCATGCGCTACGACTGGCAGAGCGGCCAGCTCGACGTGCTGCGCTCGGGCCTGAGCGAAACCGAAGGCTTGACCCGCTGCCACGATGGCCGCCTGCTGTACACCGAAAAGGCCAGCGGCCTCGTGCGGGCGTTGGCCGACGACGGCCAGGACCCGATCGTGGTCCAGGGTCTGCGTAACCCCACCTTCCTGATGTGCGACCAGCGCGGCCTGTGGATCAGCGAAGACAACACCCACCGCGCGCGCCTGCTGCGGGTCGATGCCGAGGGCACCCAGCACGTGGTGCTGACCTTCCTCAAGGCGCCGCAGTCGATCGTCGCGGATGGCAAGGGCGGCTACCTGCTGGCCGAAGGCGGGCGCAACCGCGTGCTGCACCTGACCCCGCCGGCCGCCGAGGCCACCGCCCGGCGTTAACTCGGCAGGCGCCTGCCGCGCCCCGGCAGCAGGCCCAGCACCAGCATGCAGCCGAGCAGGATGACCATGCCGCCCACAGCTTGCAACAGGCTCAAAGGTTCAGCGAGGAACAGTGCGCCGACTACCACCGCCACCAGGGTCACGACGAACTCGACGCTGATGGCCCGGGTGGCGCCGATGCGCGCCACCAGGCCGAAGTACAGCACGTAGGTGGTGGCGCTCATCACGCAGCCGCTGACCACCAGGTACATCCAGTCGGCGGCCTCGGGCAGGGTCGGCACCGGCACTACCAGCAGCAGTGGCAAGGTCAGCAGGCCACCGGCCAGAAACGCGCCGCCAGTCACGGTCCACGGGTCCTGCCCGCGCAGGTGCAGGCTGGCGTAGTTGCTGCCGAAGGCCGCGCAGACGCAGCCGAACAGCGAGGCGCCGCAGCCGTGGATGAAGTCCTCGGTCACCGGCTGTGCCGGAAAACCTACCAGCATGACCATGCCCAGCAGGCCGAGCAGCAAGCCTGCCAGGCCTTGCGGGGTGATCTTCTCCAGGCCCCAGACCCGGCCGATGATCATCGAGAACAGCGGAATGGTGGCGACGAAGATGGCCGCCATGGCTGTGCCGATGCGCGGGGTGGCGTAGGACAGGCCGATCAGTTGCCCGGCCACGGTGGTGGCGCCGACCACGATCAGGGGCTTGAGCAGCGCCCGCAAGCGCAGGGCGCGGCCGAGCAGGGCGGCGAGGATGGCCAATGTGCCGCCTGCAATCAGGGCGCGGAAGCTGACCGCGCCGACCCAGCCGAAGGCGTGCACCACCTTGAGCACCACCAGGAAGGAAAAGCCCCAGGCGATGGCCAGGAACAGATAGGCGGCGAGGTCGCGCGGTTGCATGGGGACTGGGTCCGTCCAGGGAAGGGGAACGCAGGCTAGCGGGTTGGCAGCTGGGAATTCAAGAGGGATGTTGTCTGTGCCGGCCCCTTCGCGGGTGAACCCGCTCCCACAGGTGTCCTAGGGCAATGATATCCCTGTGGGAGCGGGTTTACCCGCGAAGAGGCCAGTACAGGTTACTGAGCCACCAGTAACAACGACTGCGGCACCGGACTCTGCGGATGCTGTGGCTCCTGCAGGCTGAGCAACCGCAGTCCCGCCATGTCCAGCGCATTCAACCAACTGGCCAAGGTGCGGAAATACCACGGCATCGGCCGCCAGTTTCCGGCAAACCCGGCAAACGACTCCTCGCGCCAGCCATCCTGGTAGTCCCCGCCCGCCACGCTCCACGGGTGCAAGGTCTGGATCACCAGCACGCCGCCCGGCACCAGCAACCCCTTCATCACCGCCAGCAAGGGAATGATGTCCTGCTGCAACAGGGCGAAGTTGGCGCAGATCAGGTCGTAGCCCCTGCCGATGTCCACCTCGCCCTCCGCCAGTTGTGCATAGCTGGCCTGGTACACCGGCTTCGACCCCGCCAACCGCGCCGCCTCGACCAGCGCGGCATCGCCATCGACCCCGACGGCCTCGATGCCCCGGTCGGACAGCGCCCGCAACAGCCAGCCCTCGCCACAGCCCAGGTCGAGCACCCGCTCTGGCTGATGGCCAAGGACCGCCAGCAGGATCGCCTGGTCAGTGACCTGCCGGCGGCTTTCGATGGCGCCGCCGCGCACGGCGTCGATCCAGGCCTGGGCGTTGTGTTGCCAGCTGTTCAACAGGGCATTTTCCGGGTTGGGCATCGGCGGGGTCCTGAGTGAAGGGCTGTTCAAGCATAGGCACCGGCGCGCGGCTTGTCTGCACGCTCAGGCGCTGGCGCCTGCAGGGCCTGACGCCCGTAGCAGCCCAGGGCGCTGGCGAAACAGCTGAACCAGACGAAGATCCCGGCCCAGAAGGTGTGCGACATGAAGTGCCAGCCCTGCAGCACGCGGGTGGTGCCATAGACGAAGCCGATCAGCAGCACCGCCACCAGCAGCTTGCGTGCATGCCGCCAGCGGTGGCGCAGGGCGACGAAATACAGCGCCAGCAGGGTGAAGCCGCTGGACGCGTGGCCGCCCGGCCAGCAGCGGCCGTCGCCGGCTGCGCTGAACCAGCGAAAATTCTCGAACCATTCCACGCGGGCCTGGCTGCCGCCGTACAGCGTGGTTTCCACCGGGCAGTACACACTGGTGTGGCTTTTCAGGTAGTGGATCACTGTGGTGCTCAGGGCGAACGCGACAACCACGTAGTAAAGGTCGCGGCGATGGCGGGTGGTGAACTGCAGCACCGGGCTGATCCGGGCGGCATTCAGCCCCCGGGTGATGAACCCGTTCGGGTAGCGGCCCAGCAACGGCCAGAGGAGCGACAGCAGCGAGCCGATGATGGCCGCTTCGCCAGTCCAGTTCGGCAGGATGCGCGGCCACTTGTGGGTGAGCTTCTCGAATACTGGGTCATGCAGCAGCGGGAACTGCCCGTTGACCGGATCGAGCAGCAGGTTGCTGATCCAGCGGTCCAGTTCGGTGAGGTCGAACGCCAGGAAGGTGATGACCGCCAGCAGCAACGGCAACACCAGGTGGTTGCGGTAGAACGCCGAGGGTGATGGAGCGGACATGCTTATTTTCCTGCCTGGCTGATCAGCGTTCGCCATTGGTTGGCGTTGAGTTGCCCCAGCAACCGGGGCTTGCCGTTGCTGTCTGTGCGGATGAACAGCGCGCTGGCGTAGCCCGGGTCGCGGTCGCCGCCGGCCACGCCCAGTTGCCGTTCCAGGTGGTCGATGCAGCCGCTGTGGGTGACCAGCACCAGGTTATGGCCTTGGCGCTTGTGCGCCAGGGCGGCCTCGGCGAAGGTGTCGTCGCAACGGGCAAGCCAGTCCTGGGTCTCGATGGCCTTGCCGAAGAGGAACGAGGCGGTCTGCTGGGTGCGCACTTCGGGGCTGGCCAGGGTGTCGCTGCCGGCCAGGCCCAGGCGGCGCATGCCGCTGCCCACGGCGGCGGCGGCCCGGCTGCCTTCGACGGTGATCCCGGTTGGGTCGTCGAGGCAGGCATGCCTGGAGCGGTCGCAGCGTTCGGCATGGCGCACCAGGACGATGACTTCGTCGTTGTCCCAGGCGCTGTAGACGCCGTGGTCGTGCATGTGCTGCACGCTGCCGAGGTCGGCCACTGCTGCGCCGCGGGCTTGCCAAAGGACGAGCCCCGCCAGGGCAAGCAATGCCCCTGCCATCCAGGCCAGGGGGCGACGGCGCGTGAGGCGCGGGGTGCGCACAGAGGTCGCGAGGGTGTGTTCCAGCATGCAGCCACTCCGAAGTCCAGGGACGACGGGTGGGCCGCGACGGCGGGCCACCCGAGGATGGAGCGCACCTTAGCCGCGGGGTTGTGCTGCGCGGGTGAAGCCGATGTGAAAAAAGGGTTACCCCTGCCAGCCGCCGCCGAGGGTCTTGTACAGCGTCACCCGGTTGACCTGCTCGGCCAGTTGCAGGCTGATCAGCGCCTGCTGGGCCGTATACAGCGAGCGTTGGGCGTCGAGCACGTCGAGGAAGCTGTCGGAACCTTGCCTGTACAGTGCCAGCGACAGGGTGTAGCTGGTGTTGGTGGCCTCGGTCAGGTTGCGTTGGGCATCGAGCCGTTCGTTGATGTGGGCGCGCACCGAGAGGGCGTCGGCCACTTCGCTGAAGGCCGTCTGCAGGGTCTTCTCGTAGCTGGCCACGTCAATGTCGCGGGTTACCTTGGCGGCATCCAGGCTGGCGCGGTTGCTGCCGGCGTTGAAGATCGGCAGGTTGATCGACGGGGCGAAGCTCCAGGCGCCGCTGCCGCCCTCGAACAACCCGGCCAGCTCGCTGCTCGCGCTGCCGCCGCTGGCGGTGAGGGTGACACTGGGGAAGAACGCTGCCCGCGCCGCGCCGATGTCGGCGTTCGCAGCCTTGAGGGTGTGTTCGGCAGCCAGCACGTCCGGGCGGCGTTGCAGCAGGGTCGACGGCAAGCCGGCCGGCACGCCGACCAGCAAGGTGGTGTCGAGCGGGTCCAGGCCGGGCAGCAGCGTGTCGTCCAGGCGCTGGCCGACCAGCAGTTCCAAGGCATTGCGGTCCTGCTCGACCTGGCTTTGGTAATTGGCCGCGTCGGCGCGGGCCGATTCGACCGTGCTGCGCGCCTGGGCCAGGCTGACCCCGGACTCGCCGCCCAGGCCATGGCTCTGCTGCACCAGGGCGTAGGTCTTCTGCTGGCTGGCGTAGGTGTCGTTGGCCAGCTTGAGCAGTTGCTGGTCGGCGGCCAGGGTCATCCAGGCGCTGGCCACTTCGGCCACCAGGCTGAGCTGCGTGCTGCGGCGGGTCTGCTCCAGCGCCAGGTATTTCTCCAGGGCGGCATCCTTGAGGTTGCCCAGGCGGCCGAACAGGTCCACTTCATAGTTGCTGATCCCGAGGCCCACGCTGTACTGGCTGCTGACCGCCGTGCTGGCGTTGGACAGCGCCCGCTGGCGGGTGCCATCGGCGCTGGCCGACACCGCCGGGAACAGCTCGGCACGCTGGATGCGGTACTGCGCCCGCTGGTACTCGACGTTCAGCGCCGCGACCCGCAGGTCGCGGTTGTTGGCCAGGGCCTGGGCGACGGTATCGCGCAGGCGGGTGTCGACGAACAGCGCTTGCCAGCCGATGTCGGCGTTGCTGGCGCTGCTGGTGGTGGTGCTCGGCCACTGCTCGGCCACCGGCGCCGCCGGGCGCTGGTAGTCGGGGGCCAGGTTGACGCAGCCGGTCAGGGCCAGCGCCAGTACCAAAGGGGTCAGTCGCATCAGGCTTCTCCTGCAACGTGGTCGGCAGTGGCGGCACGGCGGCCAGCCAGGCGCTGCACCAGCACATAGAACAAGGGGATGAAGAACAGGCCGAGCACGGTGGCGGCGAGCATGCCGCCGAGCACACCGGTGCCGATGGCCTGGCGCCCGCCGGCACCGGCACCGCTGCTCAAGGCCAGTGGCAGCACGCCGAGGATGAACGCCAGCGAGGTCATCAGCACCGGGCGCAGGCGGATGCGCACGGCCTCCAGGGTGGCGCCGAGCAGATCCTGGCCGCGTTCGTAGCCTTCCTTGGCGAACTCGACGATGAGGATCGCGTTCTTCGCCGCCAGGCCCACCGTGGTCAGCAGGCCGACCTGGAAGTACACGTCGTTGGCCAGCCCGCGCAGCCCGGTCAGCAGCAGCGCACCGAGGATGCCCACCGGCACCACCAGCATCACCGCGAACGGCACCGACCAGCTTTCGTACAGGGCCGCCAGGCACAGGAACACGAACAGGATCGAAATCGCGTACAGCAGCGGGGCCTGGTTGCCGGCCAGGCGTTCCTGGTACGACTGCCCGGTCCAGGCGTAGCCGATACCCTCGGGCAACTGGCCCATGATCTGCTCGACCGCGGCCATGGCATCGCCGGAGCTGACGCCCGCCGCCGGCTCGCCGACCAGCTCGTAGGCACCGAAGCCGTTGAAGCGCTCCAGCAGCGGCGAGGCGGTGCTCCACGAGGTGCTGGTGAACGCCGACAGCGGCACCATGGCATCGCTGTCGTTGCGCACGTACCAGGCGCCGATGTCCTCGGCCTGCATGCGCTTGTCGGCTTCACCCTGCAGGTAGACTTTCTTCACCCGCCCGGCGTCGATGAAGTCGTTGACGTAGCTGCCGCCCATCACCGTGCTCAGGGTGGCGTTGATGTCGCTGGCCGAGACGCCCATGGCCCCGGCCTTGCGGTCGTCGATGGCGACGTTCAGCTGTGGGGTGTCTTCCAGGCCCTGGGCGCGGACGTTGGCCAGGCGCGGATCCTTGGCCGCCAGGGCGATGAACTGGTCACGGGCCTTGAGCAGTTCGGCGTGGCCGAGGCCGGCCAGGTCCTGCAGCTGCACATCGAAGCCGGAACTCTGGCCCAGGCCCTGGATGGCCGGTGGGGCGATGACGAACACGTTGGCGTCGAGGATCGACGACAGTGCCATGTTCGCCCTGCGCGCCACGGCCGCCGCGCCGTGCTCCTCGCCCTGGCGTTGGCTCCAGTCCTTGAGCTTGATGAAGCCGCGCCCGGCGTTCTGCGCATTGCCGCCGTTGCCCAGGCCGCGCACGGTGAGGATCGAGTCGACCTCCGGCTGCTGCAGCATGTAGTCCTGCACCTGGCGGCTGACCGCCTGCAGGCGCTCGTCGGTGCCGCCGACCGGCAAGGTCATCTGCATCATCAGCATGCCCTGGTCTTCCTCGGGCAGGAACGCCGTCGGCAGCTTGTGGAACATCAGCGCCACGCCACCGAGCAGCAGCGCATACACCAGCAGCGCCCGCAGGGGCCGGGCCAGTACGTTGCCGACACTGCGCTGATAGCGCCCGCTGGTGCGTTCGAAGGTGCGGTTGAACCAGCCGAAGAAGCCCCGGCGCGGTTCGCCAGGGTGCGCCCCCGGCTTGAGCAGCGTGGCGCACAGGGCCGGGGTCAGGGTCATGGCCACCAGCACCGACAGCGCCATGGCCGCCACCAGGGTCACCGAGAACTGCCGGTAGATCACCCCGGTGGAGCCGCCGAAGAAGGCCATCGGAATGAACACCGCCGACAGCACCACGGCGATGCCGACCAGCGCGCCGCTGATCTCGCCCATCGACTGGCGCGTCGCCTCGCGCGGCGCCAGGCCTTTTTCGGCCATGATCCGCTCGACGTTCTCCACCACCACGATGGCATCGTCCACCAGCAAGCCGATGGCCAGCACCATGCCGAACATGGTCAGGGTGTTGATCGAGTAACCGAGCAAGGCCAGCACGCCGAACGTACCGAGTAGTACGACCGGTACGGCGATCGCGGGGATCAGCGTGGCGCGCAGGTTCTGCATGAACAGGTACATGATCAGCACCACCAGGGCGATGGCCTCGAACAGGGTCTTGACCACTTCCTCGATGGAGATCTTCACGAACGGCGCGGTGTTGTAGGCCACCTCGCTGCGCAGCTGCAGCTTGCTCGGGAAGAACTGTTCGAGCTCCGCGAGCTTGGCCTGCACCGCTTCGGACACGTCGAGGGCATTGGCACCGGTGGCCAGGCTCACCGCGAGGCCTCCCGAAGGCCGGCCATTGTGCTCGGCAACCACGTCGTAGCTTTCGCTGCCTAGCTCCACCCGGGCCACGTCGGCCAGGGTGACCACGGCGCCGGCGCTGTTGTGCTTGAGCACCAGTTGGCGAAACTGCGCGGCGGTCTGCAGCTTGCTGCGGGCATTGATGGTGGCGTTGAGCTGCTGGCCGGCGCGGGCGGGCAGGGCGCCGAGCTGGCCGGCCGAGGTGTCGACGTTCTGCGCTTGCAGGGCGCTGCTGACGTCAGAGGGCATCAGCGCGTACTGCTTGAGCTTGTCCGGGTCGAGCCAGATGCGCATGGCGTAGCTCGAACCCAGGGTGGTCACCTGGCCGACGCCGCTGACACGGCTGATCTGGTCGTACAGGGTGCTGGAGATGAAGTCGCTGATGTCGGTGGCGCTGACGTCGGGGTTGTCCGACACCAGGGAGACGATGATCAGGAAGTCGCTGGCCGAGTTGTGGATCTCGATGCCTTGCTGCTGCACCGTGTCGGGCAGGCGCGCCTTGGCCTGCTCCAGCTTGGTCTGCACCAGCATCTGCGCGGTGTTGACGTCGGTGCCGGCGGCGAAGGTCAGGTTCACCTTGGCGCTGCCGGACGAACTGCTGCTCGATGACATGTAGGTGAGGCCGTCGAGGCCGGTCATCTGCTGTTCGATGACCTGGGTCACCGAGTCTTCCATGGTCTTGGCCGAAGCGCCGGTGTAGGTGGCGCTGAGGCTGATCTGCGGCGGCGCGATGGTGGGGTACTGGGCCAGCGGCAGCTGGAAGATGGCCAGGCCGCCGCCGAGCATCACCAGGATGGCGATGACCCAGGCGAAGATCGGCCGGTCGATGAAGAAACGTGCCATGTAATACGCCTCAGTGACTGTCGTTGATGGCGGTGAGGGCCTTGTCCTGGCCCTGGATCTGCACCTGCTGGCCGACGCGGACCTTCTGCAGGCCCTGGACGATCACCTGGTCGCCCGCAGCCAGGCCCTGGCTGACCCACCAGCGGTTGTCCACGGCGCGGGCCAGGGTCAGCTCGCGCTGCTGCACCTTGCCGTCGACCACCACCATTGCCGTGGCCCCGCCGCGCTCGTCGCGGCTCACGGCCTGTTGCGGCACCAGGATGGCGTCGTGCTGGACGCCTTCCTGCAACGTCGCTTTCAGGTACATCCCGGGCATCAGCAGGCCGTCCGGGTTGGGCACCACGGCGCGGAAGGTGACGCTGCCAGTGCTCTCGTCGACGCTGACGCCGTTGAAGGTCAGGGTGCCGGCATGGGCGTAGGTGCTGCCGTCTTCCAGCTCCAGGGTGATACGCGTGGCGTCCTGTTGCTCGCTCCTGGCCAGCTTGCCTTCGGCCAGTTCGCGCTTGAAACGCAGCAGGGTGCTGCTGGGCTGGGTGAAGTCGACGTAGATCGGGTCCAGCTGCTGCACGGTGGTCAGCGCCGTGGTCTGCTCGGCGGTCACCAGCGCGCCGGGGGTTACCGAGGAGGTCGCGGTGCGGCCAGCGATGGGCGCGGTGATGCGGGTGTAGTCCAGGTTGATCTGGGCGCTGTGCTGGGCGGCCAGGGCCGATTGCAGGCTGGCACGGGCTTCGAGCAGGGCGGCCTGGGCGCTCTCGTTGCTTTCGGCGCTGATGGCGTCGATCTTCACCAGCTGCGCGTCGCGCTTGGCCTTGAGCTCAGCGGCCTTGAGCGTGGCGCGGGCCGAGCTGACGGTGGCCTGGGCCTGGGCCAACGCGGCCTGGTAAGTCTGCGGGTCGATCTGGTACAGCGCCTGGCCGGCCTCGACCGTGTCGCCCTCGTTGAACAGGCGCTTGTGGATGATGCCGCCGACCTGCGGGCGGATCTCGGCCACCAGGTGTGCGGTGGCGCGGCCGGGCAGGGTGGTGGTCAGTGCCTGGGCAGCGGCGGCCACCTCATACACCGCCACTTGCTGCACGGGCGCTTGTGCGGCGGCGGTCTCGGCCTCACGGCAACCGCCGATCGCCAGCAGGCCGGCGCCGAGCAGCAGGGCGCGGGCCAGGGGCGAACGGGCAAACATCAACGAGTGGAACAAAGTAGGCATCGCAGGCTCCGAGCCGGTGGATTTCGATGCCCGCAGCCTGTTCGGCAATTGTGCAGCCAATGTGCAGAAAGCATGGAGTTTGCCCGGCATGCCTTGCAGGCCCTTGGCCTGCGCGCTTCAATGGCGGCATGTCCAGTGTGCCGGCGGTGCCATGAGAGTCAGCCTTTCCCGCAAGTTCTTCCTCGCCATGCTCGCGGTGTGCGCGTTCGCCGTGCTGGGCATGGTGTTCGCCGCCTACGTCAGCCTGAAGTACGGCTTTCTCGGCTACCTCAACCAGCAGGCCGAGGAGCGCATGGAGCGCATCGTCCCGCGGGTCGAGCAGGCCTATGCGCGCAACGGCAGCTGGGACTTCATCCGCCGCGACAAGGACCAGTGGTTCGAGCTGCTGCGCCCGGACGACGCCCAGCCGGACAAGACCTTCGACCCCAGCCTGCTGACCGTCTCCGACCTTACCGGCGCGTTCGTGCGCTTTGCCCTGCTCGATGCCGACCGCCAGCCGATCATTGGCTACCAGGCCGCCAGCCGCGACATGCTGCTGCGGCCGATCCACCACCAGGGCCAGGTGGTCGGCTGGATGGCCCTGGCGCCGTTGCAGTCGGTGACCAGCGTCGGCGACCGGCGCTTCCAGCTCAACCAGCTGCGCTCCAGCCTGCTGATCGGCCTGGCCTGCCTGCTGGCCACGGCGGTGATCGCCTGGTGGCTGAGCCGTGCGCTGCTGCGGCCGATCCGCGAGGTGGCCAGCGCTACCCACCGCCTGGCGGCCGGCGACTACGCCGTCCAGCTGCCGGTGCGCTCGGCCGACGAGGCCGGGCAACTGGCCGGCGACTTCAACCGCATGGCCGCGACCCTGGCCAGCAACGAACGCATGCGCCGGGACTTCATGGCCGACATCTCCCATGAACTGCGCACGCCGCTGGCGGTGATGCGCGCCGAGCTCGAAGCGATGGAAGACGGCATCCGCCCGCTCGACGGCAATGCCCTGCGTTCGCTGCAGGGCGAGGTGGGCGCCCTGAGCAAGCTGGTCGACGACCTGTTCGACCTGTCCCTGGCGGAAGTCGGCGGCCCCACCTACCGCCGCGAGCGCATTGACCTGCGGGTGCTGCTGCCGGTGGTGGCCGAGGCCTTCGGCGCCAGCTTCGCCGAACGCGGCCTGGCGCTGCGCGTGGAACTGCCGGCGCAGCCGCTGTGGGTGCTGGGCGACGAATCGCGCCTGGGCCAACTGCTGCACAATCTGCTGGAAAACAGCCGCCGCTACACCGATGCTGGCGGCCATACCGTGTTGCGCGCCTTGCAGGACGGTGACCAGGTGCGCGTGCAATGCGAAGACACCGCGCCCGGCGTGGACAGCGCCTCGCTGGCGCGGTTGTTCGAACGCTTCTATCGCGCCGAGCGCTCGCGCAACCGCGCCAGCGGCGGCACCGGGCTGGGCCTGGCGATCTGCCGGGGCATTGCCGAGGTGCACGGCGGCAAGCTCACCGCCAAGGCTTCGGCGCTGGGTGGGTTGTTGCTGGAACTGGCCTTGCCGGCCGCAGGAGAAAACGCATGAGCCAGATTCTGCTGGTGGAAGACGAACCCAAGCTCGCCGCACTGGTGGGCGACTACCTGCGCGTGGGCGGCCATGCGGTCGACCACCTGGCCGATGGCCTCGAGGTGATCCCGGCCATCCGCCAGGGCCATTACGACCTGATCCTGCTCGACCTGATGCTGCCCGGCCGCGACGGCCTGGACATCTGCCGCGAGCTGCGCGGCTTCAGCCAGATGCCACTGATCATGATGACCGCCCGGGTCGACGAGATCGACCGCCTGCTGGGCCTGGAGCTGGGCGCCGACGACTACATATGCAAGCCGTTCTCGCCCCGCGAGCTGGTGGCCAGGGTCAAGGCCGTGCTGCGCCGCAGCGGCGCGCAGGCGCCAAGCCTGGGGCTGGAACTCGACGCCCGCGCCTTCCAGGCCCGCTACAAGGGGGTGGCGATGGAGCTGACGCCGGTCGAGTTCCGCATGCTCGCCGCGTTGGCGGCGCGCCCTGGCCAGGTGCTGTCGCGCGACCAGCTGATGAACCACATCTACCAGGACCACCGGGTGGTCGCCGACCGCACCGTCGACAGCCATGTGAAGAACCTGCGGCGCAAGCTCACGGCCATCACTCCGGGGCATGACCCGCTGCGTTCGGTGTACGGGGTAGGCTACAGCCTGGAGTTCGAGTAATCGTTCGCACGCGCTGCGAGCATGACTTTTGGTGATCAGTAATGGGCCGTAAATGTCGCTGTGTGCGCGGCGCCGCGCTCATTACCCTTTCCTTGTGACAGCACGACAACAAGGAACCGACAAGATGACTGCTTTCCCATTCGCTGGCGTGAACCTCGCCATCACCACCCCCTTCGACGCCCAAGGCAAGATCGACTTCGCCCGCTTCGAACACCTGCTCGAGGTGTACATCGCCGCCGGTGTGCAAGGCTTCGTGCTCAGCTCTGGCACCGGCATGCACGTGTACCTGAGCAAGGACGAGTCCAAGGAGCTCATCGCCTTCGGCGCCAAGGTCATTGCTGGCCGCGCCCGGATCATCGCCCAGGCCTCGGCGCTGCTGGTCGACGAGGTGGTAGAGCGTACCCGCCACGCCAGGGACTGCGGCGCCGACGGGGTGATGGTGCTGCCACCGTTCTTCGAAGGCCCGACCGATGACCAGGGCATCATCGACTTCTACACCAGCGTTGCCGCAGCCGGCCTGCCGGTGATCGGCTACAACGTGCCCCAGGCCGTAGGCGTGGAAATCACCCCGGCGCTGTTTCGGCAACTGAGTCAGATTCCCAACTTCGTCTCGGTCAAGGACAGCAGTGGCGACCTGGCCGCCCAGGCTTCGCTGATGCGCACCGGCCTGCCAACGATGAACGGTGCCGACCCGCTGGTGCCTTACGCGCTGTATGCCGGGGCTGCCGGGTTGATCTGGGGTGGGGCGAACCTGGCGCCGAAGACCTGCGTGGCGTTGGTCAAGGCGGCCAGCGAACACCGCTGGGACGACGCCCGCGAGATCTGGAAAGCGCTGGAACCGGTGATGTCGCTGATCTGGCAGGGTGATTACGTGCAGTCGGTGTACGCCGGCGCCGAGATAATGGGGTATGGCGCCGGCCACCCGCGTCGCCCGCTGGCGCGGCTGGCGGCCGACAAGGTCGACGCCCTGCGTGTGGCCTTGGCGCCATTGAGCGAAGAGATGCGTTGATCGCACTGGCCTCTTCGCGGCTGAAGCCGCTCCCACAGGTATTGCACAAGCCATGAAACCTGTGGGAGCGGCTTTAGCCGCGAAGAAGCCAGCCCAGGCAAAGCAATTTTCAGCACCCGTCAAAGTGCCAGTTCACTGGCCTTGATATCTGCAATAGGCCCCAGCACTTCACCATCGAACGCCTTGATTGGCAGTTTCCCGACCAGCCGATTCGGATAATCCGGATTGGCCAGCGCCGCCTTGCCCAGCGCAATCACATCCGCACCCTCGGCCAATGCCTGCTGCGCGCGAGCGCTGTCATGCAGCCCACCATTGGCAATCAGCGCCAGTTTCGGCGCATACCGCCGCGCCAGCGCCACCAGGCTCTCCCCGCCCTCCTGGAATGCCGGTTGCCAGGCCTCGAACTCTGTCACATGGACAAAGTCCACGCCCGAATCCTCCAGCGTGCCGAAGATCACCTCGGCATCCACCTCCGCATTCGCCCACTTGTGCCCGAAATCATTGACCTTGCCCTGAGAGATCCGCACGCCCAGCGGCACGGCGTCGCCCACCTGCGCCCTGACCGCCTTGATCACCTCGAGCGTCAGCCCAAGCCGGTTCAGCGTGCTGCCGCCCCAGCGGTCGCTGCGCTGGTTGCTGTAGTCGGTGAGGAACTGGTCGAGCAGGTAACCATTGGCCCCGTGGATCTCGATGCCATCGAAGCCGGCCTGGCCGACCGCCAGTCGCGCTGCCTGGGCAAACCCGGCGATGGCGTCGGCGATGGCTTCATCGTCCATGGCCTTGGGCAGGTGATAGTGGCCTTCGCCGTAGTAGAAGCGCATCTGTTCACCCTTGGGGCGAATCGCCGAAGGCGCGACGGATTGCTGGCTGAAACGGTTGCCCTGGCTCAGCGCCCCGGCATGCATCAGCTGGGCGAACATGGCGCCCTGATGGGCCTGTACGGCCTCGGTGACGGTCCGCAACGCCTGCGCCTGGGCCGCGTCGGTGATGCCGGGCTGGCACCGGTAGCCTTGGGCATATTGCTGGTCGGTGTACAGGCCCTCGCTGATCACCAGGCCGAACCCGCCCTGGGCAAAGCGCGCGTAGTACTGCGCCATTGCCACGCTGGCGTGCCCGGTTTCGCTGGCGCTGACACGGGTCATGGGCGCAACGGCCAGGCGGTTGCGCAGGTGTAGGCCATTAATATCGTAGGGGGTTAATATCCCGCGGGTAGAATCAGTCACGGAGCGCCTCCTTCAGGGTCGCTTGTCGAGTCATGTGAGCCCTAGGTTAGGGCTGTACAGGGTGTCGACCAAGCCTCCGTGGTGTGATGCTGGTTTAACAGAAAAGGATAAGATCGTGCTGGTAGCCGATTTGCGTATCTTCCTCGCCGTGGCCGCCGCAGGCAGCCTGTCGGCGGCGGGGCGCCAGCAGGGCCTGGCACCGATGCAGGTGTCCCGGCGCATTGCCGCGCTGGAAGAGGAACTGGGGGTACGGCTGTTCCATCGCACCACCCGTTCGGTGGCGCTGACAGCCGAAGGCGAGGCGCTGCTGCCCTATGCGCAGACCATGGCCGAGGCGGAAGACAGCGTCCTGGGCGAACTGCGCCCGGCGTCGAAGCAGGTGACGGGCGTGCTGCGATTGACGGCGCCGAGCGTGTTCGGCCAGTCGATCGTGCTGGCGCTGTTGCCGCGCCTGCTGGAGCAGCACCCGGATTTGCGTGTGGACCTGGAGGTGTCGGACCGGGTGGTGGATATCGTTGGCCAAGGCCTGGACCTGGCCTTGCGCGTGGCGCCACTGGCCGACTCCGAGCTGGTGGCCCGGCGCATCACCGACAATCCTCGGGTGATCTGTGCATCGCCTGCCTACCTGCAACGGCATGGCCGGCCGACATGCGTGGCTGAGCTCGAGGCGCATCAGTGCATCGTCCTGCAGGCGGTGCCGCGCTGGCCTTTGCTGGTCGATGGCGTGCTGCACCGGCAACGGGTGAGCGGGCGGGTGAGCGCCAGCAGTGTCGACGCGGTAAGGGCGGCGGCGGTGCAAGGCTTGGGGATTGCCATGCTGGCGTATTGGGATGTCTATCAGCAGTTGCGCGAGGGAACGCTGGTGGCGATCGAGTTGGCCGATGCCGGGATGGAGCAACTGGCGGTGTGGGCGGTGATGCCGACGCGGCGGTTCGTGCCGGCGCGGGTGCGGGTGTTTCTGGAGATGCTGGAGGCTGAACTGAGCTCTCTGGATCAGCAGTGACGCTGCCTGCGCCGGCCTCTTCGCGGCTGAAGCCGCTCCTGCAGAGACCGCGCAACCTTGAAGTCAGCGGAAAACCTGTGGGAGCGGCTTCAGCCGCGAAGAGGCCGGCACAGGCATCACAAGGTCTTGCTCATGAACACCCGGGCAAATCCTTGCTCTTGGGCCCGGTGCGTCTCCACATAGCCAAGCCCACGATAGATCTCGATATTGTCGGTCATCCGCTCATGGGTGTAGAGCCGCACCGCGCGGCACCCGACCTGCCGCGAACGAGACTCGCACAACTGCATCAGGGCCTTGCCAATCCCTTGACCCTTGCACGCCGGCAGTACCGCGACATTGGCCAGCAGCATCTGCTCACCTTGCTGCACCATCACCACGACACCCACTATTTCGACGCCATCCACTGCGACATGCACCTCGGCCTCGTCCAGCACCTGGCGATAGTCGTCGAGCATCGGCGCCGGAGGCTTGCCGATGCGAGCGATGTAGGGCGAGTAGGCCGCCTGGATCAACGCAGTGATGGCGTCGACGTCACAGGCCTCTGCGCGGCGGAAGGTAAGTGCTGTGTGCAAGAGGGCGCCTCCGAAATGTCTGCATGAGCTTACTGTGTGCGCCCACGGCGGGCCAACAGAATTGCCCTGGCGGCGCCGTCAGGTCGCTGCGCGTGAACCCATGGGTGCCCTGTGCTGGAGCGCACCGGCGCGGGCGCACAAGGCTGGTGCGTTTTGCCGCGTCGAATGGCGGTTTCGGCCAGATAGTTAGCTTGCACACGAATTGGCGTACAACTTGCTGTCACTTTGCCATCTGATGTCGCGTATGGTGAAGATAATGACGCTTTCAAGCAGTTCCATGCAGTTGTCATCGAATGAGAAGGGCTGGCTGCCCTGGTTCGGTAAAACCGGCAAGTTCAACATGGGCTGGGCTTGCCGCCTCAACCGGGCGAGCTACCCGGTGATCGAGCAGACGTTCGAAGCCATCGCCCAGACCCGCGTGCAATTGCTGCACAACTGGGCGCGTGAGCACTGGGACCATCTGGGCGAACTGGCCGAGCAGCTTGCACCGGGCTTCAGTCAGCTCGACACCATGCTGCTGCGGGACAAGCTGGCCCAGGCCGAGGACTTTTCCGAGCTGTTTGTCGTCGATGCTGGCGGCAACGTCATCGCCTCGACCTGGCCCCAGCGCGGTACCTTGGCTGCCGAGCAGTCGGCCGCCCTGGCCCAGGGCCTCAAGGCACCGTTCCTGCACGGCCCGTATAGCGACCCGCTGACCCTGCGCATCGGCCCTTCCTCGTCGCGCTTCCACGATGAAGTGACCCTGATGTTCTACCTGCCGCTGAAAGCCGCTGGCAAGGTGGTCGGCTGCCTGTGCGGGCGCGTGCCCAACGATGTGCTGGGCGACCTGATCCAGCGCGAGGCCGGGCATATCTACGCCGAGTCGGGCGACAACTACCTGTTCATGGCGCAGTCGCGCTTCGACCCGGCCATCCAGCCAGGCACGGCGCTGTCGCGCTCGCGCTTCGAGGATGCCACCTTCAGCCACGGCGAAAACCTCAAGAGCGGCGTGCACACGCCCTGGGCCACCGTGCAGGTGCAGCGCCACACCGAGCTGGAGCTGCGCTTCACCGACCCCTCGACACGCGAATTGCACCCGGGCGTGCGCGAAACCATCCGCCGCGGCGCCAACCTGTTCGTCACCTACCCGGGCTATTCCGACTACCGCCATGTGCCGGTGGTGGGCAAGGGCGTGACCTTCCAGTTGCCGGGCTCGCCCGACCGCTGGGGCATGATGTGCGAGGCGGACCTTGAAGAGGTGTACCGCCGCCGCTCGCTGAGCTACGGGCTGATGAAACCCTTTGTCGCGACCATGGCCGGGCTGTTCGGTTGCAATTACCTGATGCAGCACTACGCCGGCTTGCCCCAGGGCTTGAACGATGCCCTCGAGGCGCTGAGCATGGTCGCCGCCACGCTGCTGTTCGGCGTGCTCGGCCCACGTAAGCTGGCTGCACGCTTGAGCGGCATGAGCGGGGTGCTGCGAACCATCGCCGAGGGCGAGGGCAACCTGCGCCAACGCCTGGACACCAGCACCCTGGCCAACGACGAGAGCGGCGACATGGCGCGCTGGATCAACAGCTTCATCGACCGCCTCGACGCGGTGGTCGGCCAGGTGGTCAAGGCCAGCCGCACGGTCGGGGCCACCAACCAGATGATGCTCGGCCGCAGCCAGGACGCCAGCGTCACCTCGACCGACGTGGCCGATGCCGTGCACCAGATGATGATCATCATGGAGGAGCAACTGGGCGAACTGCAGCAAGCCTCGGTCAGCGCCGAGCAGATGAAGCAGGCCATGGACGAAGTGGTGAGCCGTGCCCGCGAGCAGTACCTGGCGGTGCAGGCCGGCACCCAGTCGATCCGCGACGTGGTGGCGCGCTCGTCATCCAGCGTGCAGCGGCTCGACAGCCGCATGGCCGAGATCGGCAACATCACCGGGCTGATCAGCGACATCACCAACCAGACCAACCTGCTGGCGCTCAATGCCGCCATCGAAGCGGCCCGTGCCGGCGAGCATGGCCGGGGGTTCGCCGTGGTGGCCGACGAGGTGCGCAGCCTGGCGGCGCGCACCGCCCGGGCCGCCGACGACATTCGGCACATGGTCGAAAGCCTGCAGGGCGAAACCCAGCAGGCCGTGAGCTTCATGGAGGAGGGCGTGCACAACGTCGACAACAGCCTGCGCCTGGCCGAGGATGCCTCGTCCGAGAATGTGCAACTGCACCAGGCAGTGGAGGGCATGTTCAGCATCATCCAGCAGCTCAACCGGCGCAGCCTGGAATATGGCAAGACCATCGAGCAGGTCAACCAGTCGTCCAGCGAGATGCGCCAGACGGCAGTGGTGCTGCAGAGCAGTGCGCAGAAGGTGAAGGTGGATGCCGGCAAGTTGCAGAAGCTGGTCGGGCAGTTCGAGGTCAGTGGTGATGGCGAGCGTACCGCAGCGGCTTGATGGGGTATCATCCGCGCCCGCAAATGGAGCCCGCCATGGCCAAAGACATCGAAAACCCCTGCGTCTCGCTCTGCCAGCTCAACAGCGAGCTGTGCGTGAGCTGTGGCCGCACCCGCGAGGAAATCCGCAAATGGCGCGGCATGAAGCGCCCGGAGAAAATGGCCGCCGTACAGCGCGCGGCCACGCGGATGAAGGCCATCAACAAGAAGAACGCCAAGCGCCAGGGCAACGACTGAAGGCCCTGCGCTTGTGTAAGATGCAGGCTTCGCCCCGTTCTTGAGCCTGCCGCATGGAAACTCACTCGCTTCTCGCCTTCACCCTGGTCGCGGCCATCGCCATTGCCAGCCCGGGGCCTGCCACCTTGATGGCGATCAACAACAGCCTCAACCATGGCCAGCGCAGCACGATCTGGTCGTCGCTGGGCAACGGCACGGGGCTTTTCTGCCTGTCGGCGGCGGCCATGCTGGGGCTTGGGGCACTGCTGGCCAGTTCCGAGATGCTGTTCAACGCGGTCAAGCTGATCGGTGCTGGCTACCTGTTCTACCTCGGCGCCCGGCAGTTGCTGAGCAAAGGTCCGATGCTGGTGGACAGCGCCGCGCAGAAGGTCGCTCGGCCGACCCCGTTGAAACTGTACAAGTCGGCATTCCTGACAGCAGTGACCAACCCCAAGGCGACGATGTTCTTCACCGCGCTGTTTCCGCAGTTCATCGACCAGGGCGCGGCGCTGTTGCCGCAGTTCCTGACCCTGACCGGGATCTTCGTGGCGTTGTCGCTGGCGTCGTTGAGCCTGTATGCGGCGCTGGCCACGCGGGCCAAGGGTGTGCTGACCCGGCCGGCCCTGTCGCGCTGGGTAGGCCGGGTGGTGGGGACCACCTTCATCGGTTTTGGCGCTGCCATCCTGACCATGCGCCGGCAGGTCAACTGATTGGGGCCGCTTTGCGGCCCTTCGCGGGCAAGCCCGCTCCCACAGGGATAGCACCGGTTACAAGAGCAGTGCAGTACCTGTGGGAGCGGGCTTGCCCGCGAAGGGCTCAGCGTCCGGGGAAGTCGGTGCGGATGATGTTCAGCAGGCACAAGGTAGCCGGCGACAGCCAGGCTTCTTCCCGGTAGATCACCCCGAACGTGCGCGGCATGCAGGTCCCCGGTATCGGCACCTCGCGCAAGCGCCCGCCCGGACGGTCAGGCCCGAGGTTGCGCCGCGACAGCAGGCTCAGCAGCTGGTTCTCGGCAATCAGCTGCGGCAACAACAGGATGAAGTTGGTCTCTACCTGCACCTGGGGCGGCGGTTGCCCGGCATCCTTGAGCAGGCCTTCCAGCCAGCGGCGGGTCGAGACCTGGGTCGAGGCCAGCACCCAGCGATGCCCGATCAGGGCGTCGAGGGTCATGGGGCCATCGAAGATCGGGTGCTCGGGGCTGGCGACGATGACCACGTCGTCATCGAGGATCGGGTGGTTGGCGAAGCCCGGCTGGCCGATGTCCAGCGGCGCCAGCATCAGGTCGATGTGCCCGGCCAGCAGGCTGTCGCGCAGCATGTCGTTCATGCCGATCTTCACGTCCATGGTCACGTTGGGGGCGCTTTTCAGGAAGCGTGAGGTCAGTGAGGGCAGCAGCAGTTCGGCCATGGTGGTCGAGACGCCCAGGCGCACATGGCCGGTGATACCCCGGGAAAAGTCGATGATCTGGCGTTTGGACTCGTCCATGCTGCGCCGCAGGATCTTCGCCCGCTCCAGCAGCAGCGCGCCGATGGGCGTGAGCACGATGCGCCGACCGGTACGCTCGAACAGTTCGGCGCCCAGTTCGTCCTCCAGCCGGCGGATGCATTTGGAGAGCGCCGACTGGGTGCGGCACAGCGCTTCGGAGGCGCGGCCGAGGTGGCCGAGCTCGGCGATGGTCTCGAAATAGCTGAGGTCGCGGTAATCCATCTTTCCACTCCTTGACGAACGCAGGTCGCTGGCCACTGTGCCTGAACCTATTCCTCGGATTCAACGATCGAGGAAAATTAGCACTTGGACGCCCGCCGTCTGACTGGCCAAGAATGTTGGCAAGCAGGGCGTGCGGCGCATGCCTTGGCCTTTCTGCCACCGTGTACTGCCAGGTGTGACCGATGCCCGAACCTACGTTAGTTTCCTGTCAAGCATTGCTTGGCGAAGTCAGTGCGATCTTCGCCCGCTATCTGCCCCTCGACGATGCGCAGCATGTCGCCGCCTGCCTGGTCGATGCCGACGCCCGCGGCGTGGCCTCCCACGGCATCGGGCGCATCCCGGTGTACACCCGGCGGCTGCGCGAGGGCCTGGTCAATCCGCACCCGCAGTTGCGCATCGAACAGGGCGAACTGGCCACGGCACACCTGCACGGCGACAACGGCATGGGCTATGTGGTCGCGCGCCGGGCCATGGCCGAGGCCATCGAGCGCGCCCGGCGCTTCGGCATCGGCATGGTGGTGGCGTCCCATAGCAACCATTTCGGCATGGCTGCGAGCTACCTGCAGCAGGCGCTGGATGCCAACCTGGCCGCACTGGTGCTGACCAACGCGCCACCGTTGATGCCGGTGTGGGGCGCACGCGAAGCTTTCCTCGGCACCAGCCCGTTCGCCTATGCCGCGCCTGGCGCCACGCCGATCCTGCTGGACATGGCCACCTCGGTGGTGGCCTTCGGCAAGATCCGTCGCGCCGCCCGCCGGGGCGAGCCGATCCCCGCCGACTGGGCGCTGGACGCCCATGGCCAGCCAACCACCGATGCCAACGCGGCCCTCGACGGCGTGGTGCTGCCCATGGCCGGGCCCAAGGGCTCGGGCCTGGGGCTGATGATGGAGTCGGCGGCGGGGGTGATGTCCGGTTCCGCGTTCGGCGGCCAGGTGCGTAACCAGAACAGCGACTTCAGCCAGCCACAAAACGTCGGCCACAGCTTCATCGTGTTCCGCCCCGACTGCGCGATGCCGTTCGAGGCGTACCGCCAGCGTGCCGATGCGTTGGTCGCCCGGGCCAAGGCGCTGCCACGGGCCGAAGGCTTCGACGCCATCTACATGCCCGGAGAGCGCGAGGCGCTGGCCGCTGCGCATGCCCACGCCACGGGCGTGCACATCAGCGCCCAGGACCTGGCCATGCTGCAGGAAGAGGCCCGCCTGGCCACTGCATTCGCCGCTTGAAGCTGCACCGCAAGACCTCGCCAGAAAGGCGGAACCCATAACAACAATAACCGGCATCCGTACTGCGGATGTGTTTTGGAGGAAGCGCTCCATGCTGACCTTACTGGGTGGTTCGATGGTCGCCACGTTCATGGCCCTGATCATGACGCGGCGCATGTCTGCACTGGTGGCCCTGGTGGTGGTGCCGATCGCCTTCGGCCTGTTGGCCAATGGCGGGCATATCGGCCCGATGATGCTCGATGGCTTGCTGAAACTGGGGCCGACCGCGGCCTTGCTGATGTTCAGCATCTTCTACTTCAGCCTGATGACCGACGCCGGGGTGTTCGACCCGGTGGTGCGCGGGGTGGTGCGGGTGGCCCAGGGCGACCCACTGAAGATCTATCTGGGCACCGCGGTGATGGGCATCACCGTGGCCCTGGATGGCGACGGCACCACCACCTACATGATCTGCGTATCGGCGCTGCTGCCGATCTACAAGCGCCTGGGCCTGTCGCTGCAGTACATGGCGACGCTGCTGGTGATGTCCATCGGCATCATGAACATCCTGCCTTGGGGCGGCCCGACCGCCCGCGCCGCGTCGGCCCTGCACCTGGAAGTGGCCGACGTGTTCGTGCCACTGATCCCGGTGATGGTCGCGGGCTTTGCCTACAACCTGGTGGTGGCGCTGGTGTTCGGCCTGCGCGAACGCAAACGGGTCGGGGTATTGAGCGCCGAGCAGTTCCGCGAGATGAAGCGCGACATCGCCCAGGTTCCGGAGTACCGCCGCCCACGCATGCTGTGGCTGAACGTGACCCTCACCGTGCTGTTGCTGGTGGCGCTGATCATCGGTGTGCTGCCGCTGCCGATCCTGTTCATCGCCGCCACCGCCCTGGCGCTGATGATCAACTACCCGAGCCTGGCCGAGCAGAAGGAGCGCCTGAGCGCCCATGCCTACAACGTGGTCTCGGTGGTGGGGTTGATCCTCGCCGCCGGGGTGTTCACCGGCATCCTGTTCGGCACCGGCATGGTCGATGCCATGGCCCAGGACCTGCTCAAGGTCACCCCGGACTGGCTCGGGCCGTTCCTCGCACCGGCCACTGCGCTGTTCAGTGGCGTGGCCACCTATGCGGTGACCAACGACGCCTTCTACTTCGGCATGTTGCCGATCCTCGCCCAGACCGCCCAGGAATACGGGATCGGCGCGGCGGAAATGGCCCGTGCTTCAGTGATCGGCCAGCCGATGCACCTGCTCAGCCCGCTGGTAGCGTCAACCTACGTGCTGGTCGCGCTGCTGGACCTGAACTACGGCGACAACCAGCGCCGCTGCATGCCCTGGGTGCTCGGGCTGATGCTGGTGATGCTGGCCAGCGCCATGCTGTTCGGCGTGCTGCCACTCAAAGCTTCGCTGGCCTGAAGGCCGGCCTTGAACGACAAGGAAACCATCATGACCCCTACCATTCTGGTCACGGCCCCCACCTTGGCGGCGGCAGGCCTGGACCTGTTGACCACCCGTGGTTGCCGCGTGCTGTTCACCGAGCCGGGGCAAGGCGCCGTCGACATCGAAGCGCTGATGACGCGCGAACCGGTCGATGCCGTGATCTCGCGGACCCTGGACCTGACCGCCGCCGCGCTCAAGGCCTGCCCGACGCTCAAGGTCGTGTGCAAGCACGGCGTCGGCGTCAGCAACATCGACGTCGACATCGCCACGGCGCTGGGAATCCCGGTGCTGGTGACCCCGGGCGCCAACGCCCAGTCGGTGGCGGAAATGACCCTGGCGCTGATGTTCGCCGCCGCCCGCCGCGTGCCGTGGATGGACCGGCAACTGCGCCAGGGCCAGTGGTCCCGCGCCCAGGACGGTCTGCAACTGAGCGGCCGCACCCTCGGCCTGGTCGGCTACGGCCAGGTGGCGCGGCGCGTGGCCGCCGCTGCCCGGGCGATCGGCATGGCAGTGGTGGTGTACGACCCGCTGCTGCCCGCCGATGCCGCGCTGGACGGCGTCGAACGGGTTGAACGCCTCGACCAGTTGCTGCCCCTGAGCCACGTGCTGAGCCTGCACATCCCGCTCACCGTGCAGACTCGCCAACTCATCGGTGCCGCGCAGCTGGCGGCGTTGCCGGCCGACGCGCTGCTGATCAACACCGCACGCGGTGAGGTGGTCGACGAAGCCGCACTGATCGCCGCGTTGCAGGCACGCCAACTGTTCGCCGCCGGGCTCGACACCATGGCCATCGAGCCATTGCAGGCCGACAGCCCGCTGCTGCAACTGGACAACGTAGTGCTCACCCCCCACGTCGGCGGTTCCACGCCCGCCGCCCTGGCCGCGATGGCCCAGGGCGCTGCCCGCCAGGTGCTCGACTACCTCGATGGCAAGCCCGCCACTGCGGCGAGCTGCGTCAACCCACAGGTTCTCAACCGTTGAATCGGAGATCTCCCATGAATGCTTCCGTTACCCCGCAATGGCCGGTCGGCTACCGCATCAACCCACGTGTCGAAGCGCTGCCGCAGGCGCTGATCGAGCAGTTCCGCGCCATCCCGGTGGCGGTCGCCGGCGACTGCATGGGCCGCTGCATCGGTGCCCGTGGCCTGCACGCCTACCATGGCGACCTGTCGCTGAAGCTCTGCGGCCCGGCCTTCACCCTGCGTGTGCGCCCCGGCGACAACCTGATGGTGCACAAGGCGCTGATGATGGTGCAGCCCGGCGACGTGCTGGTGATCGACGGCGCTGGCGATGTCAGCCAGGCCGTGATCGGCGGGCTGGTACGCACCACGGCGCTGCGCGTGCGCCTGGGCGGGATCGTCATCGACGGCGCGGTGCGTGACCTCGAAGAGCTGGCCGAAGGCGTGGTGCCGGTGTTCGCGGCCGGGCACACCCACCGCGGCCCGAGCAAGGATGGGCCAGGGGAAATCAACGTGCCGATTGCCTGCGCCGGCTTGTGCGTGCTGCCGGGCGACCTGGTGCTGGGCGACGCCGACGGCGTGATCGCCATCCCGGCGGCGGAGGTGGCGGCGTTGCTGCCCAGGGCGTTGGCGCACCTGGAGCGGGAGGAGGGGATTCGCACCACCAACCGGTTGGGGACGGCGGACCCGGAGCGGTTCGATGCGTTGTTGCGGGGCAAGGGGTTGCCGGTTTGAAGCCCGTTGCATCCGGCTGCGCGGCAGCCGGATGCAACGGTTTCAGTACCGGTCAGTGGTGCGCGCTGTCCACGGCGATGCTTTCGCCACACACCTCGACGTACCTCGCGCTGCGGTTGGCGATGGCATAGTGGATCAACCCACCCAGGCCGGCGCCGAAGAACCACGAGAACTGCGACAAGGTATCGAACGCCGGCACCAGCGCCAGCACGATGGCGATCAGCGAGGCCGGGATGAACGCCGCCACGGCGCGCAGGTTGACCCCGCCACGATAGAAGTAGGCGGCCTCTGGGCTTTCGCTGTACAGCTGTGGCAGGTTCACCCGGCTGCGGCGCACCAGGTAGTAGTCGGTGACGATGATCCCGTACAGCGGGCCGAGCAGGGCGCCGAGGCCGCCGAGGAAATACACGATCACCGACGGGCTGTTGTACAGGTGCCAGGGCAGGATCAGCACGGCAATGGTGGCGCTGAGCAAGCCCGCGCGACGGAAGTTCAGCACCTTTGGCGCCAGGTTGGTGAGCACGAAAGCCGGGGCGACGAAGTTGGCCATGATGTTCACCGCCACGGTGACCAGCAGGAAGGCCAGGCAGGCCAGCACCAGGCCGGCGGTGTTGGGGATGGCGGCGACGATTTCGCTCGGGCTCTGCACCAGCTTGCCGTCGATGCTGAACTGCGCGCCGGCGAGCACCACGGCGATCAGCGCGAAGCCGAGCATGTTCACCGGCAGGCCCCAGAAGTTGCCCACGCTGATGGTTCGGCGATCCGGGCAGTTACGTGTGAAGTCGCAGAAGTTGAGGATCATGGTGCCGTACAGCGAAACCCACAACGCGGCGGCGCCCAGCACCTTCAGCCACATGCCGGAGCCGGTCGGGGCGTTGCCGCTGGACCAGGCGATCGACAGGCCGCTGCGCCAGTACATCCAGCCCGCCAGGCTGCTGAAGGCGACCAGGATAATGGGCCCGGCGAGGGATTCGAAGCGGCGCACCATCTCCATGCCGTAGGCGAAGATCGCCACCTGCACGCACCAGATGGCGAGGAAGGTGACCCAGCCCAGGGTCGACAGCCCGAGGATCGAATTCTGGTCGTAGGCCTTGAGTTCTGGCGCGATGGCGGTGAGCAGCACGCGCAGCACCACCGAGGCGAGGTAGGTCTGGATGCCGAACCAGGCGATGGCGATCACCGCGCGGATCAGCGCCGGGATCTGTGCGCCGTGGATGCCGAAGCTGATCCGGCACATGACCGGGTAGGGCAGGCCGGTCTTCTGGCCCATGTAGCCGGACAGGTTCATCAGGCCGTAGATCACCAGCGCACCGAGGGCGAAGGCGGCGAGGATCTGCGCGCCGCTCATCCCCAGGGCGAACAGGCCGATGGCGAAGGAGTAGTTGGCGATGTTGTGGACATCGTTGGTCCACAGCGCGAACAGGCTGTAGCGGCCCCAGGTGCGGTTGGCCGCGCGGGTGGGGGCGAGGTCGGAGCTGTAAAGGCGAGGGCTCAACGCCGGCTCGGTGGACCCGGCCGTTTCGGCGGGAGGTACATCGAGCGGGGTGACACCGGAACGTGTAATCGACGCCATCGGGACTCCATGATGGTTGTGTACTTTTGTTTTTGTTATTTGTATACAAACAAGAATCGTACCAATCCATTTTGAGGGGGGCAGTCGATGGGCTTCCTTTATCTGGATAATCCTCACAGGTGGACTCAATCCGTGCGGCATCCGGTCACAGGAGTTTTAACGCTGATTTAATTGACTTTTTCTGGCTCCTTACTTTCTGGTCTGGTACTTCCATAGTGGGAATTTTGTGCACATATCCAGCGCACACTTGTTACCACTCGTGTCAACCGGTCGACCGAGTGCTCAGTTGAAGTTTCTGTAGAGGCGAAGGGTGCACCGGCAGCTTTCGACCCATAGCTGCCGTTGAGCCCGACCACCATCCATTGTGGGAGCGGGTTTACCCGCGAACACCGGCACAGCCGGTGCCATCCACCGCGGCGCCTTCTTCGCGGCGGTTCGACGTCTCGATAAACCCGCTCCCACAGGGTGCGCGTAGCGCTCACGATATCGTTTCTTTTTCAACGGCTGCTTCGGGTCGAAAGCTGCCTCCCAGGCAGTCCTGCCCGGCCTTGCTGTCGCAACAACTAACGCGTGTCACAAGCTTGCAGCCAGCCGCGCACCAGGGGCGGCACCTGCCCGTTCAGTGCGGCGCGCTCAGGCTGGAACAGCGTGGCGACGAAGAAACCATCGCCCTGCAACTCCACAGCCCGGACTTCAGCGCCTTCGTCCCAACCTGTGGCACGCAGTTGCCCATCGAGCAGGGCGGCGGCGAACTGAGGGTTGAGGCCGTAATTGCATCGATAGCCTTCTTCCACAAGCGCCGTGCCGTACGCCTGGGCAATGCGCGAGCTATCCAATAGCCGGATCGACTGCCGCTTCTCAACCAGCGCGCAACTCAGCGGCGCGATGATCGCACGGCCACCCTGGGACGGTAATTCACCATGCTCGGCATCCGCCCAGCCGAGTACGTTCTGCGCGTATTCCAGCAGCGCATGCTGAAAGCCGCCGCAAGTACCCAGAAATGGGATTGCCTGTTCGCGAGCGAAACGGATAGCGGCCAGTACCGCGTTGGTATCTGTGTAGGGGCTACCCGGCACGCACCATAGGCCGTCGAAATCAGACAGGCGTTTTTCGGCGAGCGCCTGCGTCGGCAGCCAATGGTATTCGGCCTCGATGCCGAGGGCGTCGAAGGCCAGCGGCAGGGCCGCTTCGATGGCGCGGTGAGCGGTGACTGCGGTGGTATCGCGGTCGCCGATCAGGCCGACACGCAGCTTGCTTGTGGGGTTCATCGCCATTCCTTTGACTTAGAGAGCAGGGCCACTATAAGTCGCGCTCGGACGATTGGGGAATAGTTGTCAGTAGTGGTGTCCCATTCGAGGTGCCCGCCCGGAACCGTTTCAAGCCTGGCTGATGGTCTCGGCAATGGCGCCGAACAGCAACAGGTCGACGAATTCGCCTTCCTTGAAAAACGCCTGCCGCTTGCGGCCTTCAGGCGCCAGGCCGGCGTTCTCCAGCACTCGTGTCGATGCCTTGTTGAACGCGAAGCAGGCACTCTCCACACGGTGCAGGTTCAACACCTCGAAACCATGGCGGACCAGCGCCCGGGCAGCTTCGCTCATGTAGCCACAGCCACGGTAAGGAGCGCCCATCCAGTAACCCAGGTGGCCGCTGCGATGGCGCGGGTTCAGCTTGAGGTTGATCACGCCTGCCAGGGTGCCATCGAGCAATTCGATGGCGAATACAGGATTGGCCTTGGCGCCATCACTGGCAATGGCTTGGCTGATGTAGGCCTGCGCGTGTTCCAGGGTATAAGGCGAGGGGAAATTGGCGGTCTGAGCGGCGATGATCGGGTCGTTGCCCAACTCGGCCAGGCGCTGCGCCATGTCGGTACGTAGCGGGCACAGTTGCAGTCGCGTGGTGCGGATACAGTGCGGCATGGCGCGATTCCTGATGATGGATGGCCATCTTGCAGGGATGCGGTTGCAAGGCCATGAACCTTGCATTTGAGATCGGAGGGCGCAGGCGTAGAATCGCGTCCCCGAAAAAACGCCAGGCCAAGCGAAAAGGACTTTCTCCAGCCCATGAGTATTGAACAGGAAATCACAATGCGCCCTGACAAAGCCTGCCCGGTGCTGATGTCTTCGACCTCACCGCCCAAACTGCTGCTTTTCCGCCATCCGCTCGCCGGGGTGCAATTGGTCAAGGGCAGCATTGAATCGGGCGAATCAGCGCGCGCAGCGGCCTTGCGCGAGCTGATGGAGGAATCGGGCATCGTTGATGCTTCGGTCGAAGCGGACCTTGGCTGCTGGGACGCGGGCCCTGACGGGCAGGTCTGGTCGTTCCACTTGTGCCGGGTCGAGCGAGCCTTGCCAGTGCAGTGGTCGCATCAGACGCTGGATGACCACGGTCACCGTTTCGTGTTTTTCTGGGCGTCGCTGGACGATTTGCCCTTTGCCGAGTGCCATCCCGTCTTTCAGCGTGCCCTGACATTCTTGCGTGAAGCGCTTAAAGCAACTCAGAAAGAAAATGAACATGCGTGAAAGGAAGTCAATGGCGAGGAGGTTCATGCCATCGAGCGGTACTTTGTCGTCCATGTGCAGGGCAAAGCGATCTCGCATGCGGGCTGGTCCGCGGATGAGATCCAGGTCATGGCTGAGCACCGCTGGTGGTCGGTGCAGGCCCTTCGGGCCACACGCGAGACGGTATGGCCAGAAGGGCTGATCGAAATGCTGCGCGAGGCCGGGTAACTCGATCAGGCAGCGACTCGCGCCACGGTGGCGTGACCGAGCAGACCCTGCGTTGCCAGGTGCTGAAGCTGCTCTTTCAATGCCACTTGCTCTGCCTTCGATGTAAACGAGTCGATGATCCGGTATTGGCGATCGCACCACTGCGCAATCACGTGCAGCCATTCAGCCTGCCGGGCGGGTTCGCGGCCCAGTCGTTTGAGCAAGTACCCAACCTGTTGCCAAGGGGCCAGAAGTTCGAGTTGCTTCAGGCGGCGTGCCATCGGGAGGTCATGCCACAGGCGGTCGAGCCTGGCGCTCACAGGCTCGGTGATGGCGCTCCAGGGCAGCTTGCCGAGCCGGGTGATCAGCACGTTGAACACTTTGTCGGAAGCGTCATCGAGGGCGTCGATCAAGGCAGCTGTCGGCCGTTCGCCGGGCAGGTACAAGGCCGAGAGCCGAACGGATGGATAGGCCGAACCCAGTGCCGCCGCCCACCAGGCATCCGGGAGCACGCTGCCAAGGTCGCGGGCCAGCCCCAGCACAGCCAGCCAGTCGGCTTTCTTGACCGGCATCGGTCGCCCCAGCTGCGTAGCCAGCATCACCGCTGGGTCAACTCCGTAGCGCGGCGCCTCCCACTGCGCCAGGCTGCGGACCGCGCCTGAGCCATTGAGCAATGCTTGCTGCAGCAAGGGCTTTGGGTCTTCGAGTACCGGTATGAGGGCACGCAGGATGCAGATACGGACCCTGGCAATCGAATGTGGCAGGGCGTCCAGCAACAGGGCATGGGTTTGTGCTGTGGCCAGCGTTTCGCAGGCCTCGATCGCCGCCATGCGCACGTTTAGCTCGCGGTGGGACAGGCCGTCGCGCAGGAGAGGTTCCGGCGACGCCGTTGACTCCAGCAGCAGGGCGAACAGGTAGCAGGCGGCTTTGCTCTGCTGCGCGAGGAAGCTGGCCTCTACTGCTTCCCGGGCGCTGGGGGACTGCAACGCTGCGCGCACGCTCGCCAGGATAGCGCTGTGGTCGGCCCGACGCTGCGTGGCCAGTGCCAGCAGAGGATTCAAGGCAAAAAGCAGGGACGTGACGTGTGCGCTCGCCAGGTAGCGCTGCACGGCTGATGTGGCTGCCTCGCGAACCTGGGGGACCCAGTCGTTCAGGCGTATGACCAACGCAGCCAGCGCTTCAGGGGAGGGGCTTTCAGCCAGCTCCCTTACCGCCACTTCGCGAATGAAGCCATTCTCATGCCGGCTCAGGTCCACCCAGGCACCGTTTTGCGCGGTGCGTGCAATCAGTTGAAGCCAGTAACTATCCTCCCAATTGCGCAAACGGCTTATGGCGGGGTGCCTGGCCTGGAACCATTCGAGCCAGTTCTGCGTAGTCATGATTTGGACCATCCTTGGAAACAGGGGCATGATTCTAGGGACTGTGCGGCGATTCTAAAAGGTCGTTGAGCCTTGCCAGCAGTGCTTCGGCGATGCGCACCTATGCTTACAGGCCATCGCCACAATTTGCGAGTGAGGAGCCACGATGACCAAGGTATTCGTGAACATCGGCCTGACCCTCGACGGCTACATGGCACCGGACGGCATGGACCTCGCGCACTGGAGCGACCCCACGTACAAGCAGTGGGGCGCCAAGTGGGGCTCGCTGATGAGCTGGATCCTCAAGCAGCAGTACTTCCGCGAAAACCTGATGTTCGCCCAGGGCGGCGAGACCGGCCCGGTCAACGATGCACTGCGCCACACCCTGGAGCGCACCGGCGCCGCGATCATGGGCAAGCGCATGTTCGAGCAGGGCGAATGCAGCTGGCCGCAAGAGGCGCCGTTTCACTGCCCGGTGTACGTGCTTACCCACGAGCAGCGCGAACCCTGGGTGCGGCCGGGCGGGACGACATTCCATTTCGTCGATGACGGGCCGCAAAGCGCCCTGGCGAAAGCTCGCCTGTCGGCAGGCGATCGCGACATCCGCATCTCGGGTGGTGCGGATGTAATCCAGCAGTATCTGGCCATGGGGGTTATCGAAGAGCTGGAAATCGCCCTGGCGCCGGTACTGTTCGGCAGTGGGCGACGGCTGTTCGAAAACCTGGGTGAGCCGGCGGCGCAGTTTCGTATCGATACGGTGCTCAATACACCGGACGCTACCCATTTGCGCTATGTGAGGGCGTGACACGCGGCGCTGTCGTGCTTCTCGAACGCAGTCCTCATGCGTTGCCAGGTTGTTTCGTCGGCAGGTATCAGGTGCTCGATGCGTAATGACTGCACGGTGATGTCCAGGGGCATGCCGAATGTAGTGAACGTGGAGAGGAACCTGAGTTCGCCTTCCGAGGTGTTTACGCGGGTCAGCAACACGGGGCCTGAATGGGTGGTATGCAAGGATTCGCCCGGTGCTGACAGGTTGCGCAGTCGTTCAGCCAGGGCCGGGTTGCTGCCGGCCTCCCGCGCCGCGCGTTGCCAGGCGACGGCGCGGATTTCTTGCGCATTGGCCAGGCGATCACCCAGGCCGCCGGGGCGCAGCAGTGTGTCGAGCAGATTGAGCCTTGCCGTTGCCTCCTGGGCCACGCCTGCCATGGCCAGCAGCAAGCCCGTACTCACGTTGGCAGCCACGACCTCCCATTGGCTGTCGATCACGATCGCCGGTGCCGGGTTGTTCGCCTGCAGAATGTGCCCGATGGCGGTGTGCATCATTTTCATGCCGGGCGCATCCAGTGATGAGGCTGCGTAGCGGGGGGCATAGCCGGCAGCGAGAAACACTTCATTGCACTGCTCCAGCGCAGCGCCCAACGCCGAAAGAAGGGCATGCAGGGTACTCGGGCTGGCCTTGGCTCGCCCGGTTTCCACGCAGCTCAGGTGGCGCTGGGAAACCCCTGCCAACAGCGAGAGGTCGAGTTGGCTGAAGCCGGCCTGCTGGCGTAGCTGTCGTATATGCTGGCCAGCCGAAGTGCCCGGCGCGGGATGCCTGGGGTGGAACGGGTGATGATGCATGTGTCGCCTCTGAGCTTCCTTGTTCACGGCGTTCATGACCTCAGAGGTCATTGAACCAGGGCAACCCTATCACTAGCGTGCCAGCAAACCCTACTCAGGAGAGGATGATGGCACTTCGTTTCTGCGCCCTGGCAACGTTGGTAGTTTTCTCGCTCTACACCGGCTGGGCAATGCTGATCGCCGAGCAGTCGCTTTTGGCTTTCGGGCTTGAACTGCTTGCCCGGCCCGACACCGCCCAGGTACTCATCGACTTGTATCTGATGGCAGGGCTCGCCTGCCTCTGGATGGTCATGGACAACCGTTCCAGAGGGCGTTCAGCGCTTGTCGTGCTGCCCTATCTGCTGGTGACGGTCGGGTTCGTATCCGTGGGGCCGCTGTTGTACGTGGTCATCCGGGGCATTGCCAAGGAGGGCCGGGCATGAGCGCGGCGTTGCCCTCCTGAGGTGCGTTTTCAAGCCGCTTGCAGCGCCTGCGCCTGGCGTACCACTGCGGCCAACCGCTTCAAGCCTTCGTCCAACTGCTCGGGCCCGACATGGCTGAAGTTCAGCCGCAGGTGCCCGTGGTGCAGGTCCGGCTCGGGGAAGAACGGCTCGCCCGGCATGAATGCCACATTGGCCGCCAGCGCCGGCTCCAGCAGGGTGCGGGTGTCCAGCGGTTGCTTGAGCTTCAGCCAGAAGAACAACCCGCCTTCGGGCATGCGCCAGTCGGCCAGGTCGGCAAAATGCGTGTGCAGGGCGGCCTGGAAGGCATCCCGACGAACCCGGTAATAGCTGCGCAGCTCATCGAGGTGATGTTGCAGCTTCTCCGTACCCAGCCACTGCATCACCTGCCACTGTCCCACGCGGCTGGTGTGCAGGTCGGCCGACTGCTTGAGCCGCAGCAGGTGCGGGAACAGGTCTGGGCTGGCAATCAGGTAGCCCACTCGCAAGCCGGGCAGCAGGGTCTTGGACACGGTGCCGGTGTAGATCCAGCTGGCCGTGTTCAAGCGGCCGACGATGGGCGTGGCGAGGCCGCCGTCGAAGCTCAGTTCGCGGTAGGGTTCATCCTCGATCAGGGTAACGCCGAACTCATCCAGCAAGGCCGCAACCGCGTCCCGTTTGGCTTCGCTGTAGCGCAGGCCCGACGGATTCTGGAAAGTCGGGATCAGGTAGATGAAGGCAGGCTGGTGCTGCTCCAGCAGCGTGCGCAGCGCTTGCAGGTTCGGGCCGTCCTGCTCCATCCGCACCGCCAGGCAATCGGCCCCGAAAAACTGGAATGCCTGCAGCGCCGCGAGGTAGGTGGGGGCCTCAAGCAGTACCTGGGTGCCTTTGTCGATGTAGAGCTTGGCGCTCAGGTCGAGGGCTTGCTGTGAACCGCTGAGGACCAGCACCTGGCTGGCCTGGCAGGGGATGCCCAGGGCCCGGGCCTCGTGGGCCAGCGCCTCGCGCAGCTCGGGCTCGCCCTCGCTCGTGCCGTACTGCCCCATGCCGACCGGCATGTCGGCCCAGTTGACGGCGGGCAACATGGCCTCGGCGGGCAGGCCCCCTGCGAAGGACATCATGCCTGGGCGCTGGGCAGCGGCCAGGATTTCACGGATCAGGGAACTCTTCAGGCGCGTAGTACGTTCAGAAAAAGCCATGAATCACCTCTGGCGAAGCGGGAGCGATATAAGTCAAACTGCTTGACCTAAAGTAGTGGGGCTTCCGAGAGTATGTCAACATGATTGACCTAAAAAATGCAGACACTCAACAGCAAGCCATGGAGGCGTTCTTCTTCGGCTACCAGGCGTTCACCGCCAAGGCTGACGAGATGCTCGAACGCCGTGGCTTGAGCCGGGTGCACCAGCGCATCGTGTTTTTCGTGGCCCGCTATCCGAGCCTGAGCGTCAAGGAATTGCTGACGTTGCTGGGGGTCACGAAACAGGCGCTCAACATCCCCCTGCGGCAACTATCGGAAATGCGCCTGGTGAGCAGCGTCGCCTCGGAAACCGACAAGCGCCTGCGCCTGCTGGAGCTGACCGAGGAGGGCGCCCGCCTGGAGCAGCAGTTGCGCCGCGAGCAGGTGAAACTGCTGGAGCGGGCATTCACCGAGGCGGGGGAGGCGGCCGTGAATGGGTGGATGGCGGTGAACCTGGCATTGGGTGAGGCGCCGGCACCTCAGGCTTGAGTGAGTGTGGAAGGGGGCCGAATAATCAGATTTTGGCCCTTTCCTGTAGGACGTTTCCCAAAGATACTCTTGCCGCCTGTTTTACGTTGCACGTGTTCGGCACCAGTTCTAGTCTCGGCCTGCCGCTGCCAATTCAGCGGCCGGTTTTGACAGACCGTCGATTGTTGTCCGTGTGCAAACGCTTATGGCGACTGTACGTGCGGGCACCCTCGTGTGCGCCGAGTGCCAACGATCTCGGTCTGTCAACCCGCGTACAGTTGCCACCCATTTGTTTGACAGCAGGTCGGAGTGCAGCTCAACCATTGTTGGAGATTGAGTATGCTCAAGATAGTCCCCGATCCACCCCACGACATTCATTCCCTCGAAGACACCCTGATCCAGGCCACGGACTATGCACTGTGCGCATCGACGGTCGTGCATCAGGCGCTAATGCTGCAGCCCAAGTCACCGGCGTCGATCCTGATGATGGCCTCGATACATGAGATGGAGGCGCTGCGCGCCTTGCTCGAGCAGGCATTGATCCAGGTGCAGATACCTGCAGAGCCTCGGACTTTGCATTAAAGCTTGAGTGATGGGTTGCCGGAACTGGCCTCTTCGCGGGTAAACCCGCTCCCACAGGAATCTCCGCAGGCCCTAAGGCATGCGCCATATCTGTGGGAGCGGGCTTGCCCGCGAAAGGGCCGGAACAGGCGAAGCAAATGTCAGGGAGATTGAACAATGACCACAGACGACACCAAGCTTACCGTAGGCAAAACCACCTTCTACCAAGGCGAAAACCAGACCCACCCGCTGTTCCGCATCGAGGCAGGTATCTCCTGCCAGTACGCCCGCGAACAAGCCTCGGAACTGATGGGCTATGCCCGCGACCTGAGCCTGGATGGACTGATGGAGGACAAACCCCAGCTGATCTGGGCATCACACTATCTCTGCGCCATGGCCAAGGCGCTGCTGGATGACGCCGAACTTGGAATGATGCACCAGGCAGGGCCCGCCTCTTCGCGGGGCAAGCCCGCTCCTGCAGGATAACCACAGACCTCGGATACTGCGCGGACCTGTGGGAGCGGGCTTGCCCGCGAAGAGGGCGGCCCCGTCAGCCAAACAACGCTTTGCCAAAAGCCTCGGCCGTTGGCGTCTCTTCCCACTGCGCAACCCCTTGCGGCAACACCACCCAAGGCTGCCTGCGCCGCGTCCAGATATGCGCCACTGGCACCCACGCCTGCGCACCGTCCAGCACCCCAGCCCGTACTACCCTCATGCCTGGCGCCGCAGTGGTCTCGTTGAACAAGCGGGTATGGCACACCCCGCACAGCGATTGCGTCGATGTCTGCCCCTGATGCTCATGCATGTAGGTGACCACCTCACCCGTCACCCTCACGGCCGCGGCCCCACACAACAGGTGCAAGCCAAATGCACTGCCGCTCCAGCGCTGGCAGTTGAGACAATGGCAGGCATACAGCGGCGGCAGTTGCTGTGCCTCGATGTCGATAGCCACTTGCCCGCATCGGCACTGACCGGTGAATCCCATGCTCTGACTCCTTACAATGTCGCCCGGAAAGGTTCGGGGGTGCATGATCGCTGTTCGCAGGCCTCGGCAGAAGCGCAAAAAGGGAGCAACCGTTGGGCAAGAATGTATGAGCGGGCTGGAATGGGAAAGCCAGCGGGTATTCCTCGCGGTGCTGCGCTCGGGCAGCCTGAGTGGCGCGGCGAAATTGCTGGGCATTGCCCAGGCCACCGCGCGGCGGCGCCTGGACCACCTCGAACAGGTGTTGGGATTGAGCCTGTTCACGCGCTCGCCCTCGGGACTGACCCCCACCAGTGGCGCGCAGCGGCTGATCGAGCATGTCGAGTCCATGGACCTCGCCGCGCAGGCGTTCAACCGCATGGCCAGCGCCGAGACGGCGCCGGACCAGGGCACGGTGCGGGTAACGTGCGGCGAGTTGTTGGGCGTGGAGGTATTGCCCGGGCTGCTGCGCGACTTCCATCACGGCCATCCGGGGCTGAAGCTTGAACTGAGCATCGGCGACGCCTTGGAAGACATCGCCCGCTTGCAATCGGACATCGCCGTACGCCTGCTGCGGCCGGTGGAAGCCGATATCACCGTGCGCCGCGTGGGTAGCTTGCGTGTGGGTGTTCACGCCAGCGCAGCATGCCTGCGCCGCCACGGCACCCCGGCCAGCCTGCAGGCGCTGCGCCAGGGGCCGTTGATCGGCCCGGACCGGCGTTCGGCCGATCTGCGCAGGTTCGTCCAGAGCGGGCTGTGCGAGGTCGATCAGCACTTTGCCATTGCCTCCGACAACCACCTCGCACAACTGGCCGCGCTCAAGGCCGGCCTGGGCTTCGGCCTGTGCCCGACGCGCATGGCCAGGGACCTCGGGCTGGTCCGGGTGTTGCCAGACCGCATCGGCTTCGAGGTCGATGTGTGGCTGGCCATGCACAGCGACCTGCGTCGGGTAGGGCGCATTGCCCGGGTGTTCGAGGTATTGGGCGAGGCCTTGCAGGAGTATCTGAACGAGGGCGATCAGCCCTGATCGGCCGCTGCTTCAGTGCTTGCAGCAGCATTCGCCTCGGCTTCGAGCTTTGCCCGGTCGGCCTTGCTGATGTACTTGGGCTTGTTGCTCTTGGGCGCCAGCTTGGCATTGACCCTTTTCTGGTTGGCCTTGAGCAGCTGGATGATCTTCTTCTGGCGGTTCATGTTCCATCTCGGGTTGTAGCGTTGAGCGCGCATTGTACCTCGGGAACTTCATCCTGCGGGCCTTCCCAGCGCGCGATCCCCCGCCGTGCCAGCGCATTGCCCAGCACGTTCAAGGCCGTGGTCGGCACCTCTATCAGGCGGTACACCCGGCGATGAAGACAATGCCGTGTTCATCAGCTGTGGCATCACTTCGGGGTGCCCGTTGTGTTCAAGGACGCACGCTTTGACTGCACGCCGCGGCAGGGTGTCGAGAACGCCTGGATGTGCGGGCCTGAGTTGTCGAACTTCGAAGAAGAGGAGACGCTGGCGGATCTGGCCCAGTAGACGGTCATGAGCCAAGACACTGCCGTGATTGGTTAATAGCTGGATAGTCCGATTTAGAGCGCGTGGGTAAGTTTTAGTGTTCTAAGGGGTTGTTGAAAATACTCTCTATGGTAAAAATTCCGACAATTGTTTGGGGAATTTCCTTCGATCATTCAGGTTGCACATCTTGAACAAATGAACAAGTATGAATGGGTCGCACTGACGCGACACTCAAAGGAGTAACTGAAATGAAAGAAGTTAAAATGGAGTCCCGTAAGCTGGCCAATCTGGCTCATCTGGTCAAAAAGGCATAATTAGCCTTTAACGCTGATCACTAAGCGTAGAGCCGGCCTGCGCTTAGGCTCTGTACGAAAAGAGATGTCGCAAACACCGCATGGAGCAAGCCAGTGAGACCATGGCGGCATAACTTTTCGCGAGCTTGTCGAAGCGGGTCA